>JBGTEP010000048.1:0-25406 GCA_041747735.1 Chryseolinea sp.
ATTTCTGCCTGCAATGGCATTCCTCTTTGCGATTGGTGCTGCGTTCGTTACAAACGCTTTTGATGCTCCGCCTGTGGGAACATTGAAGGCCAAGATCGATGGTGCGTGGCAGCCCATCAGTGAAACGCAGTCGTACACCTGCGTCAGCAGTTCTGACGAATGTGTGGCGCGGTTCAACCAGCAAAACCAAATGATACCTGGCACACTGGTTCCCGGAACTTACGATGCGGACTAAGCCGTCATACAGTTCCATAAAAAAGAGCATGGATGATTCACATTCATCCATGCCTTTTACTAAGAAGTAAACTCCTTTCTAAAAACGGATTCTATCTTCTCCAGCAAAATCGGCTTGGAGAAAAAGTAGTCAATACCGAGTGACTGTGCCTGTTCAATGTCAGCCGGATCAAGCGTTGACGAAAACATAATCGTCACCAGCTTGCTGTCTTTGAGGCATTCCATTTCTTTCACCTCACTGAAGAACTGAAACCCGTTCATGATGGGCATGTGCAGATCAAGTAAGACTACTGCTGGAAGATTCATCGCACCTTCACATCCCTGATGAAGTATCTCCAATGCTTCCTTGCCATTGTAAGCACTGTAAACATTATTCACACACGCATACGCAGCGAGTATTCGTTTGCTGATCAGGTGGACAAGGGCATCGTCATCCACCACCATTACATTTCGTTTGAGGGTCATAAGTAAAACATCAGCGTGGGTTTTGTTCGATACCACTTGTCTGTATTTCCTGATCAGGAATCGGGAACGCATAGCGAATGTCATTCGGTGGCAAGTTTTGCTCCGTTCCGTTTAACTTTCGATGTAACGTAATTGCAAATCGCTCATCCTGATTCAATCTTTTCAGATCGCTCCATCGCGTGGCGCGGAAGAGCAATTCTTTTCTTCTTTCTTCCAGGATACGGGTAAGCAGAATCTTCGGATCTGTCTCTTCTACGGGAACAAAGGCTCCAGTCTTCCATCGTTTTTCAAGTAGCGCATTCAAATCTTCCTGTGCGCCAGCAATATTTCCAAGCCTTGCCCTGCATTCCGCCCGAATCAGATAAACTTCATCGTTAGCAATTCCACCGAACAGCGTAGATGTTCCGGTGTAGTTCGCTTTGAAAGTATATCGGTTCGGACTACGAAGCCTGAAGAAAACCTGCTTACGCAAATCATCATTCTCATATGACGCATACAATAGTGTATCCACATAAGTTGTTGAGAATACCGTATATCCATACGTGATCATTTGGCCATGAAATAAAATCTCTTCGTTCATTCGTGTCACAGGTCGCGTTGCTGCTGCGTTCAGTGAATTGTAATCCAGTAAGTAATTATTTTCACTCAGCGATTCACTCGCCCAACTTTCTGCACTTTCGTATTCTCCCATAATCAAATACACCCGTGCCAGCAATGCCTTCGCGGCTGCTGTAGTTGGCCTTGTCTTATACGATGAATTCACTGGAAGAAATGACAAAGCTTCTGTGAGGTCACTAATAATTTGGTTAAATGTTTCCGCTCGTGAAGCGCGAGTCACCTCTGCATTTACATCTGCCGTTAACCGGATGGGAATTCCTAAACCAGAACTTTCACCAACAGGCATTGAAAAAAGTTCAAGGAGCTGATGGAAAGCATGTGCGCGAAAGAACAATGCACTTCCCTTGATACTTTTCCTTTGTCCCTCATTGGCAGACGTAGCCTCTATATTCTCCGATCTTTCCAGTACAACATTCGCATAGAATACCTGCTGATACGGAATATTCCAGTCGCCACACGCTTCTCCTTCATAGATGTTATCCTTCCAGATATAACTGTTTCGTTCTGTTGCCGTGAATAATCCCTGCCAGGCATTGTCCGTTGTAAAGGCGTCATCTGAAGCGACCATGCCGATAGCAGGAACGATGTTCATGACACGGTCAGCATTATCAAGCAGTGCTTGTAAATCATCGAGTGTAGTGGGGACAACCAATGATTTGTCTGGCTTCTTCTCCAAAAAGTCATCACTGCATCCCGCTGCGATCAGGCAGGAAACTATCAGTATCGTGTTGATATATTTTTTCATAGCATTTCAGTATTTGGTAATCAGAAATCAATTTTAACTCCGGCAGCAAGGGTTCGCACTGGCTTCATGGTTGGATAGTCGGGATCAAGGTCACTATCTGTAGCTTTCCACAGGATGCCCAGATTATTGGCATAGACATAAAGATGAACCCTATTGAACGGCAAACGCGAGAACTGATTTCTATCCAGTGTATAGGTAAGGTTGATGTCTTGTAAACGGATATGATCACCTTTCTCTACCAGCGCAGAAGAGTTCAGATAAAAATCATCCCGGTTTTGATCCATGAACTCCGGTAGCGAAGGAACAGATGTTGATTGCTCATCACCGGGATTTTGCCACCGCTTTGAATAGTCACCATGATCAACTTGTCCTTTCAGAATATTACTATACCGCAAGGAACTTCGCTTGAAATAATAGCCAAGCCGGTAACTCACATTAACCGATAAGGAGATATTCTTCCACGTGAATGTATTTCGAAGTGAACCAAACGAAGTAGGCCGTGCCGATCCGTGATACACTATTGATTTGGTAGTGGAATTACTAATGATTGCTGCGTAGTCGCTACTGACAGCGCCATCCACATAACCTTGTGGGTTACCGGTTTCAGGATCAAGTCCTGCCCAATCGAAACTGTAAATGGCAAAGAGTGGTTTGCCTTCGAGTGGATACGAGATCAGCGCACTTCCGCTTCCATCATAGACATACTTAACTGCCGGAGCTTCTATCTTATACGAAGTCACTTTCTCCGTCAGGTGACTATAGAGAAGATTCGCATTCCATTTAAACTCACGATTAATAATCGCAGCATTCAGTACGAGATCAACACCATGTCCTTTTGTATCGGCATTATTACCCCGGAATACAGTAACGCCAGTCGATGGAGGATACGGCATGGAACCAATCAGATCGATTCCCCACTTGGTGTAATACTCAATGCTTCCGCTCAGTATTCTGTCTTTCGTTTCAAAATCAATACCTGCATTCCAGATCTTAACACGTTCCCATTGCAGTGCTGGATTTGGTGGATTAATGATTGTGCTATATGGTAATCCGGTTAATGAATTATATCCCAAGCTCACCGCAGTTGTGTAAGCTGTTACTGATTTATCGATGTTACCATTGTGCCCGAAGGTGGTACGCGCCTTCAGATACGGCAGCCACGACCATTTGAAAAAAGATTCATCGCTTATCGTCCATGCTAGTCCCGTTGACCACAGTGGTACTCCGCGCTGGTTTGCATCCACACCAAAAAGATTGGATTGATCTTTTCGTGCGCTGGCTGACAAAGTGTACCGGTTTTTAAATGTATAAGCTGCGTTCGCGAAATAAGAAATGAACCGGTCGGTCATCGAACTAATTCCATCCCGATTATAAATGGAAATGTATTGACCCGGATTATTGTATGCCGGAAAGAACGAAGTATAATCTACCCGCTGTGTGGTGGCCAGTTCATCGTTGTACCCATAGTATCGATAGTAGTTCGCATCCGAGTTCAGTTCTTTTACCTCATATCCTGCCAATGCCGATACACCGTGGTTATCCCAAGCGTGATTCAAGTTAATTTGGCCTCGGAAGTTATAGCTCGATGAACGTTGATCATACGTATCCAGTATTCCGCCCATCGGAACGGGATGAGTTAAGTTTCCATCCCCATCCACCTGCGTGAACTTGTTGATCTGATCCCTCGTAGAATATAATCCCGTTCCCTGATTGTCCCGCGTTGCTGTAGTACTGTTCCAGTATTGATAGAGTATTTCAGCGTTCAGGCTTTTGTTGAACTTGTATTGTAGTCGCGTGTTGATGCGATAATCTTGTAACTGCGAAGTATTGTCGCGGATGTTGATCTCATCAAGGGGAGAATATTTCCAGTTAAGCAATCCATCTGCCTGAGCCTGTTCGACAAAACCCAGCCGATAGTCTTTGATCAGAGTGGCATTGTTACCTTCGTCATCTTTTAATCGCGCATAAGGATACATCGGTGATGTAGAGTTAAAACGCAGGTTCGTAAAGCCATCGTTATTTCTGTTTCGTTTCGATTGTGCGTAGTACAACCCTGCACTCACTTCCAGCTTATCGTTGAAGAACGACCACGTATTGTTTGCATTCAGTGTAAAGCGACTGAAATCATTATGCACCAAATTCTCCATATTCCTGTCAAAGCCAGTTGACACGTTGTAGCGATGTGATTCTGATCCGCCCTGAATGCTGATGGAGTATTGTTGATTAATGGCGTTTTGATAGAGGTACTTCTCGTAATCCCTGCGCACATCGTTTTGTTCCAGTAACGAGAGTTGTTGTTCCATTTCATCTGTCTCTATCAGTCCATCACGGTGTGCAATCAGTAGCTCCACCACCGGAGTAAGTGGTTCATGACTATCTGATACTTCGGCACTTTCATAATATCCTTTGTCAAAGAGCATTCGCTCCACGTCAATGAAGTCACTCGTTGTCATGCGCGGTGCATAGAACACATCCGGCTTTTGCGCGATGGTGATGTTGGAGTTAATTGAAATGCGCGGAGCCTGATTACGTTTTCCTTTTTTGGTGGTGATCACGATCACACCATTTCCTGCACGAGCTCCCCAGATGGAAGCAGCCGCTGCGTCTTTCAACACGGTCACCGACTCAACATCGTTTGGGTTTATGTTGTTGATATCGCCATCATACGGAAAGTTGTCGATCACGATCAACGGACTGGCGTTACCAAAAATGGTACTCCTTCCACGAATGCTGATATCATTCGTGTTACCTTCCACATTCCGGTTAAAGATCAAACCGCTAGTCACATCTTCCAGGCGACTCAGCACATCTGTACTGATGCGCCTGTTGACAAGTTCATTGTCAACCTGAGCGAAGGAACCTGTAGCGCGTTCTTTCGGAATCTCCTGGTAGCCCGTGGATACAATCATCACCTCGTCCAATGTGGCAATGTCTTCCGTCATCGCGATGTTGATCTCTGTCAACGTTCCTATGGTGACTTCCTGCGAAGCGTAACCGATAAAAGAAAATATCAGTGCATCTTTTTCCCGTGCCTGTATGGTGTACCTTCCGTCAGCATCCGTAGTAGTTCCTACAGTCGTTCCCTTTACAATCACGTTGACACCGGGCAGCGGCTGGTTATCCGTAGCCGATGTGACACGCCCACTTATCTGCGACTGACACAGCGCATCATGACTGCAATACAAAATCAGTAAAATGAGTAATTGATTTTTCATAGGTTATTCGTTTTAGGTTAATGAGTCACTGTTTAATTCGCATCGCGGATAACGAGCACTTCGATGTCGCGCTTCTTCTCGATCAGGTCTAGATCATACGCCTTCAATGCTTTGCGCAAATCATCAACGCTGCTCAATCTGGCATCCAGATTTATATCCACGTTTCCTTTGTACCCGGTTTCATCGATAACCGGTTTGTTCAGATGCTGGAGGTAATGATTAAGCTGCGAGACGAGCAGTTGAATGCTGCTGTTGGTAATGGATAGACTAAATGCATCCACGTTAGTAACCGAAGAATCCTGACTGGATTTTATTTTATCAGCGTCTGAAGTCCGAACCAATATGAGGCAAGGCATAGCACGTTTCTCCACTGAGGCGATGTATTGTGGAAACAATCGCGTCATATCACTTCGCATGATCTCAAAAACATTTGCCGACAAGTGTGATGGCACGATCACTTCATAACACCAGGCATGATCACGAAGCCATGCTTTGAATGGAGCGCCTTCCAGGTTGGAGATCACTCCGGATGGGTCTTTCACGTCCAGCACAATACGGTTCCGACTGAAGTAGCGTGTTTCATCACTCCACGCCAGCGCGAACATCAATTGTATCCATGCATTCGCCATCGTGATGCGCGTGACCGAACCTTGTTCATCGCGAATCACATCGAAGCGACTCTGAACACCTTCCACGTACCGGGTGAGCATAGATTGGAAGAGCACGTGTTCTTTCGCTATACCAATAGGTTGAAAGAGCAAAGGCTCTTCCGGATTGTACGCTTTCATTGCGTCCTTCTTTTCGGCAAGTGACTGTGAAGGTTCCGTCAACATCTTGTTGATAGTGGCCTCGTTCACTTCATGGTGACCGGTGATCGCCTTTACCACACCATCACCACCAATCCATATATAGTGTGGAAGTTCCTTATGCGGAAAAAGTTCGTGAAGCGTTTTGTCACCCGTTACCATTGGCAAGCGAATGCTCTTCAGGCGTGAAGCCTTTGAGAAAAGTTTGGAGACTTCTTCTTTCGACTGATACGTCACCGGAAGAAAGACCACCTTATCCGAGAACTTCTTCTGCAAGGAATCCGTCTTCGGAAACATGGAAATGCAAGGCGAACACCACGTTGCCCAAAAATCAATGATCAGTAATTTGCCTTTGTACTCCGACAACCTGATCTGATCCAAGGAATGATTGATCACTCCGGTGAGAACCACATCCGGCACACGGTCACCGATGACCAGACCGGAATTTTTGTTTTGTGCTACTGTACTACCAAAAAGACAAAGCAGTGCCAGCAAGCATATTTTTCGTTTCATGCTTGATAGAGATTAAGATTTAAAAAATTGAAACAATAGAACCGGGTGACTCACCAGCACTGAAGAGAATGCTGTGATGTCAACCCGGCTGATGGACTCCATCTATTATTAACCTAAACTTCGAGTCCACCGAAGCATTTGCGCAGGTGGATTAGCTTGGAGGCCGTTTGCAGTGAATGAATATTTCGTGAGCACGAGTCATGATTGAAGCATAGATTGTTTTTGCTCTGAACATTCAGCTCTCATTGACTTTGTTATCATTTGAAGCTGCGCAAGCAACTCATAAACTGACTTAACATGCTCCATTAATTCTGGCTCACATTTACCGACTTCGATTTTACCAAGGATGCCCCTTATGCCACGTTCATAGCTCATAAGCTTTTCAATGCCCATGACAGGAATTGTTAGCAATTTTTCCTTACCGTTAATATTACTCTCAGCCATAAAATGTACTGCATTATTACACTAATGTACTCTTTTATAGTACTAAATACAACTTTTAGTACCATTTTATATGATTAGTGTACCCAAATACTATATTTATATACCAAATATTTAGACGTATGAGTGATTTGACCCGATTAGGGGAGTATTTCGAAAAGAAGTCCGTCAACAAAGCGAGCGTGGCTCGAAAGACCGGACTGGGGAAAAACAGGCTTACTGCAATCACAACTAGTGATACGGCAAGGCTTACAGCGGAAGAGCTGTATCTAATTGCGTTGGCAATGGAGGTTAATCCTGGTGAGCTTCTGGAATATGTTTGTGGACATCTGACTTTGGAAAAAGAGGAGTAGCATTCTCAACCTTAGCAGTACGAAATGCAACCAATGAGTCAATGCCCTCAATCGAATCCATTCAAAGCCGGCTTACGGAAATTGATGCAAGCACCTTTCAGAGGTTGGGTGACGACTATTTTACGCTTTGCTCAGAAATAAAATATAAGGAGATAAAACCCATTGGACTTTCTCCTGGAAAGAGAGCTCCGAAAACAGGAACACCTGATACGCTAATCATCCTTGAAAATGAAAAGTACATCCTGGTTGAGTACACGACTAAAAAGAGGAACGAAAGGAAATCTGAATACATAAAAAAACTTAAGGATGATCTGGTTAAATGCCAAAATCCGAAGAAGACCGGTATTTTATTGAAAGATGTTCGACAGATCATACTGGCATCCTCTCATTTGATCACTATCAAAGACAGAAAAGAAATTCTAACTGTCCTTAAATCGAAGCATACTACAGTAACGTTCTGCGATCTAGATTTCTGGGCGAAGGAAATCAGAAGGAATTCATTCCTTGCCAGCAACTACTTAAACCTACCACTTGAAACCAATCAAGTTTTAGGCATAGACGAATTCATTCGCGAATATGAGCGAGGTGGAATTAGCACGCCACTCTCCAATAAATTCTTGCATAGAAGTAGCGAGTTGCAAGCTGCTGAATCATCAATAAAAGAGAACGTGGTTTACGTCCTTTCAGGTCCACCAGGTGTTGGCAAAACCAAGCTAGCTTTAGAAGCTATCACAAAGTACAAAAGCCAACATCCTGACACGTTGGTATTATGCCTTAAAGACAAAGGCTCCTTTACGCTCGATGATATCCGGAGTCATTTTTTTCAGCACAAATCCTACCTGATATTTATTGATGATGCCAATCGGTGTGCACGGATACTTGATTTAGTAATCAACTCAATACTGGAGGGAATGACCATTCGTCTGGTTCTTACCGTCAGAGAATATGCGCAACATGAGATAGAGAGTGTTCTTATCAGATTCAAGCCCAAGATTGACAAAATAAAACCATTCGAAGACAATGAAATAATAGACATACTACGCACTGTAGCCAATTTTTCCAGATCTGCGATTAACAAAATACTCAGTCTTGCGCTCGGTAATCCAAGAATTGCTCTAATGGCTGCTCGTGTAGCTAATGAAACCCAAACCTTAAAGAGTATTGCCAACGCAACCGAAATATTTGATCAATATTTTGGCAACATTGTCAAGGACAAGCAGGCATTTTCATCAGTCAAACATTTAAAGTGTTTAGGTATCCTTTCAGTATTCCGCGCGATTGATCTTAGTTCAGAGGAAGCCAATAAGATTTTACAATCCTTTCAAATTAGTTCTCATGAATTCTGGGAAAGCGCCAATGAGTTGGAAGATATTGAGTTTGTTGAAATTGATGGCGACTTAATAAGGATAACAGAACAAAATCTTCAAGCTTATTCATTTTACAAAGCATTCCTGTTGGAGAAAAGACTTAGTATAGCCACTCTGCTCAATGATTTCTTTTCGAACCATAGCAATCGAATTAAGGATATAATTGTTTCGGCCAACAATACGTTTGATTATGAAAATATCAGGGAGAAGACAATTTCTTCGTTATTAAATAGGCTCAAACTAATCAAAGATGAGGGAGAGAAAATATTGTTCCTCGAATGTTTTTGGTTCTATTGTCCAAGTCAAATTTTCCAATTTGAAAAAAAGCACATAGAGGAGTTACCCTTCAAGAGCCCTGAAGAACAAGACAAAATTGACTCAATCCATCTAACGTCCAAGCACTTTAGACTTTTGATTCATTTTCTCGGTTACAACAATGAAAACTTTTTGCCTGCCCTTGAACTGCTAATTGAATTTGTAAAAAGATTGCCAAATCACTTCCAGCAGTTCGTGGAAATCATAAACGGTAGGCTGACCTATAGTGAGGATTCCTATCCTAAATATGAGAAGCAAGAAAAATATCTAAAGCTCCTAGTCAAGCACTGGAATAAAGACCAGTTATACAGAAGACTTTTTATCAATACAGCCAACCAATTCCTCTATTCGAAGTTCACGGTAAGTGTACCAACCCATAAGAGAAACTCAATTTCGCTCGCACAACACAGTGCTCCTCTAAACGCGAGTCTTAAGAAGCAGAGGAGGTTGATATGGACTCAAATAAATGAAAAGTTTGAAAGCAATCCTGTCGAATTTACGAAGATCGTTACACACTATGCAGAGTACAGGATTGATCTCATCAAGACATTTGTATCTTATGATGGGCCATTTCTATCAAAAATAGTCCTTAACAAATATGATCCCTCAAATTTGGTTCAATTGCTAGGTGCAGCACGGGTGAGGGAACTTGTATCTAAGCTAAGAATTGAAACAACCCTTGGCTCCGAGATTAAGACGCGTTTGCTGAGTTCAAAGTTGTACAAACATTATACGATCCTCTCCTGGAACCATGACCCACTGAGGCTTGAGTATAAGGGCGATTACGAAAAGTTCGCTGAGTATAAATCGAAGTTAGTAATAGACTCGTTTAACCATCTTCCCATTGATGAGGTTGAACAATTGATCAATGATGTTCACACTTGGTACCCACAGATTGGCGACCACTATAGTAACGGGATACTTGCATCCATAGATATTCTAGGTAACTATTTCATCTCCACCACGGACATCCCGAAGGCGTGGAAAATCCTTGATGTCGTTACAAAGGCCGAGAATAGTTTGAATTTCGTGCCATACCGAGTTATTGAGTCTATATCACGCATGCCCGAACTGCATGAACCTTACTTGGCATTCTTCAATAAGCATAAATTCAAGTCAGAGGTAACTTGGTTTGGCATTTTTATTAACAGTCTCCCTGAAGATAGGGTCCTTGAAAAACAAAAAGAACTACTTCAACGGCTAATAGCACGTCAGAATCAAAGATTTTATTTTGACTTTGCTTGGGTAACATCGCTTTGCAAGACCTATGAAGAGTTACCCAAAGACTTGTTGAGTCAATTTCTGAAAATGTGGAGGAAATCAGAAATTCAGATTTCATTTCCAAGAGAGTTTTTTATCGAGAGTAAACACCTCAACATTCCGAATGATCTCCTGGAGGATGCATATATTATGCAGTACTTGATCAACGATACGTTCGATTTTCGAGGAGAAAGTTTCAAAGTTCTAATTGAGAAAGATGATCGATTTTTGATCAAGTTCTGCCGAGCAGTTTTTGGAGTAAAGGAATTCAGAGGTTCAAAAGATGCATCATTCATAAAAGGACTAATAGGACATCCGCGTTCAGAAATTCTAGCGACCCAGTTTTTAGATTATCTTTCAGTAAATAATCATTTATACTCCGCTGACTTTTATACCGTACTAAAGGAAGTATTTGCAGGTAGTAACTTAGATTTCAAGAGCTTTGTTGTCGGATATCTTTCCAAGAATGCCAGAAAGATTTCGAAAGCCAAAATAGTTATGGAAATTGTTGATGAAGTTTGGAGCGGTCATATATCAGAGTTTCTGAGAATCTTTTTGAAGAACAACTCAAAATTAGACGACTTTAAGAAAATGAACTGGTCGATGACTGGAGGCTTCTTTGCTGCCAGAACAAACATTTCTGAAATATATCTTTCCAAATGGAAAACTATCGAAAATGTGATGAAGGAATTTGAAAGCGTTAAATATTTGGAGCATAAGTTGTTTGTAGAGGAGATGGTTCAATATTCAGAGCAGAGGACGCTTCAGGAATCAAAGGAATTATTTTTGAAAACATCATTTTACGATGACTAATTGTAAGCATGGCTCAATATCATTCTGCACATAGAAAGGAGAACAAATCAAAACGGGAATTTGAAAAACTGCTTGACCCTTGGGTAGTCAATTGGGCTCAAAAGGACTATGGGGTCGATGCGTTTGTGCAGGTTGGAAACGAGATTGACAGTGGGGGGTCATCCAAGTTGGAAAGTATTTTCCTTCCTGTTCAACTAAAAGCTACAGCACAAACTACCTCGAAAAATGGAGAGTACAGTATTCAAATAGAAACAGATAAGATTAAGTCATGGGCATCAGCTAATATTCGAGTGTTATTGGTGTTGTATGCTGAGCAGGCTGATACATTTTACATAAAATGGATTGATGACAAATTTGTTTCTGGATTGAGTATTGCTAATCCTTCTTGGTCAACAAAAAGCAAGTTGGCAATCAAATTCAATTCCCTGGATGCATTCAAGGAAACGTCAAAAGGAGAAATACGATCATTCTTGCTGAGAAGCAGTCATGCAAAGCCCGTGATTCCGGGCACATATTTCAGTTTAAAGGATCAAGTCAAAAAGCAAATTACCGCATTTCATTCGCTTTCAGGTGAATTCAAGTTTGAATCAACTGAGGCAATTGTTAACAACCTGAGTAGCAACCTTGAGAAGGCAATTTACAGGGTCGCAGTGGTGGGCCCATCAAAGGTCGGAAAAAGTACACTCATCAATGCACTTTTAAAAAAGGGCATTTCCCCTATCGGAGTATGGCAAACAACTGGAGTTGCAATTCAAATTATTCCGGGTGACAGAGACCAGATTGACATATACTTCAAGGACGGAACAAAAACGACCGAGCCTTTCACTGCGGAAACTATCAAACAATATGCTTCGCAAGACCTCAATGTAGCAAACGAGAAGAAAGTTAAACTTGTATCAGTCTCAATGGTTAACGAGAGCCTAGAAAAAGGTGTTTCGTTTTTTGATATACCAGGACTTGACGATCCAGACGACAACATTCTGCAAGATACCTGGGGATTTGTTAGAACGTTTAATGCTGTCATTTACATTATCGAGGTTTCTTCTGCGGCAACCGGGAGTTTCGTTTTTAGAGCAGAGTATAAGAAACACATAAAAGAAATTGGCACATCGTCCGAGAAGATATTTTTGATTTTTAACAAAATAGATTCTCTACAAAATGATCGATTGGAAGAGCTGAAAAATCGAATAGCCTACGATATGAAAAGGTTAGAGCTTATTGACAAGGTGAGTAAAAATCTATACTATGTCAGCGCAAATGAGAGCCTTAGGAGACGATTATCTTCCATTTCTTCAAACAATGGAATACCCGATCCTTTAAATGCCTTCGAGGAAGATCTTTGGTCATTCCTGCTGTCAGGCAACAAGCTTGGCATTGATAAGTTAATAGGAACAGTCAGCGATCTACGAAAAGGCACCTATGTTTTCGAGGATATTCTGAAGGCAAGGTTGATCGATTCTGATAAACTAGTATCACTAAAGGCGCTCATCACCGACATTACTAACAAGCTACCGGAGTTAGATGCACTTTTTAGAACGAAAGGACATGAGATAAAAAAGTCGCTTCACTTATCTCTTGACACTAAACAAGGACAGCTTCTAAGTCAATTACAAATTCACTTAAAGAGTTTCCCAGTTGGACAGGATTTGCCTAGAGCGTCTGAGATCAGAAAGTTTTTGTCTGATGGACTAAATAAGATCATAAATGAAGTCAACCAAGAGCACCTGAATTTACTAAACCTCTTAAAGAATGATGCCGATATTTGGATTGAGGGAAATTTAAAAAAAGTAAGGGAACTAATTAATACGAGCACTGACACAAGGTACATAAACACAGCACCGATTGAGATGATGGTTGTTCCAGACATCGATTTATCGGAGCCATTTGGAATGGGAGTACTAGGCGGGGTTCTTGCTGCGATACTAAATCCTGGTGCATTTATCGTGGGTGCATTGGCTGGTTTTTTTGGTCATCTAATATTTTCTGCTGAGAGCAGGCGAGCTAGGAAAATCACCAAAATAATTGACACATCGCGGACTCAAAGTGATATTGTTTTTGGCGACATCAAAAAGCAGTATGGTAGTTTGGTTGATGAGTATGTATTCATCATTAAAAGCTATGCAGATAGAAAGATAGCGAATTACTTTTCTGACATCCATGCTCAAATTCGGGAAATCAAGGTCAATCCTTTAAGTTCGGAAGAACAAGCAAAATACAAAGAGACATTTGTGAAACTATCGGGTTTTCGAGAGGGACTGGAAGGCCTAGCAGAAAGTCTTTATCAATATCGATAAGTAATGATCTATCAGCATGAAGTATGAGCAGTCCAGTCTATTTTGATGAGGAAACTAAGGCACAATGGCGGTATGCGTTTGACCAAGCGAGATCCGACCGTGACCGCTACCTCAATTGGATAAAAGCAGAGATAAGTATTGCAGCTAGCCTTATTGATCGATACGACAAAATTTATCTTTTAGGTGGCCTAGGTGCAAGATTGATTCAGGCAACGCCAAATTTCCACAACGAATTCTTAGAAAACTATGAAGGTCCCGACAAAGAGCATGTTGAGAACGAAAAGAGAATTGACGATGATGAAATTGAAGTTTTGCTTGAATACGCCATTAGCATGGCATCAGCATCGCCCAATGTAAACGTAGGCGTAATTCCAACAATGGAAAACATTGATGAAGTAAGAAATCAACTCTCAAAAATAAAAATTAACATTGGATTTTATGAAATGTCAGCGGAAAATCCTTCCGAAGGCACTGAGTTTGATCATTGGTTGAAGTTGCGGGTAATGGAGGAAGCCCTTCATGTCAGAGGCGAAGGATATCACTCACATTTCGCTGAAATTTATAAGGAAACATTTATGCCGCACGATGGATTTCTCGGCCAGTACTTTGGTTTCGACTCAAAAGATATTTTCGACACAATTGAGAAATTAAATCTCCTGGTTGCATCTAAAATTGGCAATCCCTTTGGTGGCAGTTTATCTAATAAGCGATTTACGGACTGGGGTAACGAGAAGGGGGAGAATTATGTATTCGAGCAAATGAGGACAACTGGCAAATTCTTCATTGAACTGTTCACTGATGATAACCCTGATCTAAAGCATCCGGACTCCCCCGAATCTATTGGATTAATTCCGTTGGATAACATTTCGGCATATAATCGTTTCTTCTGGGTAATTCCTAAGACGGATGTAGAGAAAAAGATATTTCATCTTCTTAGCCATAGTTTTGGTGACAATGCTGCATTTAGCCAAGGTAAATTTGGCGGATTTCCTCTTGGGGATACAATAATAGGTACGAAGCCACTAATAAAATCTGAGAATAAATATTATTGCTTTTCAGTGAACCTACCATTTAGGAATTTATTCAACATTACCGCTAGCCTTTTACAATCTGCCGACTCCGTGTACTACGAACAGAAATTTAGAAATAACGCAAGCCCGACATCCAGGGATAATTACATTGAACAAAAGGCAATGCTTCTCTTCGAAAAATTCCTGCCACATGTAAAACTCTATCATTCCTTAGACTATAACATTGATGAGAACGGAGTACCCAAAAAACCTGAACTTGATATTTTAGGAGTTGGGAAGGATGCCCTCTACATAATCGAGGTAAAGGCCGGGGAACTGAATAAAAAGCATCGTAGAGGAGCTTTGTTAGGACTAAAGCAACGATTGAGAGAAACTGTTGACGAAGGTTCGTATCAATGCTATCGAGCGGAACAATTTATTATCAATAATCTGACACCTGAGTTTTCCTATGTGGAGGACAACAAAAGAAAAACTCTTGCCATAGATAAAACAGTAGACTACAAGATTTACAAAATTTCTGTTACTTATGAGCACCTTTCAACAGTCTCAGTCAACTTAAAATACCTTGTGGAATCTGGTGTGCTGAGCGATTCCTACAAATGGACTTGGATAGTTTCACTTTTTGATCTAATGATATTTGCTGACCTTATTGAAAGCGAGGAAGATTTCAAAGAATACATGAACTACCGACTTGCTTTATACGAAAGAAAAGATGTCGAATTTAATGACGAAATTGATATTCTCGGGTTCTTTTTCAATAACGGATTCCCATTGCGTGAAGAAAGAGATAACGAAACGATTTTCATGGTTAATTACATGGATGACATTGATGCTTACTATACTAAAAAAGATGTTGGCTTTCCAAGAGCCCCTAAGCCAACTAGAAAAAGGAGCTAATTATTGTCAAGCATTGTATGGATATCCTGGAGAGATCTTGAATGTTTCAGCTATGGGCTGTTTAATCGAAAGATCAAGTTTGAAAGTTGCAAATGGATTGTGTCGGAAGACATGATCGGCTGTATGCGTAAGATTTGCCGTATTCGCATTGGTGACATATACACCGGAGACACGAGTGAATTTTGGATTAGTCTTCGAACCAAAGAATCCGTTGCCAGAAAGTTCAAGTTTACCGTCTTCAGAAATTGGATTTTCAGACCATGAGTATCGCAGATCACCATAGAGTGCTTCTTGAATTTCTAACTTATCAAGGCCAACGCCTTGCTTGTTGAGGCAAATAATGTACGGAGTGTTTAGAATTCCATAGCGGGTAGCTTTATTTTCTAATGCTTCCCGGATAGATTCGCTATCATTTCCGATTTGGGTAACTGAAGGATGTGCTCCAATTGATCTTGAGTTTGTCCCTCTTCGCGAAGGAACTTTAGGCATCAACCACAGTCCAATTTTAACATCGTTGTCTTCATAAACAATTTTTTGGGAACCATTGGGCCCATTCTCCAACAGCTGTTGGCCATAGATGTCTGGGTCAAGTTGTGATATTACTTTATTCAAAAATCGAATTACATTCCTACCACTCGGTTGCACATCGCTTTTGAAAACAATTTCGCGCAATACAATCAAAAAATTGGAAGCATCAACTTTGTCGATTGAATCCAGTAGTGCATTCTTCTTTCTTTCGAGTGCTTGCTCTTTTTGTGATTTCATCATAATGTGTTTAACCTCAATATAAGCACGTGTCGCGCCTTTTTCCGCGAGGAAGTCGGGTCGTTTAGCTGTGCCTAATATTTCCGGATGGACATTAAGGGTGTATCCAAGATTTGTAAAAAGTCCAAAAATATACAGCTCGAAGAAAGCATGATCGAAGGCTGCCTTGAATCTACGCTTTAGGTCAAGCTTTTCGCTTTCAGGGTATATTGCAAACCAGTCTTCCAAGAGCTTGCGGATGTTGGCCATTTCGTTCCTATTGCTGTCATTATAATACTGGTAAGAGTCTGCATTATATTTAGCAGGTCCCTCAAGTGTTCGTTGTTTTAAATCGAATAAAGTCAAAGCACTAATATTGAAAAAGTAGATGGTTTGAGATAGTGAGAAGATTTTCTCACAGATTGGCGAGTAACAACCTTATTCCTCTATCCAGCTGGTCACTATCCGCCAAAAGACCAGCGACTAAGATTAATTAAACTAGAATATATAATTTCTAGGTTAAATTCATCTAAAGAAAAAAATGATGCTTCGAATCAGGGGCATTTGATAATTAATTTTTACCCCAAACACGAAATCTCTTCTCCGATTCCTTCACCATCTCCTGATTCCCTTTATAAATGATGTTCGACTGCATAAGCGATTTCAATTTGGCTGTTGCAGCTGCGCCCGTCAATAACTCCTCTGCAACCAGTTTATCAAATATCCAAAACATGCCGTGGTATTCAATAGATAAATTCTTGGCGTGTGTTCTCACAGGCTTGTCGCTGCTCAAAACCGTTGCATTCAGTTTCCGGGCGATGTAAATCACGGAGCAATCTTCCGGAGAAAGCGCCCTCGGAAAATTCTCTTTGCTTATCGCTTCCTGATCTGCCGGAGTAAGAACATGGATAGTCAGTTTACCACCGTGTTCATACGCATGAAGTAACTGTTGCTGTTGTGGAAATAACTCGTTGAGTACATCGACAGTAGTATGAATCTCCAGCTCAAGTCCGAAAAACTCAGACGTGAGCTGGAGTTCTATTACATCGATGAAGATGCACGCATCGGTAACAACGAGTTTCATTATGCCACAAGGTACTCGGATCTGAATTCTGCCAGTTTCTTATTTTTCAGCGATGCCGCTTTGCTCATAGAGATATACTCTTCGCCAAGGGCTTTGAAGAGGAGTTGGTTAAACCGATTGGACTCTTCATAACCTGGATACGGGAAGGGTTCGTCCACCCGGTATCCCAGGTGAGTCATCATGAACATGAACTGCTTGAAGTAAGACTCTGAAATTACTTTCAGGTCTTTTAACCGGTAAGCGATTGCCTGTATGGAGATACCGTACTGCAACTTCAAGCCACCCAGTTCTTGTATCATCAGTTTTGATCGCGATTCACCTATTTCTTTTGCCACAATGTCTTTCGGCAATAGCATGGCAGCAGCAAAATAATGGCAGAACTTCTCTTTCTCCTTTTCAGTAAAACTATCGAGCGGAAGTATTACGTGCGCCAATTCATGCATAGCGGTAAACCTGATCCGGTCCAGCGGCTTTTTGCGTTGAGCGGTACCGCGATTCAAGACGATCACCGGGATTGATCCATTCACCATGGCCGATACGCCCTCCAGGCCATCGTCCTCGGTTTCAATCTCAATGACCTTGATATGGTTGTCCTCCAATAGTTCGATCAAGTTGAAAATAGGGTCGGTACCCAGTTTCCAATGGCTTCTCAATGCTACAGCAGCCTTTTCCACATCTTCTTTGGTGTGAATCGGTTCAACCTCAAATCCGAGGTTGAAAGCGGTGTTAATCCCCAGAATCTCCTCCAGTTCGATGTAGCGCGACAGGAAATCGCGGGTTTTCTCGATGATGCTTTTCTTTTCTTTCACCGGAAACTTCTGGTGTTTCCGGAATTCAACCTTTTCCAGGTTCACTTCCGCCTTGCGGAAGAAATAGTCCGGGCGTACCCCCAGTGCTTCACACAAGAGGCCTACCATTTCACTATCCGGCATGATCTCACCCTTCTCGTATTTATGAAGAGCTTGCCGGGTTACACGATTTTGGAGCCTTTCGGCCAAATCCTGCAACGAAAGTCCAGCCATGGTGCGGGCTGACTTAAGCCGTTCAGCAAATTGAGTCATAGGATCTATAGTTAGTGTTCTTGATATTACTATTGATGTAACAGGTAACACAATGAATAGGTTTACAAAAGTAGCAATTATTGTAGATACTGTCAATTAAGTATGTAAACCTGGCAGAAACCCTGACAGGCGGTTATTTTCTAATTAAAATCACTTTTCGATAAGAAATTGGGAACTTTTTGTGACAAGATGTCCTTTATTTTGTAAACCGGGGAATTGGCACAACACTTGAGTATAATTTCCCAATTTTGTCAACTAAAAAAGGGCCATTGGAAGTGGCCCTCTTGACAAAACGCACGGTTACTATTGGTATAGCATGGCATCCCCGACCGGGATGACTTGGCGCTTTTGTATTTGCAAATTTAGTCCAGCCGGGCTGAATTCAAAGTTTCTGCGCCATTTCTGAACGGTTGGGTTGTCATCAGGACAACTTAAACACGTAAAAGCCTATGGCAAAAGATTTACAACGACTTAAAAACACTTTCCGAAAAGCTGACGGCCGCTCATCTGTGACGGCAGATTCAGTCATCGAAAAAACGGTGCCAGGGGCAGCGAAAATTCACCAAACATTTTAACCGATGGAAACAGGAACATTTAAAATTCTGTCCATTGATGGCGGTGGCATACGAGGCATGTATCCGGCCCGGCTACTATGCGAAATGGAAGAAGAACTTGCACGAAATGGCAATGGCTCCAGGCTGTGTGACTATTTCGACCTGATCTGCGGTACGTCCACGGGTGGGATTATTGCTATTGGTCTTGCCCTGGGGATGCCAGCACAAGACATTCTAAAATTGTATCGGGATAATGCTTCGAATATTTTCAAGGGGAAAGCACTCCGGTTCGGCCTGTTTCGGTCTATGTATTCCAATGATTTTCTTCACGATTTACTGAAGGAAACCTTTGCCAAATATTCCAGCAACGGAGATACGAGACTCGGTCACGCGAAAACCCGTGTATGCATTCCTACATACAACTCAGCTTCAGGTAAAGCGAACGTGTATAAGACAGCACATCACGATAAGCTTTTCAGGGATTACCAGATACCAGCGCATCATGTCGCACTCTCCACCGCTGCGGCTCCCGTATTCTTTCCGCCTCATTCATTTACCTATACTCCGGTTGATTCCGCTAATCTGGTGGAAGTCAACATGAATATCGATGGTGGAGTGATAGCCAATAATCCAACACACATAGGCATTGTGGAAGCAAACAATACGCTGGGTGTACCGCTTGCTGATATCCGCGTTCTCTCGCTTGGAACAGGACACAAAGTTTTTACCGAGCACAAAACCGAAAAGGGCTTTGGCTTCTGGTATTGGGGAAATAGGAAGGTGCGACTTGTAGATCTGATGTTCAGTGCGCAATCCCAGAACACAGATAACCTCGTCAAGTTTCTCAATAATGGTGTTGGCGAAGGGGAACTGCCAAAGTTCTACTACAAGCGCATACAACATTATTTCGGCAACAATGAAGACATCAAACTCGATGAGACCGATCCCCAAAAACTCATGAAGCTGGAAGCCATTGCGCTCAACAGCTATAAAGGACATGGTGCGGAGATATGGAAACAGTTTCTCACTGAGAAGAAGGAAGATTTTAAACCTGTAAAACAACTGTAAACAATATGGCTAACTGTAATGACTTATTTGAGAAGTTCCAGGAGGAGATATCCATCCCGGCAAAGAAGAAGGAGCGCATGATGACCTCCAAGAAAGGACTTCGCGACCGTATCAGAAAGGATTTTAAAGAGAAGCATCCCGGATATAGTCCCAAGTTTTATGTTCAGGGTTCTGACAAGATGAAAACCCCGATTCGTACCAAAGATGATATTTGTGATCTGGATGATGGCGTGTATTTCATGCGTGAACCGGATGTGACTGCAACCACCCTTCAGCAATGGGTGAAGGATGCAGCAAATGGATACACCGATACGGAACCCGAACACCGTAAAAAATGTATCCGCAATATTTTCACCAGCGACTATGAAATCGACATGCCTGTTTACTACAAAGTCGATGGCAAGGAGTATCAGCTTGCAGTGAAAGATAACGGCTTTGAAGACAGCGACCCAAAAGCGATGGTGGACTGGTTCAATGCACGGAAGGACAAGAACGGTATGCTTGTCAATAATGTGAAGGATCTCAAAGCATGGTGCGACCACAAGCGCAACAAGATGCCAAGTGGAATTGCTATGACCATTCTTGCTGCCAATGCAAAAGCAAAAATCGTTTACAATGAACGTGAAGACATCACGCTTCGCGATACGCTCAAGGAAATCAAAAAGGCTTTGGATGCAAAGTTTGAATGTGTTGTTCCGGTTACCCCAAAGGACGACCTGTTTGCAAACTACACATCAGAACGCAAGAACAATTTTCTTACCGCGCTGAATGAATTTATTGAAGATGCAGACAATGCCTTAAAGGAACCCAATCAATTAAAGGCCAGTAAGCTTTGGAGAAAACATCTTGGTGAACGTTTCCCGGAAGGTGAAGACCAAGATGAAAACCGATTGTCATCTATCGGGATCGCCACGGGTGCGGCTACCTCCAGACCATGGGCGAAGTAGTTGATCGCATATCACTTTTCAGAGCGGAGGCAATCCAGATCAGCGATGCGTTTCCCAGCCTTTCATTTCTTGAACAGGATGGGAAGCCCATTGTTGCCGGAGAGCTTGAACTCATAGACGCTGAAGGTGTAAAACATGGAAGTTATTTCATCGAGATTCATGCGGTCGAAGAATATCCTTATCGGTTTCCATTTGTCTTTGAAACGGGTGGAAGAATTCCGCGCAATATTGATTGGCATATATTCGAAAGTGATGGTCATTGCTGTGTAAAAAATCAACCTGAGGAAATTCTCCTTTGTAAAGCGGGCATTACCCTTCCGGTGTTCATCGAGAAGGAGGTTAAGCCGTACTTCTTCAATCAGCTATTCAGGGAAAAGAATGGGTACTTTCTTCAGGAGAGATCACACGGTTTGTTAGGAGAACTTGAATTCTTCTTTGACTTGTTTAAGACAAAGGATCTGCTCAGACTTTATGAATTGATATCACACGTTGCTAAACGTATTGAGCCAAGTCGGACTGAAAATTGTTTTTGCGGTAGCAAAGAGAAATACCGCAGGTGTCATCGGGAAGCATATCGCACCACTCTACAATTCACGAATGAGGAGTTGCGATATTTCATTAGGCAAGTAATTGGTTCAAAAGCTTTCCGGTATCTCTATCCGTTACAAGCCGTTCAGCTTTTGAAGGAATTTTAATTTCTGTTATATGTCAAATAAGAATAAATTCAGGAGGTATTCAAAAGCAGAATTGGAAATCGTCCGGGCAAACGCAGACGTTACCGTTGTTGGAGAGCTTGTAAGCCGACTGATAAGCGGAGCCCGGATGTCGGTTTCCGAAACCGAATTCGCATGTTCTGTATTACGTGCCTCAAAGCCAGAAGGCTCTATCGAATTTGTTAATCTTGCTTCAATACCAGCAGCCCAGGATTACATTTTTAAAAATCTTTATATTCATTATTTCGCAGACCTAGAAGGCCGATACGGCATTGATAAATTTACCGGCTTGGTTAGCATTCAAGAGAAACGTGAAGACGTAAACAAACTAAATGACTACTTCATATCCTGGGAAAAAGTAGTATCCACTAACAGACACAACGAAAATAT
Organism: Chryseolinea sp.; assembly: GCA_041747735.1. Classification (GTDB taxonomy): domain Bacteria; phylum Bacteroidota; class Bacteroidia; order Cytophagales; family Cyclobacteriaceae; genus Chryseolinea. The sequence goes on from JBGTEP010000048.1 coordinate 21,929, forward strand.
TCTCAACCTGGTCATCAACGAGATCAATCCTGATTTAAAGCATGTAAAGGAGCTTTACGATAAAGGAGCTATCAGTAAACAGGAATACGACTATAAAAGAAAATCAATTGTATTGCATTCAAAATACCTTTACCTCAACGCTAAAGCTTTTTTTGACGAGCACGGAAGTGATACTGTTACTGTAATATTTCATGGAAATGAGATCGAAATTAATGAGTACTCATTGGTTCATATTCTAAACCGGCACTATGCTGGCGCTGCAAAGCAATTTGATACGGGAAAATCCTTTCATTTAGATTGGGGACTTAAATGGTATGAGATACCGTATGAGCTAAAGCGAATTGTTGAAAAAATAGGCGCGATACCTCAAACGAAGTTAGTTGAAATAAACTTTATCCCTTTTAAACACCAGGGTATTACGTATGCCATCTGGACTGAGAAAAAGAAGAAACATGTAAAAGGAAAAGTGATCAACTACATTCGGCTTGAAACTTTCTACCCAATTGAAGAGCAACGTGACTTTGATCGAATTAAGAATAACTGCCGTGAAGTAAGCATTGATTCTTCAATTGTTGGCTATGCAGAGAAATAGAGGCATCAAAAGTAATTACAAGCCGAGCGACACGCGACTTGTAATTATATAGTAGGTCTAGGCTGGTAGGGTGCGGTAGTTAGATTTATTTAGTTCTCTAATGGCATCAGTATCCCACCGTTCACAACCCTGTTCGATATTATCCATATATGCAACATGCCTCTGATCTTCGTCATCATAGTAAAACCGGATGTCGAGGTAGGTACCAAAATCGTGAGGACAACGGATGATCTTGAAGTGAGATCCAACCGGAGGTGCGCCATACACGCGTTGCAACTGCGCGATGTAGGTACGTGCTTCAAGCCTTGCCTGGTTCATGTAGTCTTCCATTCCTACCTGTGCACACGGTTCATCTACAGGTGTTGTTGTTACTAATTCGATGTAGTCTGTCATAACGCATCATGTTTAAGTTGAACATTTTTTATGCGCGACTACACCGGTCTTTACGATGACAGCACAAGGAATGAAATCCTTGTGCGCTCCTGGTGGGAGGAAACGGAATAAATGGAGATGCGGGAAGGAGTTGAGCGTTTATGCCGTAGTCTCCCAACAGGAGTCAGCGGAAAGGCCGAACTTTGCGAGGGAAAAATGATTATCTTAAATATTCACCATAACTCATTTTACGCCAATGAGCAGAACAAATAGCAGAAGGAAAATTGTTCTTTCATCTTACGGGACTATGGATGACATGATCCGATTGAGAAACGATGTTTTCGGTCGGTTTCGAAATAAGATCTTTGAAATAAAGGGTTGGGAAGACCTTGTCTTTGAATCATTAAGGCAAATCAAAGGTCTTTCTCGAGGCTTAGACAAAACCATCCCATCTCTTGATCATGCGTGTACTAAAGTGCTTGCCCATTTTCAGCTTGATGGTGAAACAGACGGAGAACTCTATTGGGAAAAAGAAGGCGATATATTGTCCTTTGAAGGTGCTATAAAGAATTATATACTATTTGTTCTTAGACTTAAGCATTTGCCTCACGATACATATTCGTTACTGGCGTCAAATGTCAGAGAACACCTTGATCGCTTAAATAAAATAATCCAACGTTACGAGACTGATTCCTACATCAGCAAGTACATCTCCACTAATGAACAGCCCCGTGACCACGAACACAGAACAAAATTCGATTTCTATCAGCGATGCATTCGTGAGAGAGAAGTAATCATTAATTACCAATTAAATGGTGTGAAGTCTAGAGCTATTCAAAAAGCGACAAATTCTCCATGGGGCATCGGAATGGCATACAAGATGCAGGAACGTTATATGGATTTTCCATATCGTTTTGGTCACTACAACTCAGAAGAGTTTTTTGATTTAAAGCAAATAGATACGTGTGGTCATAGAGTTCGAAATTTTCCGATCAAAGAGGCAAAGAAACTTGAAAAGCAGTATCTAAAAGATAAGGAAGAGTTTTATTCATTGTATTTTCAACAGCAATCACCTGCCAAAATATTTCAAAGTCTTAAGTTCTATTTGGCACATCTGCCGTTGAAAAAAAACCGAGCTTCGATTTTTGATGAATTGGAAAAGTTATTTAATGAGCAGCGATGGCTTTCCTTTTATGCATTAGCATTACCGCAGGTCGAAGGTCTCTTTACCGAGATGGAGACTACAATATTCAGCAAGGTAAAGGGAAAGTCATTGTCCGATAAAGTTGATAACATCCGGCCCTTTCACGACTACAGTGAATTTTCGTTTGACTACTACCAGTACATCGTTCCGGTTCTGCGGAATAGATTTATGCATTCCGGATACGATGAAATATCAGATGCCAATGCTTATGATATTCTCACCGACCTTGAACATTTGATTAATATATTCTACCAATTGAATGATCCCATTGTAAAGATCAAAGCAATTCATGTAAAAAGAAACGCGCAGTATTTTATCTCCTTTGAGGAGTTTGCGCAGTATTTCAATTTACTGAACCAATTGAAGCAACCCCAGAAAGAGGAATACAAAACTGAAATCGAGCAGTTCGCGCGTGAGTTTCTGACTCTATCTTGTGACATTGAGTACATATGTAACGAGGTGATTCAGGGACTACCATCGTTTGTTGACGATATCGTTGTGAATTTGGGTGATAGTATATCTTCAAAAGAAGATGCTGAGAGACTAAGGACGATGCCATTACCAGAGGTACTTGCCCTCGTTGATGATGAAGGCATAAGAAATAGATACAGTCACTTTTTTATCTTTCATTCTTCAAAAATGGACTACCTGGAGAAGTATGATATCTTCGTTAAGGGGGTAGGAAAGCACCTTCCTTCGTTAAATCCTGTACTTTTAGATTCAATTGGAGACCTGCGAAATCGTGTTAAGGTATTTATAAAGAACTTATTTGCACTTAGAAAGAGAGTTGAGGAACTATCAACCTGAGGACAGATTTGACCCTTTTCTTAAAAAAAAACAGGCAGGAAATCTTTCGATCATCCTGCCTTATCCAAGTAAATGGGCTCCCTGAATTATTCTTAATGCGGTCTTAATTGACCTTCACATAAACATTGCGTTCACTTTTTCCCTTTCGAAGGCTATTATTCACCAGATCAAGTTTCAAAGATAAAAATAAACCGGATAATTCAGGGTTGAGGGTGCTGTCCGTAGGGTCGAACGTTGCCCTATAAGTTGGCATTGGGTAATTGTCCGCCAGTTGCAGATTTTGCCATCCCAGCGTATCGTAATCATTCTGGCGCCACTTGTTATTGACAATCTCGTATCCGTTCTGCTTAGGAAAAATGAAGATGGTATCGCGGATCTTGCCCATGCCCAACTTACGATTTGTGAATGGGTGCGGCACTTCAAACTCCACCTCTTTGACATATCGCCCAACGATCTGTTCTGGCGTCACTTCTTTTTTTGAACAGGCTTGAAAAAGAATGATC
>JBGTEP010000049.1:0-2591 GCA_041747735.1 Chryseolinea sp.
AATCCTTCTTTCTCCGCTTCCCGAAGAAGGCTCAGCCGATCTTCAGGTGAAAATGTTCGTCTTGTTCTTGTCATCTTTCCCTAATTTAGTTGTACAAATCCGTTTTTCAGAATCTGTGCAGTCTATTAGGGGGCTAAGACACATGGATATTCTCGTCTTACCGGCTGGCCCTGTTCAACTAATCTTCTTCCGAACCTCTTCTTTCAGAGGATTAAGATGTCGTCTTATGATTGTCCAGATTATTCTATCGTCAATATTGTCGTAAGAGTGAATCAGCCTGTTTCGCAGGCTTACTATCTGCCTTGAATTAGTTAAATCGTTTTCCTTTGACTCTTTCGAAAACTTGTTAATCGCTTCTCCGATAATTGCAAGGATGCCTTTCAACAGCTCCTTTAACTAAGAAATTTTTCTTGTATTGGTCAAATGAATTTAAATCATTTGTAAAAGTCAAAATATGATCTATCGAATTTAAAATGTCAGACAAATACTTTCTCGCCTTGTCCGTCATAGATCAATTTTTTTGTTGCCTCAATACTCTTCCTTAAGTAGGGATTACGTATTGAGTCCTCAGTTAACAAGTCCACTTTCCTTTCAAAAAATACCTCGAGTTTGTCCCAAAGCGAAAGAAGGTTTTCTCCATATTCAGCTGGGTCTTCAATGTCCAAATCTACTATCACGTCAATGTCACTTTTAACTGGATCAAAATGGTCAGTTATTGAAGATCCGAAAGCATAGATTTTACTAACTCTATGCCGCCTGCAGAGGGTAATGAAGTCATCATACTTATCTTTTATTAGGGAATTTAAGTCCATCGTCCAAATATAGTGAAAATTGCTTTAAGGGCTTGCCGGTAACGCTTGTATATAAGGTATGCAGCTTAAAAGCACCACCCTGTCAACCGTTGAGAAATAAAGTTAATTGCAGAACTTATTATAACAAAACGAACCTGCATATGATTTATATATTGTGTGATGCCGCGTTGCTTCGATAGTGCTCTATCGACTCCAACTCTTTTGATTTAAGTTGCCCTTCTTCTTCAATGTCAAAGTCGTCCTGAAGTCCAAGCCAAAATTTTGCCGAGTTACCAAAATATTTTGAAAGTCTTAAAGCTGTGTCAGCCGTTACTCGTCTATTCCCTTTAATGATTTCTGAAACTCTTGTCTGAGGTATACCAACGTCCTTCGATAACTTATAAGCACTTAGTCCCAAAGGAACTAAGAATTCCTCTCGAAGAATTTCTCCCGGATGAATATTTCTTAACTTTTTCATTCTAAATTCAGTTTAATGATAGTTCAATATTTCAACTTCTGATGCATTCCCTTTGTCCCATTTGAAAATTATTCTCCACTGGTCATTAATTCTTATCGAGTGAAAATTTCTCAAATTACCTTTCAGTTTCTCCAATCTATTTGATGGGGGAATCTGCAAATCGGCTATATTCTGTGAGTTATTCAACATTCTCAACTTTCTTCTTGCAATTTCTTGCAATTCTGTCGCGAACCCTTTAACTCTCTCACCGTCCCATATTTTTTTGGTGTCTCTTGAGCCAAAGGATGTGATCATAGTCCTGTCTTGCGTTACTTACGTCAAAGGTAAGTATTTTGTTTCAGATGGCCAAACTGTCCGAAAGCAATGAGGCATAACAACCCAGTATACGCATATGCGTATACTCTCTGCAAACTCGCGTCCCAGTGGGGAAATATGCTTTTCGAACTTAGTCGTAGCACTTCGTTTTAGCTTTTTAAAAATCCTTGTGCCTTATTTCAATTCAAATCTGCAAATTATTGAATACTCAAGCTTAATTTTTTCAAAGTCAATTTCTGGTTCAGGTGCTCTCGAACCATAGAGTGAAGAATTCGATATTGATGCCGCGCCTCTAACCAAAATTCGATTTGAATAATTCGGCATTGGTGTTTCTATTTCTTGAATGTAAATCGCCCGACCAATATTTTGTCCAATTGCATTTGCTAAAGATTCTCCTTTTTCTTTTGCTGCTTTTACCGCATCAATTTTTACTTCTTTTCGATGCTTTTGAATGCTGCTATGATCTATTTTGTCAATAGATACATTTGATATTCCAATGTTTTCAAGTTCAATAAAAACCTTACTTGTTGTTCTACCATCTCGAACAAGCAATTGATATTCTTTTGCTAATAATATCTCGTTTTTAGCTAGCCAATAATTTTTAAAATTGCTCGAAATGTCTTTAATCAATAAGTCCTTGTTTACGTCTACCCCAATTTCTTTCAATTTTGAGATCATTGTATTTTCTCGGTCTGCAAGTGGTGTTTTACTTTTATTATCTTTTTCGTTGACTAAAATTTTGATGTAAATCAGGTCAGGAGTTAACTCCATTTCAGATTTTCCGGTGACTTCGATATAGTTTTGGTCAATGAAGTTTTTGTTTCCACTTTGTCCATTTGTGAAAAAGGGTGTAATCAATAGTGCAAAAAGTAATTTTTTCATAATCTATCCTTTGTTTGTGGTTGCGTGGGTGCTAATGGATTGCATACAGCTTGTGTCGGCTTTAGAAGCATTTTCCTATCAATCGAAACAGACATAACTAAATCTTAGTTGGCAAATTTCCGCCA
>JBGTEP010000050.1:0-71147 GCA_041747735.1 Chryseolinea sp.
GGTTTGTATTTTTGTTCATGATGTAAGATTTGTTGTGACTTCAAACATCATAAACTTTAGCGAGGTGTCAAAACCTCGCTATTGTACTTTTTAAAGAATACAATTTAATTCCCGCTTTTTCCTCGGATGACAGTAATAAAAAAATAAATATGTTAAATACTTAATATCAGAAAAAACCCTTAGTATGAAAATCAATAAATTAATTCTTTTGTTGCCACTTTTAGCCATAATCTGTGGGAGTTTTTCTAAAACAATAGACAAACCACGAGTAATTATTTCAACCGATATCGGAGGTAGTGATCCAGACGATTATCAATCTATGGTTCATTTTCTTGTTTATGCAGATCGATTTGATATTGAAGGATTGATAAGTTCTCCGCCTAATGCTGGCAGGAAAGAGCATATAGATGAAGTAATTTTTGCTTATAAAAAGGATTATTCAAAACTAAAAAAATATTCTCGGTCATTTCCAAGACCGTCTGACTTATTAAAAGTGACGAAACAAGGAGCAATTAATGTTCAAAATGGAGATAAGCCTGAAGATCTGAGTGAAGGTGCTAAATGGATAATAAAAATGGCTAAGAAGAAAGATAAACGACCACTGTACATTCAAGTTTGGGGTTCTATGACCGATGTAGCTCAGGCGGTTCACCATGATCCTTCTATAAAAAACAAAATCAGGGTGTATTATATTGGTTCGTGGAATACCGATCAGGATGAAAAATCGCGAGACTATCTTTACAACCACCACCCTGACTTATGGTGGATCGAAAACAATACCACATTTAGAGGCATGTATTTGGGTGGCATTCAAGATGGAGAATGGAATAATGTTGCTTTTGTAGAAAAGTATGTGAAAGGCCATGGTGCTATGGGTGAGTTATTTTGGGAAAAGAAGAAAGATATTAAGATGGGCGATACGCCTGCGGTCTTATACTTTTTACATGGAGACCCCAACAATCCTGAAGGTGAGAGTTGGGGAGGTTCATTTGTAAAGACGGGGCATGGAGCCCATTATTGGACGGATAATCCTGACCCAACTTTCATAGAGAATAATAGGCCGGGCGCTAAAACGGTAAATAAACATCGGAAAGCTTTTCTGGAAGATTGGGCAAAAAGAATGAAGTGGATCATGAATAGCAACTAAACTGTAATATCTTAGATCCCCGTATTCCCACAAATGCGTCAAAACCGTTTCTTAGGATAATCCTACATCACTTGCCCCGGGCAATCGTCCGCGGCAATTATTGCTGGCTTCTGATTTACTTAATATAGTTTTGAAAGCTACTTGACATTTCGAATTCTAACACCCCGCCATTCATTATTTCTGAATGAGTAATCCAGCTTCTGTTAAGTTTTACACCGTTCAATTTTACCGAACGGATGTAAATATTATCCGGAGATGCACTTTTTGATTTGATGACAAATGTTTTATTTCCGGGTAGTTTTATACTGGCCTTTGTAAAACTCCCGCCATGTAGGTAATATTTATCGGTGCCCGCAAAAGGAAAGAAACCTAATTTAGCAAATATATACAGCGATGCCATAGCGCCCTGGTCATCATCGCCCGGGAGATCATAACGGGTAAAAAGTGGGAGCAGTTTGGTGCGGATATAATATGAAGTAAGATCAGGACGTTGCACACTTTCATGCGAAAACAACCAAGGCGTCATAAACGAAGGTTCATTGCCAAAATCAATCAGGTGGTTATCCATCGCGTATTTGAGCCGTTCAATAAATTTCATTTTTCCTCCCATCATGGCAACCATTGCGTCAACGTCATGTGGAATTTCATAGGAATACTCCCAACAGGTTCCTTCATAGAAGTGTTGGTTATAACCGGTTTTAGGATCAATTTCATCAAATTCGCCATCACTTTTTTTGGCCATTATAAAACCTGAAAACGCATCGCTCTCAGCAGTAGAGTTCCAAATATTTTTCCAGCTCTCAGACCGCTTCGTATAAAACTTATAATCAGTTGTTTTGCCAAGACCTTTTGCTACATTGGCCATACAGAAATCATTAAAAGCAAAGGCGATGGTTGCCGATCCGGGTTTCAGCCGCCATGAATAGCCAGTGGGTTCATTTTGGTACACAAACCCACTATTTCGATAAGCAGAAGTCCGCATTGAATCGGCATTGTATTTTAAAACTGAATATGCTTTTTCCCAGTCGATCCCGGGTATTTTCTTTACAAAGGCATCGCCAATGATGTTGTCGACTGTATTTCCGCCTTGCCCCACCGGACTTTCTTTCCCGTTTACAAATGCTTCGGCAACATATCCATTGTGTTTGTGCCGGTTGATAAACGACCTGATGTTTGAAGCGACCATTTCCTGATCGATGAGACACATTAAAGGGAATAAGGTTTTCCAAGAGTCCCACATCGTGTAATGGTCGTCCCAAAATTCTTCGCTGTTATTCCATAAATTATTTCCTGTGCGGTTGCGGGGTTGCACAAAGGCATGAAATAGGTGCGTATAAAAGACAATTTTTTCTTCCTCGCTAGCCTCAACCTGAATCCGTGAAAGGTACGCGTTCCAGATATATTGCGCTTTTTGCTTCTGAAATCCCAGATCCCAGTCCGGAATTTCTTGTTGCAAAAGTAAACGGGCGTGGTCGGGGCTAATAAACGAAACTGCAATCTTTACATAAATTTCTTGATTTATCTTGGTTTGAAAACCAAGATAAGCCCCCAAATTTTTCTTTTCAGCCGATGCAAATACTTGGTTCGGTAATATTTTGGTATCGGCAAAAACTCCTGAAATGTTTGCAGGTTCACTAAATTCTGCGTAAAAATACATGTTCCATGTATGGTTGCCTTCGGGCCAATTTTTACCATAGGTGCCGCCACCATACATTGCTTTACGGTCGGGGGAAATTTGCACATTGCCGCTATCAAGGCCAATAGTTGCGCCGTTTTTTCGTGCTACATCAATCAATATGATGGCGCTGTCGGAGGCCGGGAAAGTAAATTTATAAAGGGCGGCGTTCTGCGAGGGGCTTAGCTCGCATAATATACCGTACTTTTTGAGCTTTACTTTATACGAGAAAGCCGAAGCTTCTTCTTCCTCTTTGTCGCTATGGTGGTCGGTTTCATTGATCCGAAGTCCGATTTGTGGGGAAATCAAAAAGTTTCCATACGACTTTAAGCCTCCTGTTCCCTGGGTGTGTAATTGGGCAAAACCCGTAATTTTTTCGTTTATCGCATAGCCGCCATTGTGGCCTTTAATGGTGTTTGGACTTGGGTAAACCGAGGCATGAGGCAAACAGGGGCCTGGCATACAAGACCCATTGTTGATAGCTCCAATAAAAGGATGGACGTACGATGAAAAATCCTCTTTCGTGGGTTGAGCCAGGGCTATGTAACACGGGAAAAGTAAAAGAACTACAACGTATTGAAATTTACTGATCATTTTGTAGGGTTTTTATTTGATGCTTAGAAAAAACTGAGTGTTAAAATAACTGAATTGCATTTTGGGGTATTGAATTTTCAGGTGGATAAAACCATTTAAAGATTTTGAGAGTGATTGACTCAAAGTCACCCCTCACTAATCATGATGGTTAATGCTGCAAATGATTACTGTTTTCTTGTTTACTTTTCCAGCGTCAAACGCTTAATCAAATCCACTTCTTCCTGTTTATAGGGCGTTCCATCTTTACGAAAAATATCGTGAAACCAAAGCGGCGGTTCCGAGCCGTCGACAATAGAATCGGTATAAGCATATTTGGTGTTCGATTTTCCATCAACCAATCCCCAATTAATGGCGCCCACATTGTTTTCTTTTAATAGGGGCATAATGTTGGTAAACAAGCTGTTTCTACGACGCGCCATGTATTCAGTACAAACCAGCGGGCGGTTGTACTTTTTAAGTGTATCGATTACTGCCTTATGTTTTTCAGGCCCATTGTAATTGTGATAGGTAATAATGTCGGAGTTCTCTAGTGAAAATTCATTGATCTCCTGAAATTTTATACTACATACACCCACAGATAAAGGCTGCGACGGACGAATTTCCCAGGCCCATTCAAACACTTTTTTCAACAAAGGCATCGATTTGTTTCCATATCCGAAATTGCCTGGCTCGTTATACAAATCCCACATAACTATTCGTTTATAGTCGTTGAACGTTTTCAACACATCTTTAACATAGGATTCTAGTACGTGAATCAAAGTTGAATCTTGGAAGATCAGGTCTCCAGGATCGCGGACCCATCCTGAATTGTGGACTCCCGGTTTCGGATCGGGCTGCTTCCCCGCTTGATAGGTAGGGTTCCAGCAGTCGTCAAAAAAAACGAAAATGGTTTTGATCCCGTGTTTTTCAGAGATACCGAGGTAAGTGTTCATGCGGCTTTTAAATCCTTCGTGATCAACCTGCCAAGCGACATGATGCAGATATACGCGCATAACGTTCATGCCGATTGCTGCCGCCCAACCAAGTTCGCGGTTAATGGTTGCCGTGTCGAACGATTCAGCCTGCCAAGTTTCCAACTGGTTGATGGCAGTACTAGGATTAAAATTACTGCCACGCAGCCAGCCGTTTTCGGCTCCCCATTGCTGTGCCTGTTCCTGAGTCCAGCGCGCCTGAACAACCTGTTGGTCTTTTCGTTTTGGCTGACAGGCCGTCACAAGGAATAAACTGACAACTGCAAATAAAAAATAACTCTTCTTCACGATTTAGAATTTAAATATTGAAAGTATTGTCGTGCAATTAATTGGCTTCATTCTGTTACACTGAAGTAGGTTCTAGTTTCCCTGATCCTAAATTTGGCCTCACGCCTGTATTAAAAAGGGCCCCTCCACGAAAACATTCAGTTGATTACCAACGCCCAATCATTGCCCGTAAACCTGTCTCCACGGGTTGGTGGTGTAAACAAATGTTGGTTGCTTTTTCTACGGAAGTCGCCGCTGTTATGTATTTCACCGTTCGAAGGTTTGAACCACTGCCAGTGGATTTTCTTTCCACCCACGAGTGATAGATCGACAGTGAATGGTTCGCCATTTGGGGAGTAAACCATTGCAAAACTTTTGTCCGTTGCTGTGCAAGCCAAAATACGGTCCAAACCGGATGTCTGGTTATTCATTAGCAACTTCTGGTTGGGAACTCTATCCACCATAGAAAAACTGCTCAGCAATTTCCCAAGGAAACCAATTTGGGTACCGAAACCTTCGTAAAAAGCTTCAGGGATTGAAAAAGGGGCCAGATCGTTGCGGTCTCCACAGTGCCAAAGGTTCCATGACCCGTAGGAAGTGCCAAAGCCACCACTGAAAACACCCCAGTAAATAATGGTACGGGCTTCGTTAGTGTTTAGCCCGTTCTTGGTATAGAATGGCTCAAAATCCATCACCGGCTTTTGCTGCGATTGGTAAGCTTTTTCAATCATGCCTTCAAGGTTTTCCAGGCCGTGCCCTGATTGTATAGTATTAAAATCCATAAAGGGTTCGTCCTCCAGAAAAAAATCGGACGTTGAAGTCGGGCCGTGCGTGTGATAGGTCATCATTACTTTGGTGTAGTCTTCTTTTCCGCTTATTCCATTTGCAATACCGTTAGCTAGCTCGCGGTGTATCGCCATTTTCTCCGGGGTGTTTGGGGCTTCGTCGCCGCCCATAACCCAGATAATCCAGGGGTTATATGGCAGGTAGCGCTGTCCGATAAACTTGCCATAGGCATAAGAGTTGTTTTTGTGGAGGTTTTTCTTTTGGTTCCATTGTTCGCGCCAAGTGGGAAGCAGGCAAACGTACATTTCCCGTTTTATACATTCCTGAATAATAAATTCGAGGTGGTCCCACCAGTCATATTCTCCCGGAACATTAAGGCCACTTCCAATACTCAAAGCGGGACGAAGAAAATTTTCGTTTTCAAAGGGGAAGTTTCCGTAACCATTGGGTCCCATATAATGCGAGTGGGCCAGCAACTGAACGGCCGTGAAGCCCTGGTCTTTACAAATATCAAGTACCATCAAGATTTCTTCGCGCGAAAGCCTCCGGGTCATCGACCATAGTGTCTGACTAATGAACAGGAAGGGTTTGCCTGTTACTTCTTCAACGAGGAACCGTTTGTTTTCCGAAACTTTTAATCTCGATTTGAATTCGCCATCTGTTTGATCTGCCACGATCTTTTTTAGAATTTCGTCCACATCGGAATTAATGGATGACTGGAATTCCGGCAACACCGGTTTGGTTATTTTTTCTTTTGTATGATCTGGAACGACCTTAACAATTATTTTAAATTGCTTTTCCCCGTTCATTGAACTTCCTGAAATATAGGTTACTCCTTCCCCTATTCCACAAATTTTAACGCTGGCGAAAACGGCTTCGGGTAGGGCAACATCCTGGTTCCCGGTATTCCAATTTAATGCATCAATGCCTTCAACGTTAATGCCTGTCGCTTTGCACTCACCTGTTTTTACAATCAACGTATCAGCATCATTAGTATTAGCAAAAGCCATTGCGTTGCTGGCTAGCAGGGAAATAACTAACAGGGTAACGTATCTCATTTTTTCAAATGGGTTATAAAACCGGATTTGCTATCAGATAGCTGGCTACCTGGAACAATCATCTCCATTGAGCAATTAATTGTGGCAGTTCTTTCTTTAACATCCAATCGAAAAAAACGCACCGGGTTACTTGTGTATTTTTCATGTGTGATATTATTATGCCGTCGTTAAATTTCTATTACAAGCAAATAATCGCTGTACCCGTCTTCTCTTTTTTCTGGAGAGGTGAAGTCAAAAGTACCTGTTAATGGTAAATCCCTGATCACTGGTATCACTTTTCCACTTGTCGGGTCAATCCAACGAGCCTTCGCTTTACCGGAAAACTTCGACATGTCAACGGTAAGTGTCCCTTTGTTCGGGAAATACGCCAGGGCAAGCTTCCCTTTTGCATCATAGGCTAACGACACATAATGTTCACCTCCAAAATTTCCGAATCCATTTACTCCAACCTCATGATACTGGTCGGGTACCAATGTCCACCACTGAATTTCGCTCATCAGCCGAGACAGATTTTTTACCATGATGCTGTTGGGTTCGTCCATGGCATTCTGCCATCCTTCTTTGAAAGGATAAATTTTGCTATGCCCTACCGCATGACCTTTCGCGCCAGAGGTAATGGCCCATAGCGGATTCCTGCGGACTGCATGTAGTTGTTCGTCATTCGTTTTGAAGGTATAGTTAGCGAGGTCTTCATAAAAACTTTCGCCAAGTATTGCCGGTTTTGTCGGCTTCAGATTCCAGGCATGGATAAACTGCACAGGGGCGTAAGGATCTTTCCTCGGACAATGGAAAGGGTCGTAACAATATCCCATGTTATAGTCGTGCCAGGGTTCGCGGTGAAAAAGTGCTGAACTTGAAGTACTCGAACCATCGGAATACCTTCCACCATGGTAACTCAATAAGTGTTTGTTATCGAAAAGATGAATTGCGTGCGACAATGCTTTCTGCGATTCAAGATGCTCCAATGGATTGATATCACCTCCCGTGAACCACATAATATTATCATGCTTTAAAAACCTTTTTGCAACATACTCTCCAAATATTTTAGCGTTCTCAATTGTTATGTGTTCGCGCCAGTCGTTACGCAACCAGAATACATTAATTCCTAATTGTATCCCCAGCGCTTTAGCTTTTTCAAGAACAAAGTCAACATGCTCAAAGTACTTTTCGTTAGGCTGGCCAAAAGGTTTCTTATCGATGAAAGCAGGTTCGCCATTCCGGTTCAAATGGTCAACCTCCCAAGGCAAAAGGGTTACCTGTATGGTGTTAAATCCTTTTTCGGCTCTATTTCTGAGATACGTTTCAGTTTCTTCGCGGGTTAGTTTCGATAATAATTCCCAGCCGGTACATGCCTGATAAAAAAATGGCCGGCTTTTCGAATCGACGAAATAACGGTTATCCTTACTGACTTTTATGGGGAACACAATTGGTTCAGGGGCAGGTTTGTTTGTACCTGCAATGGCAGTTCTTCCAAAAGGAAAAAAAAGCGAAACCAAAGCAAGAAAAATAAATGTCTTCCTCATTATTTGTTTTTTTAAATTTGGAATTGCACCGTTGCTATGGGCTGGTCGTTCTAAAGTCATCTGCATCTTGAGTAGTAGTAATTTAAATTAAAAAAATATGGAAACCATTGATCCTTTACCATTGGCTTCCATATTTCAGTTTTTTAAATTGAAATTTTATTCCTTAATAAACAATTTAGTCGCGACACCTTGTTCTGTTTTCACCGTCAAAATGTAAGTACCCTTCTGGAATATGCCGCCCGGAACTTCTTTAGATCCACCTGAGAAATCGATCTTGTAGACTAGTTGACCGTCAATTGAATTAATGGTTATCGAAGCATTCTTTGTTTCATACCCGACCGACACAGTCAAATCGCCGTCTGAAAGTGGGTTAGGATACAGATGCACGCGTAAACCTTGATCCGTCGCGATATCTGAATTATCATCAGTCTCATTATTTGAAGTTGATACCCTTGCCGACGACGGCCCTGAACTTGCCGACGTTAGTCCTGAGAATAACTCGGAAACTTCAAATGCTGACAAAGCTTTACCATACAATCTGACATCGTCAACAGAACCCCCGAACTGATTGGCTAGTGATGATCGATCCAATGCACCTGCAGAGAATCTGTTTATCGGGGTTATCATCGGTACGCTGTTAGTGCCTATGACTGTCAACGAACCATCAACGTAAAGCTTTCTACTTGTTGGGCTTTCGAATACACCTACAATCAAATGCCATTGCCCATCGGTTATTACCTCAGAGTCTTCAGTCCTGTACTCCGTCGAGTTACGGGCGCATATAAAAGCTTTCCCATTCCTGAGCCCGATGCTAAAGTACTTTGAGTTACTTGAACCATCACCCATGTAAACAACATGGTCATAATCTGTTGAATTAGTCGATTTTACCCAGGTGGATAAAGAGAATGGGTACGCTGAAACCCCAGGAGATTGGTTATATCTGCAGATGTCATCAACTCCATCGGTAGTAAGCGATGTGCCAAATTTACCAGTCACTCCCGTGAATTGCAATCCGTTCAGCAATGAACCACTCCGACCGTTGCCCGTTGCATCACTGGCAGTAGTGCCTGACGTCTCGTCGTACTTCCACCATACCAACATGGACGGATCAATGGTGGTACATGAAGACGTTGAAACATTCAGAGCTGCGCTAGTAGCCGACCAGTTGCCGGCAGCATCGCGAGCCTCCACGGTCATGGCATACTGAGTACCGCAGGTTAATTCTGATATTGATTTTGAGGTGTTTGTTGAAGTGCCCACGGAAACACCATTACTAAACACTTCATATCCTGTAACGCCCACGTTATCGGTTGAAGCTGTCCATGAGAGGGTGAAGGATGTCTCCGTTACGTTCGAGGAGGTGAGGTTCGTTGGAACTGTTGGTGGTTGGGTATCAGCACATGCAGATGTGGTAACGTTCGACGCCGTACTTGCTGCCGACCAATTTCCAGCCGCGTCGCGTGCCCTGACTGTCATTGAGTAAGCCGTGTTGCAGATTAAACCGGTAACACTTAGTGATGTTGAAGCTGTTATCCCCTTTGAAACGCCGTTGGCAAACACTTCGTATCCAGTGACGCCAACGTTATCAGTGGAGGCAGTCCATGACAAGGTGAACGATGTCCCCGTTTTGTTCGATGTAGTAAGGTTCGTTGGAGCTGTTGGGGGTTGGGTATCGGAAGGCCCTCCTCCAGATAATTCAAATTTATCCAAATTCGGACCACCGTTGGAAGTATTGGCAGTAAGCCTTATAACGTTATTGCCCGAGTTTAAAGAAGCGCTCAAAGATGCTTTTACCCAATTTGTCCAACTTCCTGTAGGAGCAAAGGAGATATTTCCAATCGTTGTCCCGTTTACCCTTAACTCGCATTGGCGATTAGAGGATGAACCATTTGCATAATAAAAATCAATGGTCTGCGTACCGGCTGAAGCCACACTTACATTGTTCCATTCACCCCAAGTACCGTTCCCTCCATAATCGAGAAAACCTGTACCTGTATAACCTGCATTGTTGGTAGCTACCACACAGCCCGACTGGGAAGTAAAGTTTTCTGCCTGATAAACTGTAGTAGCGCTACATGCGGAAGTTGTAACACTCAATGCCGTGCTTGCTACCGACCAGTTTCCGGCGGCATCTCGTGCTTTTACCGTCATTGAGTAAGTGGTGTTGCAGGTTAATCCAGTTACATTCATCGAAGTAGAAGTCGTTGTACCTTTTGAAACGCCACCTGCAAAAACCTCATAGCCGGTTACACCAATATTATCTGTGGAAGCGGTCCAAGACAGGGTGAATGATGTAGCCGTTTTGTTCGAGGAACCGAGGCCTGTAGGAGCAGTCGGAGGCTGTGTATCAGAGGGTCCATCACAACTACCTGATGGACACCATTGAAACATCAAGTGTTTTGACTTCCAATTTTCTTCTGATAGAAGGATATACTCTCCGTTTGATCGCTTCATAACGTGGAAGGAGATAAGTAAATCGTGCCATGAGCTCTGGTTCATCGTCTCCGGACCTGAGAATATTTCTCCCACCTTTTGACCATTATCAAGCCTGAATGCATCAATTACACCAGGGCTATTCTGCCTGTTGGAGCCATTGTAATTATAGCTTAGCCAGTCAACAAACACATAATCGCCAGTAGCTTGTATACTTCTGGTAATACGCCTGGTACCAACAGGTTGGGCATCATTGTGATACCATTCAGTAAAATTGTGACTCCAAACCAGGGTAGGACTGGTATTCCAATTTTTATACTTGGCCAGTCGCTTGCCAACCTGCTTCCATCCATTCTGGTCTGAGTCTCCTGGGAAAAACCCACCAATTAACATTTCATCGTCAGGGCCACCTACATAACTACAAGCGGTGATTTTTGCGAATGCAGATGGTCTATTATAAATAACCGGAGTACCCCAAATGATATTTCCACTACTATTTACACCTGTAGCAGGTGTTTTTCGTATTTGTTGTTCGTTGAATAGTAGTTCATAATAGTCGCCATTATCGTGTACATCAAGATGATTTTTTCCTCCTGGAGCATATCTCTGCTCAGAAGGTATTGCTATCTCCCCGTCCGTTGCAGCGTTAAATTTATAAATACTTAGTCCGCCATACATTCCTGTATAGTAAAGGAATTTTTTTCCCGCCACATAACGTACCATAGGTGAACCAGTATTTTTGTCTCCATCCGTTATACGCCAGTCATTTGGGTATTTATATGGGTTTATGGTATGGGCTGCCTTTGTATATTGCTTTCCCGCTGGTTGGGAGTAGTTCATCTGAAATTTTGACAAGGGCCCATATACTACAGTTCCATCCAAATTTCTGTCAGCATCGGCAGCATCGCAGAACGACATGGAATGGAGTTCCCATAACTTAGTGGTACCAACAGGGTTGAATGCTCTTATAACAGCACCACCATGTCTCCAGATATCGCTCATTACCACGATGATATTACCTGCTGCGTCAGTTCCGCAACCTACCAAATCCCAAAATTTTAAATCACTGTCGATCACACCGTTCATAGCCGGGTTTCCACCTACTTGCTCCGGCCATACCCCACCAGGTACACCTATTTGCTTCACAAACTGGCCATTGGAAGGATTGTAGAATCGTACTGTATGCCGGGTTGGGCCATCATCAGTAACCATCAACAAATTGTTTAGCCGATCTATGCCAACAGAGGTAGCTTTTTCGATATCGCTAATTACAATAGATGTACCTGTTTTCTTAACCAGGGTACCTTTTCTATCTGTTCGCCCCTGATTATGGTGATTCTCAGGATCTGAGTACCCCTCGATGTACCAGACAACCCCGTCAATCGTTACCCGGTCGCCTTTTACATTGTTATAGGCATCAGTTTCGCTTTGGAAACCAATTTTGTCGCCATACCAGCTCCCGTCGGGGTTCTGTTTTCCTTGGTACTTGGCACCCTCCTGGTGTGCTTCGTCCCAATTGGAATAAGCATGAATTTCTCCATTGGCATGAACCTGAGCCTTAAGAATATTATGTTGTACCCACTTGGTACCACCCGGAAAGGAATTTCCGATCCACGATGACTTAAGGTTGCCCACCTTATTATCGGGGTTTTGAGAATGCAGTCGCTCTGAAACGCAACAGAGGAAAACAAGCATTAAGTAGAATTTCGTAGTCATAACATTAGAGGTTGAATCAAGATTATATTTTTTTTGTAAATGCCTTCGTGGAAATAAAACTGACTTTTAGAAGCCCGTACTTTGCACCATTAGACGGGTGCCTCCAACGCCCTGTAAGTCATGCCGGTCGCTGTTTGCAAAAGATAGCACACCAAAGGTCGAGGCAATTGCGATTTGAAGGGTAGCGATCCTGTATGAAAGCAAGGATTGCTGCTTGAATAGCTTTAGGTATTTTCATATTTTTAAATAGTTTTTGGTCTGACAATCAAAAATGGAGGTGTACAATCCCTGGGATTGGGAACCGGAGGCCGGTGACGGATTCAACATCACCGGCTTTTTTTTAGTGTAAAATCAATTCATACGCTTTTCTTTAGTTGCATCCGTTACTTTCAAATCGTATAGCCGTTCTCTCAAAAGAGTAACGGGAATCATCAGCTTTCGATAAAATGTCCAACCGCTCATAAAGTGCACGGCGGCATGTTCCTTCTGCGAAGATTTACTTTTCAAAAATCTCTTCAGCCGCAACAACCTGTTTACCCGTCATATTTTGGTTCATACTTATAAGATCGAATCATTGCAGCGCTACCCCTAAATCGATTGCGAAATATTTTTTATGGGTTACAATTGGTGGCCAGAATGCATTTGATTGCCACCACATTTTCGCAAGGAACACCAAAGGGCATCACTCGAAATTTCCCGTCAATACCGATTCCATTCCACTTCTTTCAAGTTGCCAATTAGCAGACCTCCAATTAATGAAATGCTAAGTTTTTTCACAGCATTTAAAATGTCTGGATTGGTAAAATCAGGATCATTTTTTTGTTAAAAAACAGCCAACACATCAAGATAAAAATGCCCGATATTATTTGAGTGAACATATTAGGGATTATTTAAAAATCAATTCTTTTGTAAATCTCTTACTAGGAATAAATTTGATTTTTAGTAGCCCGTACTTGGCTCCATTAGTTGGTTTGCTTCCAACTCCAACTGTGGTATGGGCAAATAATAACTCTTAGGTGGTTCAAATAATATATTTCCTGACCTTACCCGCTGGTACATGGCAAGATCTTCAGCGGCAATCCTCCATCGTTGCAAATCATACCATCGATGGCCCTCTGCAAATAGTTCTCTAAACCTTTCCTCTCTAATAGAGTCTCTAAGCTGTACACCGTTTAAACCTACATAGTCGACCTGGGCCTGCGGTGCATCAGGCTCAAAACCATAGGCTCTGCGTCTTACCTTATTCATGTATTCAGACGCCTTTCCATCTTCGCCAACTCCGTTTAATGCTTCAGCATACATCAGATACACATCAGCCAGGCGCATCATTAATATATTAGCGCCATAATTTCTATTGGTAGAATAAACGGAATTGTTCAACGGAACATATTTTCTAAAGCTCCAACCCAAGGCGCCCGGATCAGCAACAAATTTCTGAAGAGGTTTCTTAATGCCAGATCCATCTACAACTGAATCTACAAGCGGTTCAAGAGCATTGATGCGGAGGCGGGGATCATTACCAAACCTTTTAATACTTTCATCATGCGGATAGAGATTACTCCAACCTGTTCCCTTCGGTGCAATAATTAATGCTATGTTTGAACCGAGTCCACCGGCCCAAGTGTCTTCCTGCAAGTCTTCTGAAAAATTTATTTCAAATAGAGATTCTTCGCTAAATTCGTTTGTGCCATGAAACAGATCGTCATACCTTTCAAAAGGAACCAGCGAAAATTTTTCACTATTAATAACAGCCTCGAAGTATTCTTTGGAATTCTGTAAATCGTTTAAGTACAAGTATACTTTTCCAAGATATCCTTTAGCTGTATATTTAGTGGGCCTTGCAATGTCTGAGGTGGGCCAAGCTTCAGGCAAAATTATCTCAGCATCTTTGAAGTCTGATACTATTTGCTCATATACCTCTCCTACACCTGCCCTTTTCACGTGCATTACATCCCTTGAATTTGCTACTGTAGTAATTAACGGAACGCCTAGTGCATGCTGGTTATTAGCAGGGGTATCTTCGCCCCACAATCTAATAATATGAAAGTAGGCTAGTCCTCTTAAAAAATGAGCCTCCCCGATCATTCTATCAAGCCTTGCAGCATCAGCATCTGTTAACTGGTTTTGATCTTTGAAGTTTCTGGCGTTTTCAAGAAAATCATTGGTTCGGGACACCATTCTGTACCAACCTCTCCAAAAATCACGAACCAGACCATTGTCAGCCGTCATCTGATTTTGGTAAATCTGATTCCATGGATTCTGTCCTATGAAATCCTGATCCGCAGTCTTGGCCAATCCGTACAAAGCTTTCGGTAAAAATTCTGACCCATATAGTTCAAAACTTTTGAGGGATGAATATGCTCCTGTCAGAACAAGATCCAACTCATCGACACTTCTGATGAATGTATTAGCATCCAATTCATTGGGATTACTGATATCGAGGAAATCATTTGTACACCCAAAAAAGGTTAACATCACACCAAATATAAATGGCTTGATGATCCGCTTTAATTTAAGATTATAGTTTGCGTTCATACTCGTCACTATTGGATTATCAAAACCCTAGTTGAATCCCACCTGATATTAACCTTGTCTGCGGATATTGACCCTGTCCATCAATACCCCTTGCCAGATTATCGCCTGCTAGTTCAGGATCCAGACCTTCATATTTCGTCAGCGTCAAAATGTTTTGAGCATTTGCAAAAATCCTTAAAGAGTTAAGTCCGATTCTTTCTATAGTATTTTTCCTGAAAGTATAGCCCAACTGAATGTTTCTCAGCTTGAGATAGGAACCATCCTCAACCATATAATCGGAAGGTTTCGAGAAATTACCATTTGGGTCTGTTGCGATTAACCTGGGATGATTTGTCGGATTTTCTTGAGTCCATGACTCAAATACCCTGGTTGAGGAATTGTAATCACTAAAAACAGTGCGATACATTGCCTTATTTGCATTGTAAATATCGACCCCTTGGACCCCTTGGAGAAACAACGTAAAATCGACCGTTTTATAATTCGCAGTAAGACTTAGTCCGTATATTAAATCAGGCCAGGGATTGCCTATGAAAGTCATATCTGCGGCAGTTACTCTTCCGTCTGGTCCCACTCCACTCACACCGTGAAGGTCTTTAAATTTTATATCACCCGCTGAAGTTAAAGATTCCTGATAAAATCCATCAGCACCATTATTTGCATTAAGTACCTCTTGTTCAGACTGAAAAATACCATCGGTTTTCCAGCCGAAAAATGAACCAATCGGATACCCTGTCTGAGTTCTGGAAACGCTGAATCCCCTAAAGGAATTTGACGCGATAAAATTATCATCAACTAGTCTAACAATTTTATTTTTATTAAATGCCGCATTACCGGATATGGTATAATAAAAGTCGCCGACATTATTATTGTAGGCAATCGCAAGCTCGATGCCTTTATTCTGCACCTCACCTATATTTATTGATGGGTTCTCCGGGTTTTGTCTTTCTGTAGAAATCCCGGCCGACAACGGAAGTTGAACCGGCATAAGCATGTCCACAGTATTTTTGATATAGTAGTCTGCTGTAATGCTTATTTTACTTTCAAACAAAGCGATATCTATACCTATATCTGTTTGATTAACTTCTTCCCATTTAACAGACGCATTGGGAAATCTTCTCAGATAAAAACCTCTGTCGCGGGTACCTCCATTAACTCCTGTTGGATCGAAGGCATACGTTGAACTGGTATTTCTATATGTTTTTGAAAATAAAAAATCGGGTACATTATCAGAGCCAAGTATACCCCAGCTAGCGCGTACCTTTAGACTTGAAATGGCAGGTATGTTCTTAATAAATTCCGCATTGCCAATATTGTATCCGACCGAAAACGATGGGAAAATTCCATATTGAAATTCAGAACCAAACCTTGACGATCCATCTCTCCTAACATTTACAGTCATTAGATACTTATCCCTGTAACTGTAAGTAAGTCTTCCAAATTGCGATAAGAGTCTGTTAGCGCCCAGTGTAGTTCTGTTGATGACATTCACACTCCCGGTAGCAAGTGCAAAGCTTCTGGTATTTTGCACTGGAAAGTCCTGTGCAAACGCGCCGAACGCAACATGGTCAGCCTTAAATGCCTCATGTCCGCCCATGATCGAAAAATTGTGGTGTGCAATATTTTTTTGATAGGTCAGAACAAAATTATAAGTGAAATCCTGCATGTCTCTACTAACCATCGAAAGACTGTTAATGGTATTTGTTAAGGAACCATAACTGAATTTCTCCCTAAAATGCTCTTCCCGTCCAGATGCAATATTTGCACCGAATGTGGTTCTGAAATTAAGCCCTTTAATTATTGCAACATCAGCATAAACGTTTCCATTTATTCTACTCCATTTATCATTGATGATGTTTTGGTATTGAGTAGCTACCGGGTTTCCTCCCTGAAAATATGTTGGGGCCCTACCCCATCCGTAAAAAGGGTTTGACGCATCATAAACTGGCATGATCGGTATAGCTCTGAATACATTTTCCAGATCTCTGCCATCCCCCGCTGTTGGATTTTCGACTGATTGTGAAATATATAGTGTTTGTCCGATGGTCAATCTTTTACCTATTGTAAAATCTGAATTGGCTCGAAAGGAAAACCTCTTAAATGAGTTATTGATCATTATCCCATTTTCTTTCTCATATCCGCCAGAAACAAAAAAGTTAGAATTGTTACCACCTCCGGAAATATCAACATTGTATACTTCCTCTATTCCGCTGCCCTTAAATACTTCGTCTACCCAATTCGTATTCGGTAATTGACCAGGATTCGCCCATGCCGCTTCTGGTGCTTGTTCTGCATTTTTTCGTGAAGTGGTCGAAGCATTAATGAATTGCGTTGTGTTGAGCATTTGTGGAAGATCCGTAGCTCTTCTTTGTCCTACTGATGATCGGAAATTGATGTGAACATTATCTCCCTTTGAACCTCTTTTTGTGGTTACCAGTATTACTCCGTGGGCTGCCTGAGCTCCATAAATAGCTGCAGCGGAGGCATCCTTTAAAATTTCCAGTGACTCAATATCACTTGGGTTAAGATGGTTTCCAGGATTCATTCTTACACCATCTACAATCCAAAGAGGCTCGGTATTTCCTATACTACCAACACCTCTGATGTGTATTGATGAAGCAGCGCCTGGCTTACCCTCCGATCGTGTTACCATAACTCCCGAAGCTCTGCCTTGTAACATCTCTTCTACACGCCGGGCAGATGTTTTTTTTATTTGCTCGATTTCGACAGAAGAAATAGCACCAGTCAGATCCGATTTCTTTTGCGTCCCATATCCAACTACCACTATTTCGGCTAACGAATGCAGTTCGGATTCTAACTGAACATTTATTTCGGACTGAGATTGAACCACTGTTTGATAAGGAATATATCCAATAAATGAAAAGACGAGTGTGGGATTTTCTGATATAAGGGAAAGTGAAAATCGACCACTTGCATCCGTAGCCGTGCCGTTGGTGGTACCTTTTTCTAACACGTTTACTCCTGGCAGGGGTACTGAATTCTTGCCAATTACGCTTCCGGAAACTGGGATAAACATTGTGGAGGTGATAGACTCAGTGGCGGCCAGCACTGACCGCTTTAACGGTCGCAAAATGATCTGCTGCCGGACTACTTCATAGCGGATTGAGTATTGAAAAATTCTATCCAGCACATCGCCGATCCGCATGCTGTCGAGTACAATGCTAATGACCTTCTTTTCGTTTAGCAAATCAGCATTGTAGGTGAAGGTAACATCCGCCTGCTTTTCAATTTGTTTTAGAACAAATCTGATATTCCGATCTTTTACATGCAGGGAAATTCGCTTGTCAAGCAATTCCTGTCCGTCGCTGTTTCCAAAGGCGAGCACACCAAAAGTTGTGGCAATTGCGATTTGAAGGGCGGCGATTTTCATAAAAGCAGTAATTCCTGCTTGAACAGGTTTAGGTATTTTCATACTTTAACAAGCTTTTGGTCTGACAACCCAAAATGAAGGTTCACAATCCCTGGGATTGAGGCCGAGGTCCGGTGATGGCTTCAACATCACGGCTTATTTTTTAGGGGTAAAATCAATTCATAGGTTTCTTTAATTGCATCCGTTACTTTCAAATTGTATAGTAGTTCCGTCCAGAGAATAACTGGCGTCAATAGCTTTCGATAAAATATCCAGCCTCTCATATAGCGTTTCATCCGAAAATGCCGTAGTCACTTTGCAGCTGGAAATGATGTCTCTATTAAAATGGATTGAAATTCCATACGCCTTTTCAAGGTTCAGAAGAATTTCAATTAGAGGAGTAGCATGATAGATTTTTCGCACTTCCGATTTCTGCAAAATCAGTGGATTCTCCACTACCGAAGTGGTGAGCAACTGAGTCGAAGGATCAAACAAAGCTTGTTGATTGGGAATTAGTATAACCTGTTGATTCGGCTTTTGATAACTGTCGATATTACTAGCGACAGCTACTTTTCCACTTTCAACCCAAACTTTCGTGAATTTATTTTTCCCACTTGATTGAATGCGAAAACTTGTTCCGAGTACCGTTGTCGTAAGTGACCCGGCATAAACTATAAAAGGCCTTAATGTATCACGCTTAACCTCAAAGAAAGCATCGCCTTCAAGGTTAATCACGCGCTGAGAAGAACCAGAAGGCATGGTAAAAGAAATTCTCGCCTTTGGCTGTAACAATACCAACGAGCCATCGGGAAGGTTTACAGTTTTTACTGCATTATCTGCATTTATAACATCCGAATGATCGTTGCTCTGTGATGTTGGGTGCACTGCGGCATCCGTAAAATCCCGTGGTGTAGGGTCATAAATTACAAATACAATAAGTATGGCAGCAATTGATGCAGCAATGCCCATAGTTGCCCACGTTTGCATTCTGACGTTGCGCTTTGCTCGTGAATCCAGTAGTGTTTGATTCTGAATTTTAGTCCACAATCTTTCTCCGACCTGCTCAATTTCATTTTCAGAAACAGTATTCGCCTTTTTTTCACCGAACCCATCAATCCAATTGGAAACACTTCTATGTTCCCTCGGGGAAGCTTTACCATTCAAAAATCTCCTCAGCAAGGCAACAAACTGTTTAGCAGTCATATTTTGGCTCATACTTATAAGATCGAGTGAGCGTACCACTATCCCTAAATCGATTGCAAAAATATTTTTTTGACCTAGCGTCAACGCAATGAGCAAATAAACTTTTGCCTTACAAACGATTGCAAATTATCAATATTTATCTAACTTCGTTCAATGCTGACCCTACAACCATCAGAAGAAAGCTCTCTATTGGTAGAGCAATTCATTAAGGGAGACCATGCAGCGTTTTCCAAAATTTTTGACGATCATTGGAAAGGTCTCTATCAGTATGCTATAAAAAAAATCAACAGTAAGGAAGACGCTGAAGAGATCATACAAAGCCTTTTCCTGGAACTTTGGGAAAAAAAAGAACGACTTAGAATTACGGATCTTGAAGGATTTCTTCGGGTTTGTGTACGCAATAAATGCGTCGACTATATTCGTAGGAAGGCTATGCAGGGCCGGTATGTCGAATACGTTGAATCATACAATGATTATCTTTTAGAGAAAGGCGACGATAGCATCGCGTATTATGATATTTCCGATCAGATTCTAAAAGGTTTAGATCAACTACCTGAAAAATCGCAGCTTGTTTTCAAGCTTAGTCGTCTTGAAGGTCTAAGTGTAAAGGAAGTAGCGCAAAAAATC
Source organism: Chryseolinea sp. (assembly GCA_041747735.1). Taxonomy (GTDB): domain Bacteria; phylum Bacteroidota; class Bacteroidia; order Cytophagales; family Cyclobacteriaceae; genus Chryseolinea. The sequence goes on from JBGTEP010000050.1 coordinate 19,903, forward strand.
CAGCTTTCCGAAAAAGCTGTTGAATACCACTTAACAAAGGCACTTAGGACCATGAAAGTTTGTCTACGTGATTTTGTCCTTCTCTTGGCATTATTTGCTTCTTAGTATTATACCTGAATTAAGTCTTGCCATAAAGGATCATTTTCAATTTGATTCAAATTTTCGCTTGGTGTCGTGACTGTCCATTTATAGGCATCAACAAATTCTTATCCTGGAAATGATGTTTAGCTATTGAAGCGTCCAACAAACTTCTGATAATTTTGAGATATTGTTCTGTTTACCCCTTCTTCCCTGCAGTTATGTTCTTCGTTGTTAGGTACAGAAGGCGTTCTTTTAACTGTAGGGTCTCAGGATCATGTTGCGACATTTTCAGCGCCTTTTCAATGTACTTAGAGGCCGCTGTGCTATTTGCAAATTGAAGGTAAGTGGCTGCGATACTGTTTGCCAGGCCTATGTTAAGAGAGTCATTTCTATATTCTGCTTTTAACAAGATTATCTTATTAACCAGAATTTGCAGTTCAGCTAATTGCAAATCATTAGGATTATCTGATGCAGCATATCGCAAATATGGAAGCGCAACTTCTGGTTTATCCGCTTGAAGTAAAGCAACAAAAAGTCTTTTCGCAGTTGCTAATTCTGGTCTTATTCTAAATCCTTTTTGCAGATAACGGATTCCTTTCCCAAAGCTACCGTTCTGTAAAGCTACGTTACCGGCTTGTTTATTATAGGTATGATCTTCCGGATATTCAAGGGCCAGCGCTTCGGCTACACGCAAAGCATTGCTGAATTGTTTTTCTTTCCCATAATGCTGAAGCAAGAGAAGCATTGCTTCATGCCACGAATATTGTTTTACGGCCAGCCCCCCAGCGAGTTTTTCCTCAAAAGACTTTTCAGTAGACGTATCCGGTGGCATAGGCTCATTAAAGGGCCATCCTTCCTTCAACATCATGATTTCGTATACAGCGCTGAGTGAATCTACTTTTGTGACGGGCATCTCCTGTTGCAATTTAGCAAATGACATTTCATGCCTTGTGGTGTCTGTAAGTAATTTTTCTTTTTTAATTGACTGATAAAATGCATCAGAAAGTAGCGCGTAACCAAATAAGTTCGGGTGTACGTGTTCGAGTAATGTCTCGCTCCCGATAATGCCGTGAGGGGAATGTTCTTCAATAACAGCTTTAGTATCTACATAGTGAGCGCCAGTAAAATTGCCCGCAACTTTTTTGATGATATAGTTTATGGTATCGGGAGCCCTGAAGCGCAATAGATCCAACTCACGAGACTTTCGAAAGAGCAGCTGTGCTTTCAAAAATTCTTTTTTTTGATATGCTTTCTCAGCTAACCTGAATTGGTGGATTGCCGATAATTCTTCACGAGTAGTATCACTGAAGAACGGCTTCATATCCTTTTCATTACTTACCAGGTTACTTACAAAAACCGGGATTCCATTGGTGTTAAGCACATCAAGTGTCTCTGTCAAATTACTTTGGAATTGCTTTAGACCCTGATAATAAGTTTTAGACTGAAAAGGAACCAGGTGGCCTAAAGCCATACGCTGCATCAGGTTTTCTTGTAAATCTATTTTTCCCGCATCATGCTCACTAAGGTTATGAATGATGTGACGAATAAACTGTGTTATTCTGAATTCCCTCAATAGAAGAGTAAAACGCACTATTGCGGGATAATTTGCTATTCCATTCGTAGTACATACACCCATAGCTCCATAGTACTCATTATGACCTGTATAGATAAGGACGGCATCAGGCTTATGAGGTACCACCTGCCTGGCAAAATCAAGCACTGTATATGAATTAACTGCTGTTAGCGATACATTGATGATTTCGATATGTTTGTCCGGAAATGTATGGGAAAGACGGTATTGGAGCCAACGATGGAACGATCCGTTGTGTAGGTAAGGGTAACCTATAGTAGTTGATTCACCCAAGACAAATATGCGAAATGAATTTGCCTCTTTGTTTTTTTTGAAAGGCTCATAATTTCCTGCAGTAGCATTTTGTTTCTCATTGAAATATTTCTCAGAGACTCGTGGATTCATCACCAGGTAGTTTTCACGTTTCTCATCGGGTATAAAAAGGCTAAAGTCCTGACCAAACCCTCCAATCCTTAAAGCAATCTCAATTAGACACAATAATAAAACAGGCAGCAACAAGGCAACCATTTTAAATACGAAAATTTTTCTCTTAGTCAAACTCGACATCGTAGGCTCAAATTTTTTCTTACTTTTTATCAAAAAGTTTCTCAATGATTGATTAAGAAGCCCCACTGTGTGCCCGATTCAAATCAATCAAGGCCGAGAGATATAATTGAAAAAGGAAAAACAGACAACCTTTGGAATAAGTTATAAAAAAAGTTGAATAAAACATGGAGATTAAAATACAATGTCATTTAGATAAGCTCATTCATAAGGTCGTCTCACCTATTGATTCAGCTTATCTAAATGACAATGAATAATTAAAAAGTAACGCCTTAGTTTACGCCATTACTTGCATTAGGTTGAATATTTGCATTCGCTTCCAGTTCGGACTGAGGAATCGGCTGCGCATAGTCTGAGTCGACCCAATCAATGACCCCGGAGCGAATGTTCCCATAGTAAGCAGCCTCTTCATCCCCTATCTGCCACCGGCGCACATCAAACCACCAATGCCCTTCTCCGAAAAACTCAGCCCAGCGTTCATATTTGAGTGGATCATTGCCCAATACCAGATCGCTGGCAAGTGTTTCATCAACCAGAGAGGTGTAGTCTACTGGTGAAGGGGAATCCACCGGATATCCATAAGCTCTGCGTTTTACCTTGTTTATATATTCAAGTGCTATGGCGTTGTCTTCAACAACTTCAGCGTACATGAGATAAACATCTGCAAGGCGCAGCCAGTAAAAGTTCGCCCCGTCATTGTTACCAACTACGAAGGATGTGCCAGTTAAGTTCACGTTTTTCCGGAAGCTCCATGCATGTATATTTAATTCGACATTGAAATGCGATATTGCTCGTTTCTTATTGTCGATGACCATCGTGTCAACATACGGTTGCAGCATGCTTACCCATAAACGTGGGTCGACCGCTTTGGTTTCTCTCAGCATTACAGAAGTTGCAACGTAAGCAGGATCCACGTTGGATGAATTGATGGCGGCGGTCCCGGGCAAAAACGGTCCGGAGGTGTACTCTTTAAAACCAAAACGTAACACATTTTTTTGATGGGGATAGATATTGCTCCACCCTGCGTTAGCAGGTCCTCCCTGATCGTTTACAAAAGTTGGAGATGCGACCATACCTACACTCGATCCCATTCCATTATCGCGGCCAGGTGGCGCGGGGTCAGCCGTTAATTGAATTTCAAAAATTGATTCAGCATTGAACTCATTCTCATCATTAAACATGTCCTTGTACACATCGAATGGCACCAGACTTTTTCCGCTATTGTCAATTACATCCTTTAGGTACGTTCGCGCATTCGCTCTATCACCAGTAAATAAATATGCTTTACCCAAAAAACCTTTGACAGCCCAAATCCCTGCCTTATGCTTGTCTTTGGCACCTGTCCACACTTTGTCTGCTAGTAAACCTTCTGCGGCACCAAGGTCTTCGAGGATAAAATCCCATGTTTCCCTTACCGTTGCCCGGGAAACTCTTGCCTGCTCAAGAGTACTGGCAACCTCTTTAATAATGGGTACTCCCAAGGCTTCCCCTCCCTGACCATTAACAATAAACGATTCCCCCCAGATGTTAATCAGGTAATAATAGAACCAGGCCCGTAAAAAATGAGCCTGCCCTTCTATGTGGTCTAAGTCAGTCAAGTTAGTTTCAACTGCATATTTCTCCCGAAAAGTAGTAACGGCATCCAACATTGCGTTGGCCCGTTGCACCCCTACCCATGCATCACGCCAGGTATCTCTTATTTCCGCTCCATTAGGTAAGGTATTATTCTGTCCCATCGCATTCCAACTAGGAGTACCTAACCATTGCAGGTTTGCCGTATGGTCCCACATGTATAAACCTTTTGTTAGAAGTGCATGCTTGTACATCCCATAATTGTGCTGGGAAGCATATACCGTGTGCAACATCAAATCTAAATGCGACATGGTAGTGGGGAAATTCTCTGGAGAAAGAGTATTTGGGTTTGTTACCTCGACGAAGTCTTCTTTGCAGGAAATCATCAGACTCAGCAACGCAAAGGCTATAATTTTAATGTACTTGTCCATTTGAATTGTTTTTAGTTTTACTGTCTACATCAAACCAATATTAAAAACCCAACTCCACCCCTAAAGCAAGTAGGCGTGTGCGTGGATAGGTGGAAAGGTTATCGATACCCCTTTCTCTTACCCCGCCGGAAATCTCCGGATCTAGCCCGCTGTACTTAGTTAAGGTAAACAGGTTGTGGCCCATCACATACACTCTGGCACTGCTTAATTTTAAACCATTGATAAGTTTAGCAGGGAGCGTGTATCCTACCTGGAGGTTCTGTAGTTTTAGAAAAGAGCCGTCTTCGACGAAATAATTCGAAATACGTGTGTAGTTTTTGTTCGGGTCGAGGGTATAAGAACCGTTCGGTTGCAGCACGCCTACTCGAGGCTGATCTGTCAACCCATTACCATCAAAGAAAGAAGCCCCGAAAACATCGCTCGTCGTATTAAAATCCGCAGCCATAACGCCGGTAAAATGTTTGGCTCCATTATATATATCAACACCCTGCGCTCCCTGAAATAAGGCAGAAAGATCAAAGCCTTTCCAGCCGAGGGAAAGGTTAAAGCCGTAAACCATTTTTGGCCACGGGTTACCAATGAAGGCCTTGTCCAGTACGGTAATTCGCCCATCGCCGTTAACATCTTTAAAGCGTAAATCACCTGCTCCGGTTCCTTGTTCCTGATAGAATACGTTTGCATTTGCTTTTTCTGAAGCTTCCTGGTTTAATGTTGCAACATCTGCATCATTTTGGAAAATGCCTTCTACTATATAGCCCCAGAATTGGCTCATAGGCTCGCCAATATCAGTGCGTGCCACCACCGACTCGAGGTATTCACCCGCGGATCCGGCATTGATAGGATTATTTCCTACTCCGTCTAACAATAAGACCTTGTTTTGATTGAATGACGCATTAGCACCCGCCTGAATTCTAAAATCACCAAGGTTTACACGATAGGACGCAGTAATTTCCACACCTTTATTGCTCATTTGCCCAATATTGGTTTGAACTGAGCCCCCACGAAATCCTGCTGAAAAGGGAACAGGCACGTTATATATCATATCCTTCGTTTGCCGGCTATACCATTCCATGGTGATATTAAATCTGTCTTCCAATAAGCCTACCTCCAGGGCTATGTCGGTTTGTTGAACCTCCTCCCATTTAATATTACTGTTTGGCAAGCGCAGATCCAGCCCGTAGCCCTGTACCCGCGTACCATCGGGGAGGCTAGTGGTAGGATTTTGCGGAGTATATACTTGCTGGTAGAGGAATTGCCCAACATTATCGTTACCCAGTATACCATAGCTGCCTCTTAGTTTTAAATTTGAGATAAAGGGAAGAGAGCGCATAAAATTTTCTTCGATTATGCGCCACCCGGCGGAGAATGACGGAAACACACCATATTTATTTGCAGGTCCAAATCGGTCAGACCCATCCCTTCGAATATTTGCAGTAAACAAATATTTGCCCGCATAACTGTAGTTGATACGACCGAATTGGGAAACCAGACGTCGTAAAGGATCGACTCCGCCGGAAACTCTCTGGCTAGTCACATCGGTGCCTAAGGCGAAAGATTCTGCTACAGGAGTTGCAAACCCTGTTGCTTCACCCCTTACCCCTGTGCGGTCTACTCGATACGATTCATAACCCGCCATGACGTTAAAGTCATGCGCGCCTATTGTTTTGGCGTAGGTAAGCACGAAGTTGACCGTATAATTTTCTTGTTGTTTAAAATCTTTCCAGAAATTAGCATTAAGATTTCGAATGGTGCCGAAATCATAAGCCTCTCTAAATTGCGACTCATTACTATTGATGAAGGCAGCACCGACTGTACTACGAAAATTTAACCCTTCGAGTATTTCCAAGTCGGCATAGATATTTCCTTCCAATGCCGAAGCTTCATCAACGTTGTGGTGGATTAACTCGTTGCCAACGCCGTTTACTCCCTGGAAATAACCAGCGGATGGTACTTTGCCCCACCCCCCATATGGGTTGGAAGGATCGAGAACTGCCATGGTTGGAACAGAACGGAACGGAATCGTACCATTTTGAGTTGGATTGAGGCTGGTTTTCCAGGCAAAAAGACTTTGCCCAACCTTAAGACGTTTACTTAAGTGATAATCTGAATTAATACGGAAGTTGTAACGTTCAAAAGAGTTATCGATTCTTATTCCGTCTTCCCGTTGATAGTTTCCTGACATGTAGAAGTTGGCAGCTTTAGATCCGCCAGACAATGACAATGTGTAGTTCTGGTCTTGTCCGTTACCAAATAACTCATCGACCCAATCAACATCTGGTAACTGAGCAGGTTCTCCCCATCCAGAGGTGTTAACGGCCATAGCTTGCTTCGCCTGCAAGTACTGGTCGCGGTTCAATAATGAATACATGTTGACAGGTTGACGCACACCAACGTAGGAATTGAAATCTACCTTCATCTTGTCACCTTCACTTCCTCGCTTAGTAGTTACCAAAATAACTCCACCAGCAGCCTGCGAGCCATAAATGGCCGCAGCACTCGCATCTTTAAGAACTTCAATAGACTCAATATCCTGAATGTTGAAGTTATTACCCGTACCCATACGAATACCATCTACGATGTACAAAGGAGGCATCCCATTTATCGACCCTGCACCCCTTATGATGATGTCAGCATTTTGGCCAGGAGATCCGTTGCCCTTTGTAACCTGTACTCCTGCTACCCTGCCCTGCAAAGCTTCGTTTAGACTTCTTACCGGGAGGTTCTTTACTTCCTTCGCGCTAACAGATGCAACAGATCCTGTTAAATCGGAACGCTTTTGTGTGCCGTAGCCAACCACCACTACTTCTGAGAGTGTTTGGATATCTGAAACCAGCGCAACGTTAATTACTGTCTGATTGGTAACCGGAACTTCCTGCGACATAAATCCAATGAAGGAGAATATTAAGATTGAGTTACCCGAAGGCACCGACAAAGAGAACTTACCTTCGGCATCGGTAGTGGTACCCAACGTGGAACCTTTCACCACTACGTTCACTCCGGGAAGAGATTCGCCTTGATCAGAAGTTACTTTCCCGGTAATTTGATTATCCTGATAAGTAGAATTTACATCCCGACTTAAAACAAGAAATGGTAAACTGGTTATTAAAACGACAACCAGCGTTTTACTAAGAACAGTGTATAATTTGTTCATAAATAAAAGGATTAGGTTAATAAATGATTAGATATTGAAGAGTACTATTTTCAGAAATAGTGTAAGAACAAACGCATCGTTAAGGAGTAATCAAGGGAGCCGTAAAATGCGATTTCGAGGGAGCGATCTTACAAAAGCAAGGATTCCTGCTTGAATAGCTTTAGGTATTTTCATACTTTTAACTAGTTTTTGGTCTGACAATCAAAAATGAAGGTTTACAATCCCTGGGATTGAGAACCGAGGCCGGTGATGGCTTCAACATCGCCGGCTTATTTTTTTTTGGTAAATCAATTCATATGCTTTTTTTTAGTTGCATCCGTTACTTTCAAATAGGATAGTAGTTCCATCCAGAGAATAACTGGCGTCAATAGCTTTCGATAAAATGTCCAACCGCTCATATAGCGTTTCATCCGAAAATGCCGTAGTCACTTTGCAGCTGGAAATTATGTCTTTATTAAAATGGATTGAAATTCCATACGCCTTCTCAAGGTTCATAAGGATTTCAATTATAGGGGTAGCATCATACACTTTACGCACTATCGATTTCCGCAAAATCAATGGGTTCTCTACTACAGAAGTCGTGAGCAACTGAGTCGAGGGATCAAACAAGGCTTGCTGATTGGGAACTAGTATAACCTGCTGATTCGTCTTTTGATAGCTGCCTATATTCATAGCGACGGTAACTTTTCCACTCTCAACCAAAACTTTCGTGAATTTATTTTTCCCACTTGATTGAATGCGAAAACTTGTTCCTAGTACGGTTGTAGTAAGTGACCCGGCATAAACTACAAAAGGCCTTAATGTATCACGCTCAACCTCAAAGAAAGCATCGCCTTCAAGGTTAATTACGCGCTGAGAAGAACCAGAAGGCATCGTAAAAGAAATTCTCGCATTTGGCTGTAACAATACTAACGAGCCATCGGGAAGGTTTACCATTTTTACTGCATTATCTTCATTTATAACATCCGAATGATCGTTGCTCAGCGACGTTGGGTGCAACACGGCATGCGTAAAATCACTTGGTATAGGGTCACTTACAAATACGATAAGTATGGCAGCGATTGATGCAGCAATGCCCATAGTTGCCCACGTTTGCATTTTGACGTTACGCTTTGCTCGTGAATCCAGTAGCGTTTGATTTTGAATTTTAGTCCACAATCTTTCTCCGACCTGATCAATTTCATTTTCAGAAACAGTATTCGCCTTTTTTTCACCGAACCCATCAATCCAATTGGAAACACTTTTACGTTCCCTCGGGGAAGCTTTACCTTCCAAAAATCTCCTCAGCAAGGCGACAAACTGTTTACCAGTAATATTTTGGTTCATACTTATAAGATCGAGTGAGTGCACCGCTATCCCTAAATCGATTGCAAAAATATTTTTACACATCCTGCAAAAGCTTAATGTCAAAGTATCTGGAAAGGCCTCTATCCGTATCCTATAAAAAAAAATCACCTACAACGAGATGCTGAAGAGATTTGATCTCCTTTGAAAGGAAAAAATACTGTCGCCTATAACAATATTTCTGATCAGATAATCGAAAGGTCCCGAATAATTGCGGCTGAATTACAACGTACCACCTGGGCGGTCATTGGTAATAATTATACCATGACGTTCACATACAAATAAACGTAGTGGAGTAATCGCAGAAACTGTTGCGTTTAAAGTGGTTTTAAACTTTATTAATGGCTGTTCGCAATTGCGCCATCAATCCCAACCCAAACTGACTCATCACTCTGTAATCACTAGCCTGCAATTTCTCGCCACCACGATTTATTTGTGACACGCCTTTCAGAAAACCATCTATGCTGAGGTGATTCTTCAAAGCCACAAAGCACCTCTGACCTGATTCCAGATAGTCAGCCTCCAAAACTCCGTGTTGATATCCTAAAACAAATGCCGTGGCAATTCCAGCGCTGGCAGAAGTATCTACAGAGGTTTCTGGTTGGTCCAAAAAACCATTCCATAAACCTTCCTTACGTTGAAGGGATAAAACCCAGGCCGAATGTTTTTTGAAACTTTTTTTTAAGTCTTTCAAATCAAAATCTTCCTTAAAATTTCTCTCGAGGATAATAATGGTTTTTATCATACCTAAAAAATACCAGGCAGCGCCCCGGCTCCAGTTACGAAATCCTGAAATTCCATTTTGGTTCTTCCGTTGATAAATAGCCCCTTCAACTGTCAGGTGATCAGTTCTGTGAAGTAGTTGCTCCATTGCAATTTTTGCAAGCTCCTTGTCCTTCCTCACTGCGGCGATGGCTGCCAGAGGATAAGCTACAGTGTAACATCCCTCGGTTGTAATGTCATTTGATCTGATCAATCCATTCTCATCTTTGCGTTGCATCAAAAATTCGAGCGCCTTATTGATAGAAATGTGGCGAGGATATAAGTGAACAATCGCGGCCATCGGCAAAAAATCTTCAATGCTGTTGTATGTTCCATCTAAAGGAACAGTATTAGGACTTTCAAATATGATTCCCTTTTCATTATCTAAAAATTTGGACAACTGATGTTGAAGTGTCCTCAGCGCCGTATCATTTCCACGCCGATGTTCCTCAAACAGCGCATCAATTACACAACCCCCTATCCAACCAAACGTCGCAAATGAATTCATGGAATAAAGTATCTTATCAAATCCTTCAAGATCTCCAGGTTCTTTTCCACACAACAGTTGTGGCTGTAAAGCTAGATTATCCTTTCTGTTATCATCAGAACCAAAAAACCAGGAATCATTTTGTCCTGATAGCCGTCTTAACGCAATCCCATTTTTCGATATTTCTGTTAAATCATTTTTTGGGATGGGGAAATCGAAAGGTTGAAATGGATGGGCATACTTGATGTCAAAAATTCCAATCTCCCTTCCGCTTCCTGCAATGGAAACCATCAACTGAATCTCTTCTCTAAAATCAAGCGCTGGAGTAACTCTGAGAAAAACTTTATCAACCTTCATTTCTTTCTGACCACTCTTTGCAAACGTAAGGATGGTGTGAGCACCTTCAGCATTTACGGCAAACGTCTTCCACGACAATGGAATGCGTTTGTTTTCAGGTACAGGTCGTGGAGAAAAATTTATCTTCGTAGCGATTGCCCTGTAATAATCTTTTTTGGTATTGGCGTATGTCCATGGAAGACTTATAGTACTCGCAGTACACACCAGTAACCCCATCCGTGATGATTTTTCTATAAATGCTCTCCTGATCATACTATTTTTATTTTTTAAAAAAATGCTAAGCGATCATTAATTTACGATGTGTTCACTTAATATCGTTCAACACTGGATCATTGATCTGTTTCATTTTATCAACAAGCATCGTAGTCATAAACGCTTTTACCGAATCGATGGAAGGATCTGAATACAAATTGTTAGTCTCATCCGGGTCTTCCGTTAAATTATAAAGCTCGTCGCGGTCAGGATTCTTATAGTCTTTTACCAGCTTCCACTCTTTCGTTCTAAACATTCTCATGTCTGTGCGCGATTGGTGATGTGTTGAATACTGTCCGAAGACATTATTGTCCCATCCCTCTGATTGTTCACCTCTCAGCAGTGGTAAAAAGTTTCGTCCGTGAATTTGCAAATCTTCTTCCATTGGAATACCGGCAAGCTTTAACAGCGTTGGATACCAGTCGAGCACCGTAACCGATTCAGTAACGACTGTGCCTGGTAATATTTTACCGGGCCATTTAACCATTGCAGGAACTTTGATTGAGTTGTCGTACATGTTGGGCCGTTGCCCCTCGGGAATATTATCTGTGCCAGATGGTGGTGAGGTCACCACCCAATGCCCGTTCCCCTTATGCCAGATGCCATTGTGTCCCATGTTATAGCCATGGTCAGATGTAAAAATGACGATGGTATTATTTGAGAGCCCCAACGAATCCAGAAGACTTATCACCTTCCCTACGCTGCGATCAATACCGGCAATACTTCCATAATATTCCCTGGTCATTTGGCGCAATCTGCTTGTATCCAGATTAGGGTAAAATGGATGTGGAAATTTGACAGGCAGGTTTTGATACGGAAGCCAATCTTCATCCGGCAGAGGTAACCAGGGAGAATGGGGAGCTCTATAGTGTAAGCTGAGAAAAAAGGGTTGCTGTTGATTACTCTTAATAAAAGCAAGTGCTTTATCGGTTAAAATATTGGTAGTAAATCCTGTGAATTTTTTCTCCTCCCTATTTTCCTCGAGCATCGGATCCACTACGGCAGTGCCACCACCTAAAAATCCCATAAAATAATCATAACCAAATACTTCTGGACGTTGATCTGTATTGTCGCCTAAATGCCATTTACCTATCAAGCCTGTTCGGTAACCATTATTCTGAAACGCCTGTATCCAGGTTGGAAATTTGCTGTCCAATCCAACTTCTGGTTCGACACCATGTAAAGATTTTGGCCACGATGGATTTATCCAATCTGTGATACCGGTTTCTGTACTGTAGCGACTTGTTATTAAGCTAGCTCTGGTAGGACTGCATACGGGAGTAGGCGTGAAAAAATTAGGCAGGTAGGCTCCTTCTTTACCAATCCGGTCTAAGTTAGGAGTTTTCAGTTGATCGTTACCGTTTAAACCCAGTGCCCATGGAGCCTGATCATCAGTGTAAATAAAAATTATATTAGGTTTTAGTTCTGGTGGTAAATTTTGCTGCGTCTTACAACTGCCGAGAATAAAAACGCTGAAAATGAAAAAAGGAATTTTTAAGTTTTGCAGTTGCATAACATGCATATTTAGTAGGATGTATTTCATTAAAAAGTTATGCTCTGTTAGTTTACAAAAGCATAGGCCGACATTCGATAGCAAATTACTTTTTTTGTTGGCGCAACCAATAATCCTGATTTAAAATATTTTGCGGGCGAAGTCCTCACCTTTTCCAGCAAGTACCACACAAATACATTGCTTCCTGTCTCGGAATCGATGCAACAAATTTCAGCAAGCTTTACAACAGGATTAAAATCAAAATCTTAGTCTCGACCAACTTTTATTTGAAGAAGGTTTAGGAGTTTTGTGTCAGAAAAACATTGCACTATATACGGGGAGCAGAAATCATTATGCTAAAGTAACGACATAGCTATACTCCAATCGCATAAGATTTTTTGTAGTATAAAAGTGCCATTTTAACGGAAGTCGATAGGCGTAATTAGCAAAATACCAGAACACTGGTATTAACTTCCGTCAAGTGAAAGTATAATTTCAGGTTAACAAAGAAAGAAACTAATCTGTAAATGCAAATTTTAGGGTATCTACTTATCTATTTACTATACGGCCTGGCTAGGCGCAAGATTTCCTGATGGATGATTGTGTGAATTATGTAAAGTAAAGGGTTATGTAAAGAGTTTTAGATAATCTCTTCACTCTCAGTGAATTCATTAGGCGGAACTTCACAGGGATTATGGAGTGTATCTCTTTCTTAGATACAGCAATTCACCTTAAAAATGGATTTCATCATGATAAAAGGGGAAAGTTAATAAGCTGGATTCAACGGGCTGTGATATTAAGCCTCACATATACACAGCCTTTGGAAGCCGGACAATGTAAAGATGCCATTGGCCAAAGGTCAATAATCATTCTTGAATCAAAGCGCCCCGGGCGAAAATGTCGAGTCTGCGTTGACGCCTCCCTTCTTCTAGTAAACCTGGCTGTGTAAATATCATTAACGAGATCCAAACCGTTTACGGAAGCGATTTTTGTATTCTCTTCCGTTTAACAGTTGTTAATAAATCAGACCATTTATAACTTCAACGTTAAACAAATTCAAGGAAATGTCTGGCAACATTTATCTAAAGGATGGAACAGTTGGCGCTTCTAGGTGTAGAATCTAATAAGCAATAACGTAGCATTTTGTCCCTTAACGAGATAACTCCTCTTTTTTCGCCGATAATGTTTCCCCCTTTTAAACAGTGTTCACCCATGATAATTTAAAATCGTTACGCTTTAAAAACGGGGTACACTATTAGCTGATGGAAATCGAATGACACATAAACATTCACTTTACTATGGTAAAAAAAACCTCAGAAGTAGAAAAAAGGAGCGATGGAGTAAAAGTAAAACTCATGTCGCCCATTAAAAGGGGTACTTTTTTAAAGTATTCAGGAGCAACTGTTGCCGTTACAGGAATCGTTATGTCGGGTTGCGATGACGATGATGACAATACCAACAATGGACCCACTTCAGTCGATTTGGGTAGCGGAGACACAGGCATTTTGAACTACGCGTATCTATTAGAGCAACTTGAAGCTGCCTTCTATGTGAAAGTATTAGAAAGTCCCTACTCAGGAATATCCAGTGTGGAAACAACTATGCTTACTGAAATCAGAGACCATGAATTGGCGCATCGTGATTTCTTCAAAGCAGCCATAGGATCCGCTGCTATCGCTCAGGTTGAATTTGATTTTAGCTCTGTTAATTTTAGCGATCGTGCTGCGGTTCTAGGAACCGCTATGGTCTTCGAAGACCTTGGCGTATCGGCGTATAATGGTGCAGGTAAACTAATTACCAATCCTGATTACTTATTAATTGCAGGTAAAATTGTATCCGTAGAGGGAAGGCATGCTTCTGCTATTCGGGATTTAATCAGCCCATTCACCGCTTCCTTTGCGGGTGACGATGTGGTTACCGTCGATAATGGCTTGGATGGAGCTAAAACTCCTACGGAGGTATTGACCGCCGCCGGCAAGTATGTTAAAGCCACGGTGAAATTTGATAAACTTCCTTCCTAAGTCCACCTAATAATAATTTGAAATCATGAATATCTATAAAATAATAGAAGAAGTATCAAAAGCTGCTCCTGAAGAAGGACTGTCAAGACGCGATATGTTTAAGCAAGCCTCCTCATTTGGAAAGAAAGTAGCATTTGCTGCGCTTCCAATAGCAATGGCTTCAATGTTTACAAAAAAAGCATACGGAGGATCAAAAGAATCCGTTACAGAAGTACTCAACTTTGCACTTACTCTTGAATACCTCGAAGATGAGTTTTATAAAATGGGATTGGCTGTACCGACACTAATTCCTGCCGACAGAAAATCAATTTTTCAACAGGTGAGTAAACACGAAACTGCTCACGTTGCTTTTCTGAAGAGTGTTCTTACCTCCATGAGTGCTACACCTGTCCCAAAACCTGCATTTGATTTTACAGCTAACGGAACGTATTCGGATGTGTTCACGAACTACCAAACATTTTTGGCATTGTCACAGGCTTTTGAAGACACTGGAGTTCGCGCTTACAAAGGGAGAGCCGCTGAACTTATTGGTGACGATGTCGTACTAACAGCAGCTCTTCAGATTCATTCTGTAGAAGCACGTCATGCCTCAATGATACGTAGACTACGCTCGGAGAAAGGATGGATCACGGGAAATACTGGATCTCCGGAAGCTGTATATGCAGGTGAAGAAAATGTAATACAAGGGGGAGCAGATGTAACGTCACTTGGATACAGTTCAGCAATTGCAACCCAGGCTTTTGATGAACCGCTAGCACCTGATAAAGTCCTTGCTATTGTTGGCCTTTTTATTGCAGCCTAAAGGAATACAACAGAAATATTTCACTAGCTAAAATCCGGATGAGTAGTCCGGATTTTTAGCTTTTGTTATTGATCACTAGCGTCATATTAAAATTTAACACTCACTGTAATCCGAGCAATGTTTAAAAAGTAATTTAAAGAGGTAATGCCCTAAAATTAAGGGGATTTTTGCGGGCTTTAAAAGCACCCCCCTTTTCAACTGCAAACATATTCATTTGTATTTTATGGATATCACGTTGAGTGGCTGATAATTTATTCCGCATAGATAACATGGTAATAAAGCAGATGTAGGAACCTAAGTTGTTTGAAGCCATGCTGACCATAGTTACAAACTGTTCACATTCTTTCACCTGTTTATGGATAACGGTAAACAGCAGATGAGCGATTAAAGCTATCCACAATTGGGTCTTGATCCCTTCCGGGCTGTCAGAATAAAAATAACTGAGTTCGAAATTTTGCTTGAGCCGTTTGAACAATACCTTCTCATCGCGGACAACACCACCTCCGGCAAATTCTTCTATGTCAGAGGTCTTCGACTCCACAATTTCATACACCGCGTTATCGTTGAGGCGTGTGACAAAACAGTTCCCTAACTTAAACATCATAAAAAAGGCGGTCAGTAGAAATACCTCCGCCTTTTCATTTTAATCGGATGTCAGTAACTAATTATTTCCTTTTGATTTTTTTATGCCGTTAGCCACGTCTTCTTTGGTTAGTCCAGTAGTGTTCTTATCCGGATTAGCTGAGTTGGGATCAGAAGAGAAAGACAGTTTCGCCATGTAGGGAGGGTTAGCGCCGTTCATTTTTTCTTTTACGATTTCTCCATATGCTTTACGCGCTTGCTCTACGGTCTTCTTACCAGTAATAATATCGTGGGCTAGATTTAATGCCAGAAAGTTATTGGCCTCTTGATCACACCTGGCGCTGAGGGTTCCTTGTGTTTTGTCGAATGTCACACTACCATCAAATTTTCCGAGGTCATCCATTTTTTCTTCCGGAACTTTAAAGCTCAGTGTGGTCGTCATCATATCTGTATGTTCAATGGGAAAACTGTGTTTCGTTTCGTTCATTGTAATGGAGATTTTTTTCCAGACACCTTTGTTTAGCCAAATCAACTCTTCCGATGTCACGCCGTCAGCCTTCCCGTATTTACCGATAATCTCTTCTACCGCCATTTTTGAGGCTTCAGGCCAATCGCTCACGTCGGGCATGGTCATTATACTATCTTCAGAGCCTTGTTTTTCTGTGAGATTCATTTTTTCTTTCTGCAACTGATCTCCGATAGTACGGTCCGTTAGGGCTTGTGGTTCGTTTTGAATCGTAGCCTGTGTTTGTGCAAAGCTTGCGTTGGTCATTAAGGCTGAAGCAAAGGCGCAACTGAAATAAAAGATAGTCTTTTTCATACTTTTTGTTTTTTATTTCCATAAGGAAAAACTATGCCATGGAATAAGTATGGAATAAGCCTTTCAGGAAGCAAATGGATTTGTCGGTTGTGTTTCTGACCACCGATTGATTCCCCACATGAGGATTAAATGACTCGTTATAATGGATACTTCCTGTTGAAGCTGGAGAACTTTAAAATTATTAGAAACTATGTTTACAGGTCCTTTTAGGAGACATCGTCGTTCACAATTTAGTTGCTGTCAGCAATTGAACAAAGCTATGTCCGGGTGGCATGCCTATGCCTGACATTTAAAGGAATATTTAAACAGACTAAAGCTTTTGCGTATACGCCTATTTCAATCTTTAAGAAATGAGAGTTTAGTTGGCTTTAGCTTTGTTATGCTTATTGACAACTACTGCCATGGGAAAAATAATATTTAAGATTTTTACTTTAATTATTTGGGTATACCGCACTATAGTTTACCACTGTTCCGCTTCAAACTTTACCACCGATTCCGAGACAAAGTTTACCAGGATTCCGGGCCAAACTTTACCAGTAATTCCGCTGCAAAGTTTACCAGCAACTCTGTAAATTTTTGGCTAGCTGAAATATTTTGCTAAATAATGTGCATGACATTCCGGCATAAAGTTTACCACTTATTCCGCTGCAAACTTTACCACTAAGGGACCTTCATAGCATTCACGCATAGCTTTGACTCATATCAAAAACTATGTAGAGAATGGCTAACAAACCCCTTAGTATACAAAAATTACGACAGATATTATTACTTCTTGAGCGTGGCTATTCGGAGCGCACGATTGTTAAAGAAACTCATGTATCGCGGCCTACCATCCACCTATATGCGCTTCTTTTTGCCGGTACGGGCCATGATTTCAACACGCTGTTAAAGCTTACGGATCAGGAGCTATATGCCATTGTGCGAGATGGTAAAGTTAACAAAGAGCTTGTTACGGATCCTCGGAAAAGGCACTTCCTCGAACAGGTGGATTATTTCATCCTGGAACTCAAAAAAGTTGGTGTTACGCGTTATCTCCTCTGGCAAGAATACCTGGAAACTTATCCTTCCGGCTTTCAGTACTCACGTTTCTGCGAACTGCTGGACCACTCACTGACCACCCGAAATCCCACTATGCGCTTTACCCATACTCCGGGCGAGATGGTGCAAATCGACTTCGCAGGCTCCATGTTGCATTATGTTGACAGAGAAAGTGGTGAGGTAATCCAATGCCCTGTCCTTGTAGCGGTATTGCCTTTCAGTGGCTATTCCTATATCCGAGCCCTTCCCAATGCCACCTTACCGCAAGTAGTAAAAGCATTGAATCTTATGCTTGATTACTTTGGAGGAGCACCTCTTAATTCGCTTTCCGATAATATGAAGCAATGGGTAACGAAGACCTGTAGATATGAGCCCAGTTTACCGCTCATGTTGGAGCAATGGGCACTACATAACCATATCGGTATACTGGCTACCAGACCCGTGAAACCAAAAGACAAAGCCTCTGTTGAAAACCAAGTGCTTATTACTTATAGGCGTATCTATGCCTTACTCCGTAAGACTACCTTTTATAGCCTGGAAGAATTGAACAAAGCCATTCAGGAAAAACTCGAAGCCCATCACCAAAAGAATTTCCAAAAAAAGACCTATAGCAGACTTGAACTGTTTAACGCTGAAGAGAAGGAACTTTTACAATCTCTACCAGCAACTCCTTACCTGTTACGTCACTACACGAAAGGAAAAGTATATCCAAACTACCATGTTGTAGTGGGTGAGGACTGGCACTTCTACAGTGTACCCTGGACGTATATAGGAAAGGAAGTCCGTATCGTTTACGACGGTGATCTGGTGGAGATCTATTATAACCATGAACGAATAGCTTTTCATCCGCGCAATTATAAGAAGCATGGTTACAGTACTCGCCTGGAGCACATGCCGGAAAACCATAAGCGCATCGCAGAACAAAAAGGATGGAACCCTGACTATTATCTTAAGAAAGCCTCCGAGAATGGACCCTACACTCGAATCTTTTTTGAACGGATCATGGAAAGTAAAATCACGATACATCAGGCGTATGGTCCATGCCTTGGAATACTGCGACTCATCACCACCTACAGTGCACAGCGCATAGAGGCGGCATGTCAACGGGCTTTACAAGGTAGTAAATACAACTACGGTACTGTCAAAACAATCCTGGAAAATAAAATGGACTTGCTTGAAAAATCTCCGGAAACTCCTTCGCCAATCCCATCTCACAATAATTTGCGTGGACAGGATGCTTATAAACAAACACTATTCGATAAATAACAAATAAACATGAACACACAATTTACTCTTGAACAATTAAAGAGCCTGAGACTTAACGGTATGGTTAAACGTTATCAGGCCGCCGTGGAACTTCCATCACATCAGCAGGAAGATGCTCATTCCTTGGTTGCCTTGCTATGCCAGGCCGAGGTAGAATACCGGAACCACTACCGTACAGAACGGTTGTTAAAAAATAGCAGGCTTCGTTATAACGCCGTCCTGGAAGAAGTGATCTGCACACCGGAAAGAGGACTTACAAGAGAAATGATCCTGCGTCTCTCTGATGGTATGTTTATTGAAAAAGGAGAAAATGTATTAATCGGCGGTTTAACTGGTACCGGGAAAAGTTATTTTTCCTGTGCCTTGGGACGCAGTGCGTGCCTACTTGGTTACAAAACATTATACTTCTCAATGAACAAATTCCTGGAAGCCCTAACCCAGACTAAACTCGACGGTTCGTATTTAAAATGGATCAAAAATATCGCTAATCATCAGGTCCTAATACTAGACGATTTTGGGATTAAACCACTAACTCATGATGCCCGACTTGCACTACTGGATATACTCGAAGACCGGTACGGAAAGGGAACCACTATCATTACCTCACAACTGCCAGTAGACAAATGGTACGAGTTCATTAATGAACCCACGACAGCAGACGCAATACTAGACAGATTGACAGCGTCTGCTCACAGGGTAGAACTTTTAGGAAAGTCTCTGAGAAGAAAAAAATAAATCACTAATATTGAAATTATGAAGCGTTCCCTTAGTGAAAAAAGTATGCAACCATTGGTAAACTTTCACGCGGAATAAGTGGTAAACTTTCGAGCGGTAAGGTGGTAAACTTTCGTCGGAATATCCAATTATTCTTACGCTAATTTTCTCACCTAGTCTTAAAGCACAAATAAATGAAGGGAGTGGATGGTTTTTTTATCGCACACGCAAAAGCTTAAGGGTAAATGGAGCTACATGACTGATGTTCAGGTTCGATCTAATCCGCAATTCAAATATTTACAAAATGTACTACTAAGACCGGGTCTTCTTTATCGATTAACTGATCAGCAATCGGTTGGAATAGGATATACCCATTTCGCAACATGGGATCGAAGTGAAAGACCATATACATTCGAACCTGAAAATAGAATTGTTGAGCAATATGTATATACATCAAAAGCTGGAAGGTTAGTGCTTAATAATCGATTAAGGTTTGAGCAGCGCTTCATCCAAAAAAACTGAAGCAACTATCTTTGCACAGCGGATACGTCATCAGATTCAAGCACGCTTTCAATTAACAGGCGATTTAGAATTTGCAACTGGTTTATATGTAAACCTGCAAAATGAAATTTTTCTGAACGTTCAAAATCAAGACCAAATTAATGATCACTTTTTTGATCAGAATAGAATCTATCTGGGAATAGGCTATAGAGTGATTAAAGAATTCGAGGTTGAGTTCGGATATTATTATCGCTATCAAATTAAGGACGACTCAAGATTAAACGAAAACATCATTCAATTCATGATTATCTCTGACTTTTAAATAGAAATAATAGAGATTCTTTATTAATCCTACTTTGTCAGCTTTAAGGGTTAGACATTCCTGCATACCCTATCCCGATAGAATAGTTCATCTGAACCTTATTTTGGCAGCATTCCATAGCCCCTCCAGGGCCGCGGTGGTCCCCGCATGTTCCATCAGGGCTGCACCCAATCCGCGCAGGGCCCTTTCCAGGCCGAAGATTGGCTGAGGCCCTGCTGAAACATGCTGGAGTGCAGCATGGGTGCGTGTTTTGTGTGTGATTAGTACCTCATGATTTATATCCAAAATTAAAGCTGACAAAGTAGGATTAAAAGATTCATTTATGGTTTAATTCTCCACGCTTACCTGCCAAATAGTGTTGCTTGAATCATCCTCTTACTTACTCACTCAGACCTGATTATATAAGGTACATGAGGTGAAATAATTTTTGCTTACTAAAGCGAAATCGACTAATGTCCAGGTTAAGGACAAATACCCATACATAGAAAGACTTTTTCAGCTAAACCTAGGGGCCCAATTGATCATAGTTAAGTGGCAATCGAACTGAAAATTGCATGTGAAGAATTATTAAAATATTTGCTGCAGACAAAACGTGCTCAGTCGAGTTCTCAACAATTCATGTTATTGCTCACTGATACAGATAGCGATCATTTAAGCAATTCAGATCATTAGAATTCGTCCCAAAAACCAAAAAACCCTTGAAATCAATTAAGATTCCAAGGGTTCCGGAGGTCTCGAGCGGATATCTAAAAACATCATTTTTAAGTATTTAAAGCCACATCAAGGCAATAAGGGGTAAAAAAGGGGTAAATTATAGGGGGTAAATTCTTAGCTTGCAAAAAGGGTAAAAAACTAGACCAATAAGCTACCCAAATTTGCCTCATGATCACAAAGAAGTACAAGAACAAAAGCATCTACCCTCGCTTAGATTCACATGATGTTCTTAAATCAGGATTAAGATACGCCAACGTACGAATCGCTTGGGAAGGCAAAACAATTGACGTTTCAGTCTACCTTGAAAATGGTACTCGCCTAAAAGTGTTTCCTGCCAATTGGAAAGAAGGCAACGTTTTCAAAGGAACGGATGTCGATGAGGTGAACAATCTTCGTCACTATATTGATAAAGTCAGAGACAAGGTATATGACTATGTTGCATCTGGTGGTGCTTTAGTTAAAGAACTAATCGAGTTCAATATTTACGGGGTTGAGTTTATACAGGCACACAAGAAGAAACGAACCTCCAAGACATCAATTCCAATTATAGAAATACAACCCACTGAGTATCTCAAAGAACTGTGGAAAGAATATCCCCGTCAGAAACTTACAGAAATATCCACAACATCCAGTATTGATTCAGAGGGATTTGAAGTAATCACAAATACTGAAATTGAAATTATTAAAGATCAGATTTCATTGGATGATTTTCCACATAATCTGCCAAGGGCTATACTTCCTAAATTAATTAAGGAATTCGAGAAAGATACCAGCTTCAAATTCCAAAAGGATGAAACGGGATTCATGAAACTTGCTTTGAAATCCTACATAAGAGAAAAATTTTTTAGCTCAGTGGTGACTGAGGTGCTTGAGATTGACAAAGAAACATTGAAAAAAGTTAATATCAATCAATTCATCGATGACAAAACAGGAGAATTGGATCGAGAAGAATTTGATTCAAATTTAATATCTGCAAAGCAACAGTCCGATGCGATTAAGAGAATACAACTAATAAATGCGCTGAGTCCTGAAAAGAGGTTTGAAGAAGGATATAAGTACGTTGATGAAAAATATATCTATAACAATGAATATTTTGACTCAACAAATATTATCCATTTGCTAGGTCTTTGTCGTTTTGGAAAGAAGTACAATCAAGCATTGGAAGAATTCGAAAGAATAAGTGGTTACGACAATATTTGGAAAAGTATTCTTGACTATTGGATAAATGGTAATCCATCGACTAATGTCAAAGATTTTGATATTAAATGGGTTAATGGATTCTTGAGGTTTATGGTTAAAAATGGTCACATCAAAGACAATCATAAATTCGGATCAAATCCATTTAACCATAACAAAAATGAATACATAAATAAGGAAAGAAAAGAATTTGCTGTAAGTAGCTTCTCGAACCTATGCAAGTGGATTAAGGATTACATTACACAACTTGCTTTGCTCAGACTTATCGAGCACGATTTTAGTAAGAATATTAAATCAAAAAATTATCATAAGTTTCACGCTGCACATGAATATGAAGCCAAGTACTATATCCTTCCCAAGGAGTTCATGTTAGTTTACCATGCCAATAAAGTAATAGATAAATTAACCATCAATGGTTTTATTGAGAAGATAGGTATTAAACCAAAAAATGAAGAGAGTCTTCGAAAAACCATAAGGCGAGGAAAAAATACATTATATGCCTATGCCCTTTCGCAAAAAATTATGTTTGACTTTGAAAAAGTTAAAGAAATTCTGATTAGAACTTCTCACTTGTTCGCTTGTCAAACACTGTTAGGTGCTCTTAGAATTAGTGATTTTAATGATACTGATAAAACGAAATTCAGAGAAAATCAATCCAATCGTTTTATTCGTTTCAATCAAAGAAAAACAAAAGGAAAAGTTCACAATAACTTACTTAGCCCAGTGGAAGAAATATGTGATAAATTCTACAACGGTGAACTTCCACCTCGCTATTTAGAGGGTCACTATAACAAATATCTTAAACTTCTATTTACTGTACTAGGCTTGAGTCGCCCATTCATTGATCAACAACCCTCATTACAAGGAGGCTACAAGGATGTTGAGACCCCACTAAATGAAGTCATTTCAAATAAATTTGCTAGAGCAACATTTGTTGCACTTATGACAGCCAACGGAATGCCCGACAAAGAAATAATGAAGTGGACGGGTCATAAATCGTACACCATCTTCTTAACCCATTACCAGCCAATACTTGAAGACTCAAGGCTCAAATCGGCTAATGCCATTGTTGATAAAATTTTTGGTAAGTACGTCCCTAATGAAAGCTGAGTTCATTAATTATATTTAATAATTATGATGTTCTCAAATAATTCTAAGATTGGTTTATAATATTTTATAAAATCGGAAATTCAAAAGTTTTCCCAACTGGAAAATATTTTTTTGAACTGAAAATTCCCATTCAAAATTTTTTGGCTAGAAATTTTTGAGACGATCCACCCCACACCATTATTCTTGATCCAAAAGATACCACCCGAGGGGGGGATTTCTACGGGGGGGCATAAAGGGTGGGGGCATCGATTTCTCCCTGTTTCCCCTATGAATCTCCTTCTAAGTAGAATGTTTCACTTATGATAATAGTGAAACACTTTACTAGTCACAATGTACAGATTATCAGTTAGTTAAAATTACAGATAAATTTTTAGTTTCATTTATACTCATATATAAATGTTTTTGAAACGTTTCAAGGATTTCTCCGTTTAACTCATTATGGCTAAAAAAGGAAGCAGTACAGAATCTTCTCCGATGTCGTGGGAGCAATTCCTGAATCTTGTGGCGAGGATGAATGACGAAGCTGACTCAATTAAGAATTTCCAAAAAAAGGAGCAGCACGTAAAATTCATTGTGCTGATTTCCGTTGGCTGTTATGCTGGTCTTCGAATCGGGGACATATTGAATCTGAGATGGAGGGATATTCTCGAAAAAGAATCCATTGAGATAACGGAAGAGAAAAGGAAAAAGAGACGGTCAATTACGCTGAACCCTAATCTTACAAAGACCATTTCCAAATGCTTCCTTTTGATCAATCCCGATCCTGATGCCTATATCTTTACCAACAGCATGGGTGGAGAGGATCACAGCGTTATGACCGTCCAGTATATCAACCGTAAGCTGAAATCCATATTCAAACACTACAAAGTGAAGGTAGCCAAGGTTTCCTCTCACACCTTGAGGAAAACCTTTGGCAAACGGGTCTTCGAACTCAACTACAAATCTGACGATGCTCTAATAAAACTGAGTCAGATGTTCAATCATGCAAACACTGCTATTACTCGCAGGTATATTGGGATTCAGCAGGAGACGATAAAAGACATCTATCTCAATTTGTAAATTTGTTAAGCACAACAAAAATTTTTCGTGTTGGGCAGTCATTTACCATCGTATAGGTCTTTTAATGATTTGAAAATTTGACATCCTCTTGATTTATCGTCTGATTCGAGCCAAATGAAGATTCATTCAAATGAGATAAAGTAAGCAAAGGGTATTGAGGTACGTTTAAAGATATTCTATACTCTTAATTAAGATCAGTAAGACTCATTATATCAACAGTTCTACTAGCGCCCCCCAAACTCGCTTTTATTTCAAATATATGACCAGCATTTCTGTACTTGAATGTGTAAGCATATGATCTTTCATTGAACTTTACATCTAAAGCATATACAAATCCGTTTTCGAATACTGCATTTCCTACACCATTCTCGAATTTTATTTCTTTAAGGATTTGATCGCTCGGTTGAGTGTCGATCAAACGGACTGGTTTTAAAATAAATTCTGTAAAGTATACTTGGTACAAACCAGCAAGTGATTGGGGGTAAGTTTGTTTCATTTCAAAGTATTCTATCCATAAATACTCTAGAACTAATTTCTTACGAGTCTGCTTCACTTTCTTGACGATATCTGGTGTCTTTTTTTACAGATTCTAACTGTTTTAATAGACTATCATTTTTTATTATGCAAGAATAATTATGAACAATCAGAACCCGTTCCAACTGCTCCTGCATGATATCCAGCTTCTCTGTAATCTATAAAGGCTTCTGCCAGAAATTTACATTTATTTGAATATTCTTTATTTGCATGGAGAACTGCTTCTTCTAAGGTCTTAAACTCAATAAAGGTTGCTGGCTTTAAATCTTCTAGATGATTATTAGATATCGCACGAAATAGGTACTTAATTTCATTTGGCAATATTAGGGTGACAAATTTACCATGTGAATCACCAAAAATAGCCGCATATATTGGGATATAAGTATGTGTTCCTCTATTACTCGTAATTAATTCATGCGCTCCATTAAGTTGAATCACTGGTTGCAATCCATTACTTGTCGATCTAAATCTTAGGAAAAACCAATTATTTGAATCGTCAGACCAAAAGTGATTTTCATCAATTTTAGTACAATAGTCCGACCAAGGTCTATTACCTTCGTGTTGCCAAAATGACCAACTATTAAAACCAAAACTGTTTTGCGATTGGTTTTGTAAAAAAAATTCAACATAACTGATTGCTTTTTCAACAGATTCAAAACTAAGGTTTTCGGAATTCAAAAGTGTATTCTCAAAATAGCTACGAGAAAACTGCACGTCAGAGATGTGTTTTATACCCTTTGGCATAATCAAAGTTATCCCTTTACCAAATTTATAATCTCGATAAATCGTAGCAAACATTTGAATTTTCCCATCTATTGGTTTACTAGACAATTGAATTGCAAGATTTGCATTTGGCTTATCAGTGTTAAAATATTTATGTTTCCTAAATCTATAACAGAACCAGCCATTTACACTCCATTCAAAATTTAAAATTGATTTTGAACAAAAGTGCGACCAATCAGTATCATAGATTGAATCTAAATTTTGATTTTTAGCTTGATTCCTTTTGTACTTTGTTCGAAAATAATTGATCACTAACACACTTATAAAGGTAAGTATAATAAGCAAAATTAATATCACCTCAACCATCTTAATGAATTTGATTTACATCTTAAGTAGATAAACTACTGACAAAATTGATAGCACTTAGAATTCGATAGGACTAAATATACTATAGCAAATTCATCTTAAAATCATTATATGATACGTCAAAAATATATTGACAGATATCCTTAATATTCCCAATCAACATGACTCACGGGTAACCGATTTAAATCACTTCTAAGCGAATTCCAGTTCGGAAGGAACTTATCCATGTATGCTTTAAATTGTTCGTTGTGGTTACGTTCAAATAAGTGTACGAGTTCATGAACAATGATGTACTCAACACACTGAATTGGTTTCTTAGCTAATTCCAGATTTAGTAGAATTCTTTTCTTCTCAGGATTGCACGTGCCCCACTTTGTTTTCATTTGTCGTACCGCCCATGTATCAATGGACAATTTCATTTTTTTCTCCCATTTTGGAATGATGGTCAATGCCACTTTTTTTAATTCTTCTCTGCACCACTCATTCATGATTGTTTGTCTTTGCTCTCTTGTTGAGTTGGGACGAACATGAAGTTCTATTTTGGTCTTCCCTTTTATTTCAACTTTAGCGGGTTTATCCTCTTCAATAACTTTCAGCATATACCGTTTCCCAAAGAAGTAATGACTTTCACGATTCACGAAATTCCTAGAAGACTGCCGATTTTGATCAGTAAATTTCCTCTGTTGCTTTTTTATCCAACCAAGTTTTGAGATTGTAAACAACCGTATTGTTTCATCATTGACATCCATTGGAGTTGCTAACCGTACTTTACCATTGGGTGGATAAACTGCCAGATGCATGTTTTTAATATCCTTCTTAACCACATCCACATATATGTTCGAAACAACCATTTTCTTCCCCATTACTTGTAGTCGATCTGATTCTTTACAATCTCAAAAATCTCTTCCACTTTCTTCGGGTCTTCAATGTGTGACTTGATCACATTCTTTACTTCCCGTTCCTTCATCGTATGACCAATCCAGTTATCTTTTTTAATGTACTTGATTTCGGTATCCATTGCTACCGCTAACTTTTCATTCTCTTCCAGATTATCATACAATGCTTTCTTCGCATTAGAATCGATAGATGATGGATAGTTCGAAGATGATTCTGGTTTTAATGTTTTGGCTAGTTCTTCAATCCGCTTCAAGAATTCTTCATACGATATAGCATCCAACTTCCGTTGTCGGATTAGTTCCGACAGAAGCGTACTCATTTTTTCATAATACACTGGATTAATGGGCATTTCTTGGATGATAACCTTCCGCATGTTGGCTTCCAATGTTTCTGCCATTGCGGACTTGCTCCTTCTTATGCCTTCTGGTAATTTCTTGCTTGCTTCTTCAACACCATATTCTTTTATTAATTCTAGTAATGTTGATTCTCCAAAATTGGACAATGTTCGACTTGGATCAGCACTGAGATACATATCCAATAGTTGACGCATTTCTGGTTCGTACTTCTTTAAGTCGATATAATCACCACTTGCTACTTTGATGGAATTACGAAGTTCTGTGTATTCGTTCACCTGCGCTTTAATCCTCTCTGCTTCTCTATCGGAATATCCTGCTTCTTTAATCTCTGGTGCTATATTGTTATAAGCACGGATTAATGAAACCACCGACTTGTAAAGTGTTAATCGCTTTTCCTCATTGGCTTTCAACTCATACTTATCTTCCGCATTGCCAACAAAATACTTGATGTATTTCTCTAAGGATTTTGGAGGTTCGACAGGTTCGCAAAGTTGGTGCATGGTTTCTAGGGCATCTTCCAAACACTCTTTGGCTTTTTGTAACCGATCTACCAATAACCCCTTAACATCTTCCTTATCGAAACTATCAAAGGCATCAGACGTGTAGTCGGTGATTGCCTTGTCCAGTGTGTCAAATAGATTCTTGTAATCGACTATGTATCCAAATTCTTTATCCTCCGCTTCTGTACGGTTAACACGACATATGGCTTGGAACAAACCATGATCTTGCATTTGTTTATCGATGTATAAGTATGTACAACTTGGCGCATCAAAACCAGTGAGTAGCTTATCCACAACGATCAACAATTGCATATTAGCTGGTTCGTCAATGAACTGCTTTTTTGCAGCTTTCTCAAATGCTTCCCTGTCTCTTCCAGCCAGCATATCTTGATAAATTTCGAACTGTTCTATTTTTTCAGTCTCCCCTTCACCAGTTTCTTCTCCCTTTGTTGAATTAGCACTTGGCTCGAATGACGTTATTATAGCACATTTCTTAAATCCAAAGTTCTGGAATATCTCATAGTAGCGACAGGCTTCATAGATGCTTCTTGAAACTAGCATGGCATTACCTCTTCCATCCCTCAGTCTAGGTTTCACCTTGAAGTCTTTTATTACATCGA
Source organism: Chryseolinea sp. (assembly GCA_041747735.1). Classification (GTDB taxonomy): domain Bacteria; phylum Bacteroidota; class Bacteroidia; order Cytophagales; family Cyclobacteriaceae; genus Chryseolinea. Next base: position 48,108 of record JBGTEP010000050.1, read on the forward strand.
AAGCAATTTTTTCCAAACGGCTCTTAGTGCTGAGTACCTTCTGCATCGTACCCCATTTTTGTTTCAACTCAGCTTTAGGCAAGTCATTCATCCCTCTGGTCACCGCTTCGAACCAATCATCGATGCCTTTTTGATCAAGTACATGTTGATCCACATCTCGTGCTTCGTATAATAAATCAAGAACAACACCATCACCGACTGCTTCATCAAATTTGTAGGTATGTATGTACCTCCCAAATATTTCAATACTTTTCTTCTTATCGACTTTAAGTAATGGTGTTCCTGTAAACCCTATAAACAAAGCATCGGGAACAATATCCTTCATGGCTAGATGCAGTTCACCACCTTGGGTACGGTGACATTCGTCTATGAACACAAAGAGGTTGCCCTTCGGCTTGAAGTTCTTTGGTTTCTTTAGTTCTTCAATGAATTCATTGGAATCATCTTTACCACCAAACTTGTGAATAAGTGTGCAAAGCAACCAAGGTTGAGAATCATTGAGTTTCAATAGCAAGTCTTGACCACTTCGAGTTCGGTAAATGGATTCATCGACTCCCTTAAAAACCTTTTCAATTTGCTCATCCAGTTCAGTGCGGTCGGTGATGATAAGCAAACGGGCATCCGTAATATTTTCTCTAAGCCACTTTGCCAACCAAACCATCGTGAGACTTTTACCTGACCCTTGAGTGTGCCATATGATACCACCCTCTCTTCTGCCTATGAACTTCTGTGCTTCATGAACACCAAAGTATTGGTTAGGACGACATAGCTTCTTTATACCTGAATCAAACACAACAAAGTTGTGAATGATGTCCAGCAGTCTTTCTCTGGCACAGAATTGAAGAATGTGCTGATCCAGTATGTTTTGGTCTGGATTGTAGGGATAATTATCTTCTTTCCATTTAAGAAAGAACTTCTCTGATGTTTTGGTAGTACCATAATAAAGTCCTTGTGTATCATTACCCGCCATCACCAGTTGCACGGTGGTAAAGAATGGTTTAATAAATCGGTGTTGCTGGTTATCTAGGTTTTGCCTGATTCCTTCTGATGTTGAGATGCTTCCTCTTTTGAGTTCGATTATTCCAACTGCAATTCCGTTTACATAAAGAACAATATCAGGACGCTTGGTCTTTTCACCTCTTACTGTTACTTCTTCGGCTACATAGAAACTATTCTTATCTGGTTCACTCCAATTGATAACATGAACGGTTTGAACATTTTCACCAGCTTCTTCCCGAACCTTTACACCATATCGTAGTTGGGAGTAGACTTCCTTATTGGTTGGGTAGAGATCGTCATTACTGCTGAGTGCTGCGGTTTTCTTGAGTTCGAAAATGGCTTTGGTGATGACTGCATCGCTATACTTCTTTGTCCCTGTAAGATATTCATTAAGCAGACTCTCTTCAATGTTTGAATTATCTTCACGCTCCTCCCAATTGCCTAGATAAGTATATTTCAACTGATCCTTGAACAGTTCAATTATTCGATCTTGTGTGATGCGTTCTTTTCTCATGTATCACAGTATGGTTGAAAAACTATTTATTGGTTTTTTAACTTTCAGCTTATCAACAGATTTAATATCTCTTTCGCACTTTCTGGTCTCTCAGGAAATTTCTTGCATTTCCAGAGTTTGTTTCTCATGTCTCCTTTTAAATGCGGTATAGAGATTATTTTGTAGCCATTAAATTCACCAGTAAGTATTTTATATGGTGAATTTTTAATTGGATATGGTGTATTATAAACCACTCCAAGTATGTCTCGAAAGTAATCACGTGATGCATTTCCGTGAAGAATTACAAATCTTGGGTTAACTGCTTTTATTTCGGCTGGCAAGAAATTCTTCGCAACGGATGTTCGGAAATTAACCCATTCATTAACACTTATATTTAGCACCTTACAAATATCTTTTACTTGACCACACCCTTTTGGGACAATATGACTTAAGTCAGTTATGTAGCACTTACTTAGAAATGAGGCAATATTTTTACTCGTTAGGTCTTTCACAAATATTTTAGTCAAATAATGCCAAATATCAGACTCTCTATTAAACTGAGTTACGGCATCTTGTTCAATTGTTTTTTCATTGTGACTACCGAAATCGTAGACTAATTGATAATTGTTAGATATATGAGGTTCTGCCCCAATAAATAAATATTCCTTTTTATCATTTAACGTCCCGATCCAACTTGAGAAATCCATACCCCACTCAGCGTTGTTTAATAGAAACCTCTCTGGAATAAGTTTGTTGCCATCTTTATCTTGAAGACTTGCTATATGCTTGATAACCTCTTCTTGCTGCTCAATTCCATTTTTATTTATATTATCGAGCATCACTTTATTATCCTTAGTAACTAGCTGATCAGTTACATACTTACCATACTTTGATTCAAGAAATGACCTAATCATGTTACGTTAATTTTATTATTAGAAAATAACTGCTAAAAGTGCTAGAGAAAATTGACCTTCAATTGTCAGGATAATATCACTACTGCTGGTTGAGCGTCCTTTGTGAATATATTTTCCATCAAATGTGTATAGAATGTCGCTGCCAGTGGTCGACCTTCCTTTATAGATATATTTTCCATCTGTTGTGTACAAAACTTCACCCGACCGTCCTTTGTAATAATATTTACCATCAAAAGTTATTATTATATCGCCACTGCCAGTCGAACGTCCTTTATAGATGGATTTTCCATCGAACGTATATAGTACATCACCACCACCAGTCGAACGTCCTTTGTAAAGGTATTTCCCGTCAAATGTATAAATGATGTCACTACTGCTGGTTGAGCGTCCTTTGTGAATTGTCGAAGCCATACTTATTTAAGTTATAATTTAAATCTTTCTCTGTAATAATTTTTTATTTGAAGAATCCTATTTTGTCAGTAATATAATATGATGCTAACCCACCATTCTCCACTTCTCTTTGCCACATATCTTTGATTGAAGGTGTTGAGTTATACCAGTAGTTCATTCCTTCATTCCAGCTTTTCCATACCAATGGGTCAATCCTCTTTTTGTGGTAATACCAATAGTATTCTTCTGCACAAAGATTAAAAAAGTCAAGTATTTTATTTTTTAGTTGATTAGAAATGTTCCTTCCTTCAACCGTTGCCTTATCTAACTTATCTGTTGTTGGATAATCATTGTGTATGATTTCCAAGTCATCATTCAATTCATCGTATCGCCTATTGAACTCTGTAAAAAGTTCTTTCATCATTTGATCATCAGCAATTTCTTTCGAGTGTCTTGAGTATTTTTTAGAAATGATTAAACCTATCACTCCAAGAATTGCGGATGCTAAAAGTGTTGCCCATTCCATAAGCTGTAATTAAACCAATCTAATTTTACCCGTTAACAAATTTTGCATCATGCCTTGTTTGAGGTTTTTTGCTTTTTCTAATTTCTTTTCTAAGACATCCAACTCCACTTCCATATCACTTAGAATACTCGAGATATGGAATTGGTCAGAGATATCAGGCGGATATTCCAATTGCAATTCTCTTAAAGTGGTAAAGTTCAAAGCCGCCATAGTCGTTGAACTAGAGAGTTGAAGTATATCCTCATTCTTGTATGTCAAAAGCTGATAATAAAAATTATTATCAATTTTCATTTTTGGTAAGAGACGGAAAAGATTATTAGCAATTACTCCTTCATACCCAAAACCCAAAAGTCCTGGAATACCGTATCGAACCATAAATAAATCATCCTTTTTTATATGGTGAGAAAATCCCGGGTCTGCTATATATCTTGGAAGTTCCTTTGGTTGCGTTAAGTCGATAATGCGAATAAACCTTACCAAACCTCCACCCTCCGATAATGTTTGATTTTCAACTGCACATTGAACCCCTTGTTTAAATTCAAATATTTCACCCAACCTCTTCACCACCCAACCCTTTTTAGGTTTAAGCAATTGTTGCATTGCACCTTGTTTGATGTTGCGTTTTTTGGCAATGAGTTTTTCTAAGCTGGTGATCAGGGCATCGGCATCGCTTAGGGCAGTGGCTATGGCGGCTTGTGCTTCTATGGTTGGCGGTAGAATTATTGGTAAGGTTTTGGCAATTCCACCTGTATAGCTTTGTTGTTTAGTCCCTTGACAATATTTGAATGCCAATTCGTTCCCATATCGTACATAATAGTGATATAAGTAGCTAGTTATTAATTTTCCTTGCTTGGGATACAAAGCCATACATGACTGATTGGTCGTTGCCTCTATGCCAGTAATTGCACAACTACCACGTGTGCCAGCCGCTTCTAATCCAGTTATGGCAAAAAGAAAAGTTCCTTTCGGAATCATCTTTAGATTAGCTTCTTTTACTCCGTCTTTTGTTATTTTTTCCAGCGTATCAGTGATAACATTATAATTTAACTCCCCACTAGTTATCCAAGGAATATCCCCTTTGTAAAATTCTGGAATTGCTCTGTATGGCGTTTGACCACTTGAAAAGCCATCCATAACCTCTTCAAATTTCTTTACATCCCAATCATTTGGAATTACCCCAACCTCCGTCTGCTTGTATCCCTTTCTTAATTCCATATGAACCCCATCTTTTCTAGGTGAGTATTCACTTTCCTTTCAAGTTCGGCAACTTCTTTGGTTTGCAAAGGCATAGGAGTTTCATACCGTTCTGCAAGTTCTTTAATACGTTGGGTGAGCCGTTGGCTTATTCGTTCCATTTCGCTCTTAATGGATTTCTCAATGCTAGTCATCCATTTATTATCTACCACCAATTGCTTGATCTCGTCTTCCGTAAGTTTTGGATATTTAGCTAATGCGATTTTCTCTAAATCAGATGTGGCATTTTTTATTTTGTTATTAACATTGCTATTCTCTTCGGTCAATTTCAAATAGATTTCCAATACCATCACTTCATCCTTGGCATCTTTATCTTTCTTAATTTCTTTCAACCGTTTTTGTACGTTTGCTTTATTCACCTTCTCCATATCGGCAAAAATTCCTTCTTCACCGCTATGTTCCTCTTCCAGTTCTTCAAGTTTGGCAGTAACTGCATCTCGATCAGCTTCCAATTGAGTAATGGCATTTTTTTCTTTTAAAAAGTATCCGTTAATCACTAACTCAGCAGGTATTAAATCACACGCCCAACCCTTATCTACCTGAGTGCCTTTCTTGTTCTCTACCATCACCCGATAAACTTCTGCTTTCCATCCGTCCACCGTTACGATATAACAATCATCTTGCATTCCCTCCATCCAATAGTTCATGGTATGCTGGTAGGCATCGTACTTGTCAATTAACTGAATATTGCTATATGATTCCAATAGGTCTTCGCTTATTTCGTGAATGATCTCCTTGGGTTTGAAGCCAGTGGTTAAGTTCTTGAGTTTTTTAGTTGTTCGTTTTCTCCAACCCTTAAAAACAGAATCCATCTGCTCAGAGAATTGAATGAATTCTGGATGATTAAAAATTGTGTTTTTAATCTGGTCTTTTTCGGTCTTTAAAAGGCTGTAGTTGGCACGTTTACTTTTTCCAAACAAATCCTTGCGAAGACTTGGATAAACCTTCCAGTACCGATCTAATGCTTCTATATCAGCATTAGGAATATCACCCAACAAGTGTGCTTCAATATCTTGAATGTCTTCTGGTTCCTGACTATCGATGTATCTTGGAATGTTGAGGTTGTAATCATTTTTCGGATCAGTAATCTCTTCAACTGGAATAAATCTGCTGTACTTAGGTAATTCAATCTGGTTGTTGAACACATCAACGATCTTGTGAATGTCTTGTTCCCGTAGTCGGTTTTTATTTCCATCCTTCATGAAAGCCTTGCCAGCGTCAATCATGAAAATTCCTTTTCTATCGTCAGCACCTTTTTTATCGATAACAATGATGCAAGCGGGAATACCCGTCCCATAAAACAAGTTTGCGGGAAGACCGATGATCCCTTTTATGTATCCCTTCTTGATAATGTTCTTTCTGATTTCTCCTTCTGCATTACCTCTAAATAGAACACCATGTGGAAGAATAACCGCACCAGTACCAGTACTCTTCAACGACTTAATAATATGCAATAGAAATGAATAGTCACCATTCTTTTCTGGCGGAATACCAAACCCATCAAATCGATTATGTTCATCATTGTATGGATCGAAACCACTCGTCCAGTTAGCTAATGAGAAAGGTGGATTGGCAACTACATAATCAAAAGATTTCAGATTTCCATTGTTATCTAGAAAGAGAGGATCGGAGATTGTACTTTGACCTTTAACAATCTCATTGGTTGGATTGTCGTGAAGAATCAAATTCATTTTGGCTAACGCTGCTGTCGTAACATCTTTCTCTTGTCCATAAATCGACATCTTATGATTTGCTTCATCAACAGCTTTTAAAAGCAGCGATCCCGACCCACATGTTGGATCGTAAATGGTCTGGCTTTGACTTTTCGAGTTACCTATACCGATAACTTTAGCCATTATCCGACTAACCTCAGCAGGAGTATAATAACTTCCTTTGGATTTGCCCGACTCAGTGGCAAAATGGCGCATCAAGAATTCATATGCATCACCAAGAATATCATCACCCTGTGCCCGATTCTTACTAAAATTGAGTGATGGGTTTTCAAAGATGGCAACCAACTTACTCAAGCGATCAACCATCTCCTTTCCCTTGCCTAGTTTCTCTTCATCGTTGAAAGAGATAACATCAATAACATTCTCAAGGTCATTGGACTTGGCAAGTTGCCCGATGGCGATGTCCATTTTCTCCCCAATGTCCTTTTGCCCCTTCATTGCTGCGATGTCCTTGAAGCTACCACCCTTGGGTATTTCTATCAATGCATTCGGATCGTTACCGTAGCGGTCTGAGACGTACTTTACAAAAAGGAGAATGAGAACGTAATCTTTGTATTGAGAAGCGTCCATTCCCCCTCTTAATGCGTCACAACTTGCCCACAGGGAGGAATAGAGTTCGGATTTCTTTATAGCCATTAACTTGATTTTAGGAGGTGTAATTTACACTAGAAAATGGATTTTATGTGGTTTTTTTTGACGGGAAGCAATAGTGATAATGACGTTGGATTTGATAATTTGTACTTATATATTTACATAACCGTTTAGCAAAACCAACAACGTTGTGGAAAATTGGGAAATCTATTTATACATCATTTTAGTGATTGGAGCAGTTTATCTCAGAGGTAAGATTATCACCTACTGTTATAAACGACATAGATATTTTCGGAGCCCGTTCAGGAACCTTCGCTAGATCGGTGAAGGTTCCTTTACTTAATTAAATCAAGTTCCTCCGCCAATTGGCAACGGAATTTGGGCATTCAATACTTCCCCATTCGTTTGCTCAGTATTTCATGAATTCAAAAGATACGATAAAATAGATTTGAGTAAACAAATGGTCTCAAACTTTCGTTGGAGACCATTTCATTATAACTCGGATTGAAACGTCAGCAAACATCTTCAAGTGAAACGAATCCTTTCTTATTGGGCTTCTTTCGATTCAATTTATGCTCGGCATACTCAACCGTTTTTTGATCGGTATTCATGAGTATTTTAAGATGATCAACCGTAATTCCATTTTCTTTTATAAACTCAAGATGCTTCCTGATTATTTTTCTTTTTTGCCTCTCATTGACCTTAATCTTTTCGGTCTCATAATCACCAAACCACCCATGCCTATAATAATGTCCATTCCTACCCCAACAATTATTCCATGAAGGCAAGGTGTGTCTATAATAAGTAACCATGTTTGCCAGCCAACAGACCTTTTGATCAATAATAACGCTTTCCAGATACATTGAACCCTTCATGTAATTGCCAACCGCAGGGTTGAAATAGTAAGGAACATTTTTTGTTTTTTGAGAATATACTTTCTCGTAAACAATCCCACAGCTAACGAATTCATTTTGCTCACATTCATGCCATTCATCGAATTGGAGATTTTTAACAAAGACGTTTTCGCATTCTTGAACATTTTCAAGTTTGTGAATAATAAGATCAGTTTCCATCATTCGTATTTTTACTTTCAAGCCTAACTCCTAATACGATCTCTAGTTCAGGTGAACCCCTGTGCTTCACGTAGTGTTGGAATTCCTTCGGGTAATGCTTCTTGAATAACCTTATTGCATCTTTATTGGGAGTATTGTGTACAACTCCACCCGCAACCAAATCCATCAACGCCAGAGCGACTTTTGAGAAAAATAGTCCTTCCCAAATTTCCCCATTTTCGTCATCAGGATGATAATGCAATGGGATTCCCGCAAAACATAAATCCGTATGAGCCTTCCAATCCCTATCATTGAAATCTGATGCAAGATAGACCACACCAACTTCCGTGGGATCAAGTCCCTTCTTCCTTTGAACAGGCATCTCTCTAATCTGCAAATGCTCAGGAAATTCAGAAATATCACCACCGTGTCGGTCTTTCAATTTCAATTCCTTTGAAAGATATGTTCCAAGTTGTTTGACAAACACCTGAGTTGTGGGTGACAGGTCATTGATTAACTTCTCAATCCATTCTAATTGACAAGGTCGATACCGATATTTACCTGTATTATTTCCACTTTCCCCACCAATGATTGCCCAATCAATCTTCGAAAGATCAATATGATCTAGAGAAATCCTTTCATGAAGCGGTTCAAAACTTATGAACCTCACTTTTGTTGGAATTTCTAGTAGGTCAAATATCCTTTGCATTCCCTTCGGGCTGCCAACACTTGTGCCTATCCAAACGTTATCCCATCCAGTTCCCCAATCAGCGGGTAGGTTTTCCAAAATCCGCTCAGGACGCTTTGTTAAAATTTGAAAAGTATGTTGAGGGCATTTACGAATAATATCCCATGCCTCATGACGGTAGCTGTCAATTGAAGGATGAAAGAAATCTGTCAATGATGAAGTGAATATCAATGAAGGTTCTTTTAACTTCAAAGGCATGTTAAAGACCGTTTTCGTTCTAACAACATCCATTGCATCATATCCATAAAGTTTACTCTGACGGTACATGTAACAATACTTGCAATCCTGATCAACTTTGGTGCAACCACGGGCAACATTCCATGTTGCATCCGTCCACTGAATTTTAGATATATTTCCCATTGTATTTAGCTTAAGAAAGAACCGTAAATTCAATTGTACCATTTTCATAAACCCTGATGGTGTCTTCAAACACCAAATCATCAATTCCGTGAATGTATTCGATGTTGGTGTCAACAATCCATTCATAGATTATTAGGCATCTGAAATTTGACTTAATACCTCACCAACACTTTTGGCATTGATTACATCAAATTCAAAAATCACATCAACAAATGGATAATCTATATTGAATTTTCCGTTAATAGGAGCATTGAATATGGTATTGTCAACCAATCGTTCTATTTCAAAATCTGCGATTGATGGAGAGCAGTCCCAATCCTGTATGTCAAAATCATATCTATAGCGACCTATTGAGTGCTCTTCATAGTTCCCTTTTTTCGCCAGTTCTTTTTCTACGACTAGTATTCCACTTTCATCTGTGCGGATTTCTTCTTGATCTACTGCGTATTCCAGAATACAATGGAGACAAAAGTTTTCATTGAATACACCTTGATCAATCGCTTGATTTGCGTTTTCGAGTAATTGGAATAAGTACTCACTTACTATTTCCTTTTTTTCATTTCTGGACAAAAGGATTCCAGCCTCTTCTGAGGTAATTTTAATTTTATTCATGATTAATTGAATTTTTGAACATGGAATTCCCATTACAGGATATTCCCGTTCGATTAATAAATAATTTTAAAGATTATCTAGCAAAGAGAACTCTCCCGTTGGCTTTGCTTTTGGTTTACAAGAATTTGTAAAACCTTCATGATTTGATTACGTTTGTCTCATTGTGTTGCCATTTAAGTGTAACATGATTTTCAAAAACAACAAACAAATTTTATTGAAGGATTGGTGTACCAGCATCAATCCTTTTTTGTTTGTCTTATTCGATTATACGTAACTTTCTTAAAATTGTTGTAAACTATTTTCAAAAAATGAAACCTTAAATAGGGTTTCACGTAGTTGTATTTTTTTAAGTCATTTCAAATAAATCTTCCTTCTCTTTTCTAATACAAAATTTATTTTTCCTTTTTTTAAATTCCAGTATTTATATGTACAACAACCATACGTTATATGGTTGCTGTGAAATATAATTTTATCAAAAACTTAATAATAAAATGGTACTAGAAAATGGTTACAAGAAAAAACCTAAAAAAAAGGAGTCTACGATCTACGTAAGGATGGATCAAGAAATGGTCTCACAGGTAAAAGAAATTCGAGATCAACTCGGTGAGAGTATGAGTGGAATTTTACGTGAAGCAACACGTAGGCTAATTGCTCAAGCAAAGAAAGATGGCTCTACAACACTTATTTAAGTTTTTGATAATGTGGTAGTTAGCCAAATTTATTTTTGCACAGGAAATAATTATTACATATATTTGCTTTGTTCAGTAGAACACCGCCACTCGGCAATAACCTTATTCTAATCCATTAGAACTCTTCAATTATATTCTTTAAACAAGTAGCACTTGCACAGTTCTGTAGGTTCTGCATCTCAGTATTTATTAGCGATTCTGCGAATTGATGATGATTTTGATCAGGGATAATTGATCGTTATCCCTTTTCATACTCCATTAAGATCACCATAGTATTCCTGAATCGTCACCATCATCATAAACTTATTATTAAAAAAATTTACACATGAATCATGTTCTATCAACTCCCTTGACCGTTTACCAATCGTTCACAAATCCATTGTGTGTTAAGAAAATAACACTACATGACCTTATCACAAGAATTAAGGAGATTAAGCTAATTGCACCGCCAAAAGACTCAGACGAATACGACCGTTTTAAGTCAGAACAAAATGTAGTAACCGTTAACGGGGACTTTAACGGCAAACCAAGTTATAAGAACTTCAACAAATCGACAGGATTATTATTCTGTGAGATTGATACTCCAAAGGATTTCTCTATTGAAGAAAGAAAGGAATTAGCGGTGGGCTACAAGTCCAAGTATGTTGTTCTACCATTCGTTCTAGCCTCTTATTTATCAATATCCAAAACCTCAGCACACTTTATAATTCAATTGGATGATGAATTAGCTATGGATATTGATCCAAAATTATTTAAGAGGTTATATGAATTTTTAAATAAAACATACTTTGATAATTTATTGGATAACCAATGTAAAACCGTTAATAGATTTACGTGTATTTCATATGATCCAGATATTCTAGTCAATTCATCTCCAAAGGCTATTAATAAAGAGGACATTAGACCTTTGTATACCTTACAGTCAAGTAATGAGGACATAGGGGCTTTATATAAATCAGATAAAAATGACATAAAGGGCTTGTGTCCGCTTTATCAGCAGTACCCAATCTTCCTTGAGAGATTATTATATAAACCCGTTAAAGATGATGAAGAAGGATATTTAAGCTATGCACATGACTTTCTAGAAAATCCTAGACGAGGTGGTTATAAAAAACATAAATATGTAGCTAATTATAAAACATGTATTAGTGAACAGCACTTCTTCAACGGCATAGAATTTGACAGAAATCAACCAGTGTTCTATCCCGATGGAATCCATTTTTGTCAATGGGTAGTCAGAAAAAAAAAGGTGGAAGAAGGAATGAGAAAATCTACGCTTCTCGCTTTTTCACGGGTCATCTTGTTTAATACACCATTCATTTCAAAAGCGCATTTCACCCAATCACTGATCAATTTTAATAACTGGAATATAGAAGACCCATTGCTGGATTTTGAAGTAATGCAGGAAGCCGATTATAACTTTGATATGTTTCATGACGGTCGGATGGAATTCCCTTCTGAGACAATGCGTATTCGGAAGAAGTATGTGTGGTTTTCATCCCATTGCCTTCTTTCACCTAGCGAACGGATTAGTATTTCCAGAAAAGTTTTCAAAGACAATACAACAGCACGTATATACGCTGCAATAGAAGACCTACAGGGAATTAAAAAAATCACCCAACGTAATATCGCTGAGTCCGTAGGAATGACCGTAAGAACCGTTAGAAGGCATCTGAACGATAATCCAGCATTACTCCAATTATGCCTCGAATTTAATCCGCATATTATTAAGCCTAAAGGAAAAATTGAAACACAATTAGAAGAAATCACCGCCAGTGAAGTGATCCCTGAAAAAACTATTCAAGTTGGGACTTTTAAAGAATTATTCGACAATCTCAGTGAGCACCAAGAAATGTTAAATCTTTTTTATAAGTCATTTAAATTGACGGAAGATGATCTGGTATCGGATCATTTTAATTCAGATGACAGTAGCTACCTTACGTTTGCGCTTAGTTGTATCGATCCTAATAATCATTGGGTCAGCCAAAAGGAAAGAGGCACAATATTAACTGTCATGAGAAAACATTTTAAGAATATTTCGGAAGTGGATATAATAATTTACTTGGATGCTAAAGGAATTCCACATGAATGTGATGTTATGGATAGTTCATTATATTTTATAGACCGAACATTTTTGCTAGGGCATGTTATTGAAGAATTTCACCAAATGGTTAATACGGTGGAAGCCGCTTAGAAAACAAAGTGTTTATGTGCTATGGGAGTTGGTGTAGTCACTTCTGACCCTAGGCACAAGCAAGCCTATTGGGACTTGGCGGAGAACCCGAATGCCCCTTAGAGTTGTTTTTAATTCCACTCAAGCATTTAGACACAAACAAGATTTCGTACGACTATTTATCAAAGTTCAAAAAGGAAACAAAGGGACAATTCTATTTCAACATGGAGGATAAAAATTTGTGTTGAAGGAAAAATAGTCACTAACAAGAGATTAATTGCTGATGTTTAATTATGAAAATTCCAGCAGTTACATTTATATCTTCTTTTCTTTAAGCCTGTAAATTTTGAAAGGAGCGAAAGATGTTTGTTCAACATCAAAGAATGGCGAAACAGGAGTGAAAATTAATTTATCATACTTCAATTCTTTAATCATATCCATTCCTTTGTAAAGTTGCAATCTTTGCCCATAGTCAAAGCCAAACAAACTGTAAAGTGATCCCTTCTCATAGTAAGCTGCAATACAATCACCGCCTATTAGAATTGGAAAATCATCAGGTATTTGTCCTATTGTGTATCCATTGTATACTTTAAAAAGGTGCGAATAAGATGATAGATGACCTAACCCAAAACTATTTCTTAACATCAATATTCCATTACCCTGATCATCGAAATTACCTGATATCACGCCTCTTGAAAAACTTACAGTAGTATTTTGGGGAAGAATAAGAAATGGGTGCTTTCTTATACTCCAATTGTCATTACGGCCATACATTAAAACACCTAAAAAAATATCGTGATTGGCAAACGAAATATCATCTGAATCATATTTTTTACCATTTACTTTTAGTGCAGCTAGACCAATTAATCGTCCATTAACCACTCCAACATGAATTAACGAAAGATCACCCTCCGCTTTATACAATTGTGACCAATCCCTACCTCCATCCGTAGTATAAGAGATTTCATTTCTCTGCGATCGGTAACCCACTTTTGAATTTAGAAAAACTTCGTAGCCTGTATATATCCCAAATGGATACGATTCCCTTTTCCAATTTTTCCCTAAATCATAGCTTACTAGTCGAGTATTTCCTTGGTAAGTGGCAACAATTGTATCTCCGAATTCGAATATGCCTCCTTGATAATATCCACGATCACCAACGATGTGCAAAATAGATTGTTGGGAATATCCTACGAGACCATTGAATATAAGGAGCAAAGTAGTGAAGTACTCAATCCAGTGTAACCTAAATAAATCATTCCACTTTTTCATCTGTCACTGCTATTGAATTTCCTTATAATGAAAATATGATATTGGTCTGGCTGTTATTATTGATCAACCCAACTTCGGTTTCAAGTTTATTACTCTTCCATTTACCCCTTCATAAGTTCATATTTGATAAATGAAGTTAATGGTAGGATTTTTAAAAAAGTATATATATTGTTAGTAAATCCCTAATAGAAGGAGTAACCGAAAATCACTAGATTTTTTATCACATGAATTTTTACAACAAAGGAATGCCCCAAATAGGTAAGCGAATAGGTCAGGCTTTAATGTTTGGCCTTTTTTCTTTAGTACCACTTAAAGGACTGTACGCCTATGATTCTTTAGAAAATGCAATCCGATTCTATCAATGTTCTAAATACAACAAGGCATTACCAATATTTATCAACTTAGCCCCCAAATTTAAGGCAAAGCATGAGTTATCCAACTATGCGCTTTGCCAGACTAAGATAGCAGACATCATTCGGAATTATGGAGGAACAAACATAGCCATTGACCTACTCGAAGCGAATGAAAGAATGATAGCCGTTAGTCTTGAAGTACCTTCATTGATTATGGCACAAAATTACTTAGCAAAAGCTGAGGCTTACTATAGCGCATCGAACCTTGCAAATTTCAAGTTAACGATCTTGAAATCTATTGAAATTAAGGAAAAAGCTAAAATGACCGATAAATTTTTTGCAGAAGATTTTTTGCATTTAGCCAGATACTATAAAGAATTACCTGATCGAAATGACAGTTGTTATTATTGGATAAATAGGTCATTAACATGTGCCAAGAGTGATAAAACATTTTCTCTTTACACCTTACCGAGAATCTACAATATGCTTGGCTACTATTTCCATCCAGCGTCAGAAGCATACTTTGCAAACAAAATTGATTCACTCAATAATAACTATCGGTTATCTAGAGCGTACTACGATTCTGCTCTGTCGGCAGCTTTAAGGCAACCTGTTCAGGATAAATTAATGTTAGGAAAAATATATCACAACCTCGGCAACTCCTTTAATGGGTCGGAAATGGATAAGGCTTTGGGGTATTACAGAAGAAGTATCAAAATCTATGAGGAATTCGGTAATCCATCTGAACTTGCTGTTAAGGATTGGGTTATTGGTAGGGCTTTTGAACGTTTGAAATTATACGATTCAGCAATATTACAATTCCAAAATGGGATAATGAGACTAGTGCCGAATTTCCAACCCGAGTCCTTATCTGACTTGCCTTCACTTCAACCTACATTAAATGATGCGTGGTACACCTCCCTTCTTGTGGGAAAGGGAAATATGTTCTATCAACGTTACTTGGAAAATGATAACCAAATTGACTTGATGATAGCTTATGATCATTATGTTCAATTAGTAAAGTTTAATAAATACTTGGTAGCAAAGACAATCAATGAAAATGAGCAAATACATTGGAGTTACCTTTTTGGTTCAAATGCATACCAGTTACTGGTCAGGACTGGTTACGACTTGCTTATTAAGACTGGCAACAAACAGTATATTCAAGATGCCTATGGGCTAATTGCCTCTGCTAAATATGCTTTCCTAAATAAGGACATTATTAAATCTGAAACAGAAGTTTCCATCAAACAATCGGTCTTGAAACAAGAGAGAAAACTGGTCATAAATAATATTTTAGGTAGCATCTCTCAACTATCAGAATCAAAATTAGTATCTGTTTTACCCGCAACAGCTAATGATGCTAACGGTGAATTCTCACTCTCGCAAATTATTATGGCAAATCAATTTATGGACACCGTCACCTTCAATAAGTTAAGCAACGTTCTCCATAAAGAAGAAGCTGCGTTAATTGATTTCTATTTCTATGGTCAGGATTTATACACAATTGTAATTTCAGACAATGGTTTTGATGTACAAAAGAGCGTCTTTCCTACTCGCAGGAATTCTGAGATTATAAAATTAAATGAGAATCAGCTTCAATTATCTCCTGTCGAATACTCCGTCCTTTCAAACAAGATTTATAGGTCAACGCTTGAATCTGCTTTGATGTTGATCCCAAATGGAATGAAACGATTAATAATTAGTCCCGATGGCATATTGAAAGAAATTGGGTGGGATGCTCTTGTTGTTGACACGACTACTAATAGATCGTTCAAAACTCTCAATTATCTGATAAATAAATATACCATCAGAACGGTTTTTACTCCTGTTCAATTAACTCGTTCGTCAGAAAAATTGAAGAATGGATTTTTTGGCATCGTACCCGATTTTACAAATTCACAACGATTTTCAGCCATACCATTTTCATCTACTTTAGTTTCGATTAAGACAAAAGACTATAACGGAATATTTGCGCAAACAATTCCTAACACCCCAATTGAAGCGAATATTCTTCACATAGCGTCACACGTGACTACTGACCCGATACATCCATATAATTCAGCCATTCATTTTGGGGCAATGGATAGTCTTACAATAGCCGATCTCGCCAATGCGAAAATGAACGCAAATCTGGTAGTTCTAAATGGTTGTCAGACAGGAAATGGGAAGTACATACAATCAGAGGGTACTATTAGCATTGCTAGAGCATTCTATATGCTTGGGGCAATAAGTGTGGTAACAACACAGTGGAGTGTTGATGACAAAGCCACATCCGATGTATTGAAACTATTCTACGAGAACATTGAGGACGGTAAAGAACTTGATTTTGCCCTGCGTGAGGCTAAACTTGATTATATAAGTAAAACAGGTTCGGATGAATCAGCTAACCCCTTTTATTGGGCAGGGCTACAACTTACTGGAAGTTCAAAGTCAGTAATAGAATCCAATAGAACGCTCATTTTTTTTGGTCTTGGATTATTTCTGTTAATTTCTATAGTGCTGTTTAGACTTTGGAAATTAAGACAAACCGATGAATATGTTAAATTAGATTAAACTTTATGTCAAAACTCTTTTGTTAAGATTAGTTTGGCATTAGTACCGTATTCGCTTGATGTATCTTGGGTCACCTTTATAAGCACTGGAATAGCAAGATCAATCTGATTTTCCTTCCAATATGTAAGTCCTAAGCGATAGGCTGCTTTAGTAAAATACTCACTTCCTTCTTCAATGCTTTGAAAGCAATGGATTGCCCTATCCAAATTTCCGATCCTGTATGCTGAAACTCCTGAATAGTAAAGAACGGTATCTGATTGAATAATTCCTTGAAACAATTTTAAGGCTTCGGGATATTCCTTGGATTTAAAATAGTTCATGGCAACGGTAAACGTAAGATCGTTAGAAGTCCCCATGGTATTAGGAATACCATTTTCGTAGACGTCATATTTCTCAAACTTGGACTTGTTATTAGCTTGATATAAGTAAACACCTAAGGCAGTCACCATAACAAAGGCTAAACTTGCAGCGACCATATAACTGATTTTAATAGGGTTTGAATTTCTATCAATTTTTCGATCTAAGTCTTTCAACTTGTCTTTCAATTCATCTTCATAGGCTAAATGAATTGATCTTATCAAAAGCCTACGTAATTCAACCTTTGCCTTAAAAGATGGATTGGAGTCGATCTTCGATTCAATGGCAGTTATAGTCTCCCCATCAAGTTCTCCTTTCAAATATCTATCAATCAAATCAGACTCTCTCATTTTCTCAACATTTAAAAATATTCCTTGGCAAGAGGGCTCATTTTAATCCGTTCTTCCAGTGCCTTTAAGCACTCGTATTTTTTCTTCTTCGCAACGTTGGCATTTTTATATCCAACTTTAAGAGCGATTGATTCCATGTCATATTCCCGTTCATAATACATTTCCAGTATTTCCTTACACGGTGATCCTATTGCCAAATACAGTCGCTTAATCAGATTGGTAAGACCATCCATTTCATGTTTTTCGTTAATGCCATTGTCATGTTCAATGCTAATGTTTTCGTATGCCTTGGTTTCAATATCCTTTCGTTTAAGGACATTTAGGATTACATTTTTAGCAATACCAAATAAATAGGTCTTGATAGAAGACTCCAATTTATCAACCTTACCAGCCTTAACATTTCTGTATAACCCAACCAGAGCCTCTTGGAAAACATCCTTGGCTTCTTCCTCAGTCACCCTATGGTTACGCACCGCCCATTGGAGGAATTCGTTTCGATAGGCTTCATAAAGCTGGAAGAGAATCTTTTCGCTGCCAGCCTTTATGGCTTCTATGATAGCTGAGGTTTCGAGGTTCAAAATATGTTCTTTCAAAGGCTTAGTAAAACGAGTTTAATGAAAGTAACTAAAAAATATTCTAAGATTCCAGTTACTTCTTAGTTTGGTGTTTTACAAAGAACAAACTAAACCTTTTAAGTCCACAGCAATCTATGAAAGAATGTATAAAGCCCTTCACACTAATCCTTATAACTTTTAGTCTCTTTTCATGTAATGAATCCCGCAAAGAAATCGTTGAATACTATGATAGTGAAAAAACAATTCCTATCGCTAAGTATGAAGTTAGAACTGACAGTTTTTGGATTAACAGAGAGGATACGGTCTTTCTTCTCAATGGCAATTTTACTGGACTGAATCGAGAAGGTAACATTATTGCTAATGGCAAATTTAAAAATGGAATACAGACTGGTAAATGGATAATATCTGGTCAAGCATTTGGTGGGATAGCTGATGCAGTGCTAGAAATAGAATTCGCTGAGAATATTACCATAGATATCTTGGATTCACTTTACAATCAAAAAATATTTGAAGAGACCTATAATGAAGGAATTTTCAAGGGCTTAAAATTCTTTAATAAATCAAGTTTAGCCAACAAAGGATCAGTCGGTGGACTAATTGACGGGAAAATGCTTGTCAAGAAAAACGATAAAATCCAATTAAAAGCCACATTTCTAAATGGACTTCCTACGGGAGTAGTTTCAGTCTTCGATAAAGATGGTAGGATAACAGAAGAGATAAATTATAATAATGGGCTAAAGGATGGTATCGCTAATAGCTATTTTGAAGATGGAGTTCTTTATAAAACTATTGATTACAAAAACGGTGAGGTCACCTCCGTGAAAATTGAACCCAATGTTGAATCTAAACCTTATCGGGAAATGGGTAATAACGGCAATGTCACCTTTACGTCATCAAAACTTAAAAATGGAAATCTGAATGGCGATTACGTTGGATACGATGAACATGGAGGTATAATAGCCAGAGGTTCTCACATTGATGGAAAGAAAAATGGAGAATGGAAATATTATAAAAGATACTATAATCGCTACAATCAGTTTTATCCAATCTCAGCAATACGAAATTATTCTAACGGAAAATTAAACGGACTTTCGACAGTTTATTGGGCTTCCAATGATGATTATTCCAGTAGATATGGCGATGTGATCAATTATACAGAAGAGTATAAAAATGATAAGAAGCATGGTCTCTATACCAAATATTGTGGTAGTTGGCAAGGAAATTATGGGATTGCATACTCTCAACTTTACCTCAATGACGTGAAAGAAGGTGCCTGTAATGAATTTAGTAGTCGATGTAAGGGGTGGTGTAATTAAATCTAACCTAAATCTGTAGTACTATGAAGAATGGATGCTTAATGATCATTGCAATACTTGGAGTTCTTTGGATAATAGGTTTTATAGTGGGCGGTGATAATAATGATCCTACCGAAAATGGCAAAGTAAGCTACACTTGCGTTTGGTGTAAAAAGATTTTCGTAGGAAATGATGGAGATTTGAGTTGTTATTATTATGATGAGGTACAACGAGGCTGTGGATACCATACTGTAACTCAAAATACGTTAACTGGATTCTGCACAATTGAGCATTGTGAATTATATAGAGAAGCAAATAATGCAGTAGACAATTCAATACCTATATCAAAAGGTGAGACGAGTCGCTCTAACGAATTGAATAAAATGTTCAAGAAAGATGGCTCAGATATTGAATCATGCCCATCAAAAAGTATGCATTACCAAATTCAAAATCCATACAAATGCCCATCCTGTTCCTATGTTGGTAAATGAATAAAAATCCTAAATACCAATACATGAAATCTAGACCATGGATTTATTCAATTTCTCTTGCTATTGTCATGAAAACGCTAAAATATCTGTTCCCAAAAGAATAAATTATTAATTATAAATTTCTCCTTTTGTTAAATTATGACAATAATTAATCAACATTAATTCATTATACATTCTTAATTATGAAAGTGAAACCTTCGTTCTTATCTATACTTTTGGCTTTGATTTCTATTGCATCATTCTTTCTTCCTTGGTTCAAAATATTTAGCAAAGCATCGATTAGCGGTCAAACAATTTCGAGTGCTTTCGAGGTAAGCCCCTCGGACGCTTTGGTAGTTTACCTACCTTGGATGCTGCTTTCAATATTGTCATTAATCCTTGCTTTATTTAAAAGCAAGTTTGCATTTATCCCATCTCTTATAAATTTTTATCCAATTCTTTCATTCTTAAAGATTTTTGGAAATGGTTTTATAATTAGTAGTAATTTTCAAGGGGGATCAACCTCTGCAGGTTACTCTTTGTTATATGGATTTTGGATTTTTGCGGCAACTACAATTCTTTTTACTCTATCCATTTTTATAAAAAAAGGTACTCAAGGAATAAACTTTGATTTCATATTAAAACTCTTTAAGAGGACTGCATTTGTCATCTTATCATTAGTTCTTCTTTTGGGAATAATAATGCTGGCATTTGCCTATTTCAAAGATTCAGACAAGGGTGTTCTTAGGGGAAAAGTAAATTCTTTGGAAGAGAAAGGTTCAGTGTTCAAAACATTCGAAGGTTCAATACTACTTGAATCATTTGGTAAAAACAGTATTGGAGATACTTTCAAATTCTCAATAGAATCAGATAATGAAGAGTTGATAAAGCAATTACAAATTGCATTAAACAAAAATGAAACTGTGAATTTGAATTATGTCAAGAAATATATTAGAATTCCTTGGAGAGGTGAGACGTTATACCTAATAAGGGATATTGAACCCAAACATCAAGATATTGATAAAGAGAATTTCACAGAAGGGGTATTGTCTTCCAGTGAGAGATTAAATGATTTCTCATTATGGTTAGGAACTTATCAAAATATGAATGGTGATTTTATTACATTAGACGGAACAAGGGATTCTCTAACTGTTTATAATATTGATCAGAGTAAGGCTGTGGTAGAATATTTGCCAGATGGAAGAATCTTGATTGACGGAGCAGAGGCATTTTTTTCAAATGATACATTAAGGCTAATAATGACTGGTTCTTCTGGAAGTCATGAATCAATCTATACCCAAATGCAGTTTGATTCTAATTAAGACACTGTCCAATAAAGTGTGTATTTGTCGTGTCTAACTAACTGCGTAGAGGGTTTTATATTCTGCATCGCTCTTCGAAGATGTTGATAAATTGATTGACTACCAAACTCCAGTTTCTGATGGGCAAGTGAGCGTGAAAATGATATCGATCTGAATTCGAAATGCCTAATATCAAAATACTCGAAAAGCATAGGAGGAAGATCAAGTGAGTATGCCTATGATAAAAATAATCTAATAACTCAACTACGGTACTATAATGAAAGTGGGGAATTTACTGATTATAGATATAGCTACAATGAGGATAAAATAGTAATTGATTCAAAAAGTCAAATGGAAGTCGATTATTCACCTAGCTATCAGTATGATCTTAATAGTTTTGGACTACCGATAGTCGGTTTTAGACTTACAGGTGAAATTGATCAAAATAAATATTACTATGACGGTGATAGACTTAATTCATTTACTAGAGATGAATATGATTTTAATACAAGTAGCATTTATAGAGATTCTTGTTCTATTAAATATGATGCCGATGGGAAAAACATAGTTGAAACTGCTGATTATAATGATAAGACATGGACATTTACTTCAAAATCAACATATGGTTATGACAACAATTCCAACCCTTTTTACGGAACATTTTTCATTGATCGCTATACAATCACCATCTTCAGTTTCTTCTGTCAAAATAATCTTACTTTAGTTGATGCATCAAATAGTACGGAATTTACCTACAATAAAGAAGGCTATACAAGTGCTGAACTAAATAATGATGGTAGTATTGACAAATATTATGAGTATTCAAATTGTGATTAATAAGTATTTAACGATATTTTGAAATGGAAACAATAGCCAAAGTAACAGGAATACTGTTAATTCTTTATTTGATAATACTTGCATTAGGATGCAATGGTAATTCATCAAATAGTTCTTCTGAAGCAGATGTTTCTGAAGAGATCACTGGATATCGGCACTATGTAGACGATGACATCTACTATGCCATTGAAGGTGGCAATACATTCTATTTAGAATTTAAATCTGAAAATGGTGGCTGGTTTGGTGCTGCGATAATGACAATTTCCAACGGTTGCAAATACGTCTATAGCTATGGGTTGGAAGGTAACATCCTTGATCTAGATTATGTTGGGTCAGAATGTGGCGGAAGTGGAACAAAAACGACTATGACCATTCATGATAACCGAACAATTACTACCATCATAAAAGGACAGAAATTCACTTTTAGACAAGATGAAATTGAATCAAATGAAGGTGGGTATTCTGAAATGAATGATGAACCACCAATGGATGAAGAGGGCTATACAGAAATGAATGACGAACCACCATCGGATGAAGAAGGGTATACGGAAATGAATGATGAACCACCTTCTGACTTTGAAGAATACGAGGAGTTGAACAACAAGGATCAAACTGGTGAAGAGGAGGCTAACCTAATAATGAATACCAAAAGAGATCCCAATCCCCGTAAAGATCAAGCAAATGTCTTTTGGAAAAGACAATACACATTATTTGATTTTATAAATGATGAACCGATTTCCCCAAAAACAGTAAACGGAAAAATTATCTACAACATATACTATTCAAGCAATGAAGACCCCCGACCCTATAATGGTGAGTTTACGGAAGATCAATTGGAATCCCTTTTAATGTATAAGTTTAAAACTCTAGAAAGTTGTGAAAAATTCTGTAGCCGTAGAAAAAAGTAAGCAAAGTTTCTTTCCGAAGAGGGGGTAAAAAGGGGTAAAAATAAAAGGGCAAAAAAATAACCCCTTGATAATCAAGGAGTTATTTCAAGATGGGAGGTCTCGAGCGGATTCGAACCGCTGTAGAAGCTTTTGCAGAGCTCTGCCTAGCCACTCGGCCACGAGACCGTATTTGTTGTTACTTGTTCCGTGCAAAACTAAAAAAAAGGGATGTGTTTGCAACGGTTAAAAAAAA
>JBGTEP010000051.1:0-16086 GCA_041747735.1 Chryseolinea sp.
TGTCTGCCATAAGAATTCCTTCATCTACATCATTGGTAATGATCAAGGCAGTAGTCTTATCTTTACCCCATATGTTGACAATTTCACTTTGAAGTGAACCACGGGTAATCGCATCAAGTGCACTCAATGGTTCGTCCATCAACAACATTTCAGGATTCATGGACAACGTTCTGGCTAGAGATACTCTTTGTTTCATTCCACCCGATAGTTCAGCCGGACGTTTATTTATTGCAGCACTCAGGTTTACCATTTCGATGTACTTCCTGGCGTGGTCAGCGCGTTCAGCTTTTGTCCATTGACGGAAAACCTCATCAACAGCCAGCATAACATTTTGGAACACCGTGAACCAGGGCAGCAATGAATAATTTTGAAATACAACACCGCGTTCTTTACCAGGACCTTTTACAGGTTTCCCCTGAAATAAAATCTGTCCGGAATCAGGTGCTAACAATCCAGCCATAAGTTTAACCAGGCTTGTTTTACCACTGCCCGTATACCCTACGATGGCTACAAACTCACCTTCTTCAATCTTAAGATTGATATTACTCAGGACTTCCGTGCGGGAATTTGCTTCGCCGAATCCTTTTGAAACATTGATCAGTTCAAGTGCCATAATTATTTCACCGCGTGTTTATCAAAACTTACAAGCTTTTGAATCTCTACCATAATGCGATCCAGCGCGAAACCGGTTATCCCGATTGTAAACACAGCCACCATAATTCTCGCCAGTGACTGACTGCTTCCATTCTGAAATTCATCCCAGATAAATTTTCCGAGACCTGGATTCTGCGCCAACATTTCAGCGGCAATCAACACCATCCAGCCAACTCCAAGTGAAATTCTTAACCCTGTAAAAATCAGTGGAAGTGTTGCCGGCAAGAGTACTTTGAATACTTTCTTCATCGGCGAAAGCTGCAGGACTTTTGCAACATTAATGTAGTCTGTGTTCACAGACGCAACACCCAATGCAGTATTGATTAACGTGGCCCACATGGAACACAGCGATACTGTAATGGCAGAAATAATAAATGACTTCGGAAATACCGGATTAGTTGAAACGTATACAGCACTGACAATCATGGTAACAATCGGAAGCCAGGCCAGTGGTGATACAGGTTTGAAAATCTGAATCAATGGGTTAAGAGCTTTCATCACCGTTTTGCTTACTCCGCATACAATCCCAATCGGCAGGGCTACTAATGATGCAATCACAAAACCCATAAACACCGTTTTGAGACTTGTAAAAATCTGATCTATGTAAGTAGGCTTACCGGCATATTTAATATTTGTAGCAATGGCATTGGGATTAGCTGCAATTTTTTCAGCGTTTCGAATGTCCTGGCGTGCATAGAAGGCTGCAGCTTTTTCACGTTCAACCAAATGAGCCTGCCAGAGTTCCTGAAACTGTTCGAATACCATCCCCGGACCCGGCACCTGCCCTAAACTCGTCGTGATCTGGCGTGCACTAAAAGACCAGGCAACTAAAAAGAGTAAAACGGCGATAAAAGGAATCAACACACTCTTTAAGATCACGGTTAATTGCTCAATCACCGATTCACCGGAGAAAAGCTTTACCAGTGGAACACCCCATTTCATTCCTGTGTTATTGAAAAATCTAATCGCAATTGTCTTCATTTTAAAATTGGTTTTAATTTGGAAGTATTAACGAGACCGCTATGCAACGCTCCTCTTTATTGCTTTACATGTTGTCTTTAAGTCCGACTTTTAATTTATTCAAATACCCAACCGGATCTTTTCCATCGTAAACAACACCATCGATGAAATCTCCTGAAGCAGGCTTATATCCATCGGTTGATGGGACTTCTTCGGGTGTGAGATACCCTTCTTTGACCAGCTCGTTTGCTGCTTTTCGCCATACATCCGGCAAGTATACTTTCTGCGCTGCGTCAAAATACCAGTCGTTCGTTTTTGGTTCGCTTACCTGTCCCCACCTCCTCATTTGAGTCAGATACCAGATACAGTCACTGTAATAAGGATATGTTGCATTGTAACGAAAGAATACATTGAAATCCGGCAAAGAACGTTTGTCGCCTTTCTCATATTCAAAAGTACCGGTCATGCTATTCGCAATTACTTCAGCATCCGCGCCGACATATTCTGAACGGGAAAGAATTTCAACGGCTTCCTTCCGGTTTACATTTTCTCCTTCATCAAGCCATTTACAAGCGCGGATAAGTGCCTTGGTCAATGCAACCAATGTCTTGGGGTTATTGTCCGCCCAGGCTTTGCTGACGCCAAAAACTTTCTCAGGATTATCTTTCCAGATTTCATAATCCGTAACAACCGGAACACCAATACCTTTAAATACTGCTTGCTGATTCCACGGTTCGCCTACACAATAACCATTGATTGTACCCGCTTCAAGTGTTGCCGGCATTTGTGGCGGGGGTGTAACGGAAAGCAAAACATCAGCATTCATTGTTCCGGTTATATCACCCGTCGTATAGTATCCGGGAGATATGCCTGCGGCAGCGAGCCAATAACGCAATTCATAATTGTGTGTAGAAACAGGAAACACCATTCCCATCTTAAATTGCTTGCCTTCTTTTTTAAACTGTTCGATAACAGGCTTCAGCGCATCTGCTTTGATGGGATGTACTGGCTTTCCGTTTTCCATGGGAATATGTTTTTTCATCGTAGCCCAAACTTCATTGGAGACGGTGATGCCATTTCCATTCAGATCCATGCTTAACGGAGTCACTACCTCAGCCTTTGTTCCAAAACCAATAGTGGCTCCGATGGGTTGACCTGCCAACATATGTGCGCCGTCAAGTTCACCTGAGATCACCCGGTCGAGCAACACTTTCCAATTTGCCTGTGCCTCAAGCCTGACAAATAAGCCTTCATCTTCAAAAAAACCTTTTTCTTTAGCTATTGCGAGCGGTGCCATATCGGTAAGCTTAATAAAGCCGAGTATCAGTTCAGGTTTTTCTACCTCCTCAGATACATCCGTTGATGGCTGTGCTGTTGCTTCCGCAATGGGTGACGCCGACTTTCCTCCGCACGAATCGAGCAGCATACAAGAAGTAAGCATGCCCACCGCGAATAGTGTTTTATATAGTGTCTTCGTGAATTTCATAATTGTCTTTTTTTAATTGTCTTTTTTTGTTGTGAATAATGTCGGCTTAAAACCAAACATGACCCATGCCCATGTTGCCATGCCTTTAGGGTCAGCAGTATCCTTGATGTATTCAAGCGACTTCGTATAAAGCATGTTTGAGTATCCAACATTCAATACTACACCCGGAGAAAGATTGTGGACGTATACTAAATCCAATTCAGTTCCCAGTGTAGATGACATATCCTCGGCTGCTTCGTTGGTGATCCGCGATTGCGCCAGGAACTGATGAGCCTGAGCTAAAAGAAATGACTTAGGACTTATTTTAAATTTTGCCTTTACAAAAACATCAACAATGCCTTTATTCTTATGTCCACTTCCCACGTAGAAATAATCCATCAACCCATAAAATTTATGATGCGTCCCATATAAGGGGTTGAATGCTTCATCTTTGCCAGCAGTAGTAGACTTATCACCTGTCAGGTACTCACCTCCGATGCTTAGGTTGTTGGGTTTGGCTTTCCAGAAGGTTATGTTGGCACCGACCATGTATGCATTCAAATCATTGCCCGCACCGTTTTTTCCAAATTGATAATATGCATCGTATTCAAGTGAAGCATTGCCAATGGTTTTTGTTCCATACACACCCATAGTCTGGGAAAAACTTACTGAAGAATCTACAGCCGACTGTATGCCATTATTAATAAAGAGAACAGATAAAGCGGCTTCAGCCCAATCTTTGTGAAGCCACGCAAATTGCATGGTTTTATAACTACCCGGTACGTTGTAGAAGGTACTGGTTAGCTTGTTTGGTTCTGGGGTGATCGCATCCTGGTTGAAAGCAGCACCAACATGGAATTTTATGCTCTCACCTTTGAACTCATATTTCACAAGATCATGTGATCTTCCCTGAGAAGCCCAGTCGAGGTTGCCAAGGATTCGGGCGTTGTCGTACTCAAGTTCCATGCGACCAAGCGTTAACGAATTTTTCTCATTGAATTTATAAGCTGCCCATGCCTGATAAATATTGTGAAGTGAAGGATCAGTTTTATAAATCTGGGAAACAGCACCCCAAGTCCGTACATCTTGTAATGATATGTAGATCTCAAACTTTTCAGATTGAAACATGGCATTAAGGCGTGAGCGCTGCTCCACAAAAAATGCTGCATCAGAATTTTTTGGAAGTGGTCTTTTAAATCCATCACGGTATTCTGCCCGGGGTCTGATTTCGGCAGACAGTGTGAATTGAGCTTTTGCCTTTTGAACAACACAAAGGCAAAAAAGAAAGAATAAAACTGGTATGCGTATTTTCTTATCCATAGATTTGATTGTTTAGTGTAAACCGCTAAATGATTGTCCCCTGGAAGAATTCGCAGTTCTAAAAGGGGACTTTTTTTGGAAAGCACTACCTGGTAACCTTTCCATCGATGCATTGATTTGTTTTTCGTTTCTTCATTGATTTTAGATTTAATCGGCATAGACCAATACTGTCGGCAACGCCTGTTGCTGCAAAAGTTGAGGTACATATAAATTCTCCGATGTCTCCTTCCTTGATAACAGTGATATACCAGAGGCAACCGTTACGGCTATTCCAACTAAGAATAGACTTTCGCGATACATAATTACAATTGACATAAGTAGAAAGCCTGCAAACAGCGCTATGATTCCGCGGTGTGAAACATTTCGATTTACAGTACCCATAGCGTTGCCATCAAACATTACAGTGAAAGCCAGCACTAACGAAGCAATGATGACGACCGCTATTTGCTCATAGAATCTCCGCGGGGTAATCTTTATGTCTAATCCCCAGGTTCTTATAGAATTCTTCTCCATCGGCTACTTAGATTTACTACGTATAAAACTAAGTAAATATTGAAAATATTACGTACATATACGTATAATTATTTACGAAATGGAAATAGATACGTAGAAAATCGTTTGCGGAGAATAATGTTGAAGTGGACGCTGAAGAGTTGATTATTCCATTCAGTTTCTCAAAAAACCTGCGCGAGTGTTTTTCAATGAGTGTAAGGCTGAGGTAGGAATCTCAACTCATTGTTTATTTATCCAAACAACATTTTTTGTACTTTTTGCCACTGCCACACGGGCAAGGGTCATTTCTGCCTGTCCTTTTGGAAATAAGAGGCTGACGGGAAAAACCAAAATCGTCATCAAAATCATCCTCGTTGTAACCAGCCCATGATGTTAAAACATCATCATACAAATCAAAAATAATCTGAATATCCTTTTTGTGGTCAATCCTGTCCGTTTCATTAAATGCAAACGCTACTTCGTCATAATTGCCACAAATACCAATGGCGACAAAACCTTTTTTAAAGAGATCTTCAATTAAGGGTTTTAGCTCAGGTAGGTTACAGTCGAGGACATCACATATCGCTAACCCAAGAAAATCCGAATCTATTATATTGTCTTCAATATTTGCATTATTGAGATGGTGAAACACTTCAGTGTATATCGCTAATACTTCGTCTCGTTTTTCTGGATGATGAAGTACCATCTGACATAAGGCAGTTGACACACACGACTTTGAATAAGCATCTACGCCTGGCTTTAAAAGTAGCTGTTTGAGAAGTGTTGTTTCTGAAAAACCCAGCGTATACAAACATTGCCACAACGTAACAGTCATGTGGTCATCCAACCAATATTTTAAAAAATTTCCATCTCCTTCCAGAAAAGCAAGTATTTTTTCCAAGCTTTCAGCGGCTTGTATTTCCTTTAGCAAGAAAAAAGCGTGAAGTACAAAAGAGTTGGTTTCGACTGTATATTCCTGCGCTTTAAAATATCCATACCGGTTGATGCCATCCTGCAAGACATCTTCCAAGTCTTTAATCAAAGTAGGGCGAGGCAACGATATTATCTTCCTGAGTATTTCGCGCGGAATGTACATGTCATATTGATACAGATGGTGTATTTCCGCATGGTTAAACTGAGGTGATGTGCCGTTACTTAATTCGGGAATAACATTGTTTACGGTAGGAGTTATTCGGTTTTTATTTTCTTCTTCAAAACGTGCTTGTGAGGTTTTTAGTCGCAAGGGCCATAAAAAGATTTCTGCCTCTCTGGTATCCGGATGTTCCGGCGCGATTTCACTAAGAAGTGCCAGGCTGTTTTCTGCCAATTCAAGATTATCAATGGCCGCAAAATACCGGACTACAGTTTTAAAATAGGAGGTGACTTCACCAAGGTGGAACAAATCCCTGTCGGGATATAAACTTTTTAACTCAAAATCATTACCTAATAGTTCGGGTACTTTTGTAAAATCATTTTTTCCTATACAAACGTGTGCCATATTTATGCGCGCAAACAGGTAGTCGGGATGCTCTTTCAAGGTCCATGCATTTACTTCTGTTGCTTTTTCATAATTGCCCTGAGTGTTAAAGGCTACAGATAAATAATTTTTTAACTGGGGAACAGTGGGGTATTGCACGATCAGAGTATTAAGCCGATCAACCATTTTTAAGTTTGAACTTTTTTGGCTTTCAATCGCCAATGTTTCTAATTGCTTTTCCAGTTCAGGAGGAATGCTATACCGTTTATTTTGGAACGAAGGGTCGGTCGTAATGTGGTAGCCGTTTATTACGAATTGTTTTCGCATCATTTTCTTATAGAGATTATATTTTAAATCGACTTGGGCATCGAATAGACATAATCCAGATGCCTGGATGTTCTATGCAAAACCTCCAGATACTGGTTAATCTTGGGTGTGTATTCTATCCTGAAATCTTCATGAACTTTATTCAGCAATGAGATTGATTTTCGTATCAACAAAAAGACTTTGTGATTATAGGCTGTAAAGCAGGTACAAAACATATTCGTGTTTAAAGAAAAGGGAATTTCCAGTAAATACATCAACAGTTGCAAAACCTGCTCTTTATCCTTACACACTTTTTCAAAATGATTTATCCGTTTGTGGCAGGTGCTCAACATATTAGCGATGCGCAACTCTTCCGAAAAACCCCGGTATGATTTTGTGAGCAGTTTATCTAAATCAGCTTTGGCTTCTTCAAACAACCTCTGACCGCCATCCTCCTTATTAGTATAGTTTACAAGAAGAAAGTCGTGAAACTCCTTGTTCTTTTGTGCTGCTTTTAAAACAAGTTTTGCAAGCTCACTCTTAGACAGTTGACTGACAACTTCTTTTACAACTGGTTCAACGCGTGGCATTTACTTTTCTTTTGATTAATAACTTTCTTTCAAACGCTTCAGTTATGAACTCTGCCCTCTTTTCCTCGCCGCAGGTGAAAGAAACCGGTTTGTCGAATTTCGTAATTTGAAGCCATCGGTGACGTCATTTTAAAGATATTTTTCGATCCCAAAGACATTAATGAACATGCAAATAAAAAAATGAAAATCAGAATAGCTTGCGGCAGCAAAAAAAAAGACCCCAGGAAAGGAGCCTTTTTAATTGATTGTGTGACTGTAATCTTACTTTGCTGATCCGAAACGTTTTGCTACCTCACTCCAGTTAACTACATTCCAGAAGGCTGTAATATAATCTGGCCTGCGATTTTGGTAATTGAGGTAATAAGCGTGTTCCCATACATCAAGCCCAAGAACAGGTGTTCCTTTTACTTCGGCAACATCCATAAGGGGGTTATCCTGATTTGGTGTTGAAGTGATTTGAAGTTTACCGCTTCCATCTACAATCAGCCATGCCCATCCGGAGCCGAAACGACCTGCACCAGCTGCAGCAAACTTAGTTTTGAACTCCTCAAAATTTCCGAAAGCAGCATTGATTGCATCTGCTACCGGGCCAGTGGGAGTACCACCTGCATCCGGACCTAATACTGTCCAGAATAAGCTATGATTAAAATGTCCACCGCCGTTGTTGCGAACAGCTGCCGGATACTTTGAAATATTTTTGCAAATCTCTTCAATGCTCAGACTTTCTTCGGGCTTACCCGCAACTGCATTGTTCAAGTTCGTAACATAGGCGTTATGATGTTTGCCATGATGGATTTCCATGGTGCGAGCATCGATGTGTGGTTCCAGTGCATCGAACGCATAGGAAAGGGCTGGAAGTGTAAATGCCATAGGGATTAATATTTATTAGGGTTGAAAATTGTTATAAAATCAAATATACAACCATAACCAAACCGATAAAATTTCATTGCCGGTATGATTATGGGAAATTTATTCGATAAATGCGTGTTAATTTCTCCCGGATCGATTTTAAAAGGGTAAATCATCCGTGGATCCCGTGTCGTTAAAAAAGGGCTCCTGATCTGGTGGCGGTGGTGTGTTGCTTCCAGATCCATTCTTTTCAATCTTCCAGGCACGTGCTTCTGTATACCATCTGCCGTTGTATTCACGACTCTCCAGATCAACTGAAACACTAATCACTTCTCCTACTGCTAAATTGAATTGATCAACTTTGTCTCCCCATATGGAAAAACAAACTTTTTTCGGGTACTGACTTTGAGTTTCGAGTATGAATTCCTGTTTTTTCCAGGGGCCCTTCTTTCCCATTCCGGTTTGCAGGGGTAACAACTGTTCAACTTTTCCTTTTACTTCCATTAGTTCTCTTTTTTATTATCTTACTATTTACTTCCTGATACGTTTAAAAAAAGTATCAATCAATTGCTTACAGTCATCTGCCTTCACTCCTTTTACCACCTCCGTTTTAGGATGCAACAAAGGTGTACTTATCAGACTAAAACCACGTTGTATATCCGATGCTCCAAATACAAGCTTTTGCAGTTGAGTCCAATGTAAAGCGCCGGCGCACATTACACAAGGTTCAAGCGTAACGTACAAGGTACATTCACTTAAGTATTTTGATCCAAGATAATTAGCGGCTGCCGTAATCGACAACATCTCTGCATGCGCGGTAGCATCCGTCAGCTTTTCGGTTTGATTGTGACCGCGCGCGACAATTTTATTCTGACATACAACCACTGCACCTACTGGTACTTCACTGATTTCCAATGCCTTGGCAGCTTCTTTCAAAGCCTCGCGCATGAAGTATTCGTCTGTGTAGAGTTCCATAAAGGCACAAAGCTAAAAGTGGTACGCTGAATGACAACTCTTCAGCTTTCACTTTCAGTCACCGTAGTGGATTATTTTATTTTAATACGCTTCATCATTTCCCGGGCTGTTTCCTGCCATTGGGCTTTTTGCCCTCTGGGACAACTAAAGGAAAATACAAGCGCCTTCCCGGGTTCAATCAGATATTGTATGTACGTGTATCGCGTCACGGGGTCCTGTAGACCATCCTGACGGCGATTACCATTTATGCGTGATTCAAATTCAAAAAAAATAAAATTCCGTCCGTGCACTTCATGAATCCCTTCGTCAATCATCTCAACATGGTCGAATGTATTCATTACTCCAGCTTTAAAGAACTTTTTAGCAAGCGTCAGGTCATCGTCCGGCCATTGCGTAGCCGAAATATTTACACTGAAGTCAGCCACTCTTTCGTAGTTGGTATAGGCTGCCAGCGGCGCACGCACCGACGGATAACGCTGTACAATATCCATCGCATCCATTAATCTCCAGTCTTTTGGAACAGAGACCGTTAGCTCTTTGTTGACTTTCACTTTCATCAACTTAGGCTGATCAGCAGCCATGCAAATGAGAACAACAGGGAAAAGCCACACGAAGGCTCTATTTTTAATTTTTACCATATAGGGCTTGGACACAAAGTATTCTTAAATTCGCGGCTAAATTAACTAAAACTCAGATGTTACGGACTCATACTTGCGGTGAATTGAGGTTAACGGATGTAAATAAACACGTTACCCTGGCCGGATGGGTACAAAGGCTGCGCGATAAAGGCAGTGTGTTGTGGATAGACATGCGCGATCGCTATGGTATTACCCAACTAATTTTCGAGGAAGGAAAAATAGAAGATTCTCTTCTGGAAGCCAGCCGTAATCTGGGCCGTGAATTTGTAATACAAGTTGAAGGAGTAGTCGTAGAACGTTTCTCAAAAAACGATAAAATTCCGACGGGGGAAATAGAAGTAAAAGTTTCAAAGCTTACTATTCTGAACGCCGCTAAACTTCCACCATTTACCATCGAAGACGAAACCGATGGCGGTGATGAATTACGGATGAAATATCGCTATCTGGATCTTCGCAGAAAACCGGTACGCGAGAGCCTCCAACTTCGTCATAAAATGGCGCAGCAAACCAGAGCATATCTCGATAGCCAGAGTTTTATCGAAGTAGAAACGCCGGTATTGATTAAGTCCACACCCGAAGGAGCACGTGATTTCGTAGTGCCTTCCCGTATTCACAAAGGCGAATTTTACGCGCTACCCCAATCCCCTCAAACATTCAAACAACTTTTGATGGTGTCGGGATTCGACCGGTATTATCAGATTGTAAAATGTTTCCGCGATGAAGACTTACGGGCCGATCGTCAGCCGGAATTCACGCAGATTGACTGTGAGATGGCGTTCATTACCCAGGAAGATATCTTAAATACTTTTGAAGGTTTAATCCGTCATCTTTTCAAGAATGTAAAAGGCATTGACCTACCTTCTGTTCCTCGCATGAACTATGATGAAGCCATGCAACTATACGGGTCTGATAAACCTGATACACGTTTTGAAATGAAGTTTGTCGAAATCACAGCACAAACCAAAAGAAAGAATTTTCCCGTCTTTGAAAACGCTGAACTTGTTGTTGGTATTAATGCAAGTGGTTGTGCTGAATATTCGCGGAAGCAGATTGATGAACTGACTGAATTTGTAAAACGACCACAGATAGGTGCAAAAGGTTTAGTGTATGTACAATACAGAACGGATGGAACTATAAAATCATCGGTCGATAAATTTTATGCACCGGATGATCTGAAAATCTGGACTGAAAGCTTCAATGCTAAACCTGGTGATTTGATTCTTCTCATGGCAGGAGAATCGTACACAACTCGTAAACAACTGAACGAGCTTCGATTGTTTATGGGCGAGAGACTTGGCTTACGCGATAAGCAAAAGTTTTCAGCTTTATGGGTTATTGACTTCCCACTGTTAGAATGGAATGAAGAAGCAGCGCGATATCATGCCATGCACCATCCCTTTACATCACCAAAACCGGAAGATATCAAACTATTAGATTCAGATCCTGGCAAAGTAAGAGCTAATGCCTATGACCTGGTCATTAACGGAACGGAAGTCGGTGGAGGATCGATTCGAATTCACGACAAGCCTACGCAACAAATGATGTTTCGTCATTTAGGATTTTCTGAAGACGAAGCAAAAAAACAATTCGGTTTTTTAATGGAAGCCTTTGAATTCGGAGCACCCCCACATGGTGGTATTGCCTTTGGCTTCGACCGGCTATGTTCTCTTTTTGGAGGTGCTGATTCAATACGCGATTTTATCGCCTTTCCAAAGAACAATGCCGGCCGCGATGTGATGATCGATACACCCTCATCCATCTCTGCTGATCAATTGAAAGAGCTTGGCCTGACGGTAAAATAGTACAAGCAGTTTCATCTGAATACGTTACCTTTAGTATGATGCATTAACGCTGAAAAAAGTGTTAATGAATTTTACAATCGCATTCAGGATGAAGATCACATTGCTATTTTTGTTTTTCTTTCCTCTACTAACTTCGGCACAAATCGTGAATGTATCGGTACCTGAGTTGAAAGTGCCGCCTACTGTCAATGAATGGCAGCCACAGCGAATGAATATTCGCGAGACCCTCGTGAACGTGATGGGGAATTTACCTCCTCGTCCGAAATCGACTTTAACAAAAGTATTGTCCGTTGAAGACAGAGGCACCTACACACTTGAAAAATTTGAATTTGACAACCAGGCCGGAGCAGTTGTCCCCGGATATCTGCTGATCCCAAAAAATGGGAAGTCAAAACACCCTGCCATTTACTATTGCCACTGGCATGGTGGAAACTATGATCTTGGTAAACAGGAAATCTTTGCAACACACCATACACCTCAGGTACCAGCAGAAGTTTTAACCGGTATGGGATATGCAGTTATCGCAATTGATGCCTATTGCTTCGGTGAACGAAGTGGTAAAGGCCCTGGTGGACCCAATGAAACCGGTAGCGCTGAAGAACTATCAACCTCCAAGTATGAATTGTGGATGGGCCGGTCGTTATGGGCGATGATGGTACGTGACGATTTGATGGCATTAGAGTATCTGTTAGCCAGACCAGAAATAGATGCGGCGCGTGTAGCCGTAACGGGAATCAGTATGGGCGCAACCCGATCGTGGTGGATGATGGCTTTAGACGAAAGGATTAAAACCGGAGTAGCAGTAGGATGTCTTACCAGATATCAGGACCTCGTATCGGAACAACACCTTAAAGCTCATGGCATTTATTATTTCGTTCCGGGATTTCTAAAGTATTTTGATACTGAAGCGGTAATTAGTCTGATTGCACCACGTCCGATACTTTTCATGACCGGTGATGAAGATGCAGGGTCTCCTGTTAGTGGTATTGAAAAAATTGAGAGTGTAGTGCAACGCATTTATAACCTTCACAACTCCGAAGCAGAATTCCGAAGTATAATTTATCCGAATACGGGTCATGTCTATACACCAGACATGTGGGAGAAGATGAAGGAGTGGATAGCATTGAAGCTAAAATAGAATTTTCTTTTTCCGCAATTGATTTATATCTGATGGTAATTTCAATAGGTATTCCACTAGACGAGAACTCCTCATTTCTGAGAGGAGCAGCATCTGCACCACAGGTGATCCGTGATGCATTCCATTCTAACTCAGCCAACTATTGGACGGAAGATGGTATCGACCTTAGGATGAATAATCGCTGGAAAGATGCTGGTGACCTCACATTGCCGCCGATGCCAGAATCCTTTGACGTGATTGAACACGCAGTTAGTCAACACCTCCACGCGGGTGACCAGGTGTTTAGTTTCGGAGGAGATCATTCTATTACTTTTCCCGTTGTAAAAGCCTTTGCAAAAAAGTATAGCAACCTCAACATTTTGCACATCGATGCACATGGTGATCTCTATGATCATTTTGAAGGAAACAGATTTTCTCATGCTTGTCCGTTTGCCCGAATTATGGAAGATAACCTGGCAAAGCGGCTGGTGCAGGTTGGTATCCGAACGTACAATGATCATCAGCGTGAGCAGGTCAAAAAGTTTGGGGTTGAAGTAGTAGAAATGAAAGATTGGAGAGACGAGATTACTTTTACATTCAATGGTCCGGTTTACATTTCGCTGGATCTTGATGCATTAGACCCCGCGTTTGCTCCCGGAGTATCACACCATGAACCCGGAGGATTTTCAACGCGACAGGTACTATCCATCATCCAAAACCTCAAAGCTGATATTGTAGGTGCTGACATTGTAGAATTAAATCCAAAGCGCGATCTGAATGGAATGACCGGAATGGTAGCGGCCAAATTTTTTAAAGAAATTCTGGCAAAGATGTTTTAAGGCATAGCACAATCGATGTATACACCTGTACACGTCAGATATCCAGGAGGTGTATTATTCGGTAAGCAAGAAAAAGGTCACACAATTTCTTGCGTGACCTTTGGTGTAAAAGCTTAAAGCCATCCCCCTCATTTGCCATCAACAGTCAATCTTTCCAGATCAACTTTTACACTTTCATTTTATAAGCCAACTTGATTTCTATTTTTTCCTCACAACCAACACTTCGTTAGACTCCACAACTGGTAAAAACGTTGGAATCAAAGTAAAAAAAAGCAAAGATTAACTTACGGGAGAAAATGTGGGGGTCAATGAACTTGTGAAGTGTTCAGAATACGATCCACTTAAAGTGCCTCCCCATGCCACAATTCAAATCACGTTTACTTTTATTTTACCGGAAACTTACATTGCCTTTTTTTTACGCCGAAAGGTGCCTATCATAGCAATACTATCTGATTTCAAGTCTATTTATGCGTTACTACATCCTGTTGTGTCTTGGTCTTTGTGTTGCCATCGCCTGTACCGAAAAGCCCAAGCAGGAGTTTGATTGTATCATCAGAAAAGGAACCATCTACGATGGAACGGGTAAACCTTCATTCATTGGTGATGTTGCCATTCAGGCGGACACGATTGCAGCGATTGGTGACCTTACTCATGCCATTGGAAAAAAAGAAATTGATGCAAAGGGTTTGGCAGTATCCCCAGGCTTTATCAACATGCTGAGTTGGGCCGATCGAAGTTTATTGATGGACGGACGATCCATGAGCGACATCAAACAAGGTGTAACACTGGAGGTCTTTGGCGAAGGCTGGAGTCCCGGGCCAGTAAAAAGAAAAGCTACAGCCAAACCGGTTGATAGTTTATGGACAAGTCTCGGAGGATACTTTGATTACCTGATCAAGAAAGGAATTACACCCAATGCCGCATCATTTGTGGGAGCGACTTCCATCAGAATTCATGAGCTGGGATATGAAAAGCGTCCACCCTCTCAGGAAGAACTCAATAGAATGAAAAAACTGGTAAGAAACGCGATGGAAGAAGGTGCTATGGGGCTTGGCACTTCGCTTATTTATGTGCCGGCTGATTATGCGTCTACGGAAGAGCTGATAGAACTTGCTAAAGTGGCTTCACAGTATGGTGGAATGTATACAACCCATATGAGAAGTGAAGGAGATTTTATCTTTAAAGGTTTAAACGAAACCTTCAAAATTGCGAAAGAGGCAAACATCCACGCAGAAATCTATCACCTTAAAATTAATATTGCCCGCAACTGGAATAAAATTGATACGCTCCT
Organism: Chryseolinea sp.; assembly: GCA_041747735.1. Taxonomy (GTDB): domain Bacteria; phylum Bacteroidota; class Bacteroidia; order Cytophagales; family Cyclobacteriaceae; genus Chryseolinea. Next base: position 14,776 of record JBGTEP010000051.1, read on the forward strand.
TTATAAAATCGACAGTGCACGTAATGCAGGGTTAAGAATTACAGCAAACAATTATCCCTACGTTGCAAGTGCTACCGGGCTTACTGCTCGATTACCAAACTGGGTACAGGAAGGAGGCGCTGCCGAAATGCGTAAACGGTTGAGAAATCCACAGACCAAAAAGAAAGTTTTATACGAAATGCGTATGGGCATACCGTATAAAAACTCAGATCCAGAGGGTGTAATGATGCTGGGATTCCGACTTGATTCCCTCAACAAACTGTATAGGGGAAAACGATTGGACGAAGTCGCACGAATGCATGGTAAAGATGCAGACGAGACGGTCATTGATCTGGTAATGAAAGACAGGTCAACTATTGCGGCATTGTACTACCAGCAATCAGAAGCTAACATTAGGAAAATAATCACACAGCCTTACGTAAGCTTCGGCTCGGATGGAGCTTCTATGTCGGATGCAAAAATTTTCGCGGACTGGGGTACACATCCGCGCGCTTATGGAACATTCGCTCGTTTTCTGGGTAAGTATGTACGTGACGAAAAACTAATTACCTGGGAGGATGCCATACGGAGACTAACACTTCTGCCCGCGTCAAACCTAAAAATTAAAAAGCGTGGACAGCTTGCTGTTGGGTATTATGCAGACATAGCCATATTTAACCCCACCACCATCCGCGACCTGGCTACGTTTGAAAATCCAAAAGTGTATTCAGAGGGCATGGTACATGTATTTGTAAATGGTATACAAGTTTTAAATGAGGGAGAACATACCGGTGCCAAACCCGGTAGAATTGTACGCGGCCCGGGTTATAAGAAGGTATCAATTCCGTAAGCTATAGTTTTAATCTTAGTTTCAGTTTCGTTAAGCCGTTGTGTCTGATTAAACAATGCAGACAATCCCCGTTTTTAGATATCGATATTCCAATTTCATTTCACTTTTTTAGTGTATTGATTTGAATTGTTTGATTTTAGAATTTACTTTCCAATCAATCCAACCCACCATGATACGTCTTTCAATTTTTCTGATGTTAATTGTTTTGTCCGTCTCCTGCGCAACGAAAGAGACGTATGATGTCATTATCAGAAATGGTACCGTTTACGATGGGAGTGGCGAAAATCCTTTGTCTGTCGACATTGGAATAAACTCAGATACCATCGCAGTTTTGGGCGATTTATCAAAAGCAGTTGGTAAAAAAGAAATTGACGCAACCGGACTTTCAGTAGCACCGGGCTTCATTAACATGCTCAGCTGGGCAACAGAAAGTTTAATTATTGATGGGAAATCGCAGGGCGATATCCGGCAAGGTGTAACGC
>JBGTEP010000052.1:0-131064 GCA_041747735.1 Chryseolinea sp.
ATCATAAAACTTCTTATCAAACCCTCCAAACAACCTTGTCATAGCTAAATCAACTTCGCGATTCCCATAATATACGGCCGGATCAATAAGGCATGGTTCTCCCATTTTATTCGTAATGAGATTTCCACTCCACAAATCACCGTGTAAAAGCGAAGGCTTTTCTGCTGGGAGAAGGGAAGGCATTCGAGAATAGAATGTGTCAAATTGTTTCTGCAAGGATACGCTTAGCAGATTCGAAGCAGCAGCAAGACTTACTTGCACACCAAGCCTTTGGTGAATAAAAAAATTCACCCATAATGCATTCTCTTTATTGATTTGAGGAAGTGAACCGATATAATTTTCATGGTCTAGTCCAAATAAGGTACCAGTGCTTCTATGAACTGAAGCAAGTTGTTCACCCAGATGTTCCCAGTACTTTAATAACTTAGGTTTTTGTTCAATGAAATCAAGAATCAAAAACTGCTTATTTCCCGCGACTCCGTGAGCTATCACATGGGGAATATCGATTTTACTACCAGTCCGTAACAATTGAAGCCCTTTTGCTTCCGCTTCAAACATCAATGGAAATTTTTGGGCATCATTCCATTTGATAAAAAAATCTCCAGACGTTGTTGTGAGTTTCCCTCCTTGATTGATACATCCGCCACTTGAAAACGAAAAACTGGTGAGGTCCGATTTCAACACATCCCTTACTCCACTAATTAAATCACCAGGAATTGTATCGAACATGATTCTGTGCTTACCTCTTTCTTAGAAAAGGACTTAATGTGACGCCGACATAAAAATTTCTTCTTGCCGCTGCATTGTAGTATCTGCCGCCAATAGCATTTAGATCATTTCCCAGGCTATATCGCTCATCCAAAGCATTGTCGACTCCTCCGAATATTTCAAAAGGAAAGTTCTTCGCAAGATTGGCTTTATATCCCACCCGCGATCCCAATAAAAAATATTCATCGGCATACGCGCTATTTGCATCGTTAAGCGGAATGGCATCCGTATAACTGGCCGTAATGTTGAAATAGACTTTTTTAATGGCGATATCAACACCCATCACGGCTATGGTAGGCGCTACTCCCGTCAACCGGTTACCAGAAAATTCATTGCCGTCCTGTATATAATCTTCAAACCGGTAATGATTGTAAGTATAGGTACTCCAAACCATAAGATTTGAAACAACTGATGATCTCAACTTAGGTACCCAGGATAATTTCGCTTCAATTCCCCGTTGAGCAGTTTCTCCGGCATTTACAAAATATTCAGCACCATCTTCTGTGCGTTGAATAACGATGGTTTCCATGAGTTGGAAATTATAAGCCGTAAAGTCGAATTGAATTTTGTTGGCAAAAATGCTACCTCGAAAACCCGCTTCGTAACTCATTCCGCGTTCAGGGTTAAGCGTGTTGTTATAACTTCCTTCGGACGGGCGTACCTCTGCCAGGGAAGGCGGGGAAAACCCTCTGCTCACACTTCCATAAACTGAAAAAGAAGGAAGTACTTTTTTTAACAAGGCTATACGGGGTGAAAATACAGGATCAAACTTTCGGCTTTGTGTTGTTTGCGGACTTGCAAGAAGAGAGGTAAATTCATACTTCAAAAAATTGGCGCTGGCCCCTACCGTTAGATAAAAATCTTTTGGAAGATCAAAATCCGCCTGAGCGAACCATAGCATTTGCTGAGACTTAACTTCATCATCAGCTTCTACAACAGAACCCACCTCGCCTGCAACATTGTTATACACTGCCACGGGGGAAAAAAAGTACTGGTATTCTCCGCCGAAAGTAATTTTACCTTCCCACGTATCCCTTTCAAAATCAAACTGCGTATCCGTGCGGCCGCCGAAATTTTTCTCCCCGCGGATTTCATAGTTGCGGATACTTGGATTTTCAAAATCCGTATTCGCTCCATAGATGCCCACATTGGTGGACCATTTGCTATTCCACATATACTCATACGCCAAGCCTGTGTATATGGTCTTATTCTGGACGGCAGCTTTCTTTTCAACAGCACCCGGTAGCGGGGGTAGAGGCATTATTCTAGGGGGTCGCGCCTGACCAGGATCTTGTTCAAATTGTGTCCTTGTAAGCCCCCCTGGTGTTTCATAAAAAAGATCTGTATAAAATATAGAGGTGGAAAGCGTGCTCTTCGTATTTATCGCAAAATTAACATCGGCGTTAAATGAATTGCGTCTCATCTCAGTTTGTTCCCGATAACCCTCGGCCTGCTGATGCGCATATTGAACAGATGCCTTTACCTTTTCATTTCCTCCCTCGGCAGCCATTTGATAGCGCTGCAATCCATAACTTCCAAATACGGTTGAAAACCGAAGCTGAGGATCTTGTGCGATCTCTCTACGCAACAATACAACTCCCCCTGTACCCGCTCCATACAAGCTGGCACCCGGGCCTTTGATGATTTCAGCGTTAGAGACTGCGTTAAAGTCGAGCAGATTTAAGTACGTATTTCCTCCTCCGTCTGTCAACGGAAGACCGTTCCAATACATTTTAACATTTCTTACGCCAAAGGGTGATCGCAATAAACTACCTCGAATTGAAAACCGGTAGCTTCCGGGAGAACGTTCCTCCATCCGCACACCCGGAATGGTATTTACTGCAGAAAGAATTGATGTGTTGTTAAATCTTTCAAAATCTTTTTGCTCTACCAAAGCGATGGCCGCCGGCACTTCATTTAATGGCCGGTTATAAAGAAACGCCTTTATCGTTACTTCATTTAAAAGTTTTGTTGTGTCCTCAGCTTGCGTTTTTCTCTCTTGCGCTGACACATATCCCAAGGGTGACAGTACTAATAGATAAAATATATAAAATCCGTGTTTCATGATAGCGTTTCAACCGATTGATTTCGAATTAGGAAGGGAAAGATAAGGAACGATATCGGTTATACCATTTACAAACTGTTCAGATCGCAGTGGGCACTTTACCTGGGCTGCCTGCCTGTAAATGAAAAAGGCCCCCATTACGGGAGCCTTCAGACTAATGAAATTCTCTGCTTACTTAATTTTAAAGGCCTTTCGTACCTGATCAACGAAATCCAGTTTCTCCCATGGGAAAAGCTCAACTTTCACCTTTTTCTCTGACTTCTTCCCAGCGTTGAACACTTTTTCAACCACTTTAGGCTCACGGCCCATGTGTCCATAGGCAGCAGTTTCAGAATAAATAGGTGTCCTCAAATTGAAACGTTGCTCAATAAAATAAGGACGCATATCAAAAATCTTCGCGATTCGGGTAGCAATTTCACCGTCGCTTTGGTCTACTTTGGATGTACCATACGTATTTACATACAATCCGACCGGTTGGGCTACTCCAATTGCATACGCAACTTGCACTAAAACCTCTTCGCATACGCCTGCCGCTACCAGGTTTTTCGCAATATGCCTGGTAGCATACGCCGCTGAACGGTCAACCTTCGATGGGTCTTTTCCAGAGAATGCACCTCCACCGTGAGCACCTTTTCCACCGTACGTATCAACAATAATCTTACGCCCGGTTAACCCTGTGTCGCCATGTGGTCCGCCAATAACAAACTTCCCTGTTGGGTTAACATGATATTTGATGTCTGTTCCAAATAGCTTCTGAACACGCTTTGGTAGCTTTTTCTTAATTCTTGGAATAACAATGTTAATGACGTCATCCTTGATCTGCTTTAACATCTTAGTGTCCTTCGCAAAATCATCATGCTGCGTCGAAATCACTATGGTATCTACACGTTGCGGCTTGTTATCATCACTATATTCGATGGTCACCTGCGATTTTGCATCCGGGCGAAGGTATTTCATTACTTTTCCCTCTTTGCGAATAGCTGCAAGTTCACGCAACAGTAAATGAGCCAGTTCCAATGGAAGAGGCATATAGTTATCCGTCTCGTTTGTTGCATAACCAAACATCATCCCCTGATCGCCAGCTCCCTGATCTTCTTTCTTTCTGCGTTCAACGCCTTGATTAATATCGGGTGATTGCTCATGTATTGCAGAAAGAACACCACATGAACTTGCCTCAAACATATATTCGCTTTTTGTGTAACCGATTTTCCGAATTACCTCACGCGCTATTTCCTGAACATCCAGGTAGGCCTCAGATTTTACTTCGCCAGCTAAAACGACCTGACCGGTTGTAACCAATGTCTCACAGGCAACTTTCGAATTGGGGTCGTAGGCTAAGAAATAATCAATCAGGGCATCCGAGATCTGATCTGCTACTTTGTCGGGGTGACCTTCAGAAACAGACTCTGAGGTGAATAAATGAGGCATAAGGATTTTATGATTTTAGATTAATGAATGACTTACTCAAAAAAATTTGAGTGCGCAAATTTAGATCGTTTTATGAAAAACAAAAAGTCTATCTTTTCCATCAGGCTAAAAACGAAAAGACGGTAGGTGCTTTTGGCAGTCTTTTCTCCATTTGTTTCCACCGTTTCACCGGATAGGTCTTTATTTCTTCTCCTTCCCCGGTAATATTCACAGCAACAGAAAGAAATGTTTCAACATTTAAGGTGTTAATCAACAAATGAAACAATGCATCACTGCGGTAAGGGGTTTCAATAAAGATTTGTGTTTGACCCTTTTGTTGAGATTCCTTTTCATATTCGCGAATGGCATGTATAGCCTCTTTTGAATTTATAGGTAGATATCCCTGGAAGGCGAACCGTTGCCCGTTTAATCCTGAAGCCATCAGCGCCAGCAAGATCGATGAAGGACCGATTAAAGGTATGACCCGGATATCGTTTTCATGTGCAAATTTCACCGCCAATGCTCCAGGATCTGCTACTCCAGGGCAGCCCGATTCTGACAATATCCCCACATCATATCCATCAAAGACCGGCTTCAATAATTCTTTCATCTCCAGCTGGACACTGTCCTTGTTCATTACTTCAAAATGCAACGATTCAATGGACTGGTAGATTTTTAAACTGCTTAAATACCGTCGTGCCGTTCGAATATTTTCAGCCAAAAAATGAGTGATACCAGGTAACACATCTCTTACTTGGGGAGGTATGGCAGTTGCTTGTGTGTCGTCTGCAATTACGGTAGGTATTAAATAAAGCTTTCCAGGGTTCATGGATGGTTGGTGCTTCAATAATTAAATTAGTGCACTAAATTTGACGATATCTTTTTTCTATGGGCAAGTTGTTGATTATCGTGGGAATTGTTTGCATCGCCATCGGGCTTTTCATCAGCTATTTTCCAAAATCACCTTTCCCCGGAAAACTACCAGGAGATATTTCTTTTGAAAGGGATAACGTTAAAATATACTTCCCTATCGTAACAAGTATTGTTGTCAGTATACTTCTTTCCCTACTGGTGTACCTCTACAATCGATTCAAAAATTAAGTTTACACGTTCTATTATCATGCTAAGCTGCAAACATTCTAAATTTACATTATCCCCCCGATCAACTTATCTGAATTGTGCTTACATGTCTCCATTGCTCAAAAGCGTTGAGAAGGCAGGTATACGCGGCATCAGAGCGAAACGAAATCCAGGCAGAACCTCCCCGCAAGACTTTTTTGTTGATACAGAACATCTGCGTGAAGCGTTTGCCAAACTTATCAATGGCAGTGAGCCAAAAAGGAACGTAATCATTCCTTCGGTGTCATATGGTATGGCAACCGTGGCGCAAAACCTCAAGATTAATCCAGAGGAAAAAATCATTGTAGCCGCAGAGCAATTTCCCAGTAATTATTATCCCTGGGAAAATCTGTGCAAGAAAACAGGAGCTACGATTGAAATTGTTGAACCCCCTGCAGCCCTTGAGTCGCGGGGAAGGTTATGGAATGAAAGCATTCTTAACGCGATAGACAATACTACCCGGGCTGTTGCGATTGGAAATGTTCATTGGGCCGACGGTACTCTATTTGACCTGGGCGAAATAAGGAAACGAACACGTCAGGTAGGCGCGCTTTTAATTGTTGATGGCACACAGTCTGTCGGAGCATTGCCATTCGATGTTACGGCCATTCAACCTGATGCATTGATTTGTGCCGGTTATAAATGGCTTCTTGGACCTTATTCCATCGGACTTGCATACTATGGCGAATATTTTGATAATGGGATCCCGCTTGAGGAAAATTGGATTAACAGACTAAACAGCGAAGACTTCACACAACTTGTCCGTTATGAAAGTGCCTATCAGCAAGGGTCCCTTCGTTATGAAGTTGGTGAGCACAGCAATTTCATCCTCGTCCCGATGCTGTTGAAGGCAATCCAACAATTGAATCGTTGGGGAGTCGAGAATGTTCAGGCGTATTGTAAAAGTATAACAAGCAAACCCGTGGCTTTGCTGGAAGAAAAAGGTTTTTGGATAGAGGACCAACAATACCGCGGCGATCACTTATTCGGTATCAGACTAAAAGGTAGGGACCCTCAAAAAATAAAGAATGCCCTGTTAAAAAATAACATCAATGTCTCCTTTCGCGGTGATGCAATACGTGTATCCCCAAATGTTTACAACGATGAGCAGGATTTGTTTAAACTCGTTAAGGTCTTATCACAAGCATGACGATCAACAACAAAACCTATGCATACTTTGCGGGAGGATTATTAATTTCATTACTCGGTGCGGTTTGTTTTTCAACCAAAGCCATTTTTGTAAAACTTGCTTACAGAGAGACCGATGTTGATGCAGTAACTTTGCTGGCCCTTCGAATGCTTTTTGCACTTCCATTCTTCATAATTTCTGCATCATTCGCTTCCAGTAAGTCAAGTAATGTTCGCTTCACACCACGTCAATGGCTTGGCGTTGCAGCGGTTGGATGCCTTGGATACTATGTAAGCAGCTTACTTGATTTTATCGGACTTCAATATGTTTCTGCCGGAATAGAACGATTGATTTTATTCATCTATCCGACACTCGTTTTACTAATGTCTTCGTTCCTCTTCGGTGTGAGGATCAAGCGAAAGCAATGGCTAGCATTGATTATTACTTACATCGGATTATGTTTCGCATTCTGGGGAGAAATTAGTTTTCAAAGCAATAACGCCAACTTTTTTCTCGGTGTATTTTTGATATTTGTTTGTGCCATTACATATGCTGGTTATATCGTTGGAAGTGGAAGATTAATACCAACCCTGGGTGCAGCAAAATTCAACAGTTACGCCATGAGTTTTGCGGGTTGTGCTGTATTGATTCACTTTTTTGCTACATCTGAAAACTCCCTGTTTGATCAATCTGGTTTAGTTTACTTATACAGTTTCTCGATGGCGATTTTAGCCACCGTTATCCCGTCCTATTTAGTTGCTGAAGGCATCAAAAGAATTGGATCTGAAAATGCTGCCATTGCCGGAAGCATTGGCCCTGTTTCTACAATTTTACAAGCCAATATTATTTTACAGGAACCCATACATTCCCTCCAGTTATTGGGTACAGCATGTGTGTTAGCGGGTGTCCTGATGATTGGCCAGAAAAAGAAGCGCGTTTCGTGAGTCTCTTTGACAGGTTACTTTTGCCCATATTCGAAAAATTGAATCATGGATTATTTTTATACTTGCTCGTTACGCCTTAGTTTCACAATACAAATCTGATAACCATGAGACTGTTCGTGCTATTCTTGTTCGTCACGATTTATTCGTGCTCATTTTGCCAAACAGCCTTGAGTCAATCAAAAAGTTATTGCTTCGTGTTTCTAAATAAAAAGGTAGACTCTGAACCGATGCAGAAAGAGCAGCTTGATAAAATTATGGAAGGCCATTTTGCAAACATTAATCGGCTTGCCACTGAAGGAAAACTGATTTCTGCAGGACCTTTTGAGGGTGGCGGTGGAATTTTTATTCTTAACACAACCTCGATCGATGAAGCAAGTGAATGGCTTAGTACAGATCCTGGAGTTCAGGCAAGGCGGTGGAACATAGAGGTTCTCCCTTATAAACCACGCGTTAATTCCGCATGTGCTGTGGCTGAACCTTATGAAATGGTAACCTATAATTTTATTCGCTTTACGGCAAACATAAGTAAATCAACCGCTCAGGATTACCCAAGAATTTTTTTTAAACACGATGAGTATCTGAAGCAAATAGAAAGCACTGGCAATGTTGTAGCCGAAGGAGTCTTTGGTGACTTTGATGGAGGTATTCTTGTTCTCCGTGGCGATCTGCAAAAAGAAGTAATAGAATCAGACCCGGCTATACAAGAAGGATTGCTGATTGCTGACTTTAAAACATTATGGATAGCGAAAGGCGCCTTTTGTGAGAAGTAACGTTTCTACATCTCAAAAAGGTTATTCAATTCAAAATCGACTTTGCTCACAATAAAGGAAAAATCTTCAATACGTTCCACAAAATCCAGTTTCGTTACATCAATGATTAAGACCTTCCCAAGGTTGTAACTGGAAATCCAGTTTTCATAGTGTTCATTTAGTTTTCGCAGATAGTCAATCCGCATGGAGTACTCATATTCACGACCTCTCTTTTCGATTTGTTGAATAAGTTTCGGGATATCTGCCTTTAAGTAGATTAGCAAATCTGGTGGCTGTACAAAATTTATCATTGAATTGAAGATGTCCTTGTAACTCTGATAATCGCGGTCAGAGATGTGGCCATTCTGATGAAGATTGGTTGCGAAAATATACGCATCTTCATAAATCGTTCGATCCTGAATAGTTGTCTTGTGGTTTTCCCTGATTTGATTGACCTGTTTAAAACGACTGTTTAAAAAATAGATCTGTAAATGAAAAGCCCACCGCGTCATATCCTCATAGAAATCGCGCAAATAAGGATTATGATCAACTGATTCATATAACGGAATCCATCCATAATGCCGGGAAAGCTTTTCTGCCAGGGTTGTCTTACCTGAGCCAATATTTCCGCAGATCGCGATATGCTTGAGCTTGTGGTGCATTTTGTAAATTTGATGTGCAAAAGTGATTTGATCTAAGGTTGTGTAAAGCAAAATGCCTTTGCTATCGCACCGTAGTTTTAGGAATAAACTATAGCCATTTCTTTCTTCTAAAATACCAGAGAAAAGTCATCGATGATAAAATCATTAATGAAATAGCCAAAGGATATCCGCCAATCCATTTCAATTCTGGCATAAAAGAGAAGTTCATTCCGTAAATGCTTGCAATTAATGTTGGTGGCATAAATACAACTGTAACAACAGTAAAAATTTTTATTACCTGATTCTGTTCAATGTTTACCAATCCAAGAAAAGTATTTTGAAGGTATTCAAGTCGTTCCGAACTGAATTGTGAATGTTGAAGCAGTGAGGCAATGTCCTTTAAAATAATTTTTAATCTTTCGTTCTCAATTTTATTGAACTCTGGAATACGAATCAATGAACTGACTACCCTTTGCTTTTCTGTAATTGTTTCGTGGAGTAGCATTACGTTCTCTTGAAGTTGAGCTATTCCCAAAAGCAAATCCTGGTTAAGAGATTTCTGCGCAATAAGTTCCTTACTTATTGCATTCAGCTTCCGGTTGATTGCCTCTATCAAATCCGCATCAGCATCGATTCGCGTTTCGAGAACAGTCAAAAAAACATTCAAACCGTGCTCCGTTTTTTCAGACGAGCTTGCAGATTTCATTCGCCTCACGGTTTCAGCAAAAATTTTCAGGTCACCTTGCCGGTATGTGAAAAGCAGATTGGCCTTTAATATGAACGTCACACTTTGAACCGAGAGTTCGACATCACTCGACACAAAACCGAGGTTCATTTCAATGGTTTCATCCGTTTCTAAAAACCGAGAACTGCTTTCAATCTCCTGTAACTCTTGTGACGTAAAGAATTCAATGTTATAATTTTTTTCGACAAACTCTTTCTCGTCTTTGTTAGGCGACTGCAGGTCAATCCAGATAACATTCTCCAGCTCTAGAATCTCGTTGAAAGTAGGATTCTTGTGTTGATTAATCTTCCCTTTACCTATTGTATAAACCCGAATCATAATGGTTAATCGTCTGCCTGCAATTTATTACCAATATTTTGAAATGAACTATCTGTTCACATTTAAGATATTATTGCCGAATGATGATGTAAAGTGCCGAACGTAATTCAGCTTTCATAAAAAAACCTGCCGGGTTATACCCAACAGGTCGGATTCACCTTATAAACAAAAATCTTAATTATCTTCGTTGTCTGCCCTATCAGCCTTCTCTAATTCTTCGTCGAGAATTTTTTCAATTATTCCTAGCTGGCGTTCGTCTATTGTTTTATCAACCTTTGCCTGTTTTTTCATAAAACGAAACATTGCATTCTTCTTAATTTCATACGCAATAAAAACACTATACTCATTTGCCTTTTCGTTAAAAAACTTCTTCTCGCCGATCTTCCGTAAGTCCGAAATGTTAGTATTCATAACCTGCCTTACCAGACTTTGAAATTTGTCTGCTACGTCTGCCGCTCGTTCATTTTCAGTCTGGCCGAGGTACTGATCTGCTACCTGCTTCATCGTAGTATTTACCTGACCAGCTAATTGAGCTTTGGCTTCAATATCTGCTTTTCCGCGGGCAATGTTATCCTGTGAGCTAACGCCTTTTCCAGTGCCGCGAAAGAAACGGTTATTGGATTCATATGCATTTCCTTGAAAAGGTTCGTTAACTTTTTTTCCTAAAGGACTAGATGCACAGGCTGCTAAGAAAATCATTCCCAGCACCAATAGTTTATTCTGAATAGATGTCATGATACCAGTCTATTTTAATTGGAAGCCAAAGTACGAAAAATTGTGCCAGAGTGCGTACTGTGGTTGGCCTCAAAAGTTTTCAAATCATAGGAATTTTCCGACTACCTGCCATCGAAATGCCCATCTCCATCGGATGGAAAGGTCTGTAATCCCTGCCTTTAAAAGGATCTCTCTCAATTCTTGTTTTCTAAATGCCCGCAAAACAGATAAGGGTGCATCAAATTTGACCATTGAGGATTTTGAAAAAAGCCGCGTCAATAACTTTATGGAATAAAACGCCAGGGGATGGCGATGAATGTCATTTATTACAACCCCCATCGTTACTTGTTTTCTTAGTGTACTAAAAAATGAAACCAGCTGTTCCGCAGTGAAATGGTGATAAAACAATGTTCCAATTACGACATCAAATTTTTGAGACTCAAATTCCGGGGAAAAGATATTGACGGATTGAAATTCAATATTAGGAAGACCTTTTAAATTTGCTTTCGCCACGGATATAATGTATGGGTTAGCGTCTATCCCAATTAACCTTACCTTTCTGTTTTTTTTGCGGGCCCATGTATCAATCAACAAAAGCATATCCCCTCTTCCACATCCCAAATCGGCAATTGTAATCGGCGACGTTTCATTATGATTTTCCAGAATCTTACCCAGTGCGCCTATTGTTACCGCATTTCCTCCCAACCATCTGTTAATTATTTCAAGTTCGTATAAAGTCTGAACCATTAATGGTCCGGCATATTCCAGATCATCCATGATCTCAACTCCATCAGACCGGCGGGAAAAGTCGGGCATTTTCAGTCCATTTCAATTTTCAAAATCATACTCTCTAGTGTAAGACCTGGGCCAAAGGCAAAACTTAAGATGTGTTCACCATCGTCGTCGGGCTTCAGCTGGTTTATTATTTCTTTCAACACGAATAATACTGTAGGTGACGACATATTGCCGTAACTTTTCAACACTTCATATGCTGGTTGATTTTGTTCTCGCGAAAGACCCAGCTCCTGTTCAATACATTCCAATATCTTTCTTCCGCCTGGATGGATTGCAAAAAATCGTATATCCGCCAGATTCCTCGAAATCTTTGTTAGAAGGGATGAGGTGAGGTTAGATATTCCATTTTTTATTATCGATGGCACGTAACTCGATAATTTCATTTCAAAACCAAGATCACCAATTGCCCAGGCCATATCGTGTTCGCCCTCAATTGCAAGGTTAGTTGAAAAGCTTTCGGGTCTCAAGCGAACAGGTTGTTTTGTACTGGCCTCCATCAGTACGGCTGCTGCTCCGTCCGCAAATAAAGCATTTGAAATAAGATTGTCTTCCGTAGCCGCCTTTTGGAAATGCAGACTACAGAGTTCAGTGCACACAATAAGGACTTTCGCACTTTCATCACTCTTACAAAACGCATGGGCTACCTTAAAGGCATTGAATGCGGCATAACAGCCCATGAAATTAATCGCGATTCGCTGAACCGTAGTAGAAAGGTTTAGTTTTTTAACCAGGTCGATATCCAAGCCCGGAGCATACATCCCTGTACAGCATACCACTACTACGTGTGTTATTTCCTGAAGCTTGAACCTTGGAATATTTAAAAGCATATTTTCGATAGCAGCCAGACTAAGGTTAAGTGCATGTGCCTGAAAATAGTTCAGTCTTTTGGATGTCGAAGGAAATGGTTCAAAATCATCCGTATTGGAATAAAACTCGTAATCCTTCTGACGGCCATAATCCTCCAGTACGGAGTACCTGTAATCAATTCCACTGGCAGTGAAAATCGCCCGAAGTTTTCTTGTATCATGTTGATTCAGCTGCATTGCCCTGACCATGAAGTCCGCAAGTTCTGATTGTTTAAATCGATAAGAAGGATTTGCTGTGCCTATAGCAGTAATGTTGCTCATTCAGTTCAATATATCTTGAAAAACTATATTTTGGGCTATCCTGTTCTTAGCTTAGGGAAAATAATTTATAAACATGCTTTCCGCTTCGTCTTGGCTTCACTTGCGCATCCCATTTTCCTATTTTCTTCTTCCTGTTTTTCTGTTCAGTCTTGCCATTTCTCCTAATGTAAGTGAAAAAGGATTGCTTTGGACATTCCTAATTGTGCACTTTTTACTTTATCCGGCAAGCAATGGCTATAACAGCTACTTTGATAAAGATGAGAAAAGCATAGGAGGACTAAAAAATCCACCTCCTGTAAAAAAAGGTCTCTATTATCTCGCTCTGGTATTCGATGCCTTGGCCTTACTTATTGGATACTTGTTTGTGAATCTGACATTTGCCATAATGTTGTTAATCTATGGGCTCGTATCCAAAGCCTATAGCCATCCAGACATTCGGTTGAAAAAGTATCCTGTTACGGGGTGGCTTGCGGCAGGGCTTTTTCAGGGCGCGTTTACTTTTGCCATGTGTTACGTTGGAATAAACAACTATTCGTTTGAGAATACCCTGCAGTTGTCCGTTTTGATTCCCGGCGCATTATGCAGCATAATGCTTTGGGCTAATTATCCCATGACACAAATTTATCAACACGAGGAAGATGGTAAGAGAGGTGATCAAACGTTCAGCAGAATGCTGGGTATCAAGGGAACGTTTTATTTTGTTGGAATTGTTTTCGGTCTGGTTACCGTTGGTTTTGTAGCCTATTTTAACTTTCGATTTTCCGTAAGCTATTCCTATGCTTTTATCGTTGCTCTCTCTCCCGTAGTTCTTTTTTTTCTCTATTGGTTTAGCAAAGTGTTTAAGGATGAATCGAAAGCCGACTATAAACATACAATGTGGCTTAATTTTATCTCCGCTACGTGTCTAAACACATTTTTTATCTATTTATTTCTATATTCAAATCACTATATCCAATTCTTCGAAAACTAAAATTGGTCTCCATGCGTGCTGCGGATAATGGACTGAGCCAGAGGTTTGATTCGCATCACTAAATTTACAGTTAGATTGGAGGTAAATGCATTGCCAAATAATTTCTGAATTTGCCTACCTCTCCAAAGCCTGCGGCGGAAATTGTCGTTCCAAATTGTTGCATAACTATTCTCTAACACCTGTCTGGTGATGGTCTTGTCACATAGAAATTGTATTACCAGTTCACTCAGAATTTTAGCAGAACGAATTGCCATAGCCATTCCGTTACCGCATAAAGGCGCGATCATACCTGCGGAATCCCCAACCATTAATATGTGATTGTCTACTGGGTCCTTATCTTCAAATGAAATTTCATTAATGACTTCGGGGCGATCAAAAAGAAATTGTGAATTCGTAAATACAGTTTCCAGCAATGGATTTGTATAAAGAACTTTTTTCTCCATTTCAGGGATATTTTTAAATCTCTTCAAATTTTCCCGATTGGTTAGATAGCATATTGTCGTCTTCCCTTCTTCGACATTACTGATACCACAATATCCACCAGGAAAATTATGAAGCGCAATCAGATCATTGGGATGATTCGTCCGTGCATGGTACTTCACTCCTACATAGGGAGACCTTTTTCTAACAAATTTTCTTTTAAGACTATGATCGATTTTTGATCGTTTGCCGAATGCGCCAATTACAATGTCGGACTCAAGTTCCTCTGAGTGAGTTTTGACCCTGAATTTTTCCTTTGCGTATTCTACCTTTTCAACTTCTTGATTCAAGATGAATTCCACCCCCTGAGCCTTTGCCTGTTCATACAAAAAGTTATCAAAAGCATATCTGCTTATTCCAAAGCCACCAAGATCAAGACACATCATTTTGCTTTGCCCTTTTATTGATGAAAGCAAAAAATTGCGGATTTCCGGGGGGTCAAAGTGACCAGGAAACAGCCCAAGTTGTTTCAAAAATGGGACAACCTCATTCGAGATATATTCTCCGCAAACACGGTGGAATGGATATTGCCTTTTTTCAATTACAACACAGTCCACTCCCGCTTTTGCTATCTGAATAGAGGCAATAAGCCCCGCTAAACCTCCGCCAATGACAATTACCCTTTTCAAAATTTTTTCCGGTTATAGAAAGTTAAATGAAATAAAGCTAAATGAAATTTTTAGTCCAATGACAATAAATCTTCGATGGAATAAAACTTGCAGAGTAACCTTTTACGTTGATATACTGTTTAAGAAAAAGCTGGCTTATGGAAACAAAAATAGAAAATAGCAGGTCATTGGCACCGCTAAACATCCTGTTAATTGGTAACAATCCCATTGAGATGGGTCGCGTGTTGGAAAAAATTCAGCAAGTCAGGGGGCAACGGATTATAACGGAAATCGCGTTCGACCTTAAATCCATTCTAGAAAGACTGATTCGCTTTCGACCAAATTTTATTCTTATTGACGACAATATTGGTCGTTCTGAGATGGTTGAAACTGTGTCCCGTCTGTCAAGCAACAAAAGGACCAGAGACATTCCGATTACAGTATTGAAAAATTCAAATTATTCGGAATCTTTAGACTCGACAAGTATTCTTGATTATCTGTTAAAACAAACCCTTTCTCCAGAAGATCTATACAACACTGTCAAAAATTCTCTGAAATTCAGAAGAACACAATTGTATCTGTATCAGTCATACAAAAAAAGAAAAGGTCAGCTGCTAAATATTATCAGATGATCGCAGCAAAGAGTCAGATTTGATCTCGAAGTTCCAGCTCTTTTCTCAATGTTTCTCCATTGCGAAGGATTTCGAGCCTGATTTTTCTGCCAGGTTTACTGCTAAGGAATCCGGTCATAGTATTCAGATCCAGTTGTTTGGCATCAATACCATTGATAGCTACAATAATATCACCAGGCAGAACTCCGCTGAGTTGCGAAGGAGATCTTTCGCGTACCTCGGTTACCTCAAAAATATTAAGCTGTGAGCCTTTTGCTTTAAGGGTAATTCCACTCAAGTTATAATAGAACTTCTTCTTAAATGAAGAATTTTTTTTCAGATAGACCTTTTCTTCCGGGAAGTTGAAAATGACAACAAATCGACTTAAAATTTCTCCACCAAGTGCACCATGTCTAAATACATTTCCGATTTTAATACTATCAGAATAACTGTTTGGATCCGGAAAGTTCGCGATTACCTGATCAAGGGTAAATGATCCTATCGAAACAGATTTGATTCTTCCTACTTTACCCACAATTTCACCTCCAAGCCCCCTTCCTATTAAACTACTGACAGTATTCTGAGGTACCTGGATGACAGGATCGGTTGTTGGCTCAATCATTAGTCCATGGCTGGCTCCCGAATCCATCAACAGTTTTGCATTTAACACTGCCCCGTTTTCAAAAACAATCGGAGCCCGGAAATATGGTTTTGTATCTTCGATAGAAATTGGAATAGTCTGAAATTTCCGACGTTTTCTAAATTTTTCGGGAAGCATCAATGTCAAGACTCTTTTTTCATAATCAATTTGAATTATAAATCGACTGAACAATTCATAACCCAAAATTCCATGAACATCTGTTCCCAAATAGTTTCTCAATTCCAGATAATCTTGCCCTAGTACCAACATTGCATGGCCACGTCCCTGAACACCAGGTAAATCAAGTGACACATTATTTGTGACGTAGGCGTCCACAATGTTCTGACCTCCTGGCCCAGAAATAGTATACTTCCGGGAATACACCAGGTTAAGAATGTCGGTAAATGTTTTTTGAGTAAGAATAGAAGTTCGAACACCTGTATCGAGTATAAACTTCAGCGGTAATGCATCATTCAATACTACCGGAAGAACGACGAGATTGTTATTTATTTCAATGGGTATTTGTACTTTCTTTTTTCCATTTGCAAGAGAAAATCCCAGGTTCTGCCCCTGGATTTTGTCCGTAACAAATCCGAAAAAAAATAAAAAAAACAGGATAGTTTTGGTCATAGAAAAGCTAATACCCATAAGGTTGAATATAGAACAATTTTTCAGAGACGGCTAATCTCCGAAACCTGTTCAAATTCATATAATAGTTTTCCTGGGGAGTTTGCTACAAGCAATGTGTCGAGGTGTTGTTTCCGCAGAAATCCTTCTTGAACCATCAAATCCATCTGTTTAAGAAGTGGAGTAAAGAAATCATTGACGTTCAGTATCCCCACTGGTTGATTTAGCAATCCAAGTTGTCTCCAGGTCAGAATTTCTGCCAACTCCTCCAAAGTTCCCCAACCGCCAGGTAGGGCCAGGAAAGCCTGGGAAAGATCGGCCATTCTTTTTTTTCGCAGATGCATACTTGGAACGATCTCGAGTCGGGTAAGGGTACGGTGGCCAACCTCCTGTTGAAGTAAAAATTCAGGGATAACACCTATTACCTCTCCTTTCTTACTTAGAACTGCATCAGCGAGTATTCCCATCAGCCCGATGTTACCACCACCGTAAATCAGTGTATGAGATGATTTTGCAAATAATTCTCCAAGTTCCCTCGCCGCCTCCGCATACACAGGGTTGCTACCTGTTGCTGAGCCACAGAAAACACAGATGTGCATGGGTAAAGGAATAAAGGGTATTAGAATTTATTATCGTGCTTGTTCTTGCTAACCATTTTATTGGGGAATATCCATGGGGACACAATAGCCAGGATAAAAAGTGCGATTACTACAAAAAAAGGCCACCAAGATGCTACGTCCATAACTAAAAAATTTAAACCTCGTAAAAATAGGTTCAATACGCCTAATTTCTACACATAAAGACTGAAAAAATGTTTAGCTTGAAAATCCCGAAAATAAACCCCTGTCCAAAGGCATAAAATGAAGAAGTTTTTAGTCATGACTGGAGTGGCGGTAGCCACCTTAATCGTACTTGGCTTTGCCACCAATTTTTTTGTTAAGAAACGCGAAAAGTCATTTAGTCCTGAAGAACAAGTTTCATTCGAGCAGGAAGACCTCGAAATTCAGATTTTTTACAATCGCCCATCCAAGAAAGGGAGAGACATTTTTGGATCTCTTGTGCCGTATGGAATCGTGTGGCGAACCGGGGCGAATGAAGCAACAACTTTTGAAACAAACCGTGATCTGGTGTTCGAAGGGAAGACCCTTAGAAGAGGAAAATACTCGCTATGGACGGTTCCCAATAAAGATACCTGGACAGTCATTTTCAATTCGGAATTTGGTCAGTGGGGTATTGGGCCAGATGGCGAAGCTAACCGAGACCCTAGTCGTGATGTACTGACTCTGAATGTGCTGACTGTTCAAAGTCAACGGGAATTTGAACAGTTTACAATCTCGTTTGAAAAAGTAGGGGGGGAAGTCGAGATGGTTTTGCTTTGGGACAAAACGCTTGTTGTTGTTCCATTTTCATACTAAATCACTTAGGCATGGCGACGACTTTGATTGTCAATTTTCGACTACCCGGTAGCGCTGCAGGTATCGCGTTGCCAAAAATCGTTAGCTGGTCCTTTTTAACGCCTTGCGCCACAAGATATTCCCGGATGGCTTCCGCCTGTTTTAATGTTCGGTCATTATGAAAGCTCTTTGTCACCACCAGAGTATCTCGTGTGAGGGATTGACCCAGACCATCAATTGCTTCAATTTGGGTTGTTAAAGAGTCAATCGCTATTTCGGTAAGATCAGGATCAGACATGACCGAGTCCTGTTTGAAGCCGCTCAGCATAACCTGGATCTCAAATTTCAAGTGAGCGTTTGCTTTCATAACTCTGGACAACCTTTTCAACTCCACCTCAGAAGAAGTTTCCAATATGAACGAATTTGGTTTAAAGGCAACGACATCCAGAAGCAATTCATCACCGGCCACAGGTTCTTTTAAAACAACGTTTAGACGCTCCCGCTGAGGGGTTTTTTCAGTTAGATCATACTGTTTGGCAAAATAGGTAATGTTACTTTGCTCAGGATCTACTGAAATTTCATAACGAGTTCCCTCAAGCAAGTAAACAATGTATGAACCATCCGCATTTGGCCTTCCATTATATACCCTCTTATTGCTTTGTAGATCTGTTATCGAGACGTAGGAGGGTACAGGAGCATTATCGGCATCCAATACAGTTCCCTCTACTTTCATTGCTCCTTTTGGACGAAGGTCAGCTGGAATAAGAAACTCGACAAGCTCACTCGTTTTTCTGGCTCCCGGTGCTTCTTTTAACAGATATCGGCCCAATGCAGAAACGCTTACAAACTGGTCATCCTTCTCAGTGTTTACAAAATCCAGTGGTTTGGGTTCTGACCAATTTCCGTTGATCAATTTGGTAGTGTATAAATCCATTCCTCCTTTGTTCGTGGCCATTTTATCAGATGAAAAAATCAACGTTTCTCCATCTGCCATAATCCTCGGTGTTTGTGAATTACCCGTATTAATGTTTGAGGGCAACTCTGATGGTTCTTCCCACTGACCATTTGCCTTTTTCCTCGAAACAAATAGTTTGCACCCGTCGGCTTTGTTCTGATCCATTCGGTCGCATCGCATGAAATAAATTGTATTCCCATCAGGGGTAAGGGATGGACACCCTTCATTTGTCTTTGAGTTGATCGGAACACTGAGGTTTTGGGGTTCTGACCATGTCGAACCTTTCAGATCGCTTGTCATAATATCGTACCCCCCAACCACCGGCGACTTGGCTGAAGTAAAATACAATTTTTTCCCATCTCCACTGAGTGCGTAACCTCTCAGATAGACAATTCTGTGATTTATATTCTTCGGCAAAACTTTGGGCTCTGCCCAGTCCGTTTCGCGTGAAGTATAGAACACAGTTAACGAACGATCCTCTCCATCATCAGAAATAAATAATAAAGCATTACCATCGTGGCTAACGTACGGAGCATAAAGATTCAACGAGGGATGATTGATGATGCTGGGAAGCCTTCGGGTATTTGCCTGAGCCCACGAAACTATTGTAGACGACAATAAAAGCAATAAAATGCAAAAGATTTTTCTCATAGCCATTTGGTCTTCGGTTAAAATTAATTAATTCTACCCAAGCGCTGGTATATCAAATCTTTCGCCACGAATAATTTTTAGATTTTCAGCACTCTGAAAAGGTTTTTCGGCTTTGCATTGTAACTTCGCTTCAACGTAAAGGTCTAACCTCGATAAATGATACAAGTCATACCATCAATTGCTATCAGAAAAGGTAAAGTAGTCAAAATGCGAAAGGGAGATCCTTCCAGCGAAAAAGCGTATGATGAAAATCCGCTTGACCTGGCAAAGCGTTTTGAAGACCACGGTATAGAAGTTTTACATCTGGTCGACTTAGATGGTGCCGAAAAAGGAAGTCCCGTTAACTGGCATGTTCTCGAAGCCATTGCAGGTTATACTGATCTGAAAGTGGATTTTACCGGTGGTATCTCTACAGATGGTGACATAAGCAAAGCATATGAATTCGGTGCAGAATATATTACCGCTGCGAGTATAGCTGTAACAGATCCTGAGCTATTTGCTTCCTGGATCGTTTCTTATGGACGGGAAAAAATGACATTAGGTGCGGACGTAGTGGATAAAACTACGAAGGAACTGCTGTTCAGAGGCTGGAGCACTAAATCTCAGCTGACTTTATTTGAACACCTTGAATATTTTTATTCTCGCGGGTTAAAATATGTTAAGTCTACCGATGTTTCAAGGGATGGTGTATTGGAAGGACCGGCTTTTGATTTTTACCAGGAAATTGTCGACGCATTCCCGGAAGTCTGTGTGCTTGCCAGTGGTGGCGTCCGGGGTGTCGATGATATTAAGCGGCTGAATGAAATGGGAATTTTCGCTGTTATTTTCGGAAAAGCTTATTATGAAGGAATTCTTAAACTCAAGGATCTCGAACAGTTTCTGGTCAAAAAGGAGATTTAACCTTTTTTCAGATTACGTTTTAAACGGAGGTTTGAACTTTAAATATTAATCAACAATATCCTGCCATTTATATTTCTCAAACATGTAATAAAGAAAATTAAAGGAAAGGATAGAATCGTCTTCAGGAGCAGTTGGTTTGGAAGCACTTTTTTTCACTTCTGACTGCGGTTTAGAAGCTCGAATTGTAAGGGGTCTTGTTGATGAGGTATCCTTACCTGGACTAACGTAAACTCTGGAATTTAACTGGGTTTCGCCTTCTCCGGGGGAATACATTACTTTTTCTCGTTCAATATCTCCGTCCTCAGAATCGTTGTTGTCGAAAACAGGATAGTTTGCTTCTTGTGCCTGGACACTAAAAACACCGACAGGCAACAAAATTACCAGTAAAACAATGAAACGAGTACAATGAAGTAAAGTCCTCATAAGCTCCGCAAGAGTTGTTATAACATCGAAATTTTCTCTTTTGTTTCTGAAAAGTACAAAATTAAACTATCAATATTGTTTCAACCGCGGTCAAAACCTCATGCAAATGGCTGTGATTAAGGAATTTTATGGCTTTTTAGATGTTTAACCGACAAACGGATGATTCCTACCACCATAAATTGGCAAGATTTTGCGAAAGTAGACCTCCGCGCGGGAACGATTATTAGGGCTGAAGTCTTTTCAGAAGCTAAAAAACCCTCATATAAACTTTGGATTGACCTGGGTGATTTGGGGATAAAAAAGTCCAGCGCCCAGATCACTGCACATTATAGTCCGGATGGACTTATCGGAAAACAAGTAATATGTGCGGTCAATCTTGGTCCGAAGCAGATTGCAAATTTTCTATCAGAAGTTCTGGTGACGGGATTTCCAGACTCCGAAAATCACGTTGTTTTATGTAGCATTGACAAAAAAGTACCTAATGGTGCACGGCTCTTTTAATATACTCACTTTTTCGCAGGTTGCTCAGATTTTGGAAGGAGAACTAATCCTTCTTTCAAATGATCAAGCTGTAAGATCAATTTTCATCGACAGCAGAAAAGCAACCCTTGCGCAAGGATCCATTTTTTTTGCGATAAAAGGTGAGCGACATGATGGTCATGAATTTATCTCAGTACTGTATACTTCAGGGGTTAGACAATTTGTGATTGAACACCCCATCGAGAATGTTGACTCGCTCAAAGGGTCAAACATCATAAAGGTTAGCTCCGCGGTAGAGGCATTACAAAAACTGGCGTCTGTCCATCGTAGCAGTTTTAACCTGCCCATAGTCGGCATTACCGGCAGTAATGGCAAGACGATCATTAAGGAATGGCTTTACCAAATGCTTTCTAAAGATAAGGTTTTAGTCAAGAATCCTGGGAGCTACAATTCACAAATAGGGGTTCCGTTGTCCGTGTGGCAAATTGAATCTCATCATCAGTTTGGAATTTTTGAAGCCGGTATCTCAAGACCTGGCGAAATGGACAAACTTGAGAAGATCATTCGCCCCTCCATCGGAATTTTCACCAACATCGGCTCAGCGCATGATGAGGGATTCAAGTCACTGATCGAAAAAGTGAAGGAAAAACTGAAACTCTTTATTGGAACTGATTTTTTGATTTATTGCCGTGATCATGAATTGCTCGCCAATGTAATTTCGCAAACAAAAATCAAGACATTATCGTGGGGGACCCATCAGGAAGCTGATGTAAGAATAGCATTCACAGGCACTCTTTGCCAGGTTGATTATAACAACGACGTCCATTCAATTCTTCTACCCTTTCCCGATAAAGCTTCCCGGGAAAATTGCCTTCACTGTGTTGTATTAATGTTAAAACTGGGTTACAGTATCCCACTGATACAAGATCGAATAAATGAATTGCGCTCAGTAGCAATGCGCATGGAGCTGAAAGATGGCATCAATCAATGCCAGGTTATTGATGATACTTATAACAATGATCTGGGAGGGTTAACCTTAGCCCTTCAGTTTTTGACACATCAACAACAAAAGCAAAAGAAACGATTGATCCTGTCTGACATGTTGGAGTCTGGATTAGGTGAGGAAGAATTGGCAAAAAAGATTGCTTCTCTCGTGCACAATAATAACCTCGATGATTTTGTCGGTATTGGGCCTGGGTTGGCAAAATTTCAGCATGAATTTCCAGCCTCATCATCATTCTTTACATCTACGAAAGAATTTTTTGAACATTTTAATTTTGATTCCCTTCAAGACGAGGTTATTCTTGTAAAGGGAGCAAGAGTTTTTGCCTTTGAGAAAATTGTAAATTATCTGCAACAGAAGGTTCATGGAACCGTCATGGAAATTGACATCGACTGCCTCGTTCAGAATTTCAATTTTTTTAAATCATGGCTCAAGGCCCCCACGAAGGTTATGGTGATGGTTAAGGCATTCGCCTATGGAAGTGGAAGTAAAGAAATTGCTAATGTTCTGGCCTATCACAAAGCCGATTATCTCGGAGTAGCCTATGCTGATGAGGGCGTTGAATTGAGGAAGCACAATATTCAATTGCCAATTATGGTTATGAATCCTAACGAAGGAAGCTTCGATGTTCTTCTTCAGTATGGTTTAGAGCCGGAGATATATAGCCTAAGAATTCTTAAAGCCCTCGTTAAAACACTCCAAGGTAGGGTATGTAGAATCCATTTGAAACTTGATACTGGAATGCATCGGCTGGGTTTCGAAGAAGGAGACTTTGATACATTGATTGCTATTCTCAAATCAAATACTAACATTGACATCGCGTCGATTTTCAGTCACCTGGCCGGTGCAGACGACCCTTCTCACGATGCTTTCACCTTCACACAATTTGAAAGATTTATACGGTCTGCCAACTTGATTTCAAATGCGGTCGGTTACAAACCGTTGTATCATATCCTTAATTCTTCTGGTATACTGCGATTGCCGGAAATGCAACTCGACATGGTCAGGCTGGGAATTGGTCTCTATGGTGTTGATCCGACAAACAAAGGTTTTAACCAACTCAAACCGGTGGCTTCGTTGAAAACCATTATCTCTCAGATCAAGCATATAAAAGCAGGTGACACGATTGGATACGGAAGGGCCGGAACCGCGAAGGAAGATATTACCATCGCTACCATTGCCATCGGATATGCAGATGGCTATAGCCGCGCCTTTAGCAAAGGGATTGGAGAAGTTTTGATTAAAGGAAAGAGGGCACGCATTATTGGAAATGTTTGCATGGATATGACCATGGTAGATGTAAGCGGAATTGAAGTAAATGAAGGCGATGAGGTAATCCTTTTTGGAAAGGAACTGCCAATTCAGGAGGTAGCAAAAAAGATCCAAACAATCCCCTATGAAATATTGACCAATACCAGCGAACGTGTCAAACGCATTTTTGTATCGGGAGGAATTTAGGTACTAAAGCGAATACAGTTCCGTTAGCCGCAGCCCAGGTTTTTCTTCAAATCGCGTTCAGGAATGCCTCCAAAGTCAAATGTCTTTTCTGCTTCTTTAGGCTTTTGGACTGCTTCCTGATTCGCCTTCGTTTTCTTTTTCTTGGTTTTCGTCATAACATCTTTTGTAGATTCAATTTACAACGTAATTTCTACATCTATTGTCACCGAAAGGACGCCATCAAACTGATTTTAATCATTGCATGCAATTGGTGATGCCTATATATTTGCCTTGTTTAAATTTAATCTAAATAACAAGATGGCCGGGGGCAATAAGAATGTAGCTGAAATGCAGGTTGGAGAAGTTGGTATTGTTTCCGGGTTTACAGACGATCACCTGGCAGTTAAATTAATGGAAATGGGTTGTTTACCCGGCTCGTCTGTTCGTTTCAACTTTACTGCACCTTTTGGAGATCCGGTTTGTATCAGCGTTTCAGGATATGAACTTTCTCTTCGGGTTGAAGAGGCCACTGCTATTAGAATTCTCAATTAATGGCGTCGACCCGTACAAGAGTTGCATTGTTAGGAAATCCGAATTCGGGGAAATCCTCCCTATTTAATCATCTTACGGGGCTAAATCAGAAGATTGGAAATTTTCCTGGAGTAACCGTCGAGAAAAAATCAGGTCTTTGCCTTATGCCCGATGGCAATACAGTCGAAATTGTCGATCTCCCGGGTATTTACAGTATCTATCCCCGAAGTCTGGACGAACAAATTGTCGCCGAGACATTGCTGGACCATGATGGCCCTACTACACCCGATAAAATCGTGGTGATTGTTGATGGGACCAACCTAAAACGCGGGTTTCTGTTACTCACTCAGATTATTGACCTCGGGCGGCCCACTATCCTTGCATTAAACATGATGGATCTGGCAGCAAAAGCCGGAATAAGCTATGACTTTAATGCTCTTTCATTGCAGCTTGGCGTACCGGTGGTTCCTATTGATGCACGGAAAGGTGTTGGCCTGGATGACTTGAAAAAAATAATCGTCCAACCATTAAGTGCACCTACGCGAAAAGTATTCGACATCTGGAAAGAGGTGGAGGCACCGATTAATGAATTGCGTGCGCAGCTTGAGGTTGGTAATAATTATGAAGCTTATCAATTCTTAGAACAGCCCGCATCGTTAAAATTTCTGAGCAAAGAAAAGCAGGCAATTGTGGATGAAATCAGGGCAAAGCACGAATTTTTCCCGGGGAAGTTTCAGGGAGCCGAAACCATTCAACGATATGGATTCATTCAGGATCTATTAAACAAAATTATTCTAAAAGCATCCGACAACTCCTGGAAGAACGATTCTGCCCGTCTGGACAAAATTTTGGTCCATAAGATTTGGGGCTATTTTATTTTCTTCATTGTACTATTCCTGATCTTCCAATCGATTTTTGCGTGGGCAAAATTGCCAATGGATTTTATTGATGGGATGTTTGCCTCACTCAGCTCTGCACTTAGTACCAACCTTCCGGAAGGCGTACTCACAAACCTGATCGCCGAAGGGCTTGTTCCTGGTATTGGCGGTATTATGATTTTTATTCCGCAGATAGCAATACTCTTTGCTTTTATTTCAGTACTCGAGGAGTCGGGTTATATGTCACGGGTGGTCTTCCTGATGGACAGGTTTATGCGCAAGTTTGGACTGAGCGGAAAAAGTGTTGTACCGCTGATGTCTGGTGTAGCCTGCGCAATTCCTGCAATCATGGCAACACGCACGATCGACAATTGGAAAGAACGGACGATAACAATTTTTGTCACTCCGTTAATGAGTTGTTCCGCACGTCTTCCTGTATTCACAATTCTAATTGCCCTCATCGTGCCTGACCAAACAGCTTTGGGATTTTTCAATCTTCAGGGACTTGCATTAATGGGAATGTACCTACTTGGGTTTCTTGCTGTAATCTTATCGGCTTGGGTAATGAAGTTGTTGATCAGGGTAAAGGAGCGCAGTTACCTCATTATGGAACTACCTACCTACCGCATTCCCAAATGGTCAAATGTCGGCATTACCATAATAGAAAAAACTAAAGCCTTTGTATTTGAAGCCGGGAAAATTATAATGGCAATTTCGATTATCCTTTGGGTTTTGGCCAGCTACGGTCCCGGTGATGACTTGAACAACGCCCGGGAAGCTGTTTTAGAAGAGTCAAAAAATCTTAGATTGACTGAACAAGGACTCGAAGATCGCATAGCAGCGTATAAACTCGAACGCTCGTATGCTGGTATTATTGGTAAGACTATTGAGCCCTTAATAAAACCGCTTGGATATGATTGGAAAATTGGCATTGCTTTGATCACTTCGTTTGCCGCTCGTGAAGTATTCGTCGGAACGATGGCTACTATTTACAGCATAGGCAGCGTCAACGATGAAGATTCTTCTACAATAAAGGAACGTATGCGCGAAGAGATTAATCCAGAAACCGGTGGTCCACGATTTACACCCGCCGTCGGGTTTTCGTTATTGGTTTTTTATACATTCGCTATGCAATGCATGAGTACCATTGCAGTCGTCTATCGTGAGACCAAAGGCTGGAAGTGGCCCATAATACAGCTTACCTACATGACTTTCCTCGCCTACGTATCGGCATTTGCTGTATTCCAATTGATGTCTTAGTTCGAAAAAATAGAATGCCTACCTTTCCCAACAACCTGTGACCATGAACAAGGATTTTCACTTTGGATTGTTGTATCTCATCCATCTACTTATAAGAGCTGATGGCGTTACTGACAGAAATGAACTTGATGCCTTGAGTAAAATAAAATCAGTAGAGAACATTCCTGATGATGTCTTTCAGGAATTTGAACTAGTCATAAAGTCAAAAACAGAAAAAGAAATTTACCAATCTGGTCTGAATCATTTAACCAAATGCTCGGATATTGAAAAACTAAAGGTATTCTCTACGCTTTATCGGTTATCCGAAGTAGATGGTCGCGTCCACACATCTGAAATTAAATTATTACTCATATCTGTAAAATCAGCTGGCATCGAATTCGATGAAGTAGTTGACTACGCAAAAAGGAATCCTTCGCTCTTTTGATCATGAAAAAAAAAGTCTTAAAATCTCTATTGTTATCGTTACTCTCAGTATTGCTGCTTTTGGCTGCTTGTCAGCATCAGTCAGATCCAACCACTAATAAATTTGATGATAGTGTATTTGTTGAGATCGGCGATTTGCTGGACAGAAGAAATACAGACAGTCTGCAACGGTACCTCCAACATAGTAATGTTGAATATAAAAAAGCTGCCGTACTGGCATTTGCCTCTATTCAGGACTCCACTAAAATTGAATTGATTGGCAAACTGCTACTAGAGGACAATTCTGCCGAAGTACGTAAGGCAGCAGCCTATGTGTTGGGTCAAACGCGTTGTTCGGGAAGTGCGACATTTTTGGCTGATGCGCTCGTGAAAGAAAAAAAGAATATCGTGATTAGAGAAATTCTTGAAGCATATGGTAAAGTGACAAAAAACATGTCTGTTGTCATGGAGCGATTCGCCTCCTCTGGTGATTCAACAATCATAAATGGACTTGCGTGGAGTATTTATAGAGCAGGCCTATCGGGAATAAGCAATGAGACGTTATCGGCCGAAGCAGCTGGTTTTTTGAATCCGCAGTATGAAGAATCTACACGACTTGCGGCTGGGCATTACTTTGCGAGAGGTGCAAAAGAGTTTACCAAATTTGAAGAGGATATTATTGGAGCTGCCTTGAATGATAACTCAGCGAATGTTCGAATGGCCCTGGCCCTTGCATTGAAAAATCTGAAGTCAGACATTTCATTGCAAGCGGTACAAAAGCTACTTGTCGAGGATAAGGACTATCGTGTTCGCGTAAATGCGGTACGAGCACTCCAGTCATTTCCTATAATTGAAACAAAAGAATCCCTGGTTAAGGCATTGCATGACGAAAATATTAATGTTGGGATTGCATCATCAGAAGTAATTAAAGCTGTAGCTACCGCCAATAACGGGCCGGAGTTTGTAAAGCTGGCTCAGTCATCTCAACGTTGGCGGATTCAGGCTAACCTTTACGAGGCAGGATTATCAGCCTCTGGGAATAAGGAACTTGCCTCCGAAATTACTACGCTTTATCATGAAACAGTGAATCCCTATCTTAAGGCCGCGCTATTGACGGCACTTCAACACGCTGCTGGATTATACGATTTTATACTTGAGCAACTGCTTACCTCCGGTGTACCCGTAGTAAAATCTTCTGCTGCCTCCGCGCTTATTGCAATGAACTACAGTAAAAGTTTTGACCCTGCATTAAAAAACCGTTTCGCTAAAATCTATGAGGAGGCAATCGGTTCTGGTGACCCAGCGGTTATTGGTATAATTGCTTCCGCCCTTACTGATTCTACACTCGGGTACCGGGCTGTCATTAGGGATTTTTCTTTCCTTTATTTAGCAAAGGATAAACTTTCATTGCCAACGGATAATGAAGCGTTACAACCTCTTGAAGCGGCTATTGCACATTTCGAAGGAACACCGTTAACCAAGCCGGTTAAGAATCCGTTTAATCATCCGATTAAATGGAGTGTTGTCAAAACGATTGCGCGGGCACAAAAGGCAATTATTACAACCACAAAGGGAGACATTACAATAAATCTGCTTGTAGAGGATGCCCCTGGTTCAGTCGCTAACTTTGTGTCGCTCGTAAACCAACAGTATTACGACAATCGATATTTCCATCGCGTGGTGCCCAACTTTGTAATTCAGGCAGGCTGCTACCGTGGTGACGGTTGGGGTAGTGAAGACTATTCTATCCGGTCAGAGTTTTCTGAAAAAAGGTATAAAACCGGAAGTATGGGCATGGCTTCTGCAGGAAAAGATACGGAAGGGACACAATGGTTCATAACCCATTCCCCAACGCCTCATTTAGATGGCCGGTATACAATCTTTGCCGAGGTTGAAACTGGAATGGAGGTTGTCCATCAGATAGAAGTTGGTGACAAAATTCTCAAAATAGAATTGAATAAATAATAACTGTTTCCGCCTCATGTCTTACTTTCACTTCAAATATTAAAGCTTGAGTTCCTCATTTCAGCAAAATTTTAAAGTTGGTATTTTAGGTGGCGGCCAACTCGGCCGAATGCTCATCCAATCAGGAATTGATTTTAACATTCCGTTTGCAATACTTGATCCCGATGCAAAAGCGCCTTGCTCTTCTCTGGGAGAATTCTATCAGGGTAAATTATCAGACTTTGATTCGGTGATGAATTTTGGCGAGTCTTGTGATATCATTACGATAGAAATTGAAAGTGTAAATACAACGGCCCTTAAGGAGCTTGTTAAAAAAGGAAAAAAAGTTTATCCGCAACCCGAGGTTATTGAACTCATTCAGGATAAACGTTCGCAAAAAGAATTTTATAGAAGTCTTGGCATCCCGACAGCCGAGTTCATCGTCGTGGAAAATTTGAAGGATATAAACAAACAGTTAAACTTTCTGCCCGCTGTTAACAAGCTTGCTCGCGAAGGTTATGACGGTCGGGGTGTACAAATTCTTAGGTCCAAAGAAGATCTGCATCGAGCTTTCGATGCGCCCGGCTTACTTGAAAAATTGATAGCTTTTGAAAAGGAAATTTCAATAATCGTTGCGCGAAACGTCCAGGGCGATATAAAATGTTTTCCTGCTGTAGAAATGGTTTTCCATCCGGAACACAATCTTGTTGAGTATCTATTTGCACCCGCAGAAATTAAAAGAAGTGTTCAAGATGAAGCTGAACAAATTGCCGTTACAATAATTTCTAAGCTTGATATGGTAGGTGTGTTGGCGGTAGAAATGTTTGTGACGAAAGACGGAAAAGTACTTGTAAATGAAATCGCGCCACGACCGCATAATAGTGGTCATCAAACTATAGAGGCAAATATCACCTCTCAATACGAACAACATTTGCGGGCCATATTGGGTTTACCACTCGGCGAAACTACACTTACTATGCCAAGCGCGATGGTAAATTTACTGGGTGAAGAAGGTCATATCGGTCCGGCAAAGTATAAGGGGTTTGAGGAAGTGCTTAAACTCTCTGGCGTTCATGTTCATCTGTATGGCAAGTATTCAACTAAGGCATTCCGGAAAATGGGGCACGTAACGATTGTCGATCCGGACATTGAAAGTCTGAAAAAGAAAGTCAATTTTGTAAAGACCACGTTAAAAGTAATCTCCTGATATGAGTAAACCAGTAGTCGGCATTATCATGGGCAGCCAATCTGATCTGAAAATTATGAAAGACGCTGCTGAGTTTCTCGACGAGTTTAATATCCCTTATGAACTTACCGTTGTATCAGCCCACCGAACGCCAATTCGGATGGTTGAATATGCCACAACATGCCGATCAAGAGGCTTAAAAGTTATCATCGCCGGCGCTGGTGGTGCTGCGCATTTGCCCGGGATGATTGCTTCCATAACATCCCTACCCGTAATTGGAGTGCCTGTTAAATCCTCTAATTCAATTGATGGTTGGGATTCCGTGCTTTCAATCCTTCAAATGCCGTCGGGCGTACCGGTTGCTACTGTTGCGTTAGATGGGGCCCGTAATGCCGGAATCCTTGCCGCACAAATTCTTGGTACACATGACAAGAAATTAGGTCAGGCCTTAGATAAATTTAAAAAAGCGCTGAAAGCTAAAGTTGAATCCACCGCCAAAAAAATTGAATCGAAAGGATGGAGAGACGCTTTGTAACACCATGGTTCTGATTAGCCCCGAAAAACTGTAAATTTAAATTTGCAGATTGATTTATTCGGGATGAAACCAAATGACAAGGGCTGGCTTAAGGATTATCTGGAGTTTCGCAAAGAACTTCTAAAAAACGTAACCACTGATCTTACAGCGAAAACGTCTCATCCCGAGCATTCGCTTTACCGCATGATACAGCCAACGGGTTTAATGTATGGGCAGCCCGTAGGTGAAATAAATCTTCCTGATACTGAAAATTGGGATGAACGAGATCGATTGAAAATTCTACTCGCAGAAAGCCTGATCAGCAGTTCACTTCTTTCTTATGACAAACCCGTTACTGATCCGGAGGAACTTTCTCGTATCATTATAAAATCATTGGATAGTATTGGCAACTTTTACAATAACATTTTTCCCGAACTATCAACATCAACTAAGACATTACTCGGAAGGAAAAAGTCGCCATTAGAACTGGCTGAAATAATGCTCGACAGGCGGATTGAGCATACAAATAAATTTCAGGACAATTTTTGGTCTCACTTTTTTCACAACAGCCTTCTTTTTCTGGATGTGTTTATTTACGGACAGTGGATACACACAAATGCAGATCGGATTGTTACTGACTTTTTCCGTTATGAACGGGATGAGCTACGATTCTCTGTGGTAAAAGTGATCGCCGCTGCCGCTCACGCCAATAAAGAAGTTGCGTATGAAGAGAGACGGCTTTATGAACTATTCATTGAAAGTGCGGACCTGTCGCATGAACGCAAAAAAGAGGCACTGAAAATTTTTGAACAAGGCTTCACAATCGAAGACATTAATCTGCCTTCAGAAAATTCATGGATTTTAAAAAAGTTTTTCCTGGAGGTTGCTGTGTTAACGATCTGGGCAGATAAGAAAGTAGAACAGCTTGAGCTCGACTTTCTAAAACGGTTCTGTCACTACCTTGGGTTTTCTGACGAAGATCTCGATAACAGTATGATTGCGATTGAGGGATTTGTGCTGGAACACTGGGAACATTTGGATTATTTACAGGATAAGCAGGATTTTGAACACGTTAGCGATCAATATATTAAGAGACTGGCAAAAGTGGCTGAAAGAAATAAGGCCAGGTTATTGAACGGAATGACCGAAGATGAAGATGTCTTTATGCTAATCAACAAAGCGCGGGCAAATGAACTGACCTTAGAAGAAAAAGAAAGCGTCAGGCTGGCTTTAGTAAAATTGCTTAAAACAATTCCAACGTTCGTAACTGTGTCATTACCAAAGCGGTTTTTAACGTTACCAATACTGTTAAAAATTCTGCCAAAAAACTTTTTTGCAGAAGGGGCCAGGAAGTGATCTATGTTCGATAAGTTGCTCCTAGGTGTCTTCTTTTCTCGGAACGATCACGGATAGAACAATTGAAAGTGTTAGCGTGGCAATAATTACAGAAAACGATGTATACACGCCAACATGCACGTCAAAAATTTCCATAAGCATCTTAGCTCCGATAAAAAGCAAAATTATCGAAAGCCCTTTCTGAAGGAGATAGAATTTATCAATGATTCCAGCAAGTAGGAAGAACATTGCCCGAAGCCCCATCACGGCGAAAATGTTTGAGGTGTAAACCAGGAATTCATTTTGCGTGATAGCGAAGGCTGCTGGAATTGAATCCACAGCAAAAATCAAGTCAGTTGTCTCTATCAAAACAATAACCAGGAAAAGGGGGGTGAACATAAGTTTACCTGCTTCCCTTACCACGAAGCTTCCTCCATGATCGTTATCGGTAATAGGAAGGTATTTCCTACACAACTTAATGATTGGATTCTTTTCCGGTTCGATCTTCTCATCGCCATCGCCAAAGTAAATTCTGATACCTGAATAAATCAGGAATACCCCTAAACCATAAAGTATAAAATGAAACTTCTGGATGAGAATCGCCCCAATAAAAATGAACATTCCTCTAAAAACAATAGCTCCGAGAATCCCCCAGAATAATATCTTATGATAGTAATCCTCCTTAACCTGAAAATATTTGAGGATAAGCAAAATCACAAAAATGTTATCAACCGATAATGCGTACTCAGTAAGATAAGCAGAGAAGTACTCTACTGCATGATCCGCACCATCATACTTGTAAATAAAGAAGCCGTAAAGGGTTGATATAAGTACCCAGAAGATCGACTGGTACAGGGCAGACTTCGTAGAGATTTTATGAGCCTGCTTATGGAATAGCCCAAGATCAAGAACAAGAAAAAGAATTATTATAAATGCAAAAATGCCAAATAGAATGGTCTCCCTTTCATTAATATTTCTGAAAAGGGAGAAAAGAAGTATGTTCACCACTGATATCAAGTAGGGTCGTTTCCGGTTAATTTGGGCTTATAAACAGTAAAAAGCACAGTTTAGATAATCCGTGGTTTTCAAAACTACAAATATATTTTAATCTCAAAAACTTACATGCGTGATTTATCCTAAGGGTTTACCAAAAGAAACCCCTTGAAAAAAAATTATTATTTGCCGCAAGATTCACAAACCCCCTGAATCAATATGTTTACCTCGCTTGCCCTATATCCCCTTGGCAGCTTCACTGAGGGTACTTCAATATTCAAACAATTAGTCTGACCGCATTTTGTGCATTTAAAGTGAACGTGGTCATGATGATGACCGGCGGTTGAACAAGCCTCCTTACAAAGTGCATATTTCAGACTTCCTTCATCATCTAAAACTTTGTGGATAAGTCCTTTGTCTAAAAAAGTCTTAAGTGTCCTGTAAACGGTTACTCTGTCAAGCGTATTTTCAATTTCCTTTTCGATATCGCCATGTGAGAGTGCATAGTTTTTTTGCAGAAAAAGATGGAGTATCTCCTGCCGATTTGGTGTAGAGCGAAGTTTGAAATCCTTCAACAATGTTTCTGAAACAGTATCCATAATTTCTGATCAACGTTCAAATTATTGTAGTTGTAACTTCAGCAGGTTACTGTATATACCGTTATTCAAACTGGTTAGCTCGTCGTGTGATCCAACTTCCGCTAATTTCCCTTCCTTAATAACAAAAATACGATCCACTTTCTTAATCGTGCTAAGACGATGTGCAATGATTATCGTCGTACGACCTTCCATCAATTTTTCCAAAGCCTCCTGTACCAATACTTCAGAATGAGCATCGAGGGAACTTGTAGCTTCGTCAAGAATGAGTATTGCCGGATCCTTCAATATTGCTCTCGAAATTGCGATCCGTTGTCGCTGACCACCCGAAAGCTTTACCCCTCGTTCGCCAACCAGCGTTTCAAATTTTTCGGGGAAGCTTTCAATAAAATCCAATGCATTACCTTTTCGTGCGGCTTCACGGATTTCTTCCACGCTGGCATTGGGTTTTCCATACGCAATGTTCTCCATTATAGTACCTCCAAAAAGAATAACTTCCTGGGGTACGATGCCAATGTTTTTTCTGTACGCAGTAAGATTGAAGTCGTGGATCGGACTGCCATCAACATTTATTGATCCCAGCTCAACCGGATAAAAGCGCATCAATAGATTTATAATGGTAGATTTTCCTGAACCACTTTGTCCAACGAGCGCCACTTTCTCTCCAGATTGAATCCGAAAGTCCAGGGCTTTCAATACCACAAAATCTTTCCGCGTAGGGTAGGAGAACGAAACATTGTTAAACTCAATTTCACCATTAAGTTTTAGTTCCGCGCCTGTCATTTCTTCAGATTCGTCTTCCTCCTGAAGTATTTCCAACAACCTTTCCGAAGCTCCAATCGCTCGTTGAAGTTGGGTATAAATATCGCCGAGCCCGGCGATAGACCCACCTATAAAAGAAGTGTAAATGACAAATGAGAATAATTCACCAACCGTAATTTCATTTACCTGAACCAGCGAAGCTCCATACCATCCAACGGCAACTATTCCACCGAACAATGCAAAAATTATAAAGGAAATAAAGAGACCACGGTACCGGGCAGTACGAATAGCGACAAAAACAACTTCCTTCAATGCCTTTGTATATCGATTCGTCTCAAAAAGTTCATTGGTAAAAGCTTTAACCACGGAGATGGATTGAAGCGACTCCTCCACGACAACATTTGCTTCCGCTAACTTATCTTGAGTTTTCTTTGATAGATTCCGGATATACTTTCCAAAGGCCAAAGCCAAAATCACAAGAACAGGAAATGTAAGCAACATGAACCCTGTAAGCTTTGGTGCCAGGTAAAAAATGATTATGGTACCAAAAATCAATGTCAGGAACTGACGTAACAATTCAGCAAGGGTGAATGAAAAAATTTCCGACAGTGTCCCCACATCAGCAGTGATTCTACTCATCAACTCTCCAACTCTCCTGCTATCAAAGAACCTTAATGGGAGCCAGATTATCTTTTGATACACTGCTTTTCGGAGGTCAGCAAGAGATCGCTCACTGACCACGGCAAATGTATACACTCTTGTGAAAGAGAAAACACCCTGAACAAATAACACAGCAATCAGTGCCAATGCTATTTCATTAATCGATGTGAAGTAAGGAACAACTTTTCCTTCAGCAACATCCAATAACTTGCCCGCGAGGTAAGGAAAAGCAAGAAGTGTTACACTAGACAATCCCAAGGACAAGAGACCGATGATGAACCACCCTTTATACGGAAGAACAAACCTGAAAACTCCCAGCAACTGTGCGAGGCTCCTTTTATTGATTGGCCTTTTTTCCTCTTCCCGCAATGCTTCTCTCTCCTTTCGCTTAGCCATGATTCTTATTTTGAATTCGATACCGTGCCTATAACATTATAATGAACACTATCTCCCATTAACATGTTTTGCCCCCCTACAATTGAGTATGAAGTCAACACCGTCTTATCCTCTAACTGCTGAAACTCCATCGTTAATATCCGCGCGCTGCTATACAAAATGTTTGAGTCGTTAATTTGAGCTTCAATCTTTCTTACTTTTTCCGGAACTTGTTGAAAGTACACCCGCAAGTACTTTACGGGTAAGTCTTCCTCTGTAGTAAAGGACTTTACACTTAGATTACTTCTTTCATCAGGTTTAGTATCTATTCGGTAAAGGCTTCCGTTGACGGGCTTATTGATCATGTCCAATGCCATGAAAATTTCCAATTCCTTTTTCCACGCAATTGAATCTTTGGGAATGATCGTTGCTTCGTCATGCTTTTCCCCCAGCTGGGTAACTTTCTTAAGAGTTGCCTGATTTTCCGACAAAAACTTTACTTGTCGGCTCACAAGACTATCTATCGCATAAAGATTTTGAAGCTCTTGTTTTTTTTCACAAGAGAGAAACCCTATAAACGACATGCACAGCAGGGTGGTCTTTACGATGCGTGTGTACATGTTAACTAATAGTCGTTCAGTTTTCAAGAAGGATATTCCCTGTCATTTGTGGAGGAATTGGTACGCCCATCAAAGTCAGGATGGTTGGAGCAAGGTCGCCAAGTTTTCCGTCCTTTAAGTTTCCTTTATAGTCGCGGTCAACGAGTATACAGGGAACCAGGTTTGTTGTATGGGCCGTATTAGGGGTACCATCTTCATTAATCATCATGTCTGCATTTCCATGGTCTGCAATAATCAGCGTAGCATATCCATTTAAAAGAGCTGCTTCAGAAACTTGTTGTGTGCAGGCGTCTACTGTCTCACAGGCTTTAACGGCCGCTTCAAATACGCCGGTATGGCCAACCATATCGGGGTTAGCAAAATTCAGACAGACGAAATCAGGGTTTTTTTTATCGAGTTCGGGAATGATTTTATCTCTGATTTCTTTTGCACTCATTTCTGGTGCGAGATCATAAGTAGCAACTTTGGGAGAAGGGCACAGAATGCGGGACTCGCCATCAAACGGGTTCTCTCTGCCACCGGAAAAAAAGAATGTTACGTGGGGATACTTTTCAGTTTCTGCGATGCGAATCTGCTTCTTACCCGCGTTGGCAACCACTTCACCCAAGGTTTGATCCAGGTTATCTTTATTGAAAATAACCTTTACATTATTGAAAGAATCGTCATAGTTGGTAAGCGTAACATAGTATAATGGTAGCTTTTTCATACCCAGTTCCGGGAAGTCTTGTTGCGTAAGTACTTCAGTAATCTCGCGACCGCGATCCGTACGGAAATTGAAGCAAAGGACTACATCCCCCTCTTCAATTACGCCAACGGGTTTTTGATTTACATCAACCGCGACAATTGGCTTAATAAATTCGTCGGTTACATTACTATCATACGACTTTTGGATGACCGATAAAGGATCCTGTGTTCTCTCTCCAACACCCTTTACCATCAGGTCGTAAGCCAATTTCACCCGTTCCCATCTTTTATCCC
Source organism: Chryseolinea sp. (assembly GCA_041747735.1). Classification (GTDB taxonomy): domain Bacteria; phylum Bacteroidota; class Bacteroidia; order Cytophagales; family Cyclobacteriaceae; genus Chryseolinea. Next base: position 36,735 of record JBGTEP010000052.1, read on the forward strand.
GATCCATCGCATAATACCTGCCCACGACAGTAGCCAGTTTACCTGTCGTTTTTTCGAGGTGTTGCGTAACCTCCTTCAGGTATTCAATACCTCCACGAGGATCTGTGTCACGTCCATCGGTGAACGCATGAATGAATAAGTCTTTAATTCCCTCATTCGAGGCAATCGTTATAAGACCTTTTAGATGATCAATGTGAGCGTGTACGCCACCATCAGAAACGAGACCAATATAGTGGACCTTTTTATTGTTTTTTTTCGCGTATGCGAAGGCTTCCATAAGTACGGGGTGGGAATCCATCTCCTTTTCGTCTACGGCTTTGTTAACACGAACAAGATCCTGGTATACAATTCTGCCGGCACCGATATTCATATGACCAACCTCGGAGTTTCCCATTTGCCCCGCAGGAAGTCCAACCGCCAGTCCCGAAGCTTCCAGCTTACTGTTTGGATATTTAGTGTACAAAGAATCTATGAATGGGGTTTTGGCTTCTTCTATCGCTGATACCGCCTTATTTTTAGCAATACCCCAACCGTCTAAAATCATCAATAACACTTTCTTGTTCATGGAAGAATAATATTTGGGTTCTTAATTAAGTGCCGCAAATATAATCAGGATTGTAGGATAAATGGGGTTATGGCTGTATTCAACCCAGTAATGGTTTGCAATCAGATGTTAATTCAATAATTCATTATCTTGCGATAATGGCATAGTTTTGGCCTGATACTATATCATCATGAAATTTAACAGATACCTACTACCGACAGTCTTTGTTCTGGCTGGCTTTTTTACAACTGCAGTGTATGCACAGGCAGATGTTATAAGTCAGGTTAAAGAGACTATCAAAGCTGGAAGCGCTAAAGAATTATCAAAATTTCTTAACCAAACGGTTGATGTGACGCTAATAGATGGTCCTCAATCGTACAGCAAAACACAAGCGGAATTTGTCTTCCGCGATTTTTTCAAACAACATCCTCCATCCGAATTCACAATTATTCATCAGGGAACATCGAAAGGTGGGCAAACGTTTGGCATCGGCCAATATAAAAGCGAGGCTGAAACCTACAGAGTATATATGAAAATCAAAGCTGTAGGCGGCGAACAGCTGGTACACGAAATTTCCTTTGCGAAAGAATAGAGGCTCCGGCGCGTTGTAAATACAAAAATTCCTAGTTGCCGGCGTTAATCCTTCAGATTTGCGACCTACTTTTGCACGGTGCAATCCGACTATATTACAGAAGAATTTTTAGCCCGATTCATTTCATCAGCGCTGGAAGAAGATCTAGGTGATGGCGATCATTCTACGCTTGCGTCAATTCCATTACACGCTACAAGCAAAGCAAGGTTGATTGTGAAAGACAATGGCATGCTAGCGGGTATAGCGCTGGCGGAAAAAATTTTTCATTTTTTTGATCCCGCTCTGCGAATAGAAACATACCTAAACGATGGTGCCGAAGCCAAAATGGGAGAAATTGCATTCATCGTTGAGGGGTCTTCCAGATCTATACTTTCAACCGAGCGTCTGGTACTGAATTGCATGCAGCGAATGAGCGGCATTGCTACCAAAACGAATCATTTAACATCGCTCGTAAGGGGAACTTCAGCAAAATTACTCGATACTCGCAAAACCACCCCGAACTTTCGGCTGCTGGAAAAGTGGGCAGTACAAATCGGTGGAGGCCACAACCACCGCCTAGGGCTTTTCGATATGATCATGCTAAAGGACAATCATATCGATATGGCAGGTGGTATTGAACAAGCGATCATCCGTACAAAAGATTATCTTCGCGCCGGAAATAAGGAGCTGAAGATCGAAATAGAAACCCGGAACCTGGAAGAAGTCGAAAAAGTACTACAGGTGGGCGGAATAGATATTATTATGCTGGATAATATGAGTATTGAAATGATGGAGGAGGCAATCCGGCTAATCGCTGGAAAATATAAAACGGAAGCAAGCGGGAATATTACAGAAGCAACTATCAGATCTGTAGCAGAATGTGGCGTTGATTTTATTTCTGTAGGGGCCCTTACACATTCTGTAAAAAGCATGGACTTGAGCTTGAAGGCTTTTTAAACAAAGCCCCTCGACCCGACGATAAGATTGATAACTATGAATTGGATATGATTGTTAGAACAAAAAATTACAAGCTCGAAAAAAAGACCTACATCAACACCGCCCTTAAAAGTATTTTAAGAAAACAGGGATGGATTGCTGTAACAGTAGCCGTTTTATTATGTCTTTGTTACTTCATTCCCGGTGCATCATCAATATGGTGGTTCATTGCTGCCTTTATCGGCCTTGGATTATACTTACTTTTTTGGTGGATACAGTTTTATGGCGTTACTCAGCTGGAGCAGGGGAAAATGTTGTTTGAAAAATTCTCTTATGAAATCAGCAGCCAGCAAATTCTTATGAAAATAAATCCAAGAGAGGGGATGCCGATGAAATGGGATCAGATTAAAAGTGCAGCGATCGGGAAAGATCATTTTGTGCTTTTTGTAAATAAAGCACAGATAATCTATTGGCCCTTTAAAATATTTAATACAGAGAACGAAAGGAAATTTGTTACCAGTATTCTCAGAACAAAAGGCTTTATAAAGTAGTTTTTTTCTCCCCTCAAAAGTTAAGTCAGGTTTGGTTATTGCCAGCCTGACTTTTTAATTTTATCCCGTGCAAAAACCAAACAAACGATTTTCGCCAGAGGAGGCAAAACAAAAAATTTACGCTTTCTGCGCTTACCAGGAACGTGCTCATCAGGAAGTAAAAAACAAGCTTTACACGTATGGATTATACTCTGGTGCAGTTGACGAAATTTTGGCTCACCTCATCACAGAAGGTTTTTTAAACGAGGAACGTTTTGCAAAATCTTTTGCCGGTGGGAAATTTCGTGTGAAGCACTGGGGCAGAGTAAAAATAATCCACGAACTTGAAGCAAGGGGTCTTACAGCAAATTGCATTCGTGCCGGAATAAAAGAAATCGATGAAGCAGAATACCAGAAAACCCTCCACTCACTGCTGCAAAAAAAACTACCTCAACTCGAAGCAGAGAATTCTTTTTCAAAGCGAGATAAGCTTGCACGATATGCAATTCAAAAGGGCTTCGAATCAGACTTGGTGTGGAGGTCTGTCCGGAAGTTTGTTAAAGATTGATAACCCAATAACAAACTTTCCGATAGAACGTACGACGTGAACAACCCTATTGTCCAACCATAAATACAGCGTTGGCAAAGAGCATTTTTCCGTTCTCCCAAAAACAACGAAACAGTGGATTGTCAACCAGGTAAACAACATTTCCACGACCCTTTTCTTCAACCCCCAACACGAGGCTGTTATCCAGTTTGTTGTTCATGCGTGTGCCGGCAAATCCTTGTACCGGTTTTGCAATGCCTTTAATCACACCTACGTTCCATCCGCCGTCTAAAAATCCGTATCGGAGTCCATTTGTTTTTAGCGTGTAGTAAGTATCGTTTAATCCAAAGGCAAGTGGATGAGAGCTGTCAAGCGAAACCTTGTAAATAGCACCCGATATGATATCAGAAAGCTGTTTCCGTTCTGCATCTTCGTATCGTATCAAAGCGTTGTCCTGCTTGTGTTGAATATCCCTCTTCTCGGCTTCACTTTTTTCAGTATCCTTTGCATACGTTTTTAAGCCAAAACCTTTTTTTTCCGCGAACGCTTTGAGGGCGTTTGCAACAATCACTAATCTTCCTCCGCCGGAGACCCACGAGGATATGTGATCCAGTGTTCCTTCATCAAAAATTCTGTAGTTCCCTTCCGGGATAACCAACACATCATACTTGCTTAGATCGATATTTTTAAAATAGTCTGTTCCGATTTGAGTGATTGGATAATGGAGTTGTTGTTCGAAAAAATGCCAAATTTCGCCGGCGGACAACGATGACGTTTGTTCACCAAACATCACCGCGATTTTTGGTGGTTTAAGATATTTTACTTCACTGGACCCAATGTCTTTGCCGGCATCTACAAATCCGGTACTGGATGTGAAAATTTTTCTGCCCATTTCTTTTGCCATGCGCTGAACAGCTTCATCAAAATCTGCTATCTTTTCATTATTTCTTCTCGTAACCAAAAGTGTTCCAGCATCGAAGGTTTCTCCTTGTACTGAAAATGCTTGCGCTGCCGACCGGACGGCAATTCCACTTTTCATTAATGATGCCATAAACTCAACGTCTTTCAAACTTTGATATCGAAAAATATAGGCATACGGTTTTGCAACCGCCGATCCATTTTCAATTTTCTTCCTTTGAAACGTTTTTGCGATATTGATTCGCTCATTTAACGCATAGGCCTTTAGATTGAATGCATACATCAGATTCCATGCAGTGATGTCATAAGTAAGTGAATCCGGTAGTTTTGATTGGGGTTCAAATACAGTTGTTATGAACCTGGATTTAGGTTGATAAACAGTGACGATAATGTCGTCGGTTGTTAAGTTAAAGGGGGAGGTCGATTGTGTTTGGTAATCGAATCCACGCGTTGTCTTTCCAGTTGCCGGATGACCGAACTTTATCGCATGCGAATCCATCCACTTTGTAAGTGTTGAAATTTTATCCGGATTATTATCCGCTTTTATGACATACGTTTTATACAGCGCAGAAGGAGCATTAAGGTTGTCGCGAAAGTATTTTTCAAACTCATCAACCACGCGGTTTGCATTGGTTGAAGTAACTTCAATAGTTGACAGTCCTGATGTATAGTGATGTGTAATGCGATCCTTCAGTGTTAATGGATCTCCCTCTTGTGTAGTTATACTCAGGCCACCAAAACCTCCTCCGCCCTGCTCATAGGTCATACCAATAGCGCCATTGTATGTTGGATAAGTATCGCCATAACTTGGATAGAAAAGATCAAATCTTTCCTTTGTAAAATACAGCCATCCCTTTTCGTCAAAATACCGTGCATTATTTTTTCCTATCATTTTTTGGAACTCGCGCTGCCATGGAGAGATAACTTCATGAAAGGGTTCTGCAGCCGGGGCGAAATAGTATGGATTGTTATAACCCTGTTCATGAAAATCGATGTGAACGTGCGGCATCCATTCGTTATAAATTTTGAGCCGCTGTTGGGATTCTATTTGAGTTTGCCATGCCCAGTCACGATTAAGGTCAAACAAATAGTGGTTAGGTCTTCCACCGGGCCAGGGTTCTCGGTGTTCTTTTGCATCTCCATCCGGGTTCGCAGGAAGATTAAAGTATTGATTGTAAAAATTGGCGTACCGATCACGACCGTCCGGGTTGATGCAGGGGTCTATAATAACAATCGAATTTTTTAACCACGCCTGGGTCTTGTTGTTGCTCTTATTAGCCAGATCATACAAGGTCCACATGGACGCTTCCAGCGAACTGGCTTCATTTCCATGAACATTGTAACTCATCCAGACGATAGCCGTCTTATCAAGGGAAGGTTTTCCTTCCACAAGCCCAGTTCGTTTTAAGTTGTCAATCCGTATTTGCTCGCGGTTAGCAAAGTTATCATCAGAAGTAATGATAGCATAGACTAATGGACGATGTTCGTACGTTTCTCCGTAGGTTATCAATTCAACATTTTTTGTCGCCTCTTCAACGTGTTTAAAATATTCGATCACTTTATAATGAAGTGTAAATCGATCGCCTAGCGCATATCCTAAGAATTCATCTGGACTGAGAAGCTTTTGTGCGTCGGTTGTTTTTGAAAATGAAAAAAGGAAAACAAGGGTGTAAAAAAAACGCATATACTATTAATGATTTAATTCGGAAAGATGCTCAAAAGCAATTTTAGAAACTAGTCGATTATTTCAGCAGGGCGTTGATTTGTGGCAAGTGGTGATTAAAATGTTCCTGCATAAAAGTCAGGCATTGTATAATATCAAAACGACCTGCAACGGGATGTTTATAAATCAATTTATGAATGTCCTTTTCCGGAATACTTTCCAGAAACTTTCTGAAATCCCGCCTCGATAGTTCCCAGTCCCTTGCCATTTCATGAAAATAGGTCACCTGCGGAGTGTTCTCAATAAGAGCTTTGGGGGCGTTGAATTTCAGGAAAGGAAGACGTTGAGAACCTTTCAGTACTATCATTTTTAACGATTCCAAAAGGCGGGAGTTAGGAAGTTGATCAACCCCCAGGGATTTTTTCTTTAAATAATTCAGCGTGAGTTTCTCAGAAGTAATCAGGTGCATCAGAATTTCATTTATTGACCATTTACGATCGTTTGGTTTATAATCCAATTTCCCGTTAGGTGGCACATCAGTTAGTTTGTTTAAAAGGGCAATTCTCTCATGCTCCAACTGGTCAAAACAATCGCGGATAATACTATTCACAGCCGTAGATATAAGAAGTAAAGTACAGAACTATGCCTTTCTAAAACCATTGCACGGATGATTTTAATATTTTAGTTTTAAGAAACCTAACCCTTAATTTTTATGAATACTGTTTATGCTGGATTTTGGCTTCGTTTTGTGGCCCTTATTATTGACGCCATTATTCTTGGCGCGGTACAATTTGTCGCTATTATGCCAGTGCTGGGCATAATGGGTCTTGGAATTGCTACTGATGTACAAAATTTTGACTCGACCAACCAAGCCGAGGCGATGTCAATGATGGGTTCATTTATGGCTATGGCAGGTATCTCACAGGTTGTTTTCCTGGTGATACAGACTCTGTATCACTCCTTGATGGAATCATCTAACTATCAGGGTTCCATAGGTAAGATAGTGCTGGGTATAAAGGCGACGGATATGGACGGCGCGAAGTTGGACTTCGGAAAAGCTCTAGTCCGCAATCTTTGTAAAATCATTTCTTCTTTCATCCTGCTCATCGGCTATATCATGGCAGCATTTACTGAAAAAAGACAGGGCCTTCATGATATGATTGCCAACACGTTGGTAATAAAAAAATAGGGTTCTTACCATAAAAGCCAGATCAGTCGTCTGGCTTTTTTTTATATCAAGAATTTAAGTTTCTGTGGTAGCAATTCAATCCGAGCCGGAAGAAAACCTAAAAACTCACCATCTGCTTCAATGGCACACGTGGAATCCGCTCTCAAATCAATAATCTTCGCCTGGCGGTATTGAACCATTTTGTGCGAAAGCATTTTTTTGTTCTTTAGTTTTCCCGATTGCAGAACAAAATCCAAAACAGAAGCATTGCCACAAATGAAGACGTCAAAAATCCCATCATCTGGCTTTGCCCCAGGAGCAATACAGAGTCCGTGCCCGTAAAATTTTGAATTTGCGGCTGCTAACGTGCGCACCTTACCCTTCCATTCCCAATCATCCAGCCGGGCATGTACCATCATTGGTTTATAGGTAAAAAAGGTTTTCAGTATAGATTGGTAATACGAAACAGCTGACCCAAAAAGATGATTACTTTTTAAAACTTTTCTGACTACCTCAGGGCCCATACCAATATCTGCGACGTTGACAAAGTACTGATGCGCTGCATTACCTTCATTCGTTGTGAAGGTAACTTTGCCAACATCAAATTTCCGAGGTTTAAAGTCGCGTAACAACGACATAAGCTGAAATACATCTGCCCGAAGTTCTAATCCTCGCGCCAGATCATTACCTGTCCCAATGGGTAGAATACCCACCACTGGAAAACGATTAGAGTTCTCACGATTACGGAGCACGCCATTTACCACCTGGTTAACTGTACCATCTCCGCCGGCGGCCAACACAACATCGAAACCCTTATCAGTAGATTCAGACGCAAGGTGTATTGCATCATTCTCTGAACGTGTTTCAAAAACTTCTACCGGAAAATCGCTGCTTAATGCGGGTAGGAATCGACTATAGAATACCTTTTTATCCAGTGAAATGCCGTTAAGGACAATGGCTATTTTCACTTGCAGTGTTTCTTGAGTGCAGCCTTTGCGTCGGGTGAGCCAAGTTCTTCGGCACGCTTAAAGTCCAGACAGCCATCGTATTTATTGTTCATATTGAGTTTAAGAAGTCCACGTTGGTAAAATGTTTCCGGGTCGCTGGGATACAATTCGATGGACGATGAATAGTCTTCAATCGCCCCGGCAAAATCTCCCTTTTCAGTCTTACTCAATGCCCTGTTATCGAAATAAACCGGGTTCGTGTTATCCAATTCAATTGCTTTTGTATAGTCCGCTATCGCGCCATCATGATCTTCAAGGCTATATTTCGTGACACCCCTTAGATTCAATGTTTCTGGTTCGTCAGGATTTAGTTCAATTGCTTTAGTGTAATCTGCCAGGGCTTCCTTAAATTTTTCTTGTGCCCCATAAGCCAAAGCCCGATTCTCAAAGGTTTGGGCATCTTTAGGGTCTAGTTTAATTGCCTCATTATAATCTATTATGGCAAGATCGAGATTACCAACACTGTAGTGTGCAACGCCACGATAGTTATAAAGGCCTGGATCTGTCTTGGCGAGCTCTATCGCTTTCGAATAATCGTCAATAGCACTCACAAACTCTCCAAGTTCTGCTTTCGTTACGCCCCGATTGAAATACTTATCGGCATCGGCAGGACCTAACTCAAGAGCTTTTGAAAAATCAAAATACGCCCCCTGAAGATCTTCTATGTTATATTTCGCAAGCCCCCGGCTGGTGTAAGCATCCGAATATTTGTTGTTAAACTTTATCGCTTTATCAAAATCAAAAATTGCTCCTTCGTCATCTCCTAACGCCAACTTGGCTTCTCCCCTGTTTGTAAGCGCTTCAGCAAAAGTTGAATCTAATTCCACAGCGAAATTAAAATCCCCAATTGCGCCATAGAAATCATTCAACCCCATTCGTGCGAGCCCGCGAAGATTTAATGCTGCTTTACTCCTTGGATTGCTTTCAACAACTTTTGTAAGATGCTTTTTTGCTCCTGCAAAGTCGTTGGTACCTATCATTTTTTTGGCTTCCTCCAGCTGCAGTTCTTGAGCTTGAGCAACTGTTAAAACGAAAAGCATTAAAAAAATAACAAAATTCTGTCTCATGTATCTAGTTTAAACTTCAGCCAAGTTAAAAATAAAATAACCGCACTCAACCTTACGGATATTTTTACAGGTGCACTTGTGAATATCCGGTATTACCGAATACTTAAACAACGTTTAATCCGTCTGGAAAATTTTATAGAAGTGATCTCGGTATTCAATGTATCTTAAAGCGTTCAATTTGCCGTGTATGAATAAGATCTTAATCGCCGCGATCACCCTTATATCTGTAATTTCTGCATGTGCCCAGGAGAGGCCACTCGATTTGAAAATGGATTTCGAGGATTACGACCCTCCTTCCACTTTGGTGGTACCCGAAAATATTATCACACGGGCTAAATTCCCCTTCATTGACGTCCACAATCATCAATTCAATATGACCTCGCAGGACCTCACGCTGCTGACGAAAGAAATGGACAAATTGAATATGGCGGTGATGGTTAACCTTAGCGGACGCGGGAGAGGTAGTACCGAGCATCTGGAAAAATCGTTAGCAAACGTGAAGAGCACGCAGCCAAAGCGATTTATCGTGTTTACCAATATGGATTTCTCCGCAATAGATGATGCAGAATGGCAGAATCGTATGTTAAAGCAACTCGAAGCTGATGTAAATAAGGGAGCCAATGGGCTTAAAATTTATAAAAGTCTTGGGATGTTTAATATGGATAGCAAGGGCAACAGAATTCATATCGATGACCCTCGCATTGATCCGATATGGGCTAAATGTGGAGAATTGGGCATACCCGTATTAATTCACGCTGCAGACCCAAAACAATTCTGGCAACCCATTGATAAAAATAATGAACGATGGCTGGAGTTAAAAACTCACCCCGGACGAAGACATGACCAGGATCCGGTGTCATGGGAAACCATCATTGCTGAACAACATAACATTTTTAAGAAACATCCAAAAACCAAATTTATAAACGCCCACCTGGGTTGGTTTGGAAGCGACCTTAAAAAGCTTGAAGAACTTCTGGACAAGTTCCCCAACATGTATACTGAAATCGGAGCCGTAATCTCAGAGCTTGGAAGGCAGCCGAGAGTTGCCAAAGCGTTTTTAATTAAATATCAGGACCGTGTAATGTTTGGCAAAGACTCATGGGTACCTGATGAATACACTACCTACTTTCGTGTTCTCGAAAGTGCTGATGATTATTTCCCTTATCACAAGCGCTATCATGCTTTTTGGAGAATGTATGGCCTTGATCTGCCCGATGACGTGTTGAAGAAAATCTATTATAAGAACGCACTCAAGGTTATACCAAATATTGACCCGGGGCTATTTCCCAAATAAATTGAAGCTGAAGTATATGTTTTCCATTGCATTTGTTACTCGGCTATTCATTTACCTTTTCTTTTTTAACACCTCCCAAGCGGAAACCCATGCCCGTTGAGAAGTGAAGGGGTCTGTGGTCATAAAAAGCTTTTGCACCGGCAGAAAAAGACAAGCCTGCCTGAAACACAAAAAATAGATGATTGTCCATTAAATTTACCCGACCGATAATGGCAGGCTCAATAAAGACTCTCGGATTTTCGTCGATTGTATAAGAAACTACATCATTAGAAAACGAAGTGAAATCTACAATAGAGATGCGTGGAACAAAGGATACATGCATAATTTTTTTATTCATTCCAAAAGCGGGTTGAATGAAGTATCGCTCATATTTTCCGGTAGCCCTTACACTTTGAGTTCCCCACCATTCATACACATCATAGTTTGCCCCTTCACCTCTCCCATACCCTGCAAAAATTTCATAACACCAGTTTCCCTGGTTTTCAAAGTAGCCAATTCCACCTTCGAAAAACCTATGATAATGGTATTCATTTTCATCATCCGCCTCAAAGCGATAGCTGCTACGGTCGGCATATGAATAGTTTGCCATAATTCCGATGTGATTCGTAACAGATACCGCTCCCTGTCCTTCAAGCCCATTGCCAAACTGGAGAGAACCTTGAAACTCGCCCGCTTTAGTAAACATGGGCGAATTCCTTGCATTGGGAACATATACCGGCGCACATGACGATGCAATCAGTAGTATCAGTATTAATTTATTCATGCTAACAGGTGTTGATCCTTAAATTTATGAAAAAATTTGCTATGTCCTTTAATGCTGAACTAATCAATGAAGTAATCCAACGGCGGAGATCCGTGTTCCTACAACAATATACCGGAGAATCCGTGGATGATACAGTTATTCATCAAATGCTGCAGAATGCAAACTGGGCTCCTACCCATAAATTTACAGAGCCATGGAGATTTGTGGTTTTTACAGGCGATGGCCTCAAAGCACTGGGTGACTTTCAGGCTGATCTTTACAGGGAACTAACACAAAGAGATGGCACTTTCAAGGAAGACCGTTATGAAAATCTGCGCAGAAAACCGTTGTTATCGAGCTATATCATCGCTGTGTGCATGAAACGGGACACAAAGAATTCTATTCCTGAAATAGAAGAAATAGGTGCTGTATTTTGCGCAGTTCAAAACATGCATTTAACGGCCACAGCCTATGGTGTTGGTGCTTACTTAAGTACTGGTGGAATTACATATTTCGATGAGGCTAAAGAATTCTTTGGGCTAAGTAAGGACGATAAATTACTTGGTTTTCTTCACGTTGGCATGCCGAAAGGAGACCTGTCTCTTGGAAAAAGGAAGGGAATGGATGAAAAAGTAAGATGGGTTCGCTGATGCTCGCCGTTGGTGATAAACTGTCCTCAAAAGCCATTCAACTAAGATCTAAGCTTTATAGCTTCCTAAATAATCATATCCAATATATGATCCATCATTCTGGTATGGTTTTCGTAACTTTCAATCCAAATAAAAAAGTTATGAAAAAGTTCAGTTTCCTTATTTTTTTCGTGCTTGGTTCACTTTCTATAAATGCACAAGTTGGCAAGATGTTTCCGGCGATAGAAGCAGAGACTGTGGAAGATAAAAAAGTTAAACTGCCTGAGGAAGCGAAAGGAAAATACACATTGGTAGGGATGGCTTATTCAAAAAAATCCGAGGACGAATTAAACTCTTGGTTTCAACCGGTCTTTGAAAAATTCATCCAGAAAACAACCGGAATGATGGCCGGATTTGCTTATGATGTAAATGTTTATTTTATCCCAATGTTTACAGGTATTAATGCTGCCGCAACTGGGACAGCTAAGCGAAAAGCATTAAAGAACATTGACCCACAACTGTTACCTTATGTGCTTTTTTATAAAGGCGAGCTTAAACCCTATAAGGAGGCCCTTGATTTCGAAAAGAAAGACGTCCCTTATTTTTTTGTGCTTGACGCTGAAGGAAAGATTGTCTATGCTACCTCCGGCAAATACTCAGACGCCAAGATGGACGCGGTTGAAAATGTTATGGAGTAAAATTACTTTATGAACAACGCTTGCCGTGAATGAACTTAGATGAATGTGTTTAGCCTCCTTGCTTTAGCCGTCGCCCCTGGCGCAGCTATTGTCCTGTATATTTATCTAAGTGATAAGCACGAGAAAGAGCCCCTTAGTTTATTGTTGCTCAGTTTTATTTATGGCGGCGTTAGTACTCTGGTAACGCTAGCCATTAGCTGGCCAGTAAACTTTCTAATTTTAACGAAAGAGGATGATGTTGTGCACCAATTCTTTAATGCTCTGTTTAAGATAGCTTTTATTGAAGAGTTCAGTAAGTTCATGTTTGTTCGCTTCATCTTATATTATAATAAAAACTTTAACGAGCCCTTTGATGGAATCATATACGCTGTAATGGTGAGTATGGGTTTTGCAACCGTGGAAAACATAATTTATGTCTTCCAGTATGGAGTGGAAACAGGCTTGTTAAGAATGTTCACAGCTGTACCTGCTCACGCCGCATTTGCAGTAATAATGGGCTACTTTCTGGGCAAGGCGAAGTTCACCCATCGGAAGGAGTTTTATTTTAGTCTGATTGCGTTACTGGCGCCAACGCTATTTCACGGTGCTTACGATTATTTTTGGTTCATTTCTTTTGTGCCCGGCATCTGGATCGTTTGTTTTATTCTGGCGAGACTGGCGATACGACTTCACCAACAGGCTTCTCCTTTTATTGAGGGACAAAGTAGGTTAGAGAATGATTCCAAAGACTCTGATATTGAAAAGCACGTTGATAATTAGTAGCTTTTCAATATCATTTTCAAAGCTTATGATGCGTACCGCCCTCCAAAAGCACTATCTCGGTTTGAATAAGGATTTTCGGTATCGCGGAGAAGAGCCGGGGCGTCTGGAAAATTTCAGCGATGCTGTCTTCGCGCTTGCCATTACTCTTTTATTAATCTCGACTACACCTCCATCGAACTTTCAACAGATCAAAAGATTTGTATGGGATATTATTCCTTTCTGCCTCTGTATTGCGCCCATTCTTCTTATCTGGTATCAACACTTTGAATTCTTTTTTCGCTACGGTCTAAGGAATGCAACGGTGGTGTTTCTGAATACATTGTTTTTAATCATTGTACTCTTCTACGTGTACCCCCTGAAGTTTCTAACGAAATTTATACTTATACCTATCGGCTACCTATTCGGTCAGGATGAAATGGTTAGTGAACTGGTCGAGGTTGTAAAAGGCACCGATATGTCTTATTTGATGATCATTTATGGGGTTGGTGCCTCGTGCATTTTTGCTGTTTTAACCTTTATGTACAGAAACGCTCTAAAAAATGCCGATCTGCTTCAACTAAACGAAATTGAAAGATTCGATACGCAGGCAAGCGTCTACGCTAACCTTCTGATGGGAATTATTCCTTTTTTCTCTGTTTTAGTGGCTTTCTTGTTGAGAAAGCAAATCCTTGGAGGCATGTACGCGGGGATCGTTTACATGCTCTATTTTCCAGTGATGTTTACTTTTGGTCACTATTCCAGCAAGAAGCGAAAAAAATTGCTTGAAACTTTGGATGAAGTTAACCCCGAGTCCGCCGATTAAACATTCTTGTAAAGATTGCACGGCAAAAAAACTCGATGGAGTTACTCATCCTATAAAAGCGTTTCACTGACTCTAATGAAGTCTAAGAGCTTCCTCTATATCCTTCAAGAGACTATCTTCCTGCCGTAACAAGGGTTGTTTCTTTTCTTGCGTTACTGTGATGCGCAGGGCTCTTAAACCAATCGCTCCGGGCAGTTCCTCCAATTCTAACTCCTCCACTTCGCCTGTAATCAATTTTTTACCGGTTAGATAATGGAAATAACGGCGATATTCGTCCTCCACTTTTGCCTGATTATAAACAATAGCTATTTTACCAGGCTGTGTTAATCTTTCACCTGTATTCTTGATATAAGCTTTATCAATACGCTTTTTTACAATTTCGTAACGGACATCGTAAGCACCATCTACATCGAAGTGTTTTTCGTCTGCGCGGAACCTTATTGAGATTGGTTGGTCATGAACCAATATGAGCTGAGTAATATCAAGTTTATTCTTAAGCTTTGGTTTTAATGCGTCCATTCTGCGATGGATTTCTACCATGGTCATCAATTGCCATAAATGAAAATTTCTTAGATAAAAAGAATCAAAGACTTTGTCCTTTACCAAGGAACTACCTAGGTATAAGGTATACTCTATTCCATCGGTCTTGTATTTCTCGAAGTAATGAGGAAACATTTCCTGGGCTGTAACCTCTGCTTCATCCAGGTAGTCCGCAATCATCTTGTTGATCGCAGCAAGACTTTCCTCAAATGATTTCCGCCTTTTATACACAACGCCAAAAACAGGATCAAGATGAGCTCGATATCCAAGGATGTACTTTTCTAATATCGGATCTTCTTCAAAGTGATCAACCAGTGGATTGATCTCCGACTTCAGGAATTCGAGAACATTGCTTTCATCTCCGGAAGCCAAGCCCCGGTTAATTTTTTGCAATTGCTCTTCGGTCTTGAACATTACCTCCTCTACTATTGGAAGACTTTTCTGTTCATAAATTTTTTGCAGAAGATCTTTCGCAAGCTTCAAATTTTGTTGAAAGTCCTTTTGTATTGCTGAATTTCTTTCTAGCGAGGAGTTGCGAACATCCGATAGTCCGAAAAGAGGGTAGACATCTTTAAAGACAATCTCTTCCATTGCGGCCTTCTCATCATTCCTTCTTTTATTCATCAGATTTACGCCAGCTTCAAAGAAGCGCCATTGTACTGCAGGATGAAGTGAGGTACATTCTTCCTGAATTAGGGCTAGCACCTCGGTCGACATCTCCTCTTTAACACGTTTTACGGCGGCTGTAAACATGGGAAGAACATTCTCAACTCTATGCGAGCTTATCGGGTTCAGTTTTCCTGGTATCGACGTTGCCAGCTCCAACATGCCAATTGTTTCTCCATCATCGATTAGCGGAGCCAGCAAAATGTTATTTATGCCATTAGCCAATAAAGCAGCTTCGACTTTTGATGGGAATGGATACTCCCTTAAATTTTCAACCGTAACATACCGTTTTTCCATCCAGCTACGCTCATAAACGGACCCTGTAAAATCTTCACACGGTTTGTTTCCAACGGGTTGGTCCGTCAAGCTCTTCCAGCACTCAGTGCTACCGTTGTTCAAAACCAGATTGTTGCTCGGATCAAGATATGCAATTCCTAATTTCATTTCCTCAATCTCAAAAAGCGAACGAAGCTTTTGTTGGATCATTCCAAAGCTCTCTTTACGTATGACTGCATTTTTTTCCAACAAGTCATACTTGATTGAAGAAAGCATCTCCTGCTCAGTAACATCAACAAGACGAAGTTCAATAAAACCATGAAACTCATAATCTTCTGGCCGAATGTACTGTAACCAGAGATCAACATCGTATACTTTTTCCATCAAGAATTTGATCACATGCTTCTCGATCGACTTAGGCTTTGTCTTGGAAACGATTTCACAAAACTGATGATTGATTTCAACTTTGTACACCTTATCTAAACTCGTTTTCGGATTTTTAATCGTAAAAAGAATGGGTTTCTCGAAATTCATTTTTACGCCATAGAACCTTTCAAGTATCATTAGACAAGCCTTTACGGTTTTGCCTAATGTCATATGGTTACCTGGAAAATTTGTAACAACCTGGTCTTCCACGCTCGTAGCTAGATTCAGCGTGCGGTCAAATGCACGTGTGCTATACAACGACGTAAACTGGAAAGGAAGAATTGCCGCTGCTATTTCGGTATCCTGATTTGCTGGCGGTATTACTGCACTCATCAGAAAATTGATAAAAGTCCTGTGCTTATCGAGCAGTGTCAGATCTTCAATCGGCTCCCTTAACTCAGGAGCGTTATTAATGTACTCCAACATGTTTTGAGCAAAAGGGGGAACCATCCCCTGATTAATCGCCCTTTCCCAGTACTCAATCAGCAATCGAAGATTTAACACCGATCGAAACGGGAATTGTGTATTTTGGGTAGAATCTTGCATAAGCGATTGAGTAATGCTGATAAAACGGAAAATAGTTAAACGAGTTCCATCTATTAGACGGAAGTGTCACAAATTTAGTCTGAGTTGATATGATAATCGCTTGATCTAAATCAATTTCCAACCTTTCGCGTCGAGGACGTGTCTATGAAACGTAAAAACGTACTATGAAACTGTGCAGAAAGCTTTCAATTGTGATTATTGTACTCGGCTTTTCCGCGTGTAGTCTCTCCGAAGACCAACAGGGAATTTCTGTTTTTTCTCAAAGTTTTGATTTCAGTAAAAGTCAGGATGGCTGGCAGGCCGACTTCACGGATTTTCCAGCAAGCACGGAGGATTCTCTTCGATACGAGTTGCAATTCGCCTATACGGACAGGCCTGCAAACCTTGGCGCAAATCAAAAGTCGATTATGTTATCCGGAAAAAACTATAGCGATGATTTGTTTATGTTCATTAAAAAGAAACTGTCCAATCTGACTCCGAATAAAGATTACACGATAGCTTTTGATGTCGAGTTGGCATCCAATGCTCCGAAAGGAGCTGTAGGAATTGGTGGCGCCCCGGGGGAAAGCGTTTTTTTAAAAGCAGGGGCTACTGGCACCGAGCCAAGAAAAATAATTGACGGACCAAATTACGCCCTCAATGTTGATAAAGGCAATCAACAGATGCCTGGTGAGGTGACGGTTGTTCTTGGTGATATAGCTGTTGCGTACGACACTAAAGACTATGCCTTGATTTCGCGGTCCAATACCTCTACGAATGATATCCCCTTTATTGCAAAGAGCAATAGCAAGGGGGAAATATGGCTTATTGTGGCTACCGAGTCAGGTTTTGAGGGGACCACGACTGTGTATTTCACAAAAGTTAACGTTGTCTTCAGTACTTCCAATTGACTTTCGCGTCAAATGCAGTACACCCAGAGCTGATTTCTTTTATGCCGTCTCACCGCAATCGATCAAGTTATCGGAAAACGCCAACTGCTTCTATCCTGAAACGAAAATTTCTGACAACGGAGCCTAGTGGAACAAAACTTTTTTCTTCAACAATACAATTAATCAATTAAGTGTAAGGTAAAACGGGTTTTTATATTTATTCAAATTAGGGTCGTACTAGTTTTGCAAAAAAAATATGAACCCTATGCGCGTAAATTTTTATTGCCTCCTTTTTACCATTACAATGCTTTCTGCTCCGGCTGTGGGCCAGGAGCAAGATACTCAGAAGGAAGATTTATATGAGTTATCCCTTGAAGAGTTGATGAATGTACCTATCAACTCCGCCTCCAAGAAAAACGAAACTCTCTTTGATGCACCTCTTTCTAGTTATACTATTACCAAAGGTGATATCGAAAAATCAGGGTCCACCAGTATCATGGAAGCCCTCAGACTTGCTCCCGGCGTAATTGTACGTGAACAAGCTAACGGTATGTATGACATACATATTCGTGGAATGGAAAACATCACCAGGACTAATGGCACTTTTTTAAAGGCCAATGCATACACTTTGGTTATGATCGACAACCGCCCGGTTTTTAACCACGGCCTGGGTGGAACAAACTGGGAATCTTTATCAATCGACCTAAACGACGTAGAGAGAATCGAAATTGTACGAGGCCCTTCTTCGCCTTTGTTTGGACCTAATGCCGTAACAGGTGTAATCAATATCATTACCAAACGTTTAGGCACGTCAAGCACGTTGGTAAATGCTAATGTTCAGGCTGGAACGTTGGGTACTACAATTGCTAATACAAGTGTTGGAAAGAAATTTGGAAAGAAATTTAGCATGGTATTGTCAGGTAATTTTCAAGACAGAAACAGAGTTGATACTGAATATTATCGAGAATCTACAGGCGAATACTTGCCGTTGGACCAATATATTCCTGACGCCACCAATAGAAACAGGCAGTATCCAGAGCCCAACCGATCGTTAAACCGATGGGGTGTTAATGGTTATTTCAGCTATAAAGCCTCAGAAAAAATTTCGTTGGATTTGACTGTAACCCATCAGGAATCCGCTTTCCAAAAGATCTGGATTACTAATCCCCTGTATGATGGCTCCACCGAAAACAAAACAGTTAATTTGAATGCTACTATTCACGGGCTCAACATTAGGACTTCCTATTTAAAAGGGCACAATATCGATAACCATATAAATGTTCCCTATGCGGAATACGACTTTAACGTAGCTGATATTGTAGCAGAGTATGACATTAAGCTGGGTAGCAAGTATACCGTTACACCGGGTATCAGCTACCAGACGGTTACATTTGATGACCGTGATTACGTAAATCCCGATATGGGAGTTATCGGTTTATTTAATGCAGAAAACAACATTACTACAACAGCAGGCTACCTGCGCGCAGATTTGAACTTTACCGAGAAACTTCGCGCATTAGCAGGAATTAGGATTGATAAATTTTCGGATCCCGATGAAGCCTATTTTGCCTATGAGTTTGCTACAACATACAAGATTAATTCCTCCAATCTTGTTCGCGCGGCCGTAACGCGTTCAAACAGCGGCTCGTTCATTGGTTACAACTTTCTGAACATAGCCGGTGGCCAAGTTGGAAATTCAAATCTTGACTTATTTACACTGGATATGATTGAGTTTGGTTATCGCTCACAACTTAGCACCATGTTGCAGTTGGATATTGATGTTTTTCAACAAACAGGTAAGAATTTAACGGCAATCCTTCAGACCTCAGGTCCACAGGTTTTCTTTAATGTTCCAACAACAGCAAGACAAAGAGGAGCTACGATCTCCCTAAATTTTGTTCCAAACGAAAAGATTCAGTTCAAACCATTCATTACTTTACAAAAAACGGAAACAGAAGATTTGCCCTCGTTTTATTTAGATCCAAGTTTGCCAAGTCCTCCTTTTCCGACGGTTACCTACAGTAATAGTACTCACAGGTATACTCCTGGATCATATGGCGGATTCTATTTTAACTACCGCCCTATAGCCAAGTTGAACATAAACCTGAGCGGCTATTATTTTTCAAAACAAACGCAATACGACTTTTCGTATAATCCAAATAATGATAGTACACCTCAGTATGCTAATGGACAGATTGGGTCTAAATTTATGATGAATGCAAAAGCCTCCTATGAAATTGTTAAGAACCTTACTGTGTTCCTGAATGGTCGAAATCTTTTTGGCTCAGACACCAGAGAATTCTATGCAGGAGACAGGACTGCAGGATTGTACACAGCAGGTTTATCCTATAATCTCTTGAAGTAATTTTGCTATCAACTTTGACAAAAAAACAGGGCCGAAGTATGGCCCTGTTTTGTTTATAGGCGCACTTTGGATAAACGCTACTTAACCTGAAAATTACAAGATGCTTTCTCTGTTCCATTTACAATAATTGCTAGCCTATGTTTCCCCTTAAAGTGTTTCCGCGTTGTAAGGTCGACAAAGGATTGTCTTCGCTTTATCGCTAGTAATTTCGTCGGCTCGACCCAATATTCCCCAATTTTAAAAACCTTTAAAGCTACCTTACCTGTAGCCGTGACGTAGTGTATGGCATATTCTAACCTAAAGAATGCCTTTTTCTTTTCGTCACTAGAAAACGTGAAATTGAAATTAAGATAACTTCCCACCGTAATATTTTTATCAGCAGCAAAGTCGGTGATACGGGAGTTGCTTGTTGTTTCAAATCCATGCAACTGAAGAGCTGTCTCATTTCCATTTTTTAAAAGCGTACGACAGCCATGTTTGATGATCCATTGTGTATCAGGATTTTTGCCTTTCCATTTGGCGACGGTTTTGAGTACGAGGTCTGGATGATCTTTTGCAATATCATTTAGATTGTTTGCAACACTGCGACGCACATATTCGGAGGGGTCATTCTTCAGATTTTCCAGAATCGGCAAAATGGGAGCAGGGTCATTCTTAAAATCATGGAGCCTACTAGCCCATGGCAATCGAGGCCGGCATCCTTCCGATGCTAACCGGCGCACTGATGCATCGGGATGCTTTGACCACAATATCATTTGTTTCATCGTTTGCCTCGGATATGCAAGAATGAACGGCCGGATGGCAAACTCAGCGCTAACAAGTTTGGTCACTTCTTCTATTGCATCCATTGCAACATCAAAATCAGCCTGACCATAAAGCTCTATGTACTCGGGCAAAAAAATGAACGGATAGCTTTGTACTTTTTCCTTAAGGCGAAGGATTCTAGACACTTCGACAATCTTTTCTGCAGCGCATGGGAACTCAGAAGGCATGAACTGACGAAGTGCGACAGTTATACTTGTCGTCCGTTGTTTTAATTCGAGGTCTGGCCACCGGTTGTCGAAAACCCGATGGATAAAGGCTCGTTCTTTAAATCCTGGAATTACTTCCGTTAATACAGGGCAAAGTTGCTCAAAGAACTGAGCATTGTACATTAGTTTAAGAGGTTCTGGCATTGATCCAAAATTTGTTTTTTGCACGCTGTTATTCGTGCAAGTAAAACCCGGATAGTGACAGCCCTATGTCAGGAGTTGACCAAATAGTTTAATCCGCATCTAGTTGAGGCGTAGTTCTGATTTCATGGCTTTAACCTGATTGAGCAAAGCTTGTTGCCATGTTATGTCTGCATCCCATTTTGTTCCAAAAAAAACATTTCCAGAATCAATGTGCTTAAAGTAGAACTTATAAACTACAGTGTTAGAAGGTATATTTTTTAACTCTTGTTGCGAACCTGGATAGGTGACGGAAATCAATGCGCTCTCTGATTTGGTCATATCGTATCCAAGTAGTTCCTTAGCAATACCACCTCGGGTATGAACAAAGCAAACAACATAAAGTAGACCCTTGCTTCGCATCTCCCTCTCTGACACACCAGGTTCAGTCATCGTAAACTTAAGAGGATAATGCGTTGTAAATATTTCTTCCAGCTCCTTGTCAATGTTCTCGTTACCAGTCTTCGGCACTGCCAACGGATCGACTTTGAGATCCATGGCAAAAAACTCATTGCGTTTCCCCAAAATAGCTCTGATTGGAAGATCCCGTTCAGGAAATTCGTTTATCAAAAAGTTTTGTTTTTTCGTCTGCACCGAAGCTGTTCTATATAGGTTCTTTAATACTTCAGTAAGCAGACGGTTTACAGATGACCACGCACCTTGGTTCGCGTCAACAATCGTTTCTTTTCCATTGAATGATGTGATCGAAAGACGATATCCTTGCTCATCCTTTTCAACAAAAAGTAAATTGCTGATCTCACGTTTTGACAAGTAATCGCCAAAAGCCTTTGTTATATCTTTCCCTGCCAAAAACATATCAAACTGAAAGTGCGCCACCGCGTCTATACCTGTCCGCTGAAAGGATTGTTGAATTTCAGTTAATTCTTTTTCGGTCAACGTATAATCGTAAAAAACAACACCCCTTGTCGTCAGCAATCCATCTGGCAACCCGCCAGCTAAATTCAGCCTTTCAATCCATGCCTTTTCATCTATAGCCAACTGAGCAAAGATGGGATGACAAAAAAATGTAATTACTAAAAGAGCAAATCTCACAAGCGAACAGATTAATTAACATGAAGAATCAAGTGTTTGCACCAATACAATTGTGCAATCTTCTTTAACGAAATTAGGTATAATTCTATTACTACAGACCCAGAAAAAATCCAGTTTTGTCTATTCTTACTGTATAGGTAATCAGATCCTTGCAGGAAGAATTGAATGCTTTACCGGAATGTAATTCGAATCGATAATTATGCCAGGGGCAAACAACTTCCCCAACGTGATTTATCCAGCCTTTACTTAAAGATTCACTGTTATGAGGACAGGAATCTTGCACGGCGAAAAATTCCCCGTGGTGCATGGCGAGACAAATTCGTTTACCATAAAGGATAAGCAACCGAGGCTTGTGCTCTTGAATTTTTGATCTGGCTTCCTCTTCACTTTCGAATATTTTAACCCAGTCCATCAAATAGCGGTTTGTCTGATTAGCTATAATTTCTATCTTGTTTGCTTTCAAATCCCATTGTCACAAGAAGAAAATGTTAATCCCTTTTTTATTCTCTGTGGCATCGATTGCATGGGTTTCGCAAATCTGTGCAAAGCTACTTTTAAAATTATACTATATTATACAAGAACGAGCATAACCAAACTAACAATATGAAAAGTATCGTCTCTCTGGTTTTCTGTTTTGCGTTGGCCAATGCCTTCGGACAAATGAGTGCCAAACTTCAAAGCAAAATTGAACAACAGGCAAAAGAAATGGAGCCAAAAGTTATTGAATGGCGGAGGCATTTTCACCAATATCCTGAACTTTCTAACAGTGAATTTAAAACAGCTGCGATTGTAGCGGAACATTTGAAAAAACTTGGAATAGAAGTACAAACCGGTGTTGCTAAAACTGGCGTTGTCGGTCTTTTAAAAAGTGGTAAACCGGGACCAGTGATCGCGCTTCGCGCCGACATGGACGCCCTGCCGGTTACTGAGCGAAATTCTCTGGCCTTTGCCTCGAAAGAAAAAACAGTATTCAATGGCCAGGAAACAGGTGTTATGCACGCGTGTGGACACGATACCCATGTTGCAATTTTAATGGCCGTAGCGGAGATCCTTTCAAAAAACAAAAATGAATTGAAAGGAACAATTAAATTTATCTTTCAGCCCGCAGAAGAGGGACCTCCAGCGGGCGAGGAGGGTGGAGCCGACCTCATGGTGAAAGAAGGTGTGCTGGATAATCCTAAAGTAGATGTGATTTTCGGAATGCACATACAATCTATATCTCCACTTGGTCGAATTACTTACCGACCAGCAGGCCTGATGGCTGCCTCTGACTGGTTTACTATCAAAGTAAAGGGTACACAGTCGCATGGTGCTGCACCCTGGATGGGAATCGATCCTATTGTAGTAGGCGCTCAGATTATTAACGGCCTTCAAACTATAGTAAGCCGACAAACCGAACTGACAAAAGAAGCTGCGGTAATAACCGTTGGAAGGTTTCAGGCTGGTGTACGTGAAAACATAATTCCAGAAGAAGCTTTTATGGCAGGAACCATTCGAACGCTGGATGATGATATGCAGAAAAAAATTCATGAGAAGATTAAACTCACGGCAACAAAAATTGCTGAAAGCGCCGGAGCAACAGCGGAAGTAGTTATTGTCAACAAAACACCGGTTACTTATAATGACATCGCTCTCACAGAAAAAGTAGTTGGCAGCTTACAGAAGGCAGCAGGAGCTGAAAATGTAATTCGAATAAATGCCGTTACGGGAGCTGAAGATTTTGCATTCTTTCAGAAGAAGGTGCCCGGCTTCTTCTTCTTCGTTGGTGCAATGCCGCCCGATCAAGATCCTGATAAAGTTCCGGCACACCACACACCAGATTTCATGATTGACGAAAGAGGAATGCTTACAGGGTTGAAGGCAATGTTGAACATTACATTAGACTATATGAATATGGCTGTAAAGTAAAATATCACGCTACAATCATAGTGGCATGCTATTGTGTGGTCGCAGTAATTTTACCAAATATTTGTCGCGTGAAATTTAACCTCCTGCGATATTTTTTTGAAAAAGATCTAGCTGGTAAAAAGTGTCACAAGCAAAATGCCCGGTATTACCCAGGGGACCGGGTATTTTTATGAACCCGTTTTTCTCATACAGCTTCATCGCATTAATCATTGTATTAAACGTTTCGAGGTAACAGTAATTGTAGCCATGCCGCTTTGCTTCTTCTATGCATTGAGTCAGTACATTCTGCCCCAAGCCCTTACCTCTTCCCGCTTTCAGGAAATACATTTTCTTTAGCTCACATGTGCTTTCGTCGCCTCCTTTAAGACGAGCAATACCTCCACCACCAACCAGGTCTCCACTTAGTTCACAAACAATATACGTGCATCGCGGACCCGTGTATGCGTTGTACATATTGTCTACTTCATTGTCGTGAATAGCAAATCCGGAACCTGTTGCGCCATACTCTGGCATAACAGTCCGAATGATCCTGGCAATCTTTGGATTGTCTTCCTCACGGATTGGTCGAATAGTTATCTCTTCCATTTTATTTTACGGCTTTTGTAAATTCCCGATGAATCATCTCCAGATCATAATGAATTTGATTCTTTACAACCCATTTTCCGTTTACAATGGTGCCGAGGTTGATGGAAGAATCGGAAGCGTAGACAATGGATGGCAAAGTGTGTTCCAATTTTGCCCGGGACAACATTGGAGCATCGCCTCTAAACACTATTGCATCAAACGGTTTATCTAACTCAAAAAAGTTTGTTGAGGGCATGCTACCAACAGCCTTTCTCCCAGAAAATAAAGCCGTTGCAAAGAGCGTATGGCCCCCGTTGTCAACGGTGTTTCGTTTGTGTGTTGTAAGTCGTTGTGCATAGTCCAGCCAGCGAAGATCTTCTGTTGGGTTCAAACTGATGTTGCTGTCCGTTCCAATCGAAAAATTTCCACGGTTACGAATAAAGTCGGTAAGCCGGAAAATTCCATCACCCAGGTTCCCCTCCGTTGAGGGACATAATACAACGTTCGCGCCGGTTTTTGCCAGTGCTGAAACTTCAGCATCATTCATATGCGTGCAGTGAACTAAATGGAAACGATCATTCAGCGGTATGTTTTCCAACAGCCATTCTACCGGACGTTGCTTCAAGTAGTCGTTGCAGTCATCGACCTCTTTTAGTTGTTCCGCGGCGTGGAGGTGAAAGGGAATGTTGGCGGGACCATCTTTAACAACTTTTACAATATCCTTAGGATTAACGGCTCGAAGGGAATGCACACCGAATCCAAACGACGCTTGTTCATAGTGTGAGACAGACTTTGCGGAATCTGCCAACAAATGAAAATAGTCGTCAATGGTTTTGGAAATAAATCTTCGCTGTCGGGTGTGTGGGTCCTGTCCGAAGTTACCACGTTGGTAAAACACGGGTATAAGAGTGATTTTGATACCGGCATTTTTTGCGGCAGTCAAAAGCCGCTCACCCATTTCAGCTCGATTGGCATATGGGTATCCTTTGTAGTCATGATGCAAATAATGGAACTCCGCGACATGCGTAATCCCCTTTACCAACATTTCTGCATATAACATAGAGGCGATTCCCTCAAGCTGATCAGGACTTATCGCCAGTGCACATTGGTACATCGCTTCCCGCCAACTCCAAAAATCATCGTTTATGTGCCCCGGATGTATCTCCGCCAGGCCTGCCATAGCAAATTGAAATGCATGGCAGTGAGCATTCTGAAATCCTGGCAATACAAAACCATTAACATCCTCAATGGCAGCAGGTTCAAAAGGGGGCTCTAACGACAAGTATTTGATAATTCCATCAGAATCGACGCCGACGTAAGCTGGACTTAGCCATTGATCTTCCTGTCGTAATGCTTTAAATTTAAAGTGCTTCATCCAAGCGTATCATGCCTTGCTGCTTAACGAATCAATCAATAGTCCAAGCGTTGTTTTAAGAAGTGCCTTCATTTGCTCAGCCTTGTTGGGATGGAAAGAGGTTTCGGTGTCATCCATGTAATTAATCTTGGTCATCTCAAGCTGTATTGCCTGCTGGTTTTTCAGCGGAAGTCCGTACTTTCTTGTAATGTAGCCCCCCTTAAAAGGAAAATTATGACTTAATGAATAAGAAGATTCTTTCAAACAATTGTAAGCCGTCTCGATAATTGCGGGTGAGGCCGACTCTCCATCAACATCCCCCAAAATCAAATCGGGCAGTTTTTCACTGGATATAGTGGGTACACGTTGGCGAATTGAATGACATTCCCACAATAATACCTTTCCAAATTCCGATTTTAGATCATCCAACAGTGCGTCTAGTTTTTCATGATAAGGCCAGTAATAGAGTTGTAATCTCCTCTGGGTTTCCGCCTCATGTACAGACGGTCTCTCATCGAGGTAAAGGGCCTCTCCCAAAAAATTGGTTGATGGACATAACGAAGTAATTATTCTTCCGTCAGAGTAAAGCGGTTTGTTCTCAGGATCTCTATTCAAGTCTATTACCCAACGGCTATATACAGCTGAAATTGTCGTAATGCCAAGGGAGGGAGCAAAATCGTAAAGCTGATCAACAAACCAGTCCGTATCATCCGGCTTATGAATAAAATCTGGTTTGTACTGGTCGCGTAGGTCCTGAGGAATCATAGTGCCACAATGAGGTATGCTCAACAAAAGAGGGACGCGAGGTCCTTGGGGAAGCTGAACATGAAAGGCACTCATTGCTTACGTTTCTTTTTAGTCTTTTTCTTGGTTGACGATTGGGCGGCGTCTTCCAACATTTTTATTTTCTCTTCTGTCGCCTGAAGTTTAATCGTCGCTTCATCAAGATCTTCCTGAACTTTTTCAAGTGCAAGGTCCGATTTTGCTAATTTTTGTTGATAAACCGCTGCCTGGTCATTTGTACTCAACTGCTTTTTAAGTTTCAGTATTCGATCGAAGCTTTCGTCAATCCGGGCCTCTTTGATTTCACCTGTCTGAACCATTTTACGAATAATTGAATGAACTTTGTCGACTGTCCTTTCCTCACTACCTTGGATGTTATTAGAGAAAGTCATAATATCTACACCACCATTGACAGCAAGTTTAATAGCCTCTTCTAATCCATAGTGTTTTGTGATTGCATGCATCTGCATATCATCTGTAAAAATTACGCCTTCAAACTTCAATCTCTTACGTAGTATGCCAGTTAGGATGTCCGACGAGAGTGTTCCCGGATTTCCTTGCTTGTCTAACTTTTTGTTGACAATATGAGAAGTCATAATAGCGTCAACATAGCCGGAGTCAATCAATATTTGATACGGCTTAAGCTCACGTTCCTCCCATGTGTTGGTTACATCAGCGATACCAAGATGTGTATCATCCTTTGAGCTTCCGTGACCTGGAAAATGTTTAATGGATGTCAAGACACCGTACTTGCGGTGCTCCTTGATAAATTCCTTTGCCATCAATATCACCGAATCTTCATTTGCTGAGAATGCTCTTCCATACTTAGCTATGATTGGATTGGTAGGGTTAGATGCAAGATCGACAACGGGTCCAAAGTTTACATTTATTCCGAGACCCGACAGCGTTGACGCTGTTGCCTCACTATAAAATCGGACAGAGTCGAGAGTAGGTCCTTTACCCATAGCCTCTGCCGTGATGGATTTTGGAAATCCATATTTATCCTTAAGACGGTTTACTCTTCCTCCTTCTTGATCAATTCCGATTAATAAAGGAATAGAGGCAGCCTGGCTATACGTCCACGTAATTTTTTTTAAAGCAACAAAGGAGTTCTTCGGCGGAATATTTTTTTCGAAAAGAATGATAGACCCTACCTTACCAACTCTTACTTCTTCAAGCACTTTTTCATCTACCGTTGTTCCAGGAAATCCAACCAAAATCATCTGACCAATTTTGATGTCGAGACTATCCAAATCCTGCGCCTTGGTAGCTGAGATGGTTGCCAAATAGAACAACATCAGTAAGAAGCCGGGGTATAAAGTTTTATAGTTAGTAGTTTTCATAAATTAATCTCAAAATGTCCTGCATATTGTTGCGTATCTCCACGGACGATTTAGTAAAGTTACTATTCATAAAGGAGAAAATAAGCGTCTCTCCTTTTCTTGTAATCAGAAAGCCACTCAGGCAGTGATTATTACTTAAAGATCCGGTTTTTCCAAATACGTAGGGTTGTTCTCCTTTATACCAGTTTCTTATCGTGCCAGCTTTACCACCTGTAGCAAGTAAAGGAAAGAGACGTTCACGGGGTGTTTGTTCGTAAATCCTTTCCCATAGTTGTACGATCGACCTCGGCGTAAAAAGATTGTATCTTGACAGACCGGATCCATCAATCCAAATCGGTTCATCAATCAAGCCTTTCAAAAATGTCTTTTTCGAATGTCTGATTGTGATTTCAGTTTGTAAAGAGTCCGTTAATATTCCCGAACAAACCAACAGCAGCTGCTCTGCAATAAAATTATCGCTGTCCTGCATCATTACCCGGTACAAACTGTCGCTTGGTACGCTAAAGAGAGTTTTTGCACCCGTTACAACGGGAATGTCTACCAGCTGAACATCTCGTTTGAGTGTATCTGCCAACAACAAGGCCGTGAGAGTTGGATCTGTTTTTAGTGGAATGTCTGTCGCGAACGTTTTTATCGACGAAGAAGGAAAGAATTGAAAGTCATTGCTATCGCGATTTCGAATTCCTCGGTTTCTATCTGCCTCATTCCCGACCGTTAGCTTAGTCCGGAGATATTTGGGCTGGACTTCTATAGTTGATGCTGTCGCAGTCAGGGAAAACAGATTTCCATATACTGGTAGTGGTGATTTTTCGGGTGAATACCTGCTATTATAATCATCCCAAGCCCATCCGGAGCCAAAGTGACTGGTGTGAAAATTAGAAGTTGAAAAGTACAATCCTTTGTCACTGTTTTTTAGAAATAAGAATAATTTTCCATTGTTATAAAGGTGCTTGTATAAGAAAGATGGATCACCTGTTCCCCAAAATATTAGCGAGTCACCTCTTTCAACGTATCGCAAAGCCGGGATGGAATCGCCGATAACGTTAAGACTTGTGAAGAAGGTAAAAATTTTTGTGTTAGATGCCGGTGTAAAATATTTTGCCGCATTGTATTCATAGATTGTCTTCTTGCTTCCCGCGTCGTATAACATAAAGCCCGTGAAATCTTGAAAATCTCTTTCTGTTGATTTAAACGTTCTATCAAGAGACCGTTTGGCAATTGGAGAACACGACGATAAAAGACTTACTACAAAAGCGATCAGAAAAAGTACACGCATAGCTTACTTGGAAAGATATCGTTCAATCAAAATGTTCCTGTGATGTGATTCGTGTCCTGGAATAATGAAACCAAGATTCAGAACCGATATTTCCGTTTTATTAGCCGGTCCGGTTCTCAAAAGCATTTCCGGGGTAAAGCTCAAAAATAGATCATATGTGGTAGATCGCAGCTTTTCCATTTCTTCAGTGAGCTGTTCAATGCTACGGCCGGCTGCATTAGCCTGGCCTGCATACTCCATTTCTTCAAACCCCGCCAACGGTGTCTTATCATTGCGAGCGAAGCGTAAAGCTCTATAAGCGAAGATCCTTTCTGCATCCAGCATATGACAAATAAGTTCTTTAATGCTCCACTTTCCTGTGTCATACCGAAAGTTTCCCATCTCTTCGGGAATATCTCTTAAAACGTGAAGAATACTTTCGCTGGAATCTTTCAGGATTTCGTATAAGTCGTGATTTTTTACAAGCTCAACATATCCTTTATAAAATGGCGGTACTTTCTCTAAATCTGGACGAATCATTTTCAAAAATAAACAAGAAAATTACATTTTTCGAGTTCTGCTGTTAGGTAATAGAACGGAGATACGGGAGCCCTTACCATATTCACTTTGAACTGTATATCCCCGTTCATTTTTTTAGAAAGCTTGTTTCACAATATACATTCCTAATCCCGAGCCTTGGGATCGGTTCGGTCGCGCGATAAGACATATTAAATTTCTTTCCGAGATGTTCCGCTCATACCTATACCGTTGTCCCTGAACTTCATTTTGATTGGCCTCATCTTTTATATTTGAATGTATCCTTTAAATGCAGGATAGTTCAAGTAATGTTCGGACACAAAAACGTTTCCACTCAAAGCTTTTTGAATTTCTGTCTGTACCCAATCTGCATTTTTTAATTTCTTTAATATTTAAGTTTGTTGTCTCCAACTTTTATATTTAACACGTTGCAGCCCCAATTTTCGTAAAGGATGCAAAACGTCGTCGTGTAATGATGAATGAAAAATTTTGCGATATGTTGGGATTTTCCGGTATCGATTATGTTCTTAAGGAAATTGCGAGCTTACAGGAGTTCTGATTCAATCTCTTTCGTTCGTAGGCTTATCGCTGCTTGCACATCCTCAAGATGAAGAAAGTCTGTCCCATCCCTTCCGGATAAGTTCTGATTCGCTTTAACCGGCAACCTTATTAACACTGGTTGATGCAAACTTTATTCTACCGGTTTATCGTATAAAATGGTGCCAGTCATGTGCGTTGTAGGGCACGAAAACTTTTGTCACTTATTCATCATTCTTCTTACGCAGTTTCGGCTTCATGAGCACCAGTCTCAATTTAAAACTCTAAAAACAATGCGTCTGGAAGTACTTCATCAACTTTTACATCTTTGGGGCCACCGCCGTCTGAACGATCAGCGGAAAGCATTATACGTCCATATTTTCTATAGTTATCCCAGGGGCGCATAAAGTTTGAAGAATCTTGTGCTGCCTGACTGAAATACGCCCATTGCTTGACGAGATTGTCCGCAAGATCGACATATACGATATACTTATTTTGGGGAGTATCGCCTACGTTATTGAAAGTAAGTTGCAGGACGTTGGACTTTACACCGGTCATCAGAGTGTCTTCACCCAAATACTTTATTGTTACCCCACTATCTTTCAACTTAAACGGCATAACCAGCCAGTATGAATCATTGATCCACATACTTCGGGCGCGATTTAACATTTTCTGGAGTGAATCCCCTGGTGCAAGCTCCCGTCCTTTTACCTGAACCCTGCCTTCAAGTGTGTTCAGATTCACCAGATAGATAATGCTGTCTTTCAGCGATTCAATACGCACACGTTCCTTTTCTTTATCCCATACCAGATTTCTTGCACCGAAAAAATTCCATGAGATATACCTTGTTTTATCCCACGCTTCCCGGCCTCCCATTGCGGCCATGACACTATCGGCAAGTTCAACAGCTGCTGGGTCTGAGTGCTCCATATCAAACCCGGGTGCCGGAGGATTAATCATGTCGCTTGATTTTTCAGGGCTCTTCGTATTGCACGAGTACGTTGAAATGATTAACAGTAACAATGCCGCCCAGTTATTCTTAGATCTCATAGTAAACCATATTATGGTGTTGAATTTAGTAAAAATTACTTCTTTGCAACCATTCCTTCAGGTTTTGACACATTCAGCTTATTCTACTCCAATTTATTGCTGTTTTACGCGCTGACTCCACCTGTCTTCTGATTTCATTGTTTTCTGGTTTTTCCAGTTCCGGATCATCAAGTAAAATCTTCTTTGCTCTTTCCCGGGCTTGTTGAAGCAACACGCCATCCTTACCCAAATCCGCAATTAATAATTCCAGCGCTCCGCTTTGCTGGGTTCCCAACAAATCTCCCGGTCCCCTCATCGATAGGTCTGTTTCAGCAATATCAAATCCATTATTTGTTTTAACCATTGTTTCTATTCGCACTTTAGAGTCGGCGCTAAGCTTATAGTTCGACATCAGAATACAATAGGATTGATCAGCACCACGCCCTACACGGCCGCGTAGTTGATGAAGCTGCGATAAACCAAACCGCTCTGCGTTTTCAATTACCATTACCGACGCATTGGGAACATCCACTCCAACTTCAATTACTGTTGTCGCGACCATTATTTTGGTGTCGCCTTTCGCAAAACGACTCATTTCATAATCTTTCGCTGTCGGTTTCATCTTTCCATGCAAAATGCTTATGGGAAAATCCGGGAATGCCCGGCTCATACTTTCATAACCATCCATCAGGTGCTTTAAATCTAATTTTTCGGATTCTTCAATAAGCGGATAAACGATATACACTTGCCTCCCCGCGAGAATCTGGTCGTTCAAAAATTGGTTTACCTGTAGTCTGTGGGCATCAAACTTATGAATTGTTTTTATCGGCTTCCTTCCCGCAGGCAGCTGATCGATCACTGAAATATCGAGATCTCCGTACAACGTCATCGCCAGTGTTCGTGGAATAGGAGTAGCTGTCATGACTAAAACATGTGGATAAAACGCCTTGTTTTTTTGCCAAAGTTTCGAACGCTGTGCAACGCCAAAGCGGTGTTGCTCGTCTATGATTGAAAGTCCCAGGTTGCGAAACTGAACTTCTTCTTCCAGCAATGCATGTGTGCCAATCAGGATTTTCAGTTCGCCTGTTATCAGCGATTCGTGGATTACTTTACGGTTAGATTTTTTCGTTGAACCTGTTAACAACGCGATACTTATTTGCATTTTATCTGCATGCCACTTTAGATTGTTGAAATGTTGATGGGCAAGGATTTCTGTAGGTGCCATAAGAGCGCACTGAGCGTTTCCACTGATGACTATAAGCATGCATATATAACCAACAATTGTTTTTCCGCTTCCGACATCGCCCTGTAACAGACGGTTCATTTGCTTACCCGATTTTAAATCAGCATAAATTTCCTTAATGACTTTCTTCTGTGCTTCTGTTAGTGAAAATGGAAGATGCTCTTTGTAAAATTTGGTAAGTAACACCGCGTCTTGAAAAACTTGCCCTTTAACACTATCCTGCCGGATCAACTTCATTTTTAGTAAACGGAGTTGTATGTAAAATAGCTCTTCATACTTTAGTCGATGCTGAGCCTGATGCAACAACTCATAGCCAGCAGGGAAATGAATGTTGTAAATCGAATCCTTCTTAGCTAAAAGCCGATCTTCATCAAGAATTCTCTTAGGTAAAGTTTCTCTGATCTTATCTTCTGAAAACTGAAGTAAGTGCTGAATCACCTTAGACAACGCTTTACTATCAAAACGGCGTGTCCGCATTTTGTCGCTTATCGAGTAAACAGGCTGAAGAAAACCTTTTGTTTCGGTTTGCTCAGTCAATAACTCTATTTCCGGATGCGCTAAATTATACTTGTTACCAAACTTACTGGGTTTGCCAAAAACGATGTACTCTACACCGGGTTTGATTTTATCGTTCACCCAGTTTATTCCCTGAAACCATACCAATTCTATATCTCCACTGTCGTCACCAAAACGCACTACTAATCTTTTTTTAAAACCAGCGCCCACTATTTCCTTTCCTTTAACGTAACCCTTTATCTGTATATACTGATGCTCATCGACCAAGTCTTTAATCTTATAAAACCTCGTTCTATCTTCATAACGGAAAGGATAGTGTTGAATTAGATCTGCAAAAGTGTAAATGTTTAGCTCTTTGTTAAGAACCGATGCGCGTTGAGGTCCAATGCCTTTGAGATATTCTATGGGTGTATCAAAAAAACTTTTCATGAAGAGATTTCGTCCATTCAAACAAAAATCAAAATTTATTGATTAGATTAAAGAATGCGGAAAGTGTTTCTGCCCTAACTTTGCATATGAATTTAACCATTGGTTACAATAACGGTTTTAAGACAATAATAAGAGTATCTACAGTTATGAAGGTTAATTCAACGATATACAAAGGTATAGAATACATCCAGGTGAATGTTTTGCCTGATGACCAGAAGACCAGGCTTCTGCAAACTATTAATCATGATTTTTTTATTAAGATTCTTATAGATGGTAAGTTAGTGGGTAGATGTCTGCAATTCAAAGATTACGAAATCTGGTTTGAAAACATATACAAGGCTCAAACGGCGACCACAACAAAAAATTCCAGGACAATTATAAACGCAGCAGTCCCTTCCGAAGCTTTAAAAAAAATTTAGTCCTTATTTGCAAGGATCAGGCAGGCATCTTTTAGTCCCATATACCTGAGTCCGGTACAATCTCGAGTACATTCCCTTCTGGATCGGTAAAATAGAAGGATTTGCCTCCTCGTGGCCAGGATACTTCGTCAATGATTTCTATTCCTTTTAAAATGAGCTCTTCTTTTGTGCGTTGGTAGTCTTTCTGCATGACCTCAAAAGCAAAATGCTGTCTTCCACCACCGTAGTGGGCCGGAGGACTCTCCTTCGTCCGTGAATCTTCGGGATTAAAGCACAATAATACTGAGGAGCCCGTACGGAAGAAGATGTGCTTTTCCGGCTCATAACTTATTACGGGCAGCCCCAATAATGCATTATAGAATGTTTTCGCCTTGCCAAGGTCATGTATGTAGAGGCAGGTTTCCTTAATCTTGAGTATGTTCACTGGCACATTCGTTTTTTCAATTCCCCGTACTCCTCCCAAATTTCATTTAATATTTGTCCGGCAGGCTGCACTTGACGCAACGCGGCTGAAACCTGGCCGATTTCAAGTTCGCCTTCCTCCAGATCGCCTTCAAAAATTCCAAGTTTTGATCTCTTTGTACCCAGGATGTCCGCAAGCTCAGATGTGGTAGCACCTCTTTCCTCGGCGGCGGCTACTTGTCGATAAAAGGCGTTTTTTACCAGCCTTACTGGCGTAATTTGTTTTAAAGTCAACGCGGTTTCTCCTTCCTCGAGCCCAATAACTTTTTGCTTGAATTTTTCGTGCGCAGACGACTCTACGCTAACGGCAAAACGACTTCCGATTTGCGAACCCTCGGCTCCCAAAACTTCGGCCGCAAGCATTGCGCGACCAGATGCAATACCGCCTGCCGCAATTACCGGTATAGAAACCGCATCACGGACCCTTGGAAGCAGCACAAAAGTTGTTGTTTCCTCTCTTCCATTATGGCCACCTGCTTCAAACCCTTCTGCGACCACCGCGTCCACGCCACATTGCTCAGCCTTTTTTGCGAATTTGACACTCGAAACAACGTGGACAACCCTGATACCTTTATCCTTTAAGAAGCTTGTCCAGAGCTGGGGATTGCCCGCGGAGGTAAAAACTACTTTAACTTTTTCCTCAATCAGGATGGGCATAATTTTTTCAATTTCCGGGTAAAGCAACGGAACGTTCACCGCGAAGACATTACTGGTTGCTGCCTGACACTTTTGAACATGTTCTCTTAGCAGCGGGGGGTGCATTGATCCTGCACCAATCATCCCAAGTCCTCCGGCATTACTAACCGCAGATGCAAGTCGCCATCCACTACACCAAACCATTCCTGCCTGTATAATTGGAACTTTGACCTGAAAGAGGTCTGTAACTCGATTAGAAAACCCCTCCATAAAAACGTTAATTTCGGTAATCAGGTACACATTTTAGCTGTACCCCTTTGAATACCTGAAAATTAGCAGAAATTGTGTAATACTATCCAAGTTTTTAAGCCTGTTAAGTTGTCCACAAAGAATTGATTGACTTTTTTAGCTCTAAAGTATTAGTAGTCAAACGAATAAGCCATAATATTTAAGTAATGTGGACAACTGCTAATTTTGTGGAAATCTTTTTTTTGTTTTATGCGCTTTTCTAAGTATCTGAATTATAATGTTTTTGCGCCAATATCTTGCAAAAATATTACATGAAAAACCAAGCCTACCGTCACCGACGATTTGAAACTTTTGTTAACAACTTTTTTATAAAAATAAAGTTAAAACCGACGGGGTATCATCAGGACATTGCTTGTAATGAATGCTGAACTGATAGATATCAGTATAT
The DNA here is from genome assembly GCA_041747735.1 of Chryseolinea sp. GTDB lineage: Bacteria > Bacteroidota > Bacteroidia > Cytophagales > Cyclobacteriaceae > Chryseolinea. The sequence continues at coordinate 72,277 of JBGTEP010000052.1, forward strand.
TGTTTAAACATTTTTGAATCCCAATCATTGTAATTCTTATGCGAACATTGCTTCTGATTTTCACGATTTTGATTGCGCAGCCGGCCGTGGGCCAACAAGCTAGCATCGTAAAGTTCGACCAGGTTCAATCGATCCTTGACACAAAGTCTGAACAAATACAGGTGATAAATTTTTGGGCGACCTGGTGTGCTCCCTGTGTGAAGGAGTTACCATTGTTCGAAAAGCTTAATAGCCTTAATGATCCGACCTTGAAGATTACTTTGATTAATCTCGATTATGCCGACAAGTTGGACAAGGTTAATTCGTTTATTAACAGGAAAAATCTAAAATCTGAAGTTCTGCTCCTGGATGAAACAGACTATAATTCGTGGATTGACAAGGTACATAAAAATTGGGGGGGAGCTATTCCGGCAACTCTGGTAATAAACCAGGCAACCGGTAAAAGAAAATTCGTGGAAAAAGAGTTAAAAGATGGTGATCTTGAAGTACTGATTGAAGAATTGAAAAACTAGTGTCAACTAAAAAAATGAAATGTATAAAGCAGGAAAATTAACCTTGGCCTTAATCTGCATCAGTTTTCTTTTAGCATGGAAAACACCTCCCTACGATATAGGAGATGCTATAGCGGACTTTAAGTTAAAAAACGTCGATGGCAAAATGGTCGCCCTTTCAGATTATAATAGTAGAAAAGGGGCAATCTTAATCTTCGATTGCAATACATGTCCGTACTCTAAAGCTTACAACGATAGAATTATTGCATTAAACCAGAAGTTTGAATCCAAGGGATTCCCAGTGATTGCCATTAATCCAAATGACCCTGAACAATCACCTGGCGACTCTTATAAAGAAATGGTAGCTCAGGCAAAAAGAAAGAAGTACTCGTTTCCATATTTGGTTGACGAAACCCAACACGTTGCGAAAGCATTCGGTGCATCTAATACACCTCATGTATTTGTGTTGAAAAAGGAGGCCAATAATTTTACCCTTGCGTATGTCGGCACGATAGACAATAACTCGCGAGAGGAATCTGCCGCCGATAAAAAGTATGTTGAGGACGTGGTAACGGCGTTATTGGGAAAAAAGGCCGTTCCGACGACTCGCACCAAAGCGATTGGATGTGGCATTAAATGGAAGGAGTGAGCGTTGGACCGTTGGACCAGACGCTTACCACTAATCCGTTGGTAATAATTTTTTCCTTCCAGAAAACGGTGGCACGGAGCTTGCGTATTTATAAATAAATACTCACGCCATGAAAAAGCTCCTATTTTTTCTTTTGCTGGCCTTCAGTTCCAATTCAATCCTCGCATACGATTCCGGTATAGCCGTTCAAACGGAAAAAGGAACTACAATGCAGGTATATGTAAACGGAAAACTATATAACAAACAGCCGGGGAAATTTGTAAGGGTACGAAGTACACCTGGTCTTTTCTATCTTGAAGTAAAAGTTCTCAATCCCTGGAACAAGCAATGGTATGTTGCTAAAAAGAGTATTCGCGTCGATAAAGGTTTCGAGTTCCAGTACAAAGTCGTATTCATCAACCGGACGAAGCCTGAACTAGTCGAGGTTAAAAGGTATCCGGTATATTCCAAATACTTCCTAAATCAGGGGCTTTATAATAAACATCCGATTTCCTAGTAGCTGATTATTTTCTTGATCGGCTCACCAACACTATTACTATTGCGATAGCTACAATTGTAAACGTATTCCAATGGACTAACCCCGAAAATGGCCGTTGCCAATCAAAAAGCCATCCGAATAGGCCACCGATAATACCAAATAATGCCCCGAAGACGCCCGCAACAATACCGAAAGCCGCACCAACAAGACCAGCAATTAGCCCAAAAATTCCACCTGCAATGCCTATCCATATCGGCAAGGTGAAAATGATTAGCATTATTATTAATACATTGGAAATGGAGCTTTTTGATTGCATGGGAAATATTTTTTATGATGCAATCAAAAATGATGCAATGAAGAGGTATCCCCTTAATTCTTACAGAAACGCGGTTTTTCGTTTCGGAGCTTGGCAAAAGTGTTAGAAAATGAACACTACCGCAATAATAGTGAACATTTCCTGGACGAACCGTAGCCTGGAGTTAAAGCATAAAAGCGACCGCTAAAAGGGATATTCACCTTTCTCAATAACATGATTTGCTACACTTCTCCTTGCCTCTTTCAGGTTGAAAGGATTAATTTTTGTAAACCGTTTTAAACCCATTAACATTAACCGAAGCTCATCACCTTCAGCAAAAGCTGAAATTGCTTCCTTTCCGCATGATGCCGCCTTCTCTATTGCGTAGTGCAAATAGATCATTGCCATTGCTTTTTGAATTGCACATGCGCTTTCCCCTCGCTGGCCAATCAGTTTTTCTACACGCAAAAGGATTGATTCTGCAACATACCCCTCGATCAGCATATCAGCAAGGTTCATCAAAACCTCTTGTTCCTCAGAGAGCTTCATCATAAACTTTTGAACAGCCGCCCCGGCGACCATTAGCCCTGCCTTTTTCAGATTTGACAACGCTCTTTTCTCCTTTGCAAAAACACCTTCGTCATCTGTTGCGCCAAAATCGGGAATAGCCATGAGTTCTTTTTGAACAGCCATTGCCGGATTCATAAGATCTATGCTGCCTTTCATAGCTCGCTTAACCAGCATGTCAATTGTAAGAATTCTGTTGATCTCATTTGTCCCCTCAAAGATCCTGTTGATCCGGGCGTCGCGGTAAGCGCGGTCCATTGGACCATCCGCAGAAAAACCCATTCCACCATAGATCTGTACGCCTTCATCTACTACAAAGTCAAGAACTTCCGACCCGTGCACTTTCAAAATAGCACACTCAATGGCAAACTCTTCTAGCGATTTCAATCTAGCTTGCGCCGGAGATGTTCCTGCACTAACAAGTGCTTGATAAGCATCATCAATATTTTGGCCTGCCCTGTAGCATGCCGATTCGCATGCATAAACCTTCGTGGTCATTTCAGCAATCTTATGCTTTATTGCTCCGAAATTGGATATCGCTGTTCCAAACTGCTTTCTTTCCTTGGCATAGTTGGTAGCAATGGAAATAGTCTTTTTCGAGCCACCAACTGCTGCAACACCGAGTTTAATTCGTCCGATATTCAGAATATTCACTGCTATCTTAAATCCATTTTCCCGGTCGGACAAAAGATTTTCTACCGGGACTTTACAATCATTGAAAAAGATCTGCCTGGTGGAGGATCCTTTGATACCCATCTTGTGCTCCTCCTCATTCATGGTAATTCCTCCAAAGGATTTTTCAACAATAAAGGCAGAGAGATTTTTATCATTATCAATTTTTGCGAAAACGATAAATATATCTGCAAATCCGCCATTTGTAATCCACATCTTTTGGCCTGTAATGATGTAGTGTTTTCCATCACCACTTAGCACCGCTTTGGTCTTAGCAGAATTAGCATCCGACCCCGAATCTGGTTCGGTTAAACAATAGGCAGCTTTAAACTCTCCCGTTGCAAGCTTCGGAAGGTATTTCTTCTTTTGATCCTCGGTGCCATAGTACACGATAGGCAATGTGCCGATACCGGTATGCGCGGAAAGAGCCACGGCAACTGAATGGCCGGCACCAATGACTTCTGCAACTAGCATCGTAGTGTTAAAGTCCATCCCAAACCCACCATACTCAGTGGGCACAGATGTCCCGAGCAAACCCAGTTCTCCTGCCTTATCCAAAAGCGTCGGCATTAGTGTTAGATCTTTCATCGAGTCAATTTCATCCAGTCGACCGAATACTTCCTTTTCTAAAAAGGCCTTACACTGTTCCTGGATCATTTTCTGCTCCTCGTTGTACTCTTCAGGAATGAAGATTTCATGCGCCTGCGTTTCGCGGATCAGAAATTCCCCACCTTTAATTGCTGATCTTGTTTCTGTGGTAGTTGCCATGTTTACCTGTTTACTAATTCGTTTTTACTAATTCGTTTTTACTAATTCGTTTTTACTAATTCGTTTTTACTAATTCTTATGTTCTATTACTGTATCATTTCATATACGCCTGCAACGCCTTGTCCCCCACCCACACACGCGGTTACCAGCCCATATTTTTTATTTCTGCGTTTAAGTTCATTGAACAACGTAAGTGAAAGGCGAGCACCAGAGCTTCCTAACGGATGGCCTAGTGCAATTGCTCCACCGTTTACGTTCAGTTTAGACGGGTCGATATTAAGCTCACGGATCACAGCTAAGGATTGGGCTGCAAAGGCTTCATTCAATTCTATCAGGTCGATGTCCTGCAACTTAAGGCCTGCACGCTCAAGTGCCTTTGGAACGGCAGCCACAGGACCGATTCCCATAATACGCGGATCAACTCCGGCTACTGCATAGCTCATCATTCGGGCAATAGGTTTTAGATTTAGTTGCTTTACCATTTTTTCAGACATGACAACGGCGAAAGCTGCACCATCATTTGTTGGCGATGAGTTTCCAGCAGTGACCGATCCTCCCATTGCAAACACCGGTTTAAGTTTTGCCAATGCTTCAATAGATGTTTCCGGTCGGGGCCCTTCATCGGTTTCTACAACAGCTTCCTTTGTTTTCTTTTTCCCGTTCTCATCAACAAAAATCTCCACAGTGGTTATTGGATGTATCTCCTCTTTAAACTTCCCATCTTTTTGGGCCTGAATTGCTTTCATGTGCGACTCAAACGCAAACTGATCCTGATCCTCACGGGATATCTTATATTGCTTGGAAATTTCTTCTGCGGTGAGACCCATGCTGGTGTAATAGGTGGGATGGTCTTTTGCAATCTGATAATTCAATGCTGTTTTCCAACCCATAACCGGCACTAATGACATAGATTCTGCTCCCCCCGCGATAATACAATCGCCAACACCTGCTTGTATCTTTGCCGATGCAAGGTGAATGGCCTCTATGCCAGACCCGCAATATCGATTAATCACCATACCTGCATTGTCAAGGCCTAATGCGGTAAGAGCAATCATTCGACCCATCTGCATTCCTTGCTCTGCTTCTTGTACGGCGTTTCCAACGATAAGATCATCAACCATTTTGTTTTCCAGACCGGGTAAAGATTCGACCAATGCCTTGATTACTTCTGTAGCAAAATCATCGGGTCTCGTAAAACGAAGTCCACCTCTCTTTGCGCGAGTATTTGCTGTTCTTTTTGCAGCTACTATATATGCATCCATACTTAATTTCTTAAAGGTTTTCCCCCTGTTAGTATTGATTGAATTCTTTCAAGTGTTTTCTTTTCTCCCGTCAGAGAAACAAAAGCTTCGCGCTCCAGATCAAGTAAATATTGTTCACTGACTTCCTGTGGCGATGTGAGGTCTCCACCACACATTACATTTGCAATCTTTAATGCAATCTTCTGATCATGATCGGAAATGTATTTTCCCATTCTCATTCCGTGTACACCTGCCATAAAAAGTGCGAGACCGGAGCGACCTTGTACCTTGATATTGTTTGAGCGAATCGGCATAGTATAACCAGCATCAAATAATTCGAGAGCTGCTGCTTTACCGTCAAGTATCTGACGATCTTTATTTATAGAAATCCGATCTTGTGCTCTGAGAATCCCCATCTCTTTCGCTTCTTCAGCCGATAATCCAACTTTAGCGGTTGCAATGTTCATGAAGGCGTTTTGAAGAGCGTTTAATTCTACATCTCCGGTCTCGATCGAATCACTAACACGCTTTGTAAATTCCTTTGTGCCACCGCCGCCCGGAATTAAGCCAACACCTACTTCAACGAGACCTATATATGTTTCGGCTGCAGCTTGTGCTACGTCTGCATGCATGGTCATCTCACAACCGCCACCCAGTGTTCGTCCTTGGGGACATACAACAACGGGTACCGAGGAGTAGCGTATACGCATCACTGAATTTTGGAATTGACGAACCATAAAATCGATTTCGTCGTACTCCTGCTCAATGGCAAACATGAATACCAACCCGAGGTTAGCACCTAAAGAAAAATCAGATCCCTGATGACCTATTACCAGACCCTTATGATCTTTTTCGGCAAGATCAATAGCTTTGTTTAATCCTTCAATGACAGAACTTCCCAGTGTAAAACTTTTACTATGCCAGGCAAAGTTCAAAACTCCGTCACCAAGATCCGTTATTTTCGATTCGGCGTTCTTCCAAACAATGCTGTCGCTTAAATTTTCAAGTATTATGAAATCCTCTTTCCCGGGGATGCTCTTGTATGATTTGGTTGGAATGTCATAGTACTTCCGTTGACCTCCTTCAATTTTGTAAAACGTTTTGTTTCCCGAGGCCACCATTTCAGTTACCCATTCATTGGGTTTATACCCAGCCGCCTCCATATCCTGAATAGTCTTTTCAATACCTACCGCATCCCAGGTTTGAAATGGTCCGAGTTCCCAACCAAAACCAGCACATACCGCATCATCCAATTTATATATCTCGTCAGCAATTTCAGGGATTCTATTGGAAGCATATTGAAACAACCCGAAGAAAGAATCTCGGTAAAATTCACCGGCTTTGTCCTTGCCTGCCAATAAGATTTTGAAACGGTTTCTTAAATTATCAACGGTTTTAGTGGTTTCAAGGGTTGCAAATTTTGTTTTGGCTTTGGGCTTATATTCTAATGTTTTGAGATCAAGTGTTAAAATTTCTGTTTCGCCTTTTGCATTCTTTGTTTTTTTATAGAATCCTTGCCCGGTTTTATCACCAAGCCATTTGTTCTCTTCCATTTTCAAAACAACTTCCGGAAGCTTGAAATACTTTCGGCCTTCATCATTTTTTAATCCTTCATGAAGATTACCGGATACCTTTATCAAGGTATCCAACCCTACTACATCGGACGTCCGAAATGTAGCCGATTTAGGTCTTCCAATGACGGGCCCTGTTAATTTATCAACCTCATCAATATTAAGGTCTAGTTTGTTCATGGAATCGACCACTTTCATTATCGCAAATACGCCAACGCGGTTAGCAATAAATGCTGGAGTGTCTTTACATAGAACCGTTGTTTTCCCGAGGAAGAGATCACCGTATTGCATTAAGAATTTCGTGACCTCAGGATCCGTGAAGGGAGTGGGAATGATTTCAAGTAGTCTGAGATATCTGGGAGGATTGAAAAAGTGGGTGCCGCAAAAATGCTTCTTAAAGTCGTCGCTTCTACCTTCGGCCATCATATGAATGGGAATGCCTGAGGTGTTTGAAGTAATTAAAGTTCCAGGCTTGCGGTACTTTTGGACTTCCTCATACACCTTTTTTTTGATTTGTAAATTTTCAACTACCACCTCAATTGTCCAGTCGTATTCTGCGATCTTGGACATGTCATCAGTGAAATTTCCAAGGGTTATCCTTGATGCAAATTTCTTACTGTATAGTGGTGCCGGATTCGATGCTATCGACCGGTTAAATGAACCTTGGACAATTCTATTCTTAACTACTTTGCTGTCGATACTCAGGCCCTTTGACTTTTCTTCTTCGGAGAGATCTTTTGGAGCAATATCCAGCAACAGCACCTGGCAACCGATATTCGCGAAATGGCAAGCAATAGCGGACCCCATTACACCTGAACCTAATACGGCAACTTTTCGGATTTTTTGTTTCATTTTACCTCTTTACTTTTTGTGTCCTTTGAAAATTTAGTTCGAAATCTTTGTCTTCAGATCAATTTCAGATTTTTGCCTTTCTGTTTCAGTGATACCTTCTACCGCGACTCTATTGATTTCATTTATTACCTCAAAAAAAGTTGTCAACTTTCGTAGTGGTATAAGTTCCCTTACCTTATTGTTAAAACTCAATACTGTTTCCCGCGAAATCTCCTTTTTCTTTTTACCCAGTTCAGTAAGGAAAATCCGAACTGAGCGCTTGTCGACTAAGTCTGGTTCACGATATATTAGTTCTTTTTCTTCCATGGTCTTTAACATTCTTGTAAGGCTCCTCGCCTCCAACCCCATTAAGGGGGCAATTTTGGTCGCCGGGGTTCCTTCTTCTGAATGGATATTCAACAAAACAAATCCAATAGAAGTAGTAATTTCATGTTTACTCCCTTGTTGATTATACATCCGCGAAATCGCATGCCAGGCGGTTTTTATTGTATGATCCACTGTTTCTTCTCTTCGCATACGATTTCGATGATCAGCGAAGGTAATAAAAATTGGTATGCATGCATACTAAGTATTATATTTTTTATAGTTGCTAACATCCAGCCCGTAATTTTTTGATATGTATTGCCAGTGTTAAGACATAAAAACGAATTCAGACCTCCACCCGACTGCTATCACATTGCTTATGAACGTCATAATCCGAAATTGCGAATTATGAAAATTGTACTGTCGCTCCTTTTATTGGCCTGCGGAACATACTGTGTGAACGCGCAAAAAATCAACGAATCTTTTCAGTTACATCTCAAACCGGCTTCGTCTCAAATAAGAGTTGATGGCGTTATGGACGAGGATGTATGGGTTATGGCCGATGTTGCAAGCGATTTTTTTATGGTTTTGCCGATGGACACCAGTAAAGCCAAAGTTAGAACCGAGGTACGAATGACATACGATGAACAAAACCTCTACCTCATCGCAACATGTTACCACCTTTTACCCGGACGTTATTTTGTAGAGTCCTTGCGGAGAGACTTCGCCTTTGGAAAAAATGACAATTTCCTGTTGTTCATGGATCCCTTTGATGACCAGACAAACGGATTTTCTTTTGGCGCCAACGCTGCCGGTGCTCAGTGGGATGGAATGATGTATGAAGGTGGGAAAGTGGATCTAAGCTGGGATAATAAGTGGACTTCAGTTGTCAAAAATGACGATGAGAAATGGGTATTCGAAGCTGCGATCCCTTTTAAAACTATTCGTTATAAAAAGGGAATAACAAAGTGGGGCATAAACTTTAGTCGGTTAGATCTTAAAACGACTGAAAAATCAAGTTGGGCTCCGGTCCCTCGACAATTTCCAACGGCATCTTTGGCATACAGTGGAATTCTGGTGTGGGATAAGGCACCACCGCAGGCGGGGTCAAACATATCGGTGATTCCGTATGCTTTGGGTGGAGTTTCTAAGGATTATGAGAGTAAAATTGACGAATCATACAAAGGGGAGGTTGGGTTAGATGCAAAATTTGCTATTAGCTCCTCGCTAAATTTGGATCTTACCATTAATCCAGATTTTTCCCAGGTAGAGGTGGACAGGCAGGTTACTAATCTTGACCGGTTCGAGTTGTTCTTTCCTGAACGACGTCAATTTTTTCTCGAAAACGGCGACTTGTTTGCGAACTTCGGTTATTCTACGATCAGGCCGTTTTTCTCGAGGAGAATTGGATTGGGTACGCCCATTGAATTCGGTGCGCGCTTTAGTGGAAAACTAGACAAAAATTGGCGAATTGGTGTAATGGATATACAAACCGCTGATGTCGATCAGGACTATTTGCCGCGTCAAAATTTTGCAGTGATGGCTTTGCAGCGAAAGGTTTTTGCGCGCTCTAACATTGGAGTAATTTTTATCAACAAACAATCCTTGAATTATCGCCCCGAAGAACACGCGAATCCCGAAGTTCCGGTGTACTCTCGTTATAACAGAAATCTTGGCATTGAATACAATCTCGCTTCATCCAATAATCTTTGGACCGGAAAGACACTGATTTTGAAATCTTTCAGCCCAGGAATTACGGGTAAGGATTTTACGCATGCCGCAAATTTACAATATGCCAACAGACGATTTAACGCCTCGTGGTTGCATGAATATGTTGGTGAAAATTATAAAGCCGAGGTTGGTTATGTACCTCGCAGAAAGTTCATAAAATTAAATCCACAGGTTGGCTATTTATTCTTCCCAAAAGGCAAGACAATATTAAGTCATGGACCAAGGCTGGTTTCAACATACTATTTCGATGATCATTTTAATCAAACAGATTACACAACCTATTTAGCGTATACGATAACCTTTCGAAAGCAAAGTGTTTTAACGGGTTGGATAGCCGACGACTACGTAAAGCTATTGCAACCTTTTGACCCTACTAACTCTGGTCTCGATTCTTTGACAACAGGAACAGAGCATCACTGGAATGCTTTTGGTTTTGATTTTACTTCTAAACCTCAAAGCCTTTTTACCTATCTTCTTTCAACCCGGTATGGTGGATATTATTCAAATGGAAATCGTTTTAATGTAACGGGAGAAGTTGGATATCGTGTGCAACCTTTTATGAGCTTCGCGGTGAACTTCAATTACAACTATATCAGTCTGCCGCAGCCTTGGGGAGAAAATACGTTCTGGCTCATCGGTCCTCGGCTGGATTTAACGATGACGAATACTTTATTTTTTACAGCATTTGCGCAATACAATGAACAGCAAAATAACGTCAACTTGAATACGCGTCTTCAGTGGCGTTATCGGCCAGCGTCAGATATTTTTATAGTTTATACAGATAACTATTTACCTGAGTCGTTCGGAGTGAAGAATCGCTCATTAGTACTGAAATTTACCTATTGGTGGAATATATAAAAGTGAGTTACTGGGGATGAACGACTTCAGCCGGGAAATCCCCTCGTAATTGTCTGTAGCGTTTCCTGGCTTCCGCAGCATAAACACTACCAGGGAACTTTGACAAGAAATCCCGGTAAATTTCCATAGCCTTATCCTTGTTCCTGATATGCCGTTCCTGAATTTCGCCTTGCAAAAAATATGCGTCATCTGATAAAATATCATTCCCATATTCATCAGTTATCTGTTGTAGTAAGGAGATCGCCTTTTCAAATTCGCCAAGTTGCATTCTTAGGTTAGCTTCAAGCCAGTACACATCATCAAGTATGGTTTGATTTGAAATCGCAGTTCCAGTATTGGAAATTCCTTGCTTCAATTTATCAATTTTGTCCAGAGCAGAATCAATTTTGTTTTGATATAACAATAATTCTATCGATGCATATGCCATAAGCGCTTCTCCCACAGAGTCAAAAGCAATATTTTCTTTTATACGCATGCTAAGCTCTAGGGCATCATTCGCTATTTCACGGGTGGTAGCCTGTTTTAAAATGTCAAGATGTTCCTGTGCAAGTCGGAAATCCCCCTTGTAATACGAAAGCTTTGCATTTTTTAACTTTGCTTCATACCCAACCACGCTCTCCTTTTGTGTTTTCTCTACTTGAGAGTAAAGCAATGAAGACTCCCAGGGCTCTCCTTTTAACATATAAATATCACCCAAATCAAGCTTAACTTTTGCTTTTAAATATTGCGAGGCCTTTGGATTTACCAGTAGCTTGTTTAAGATGTTAATGGCAGAATCCTTTTGATCTAAATAACTCGCGAATAAAAGAGCCTGTTTTTTAGAAGCTTCAAATGCATTAGAGTTATTCGGATATTGATTTATAAAATTGTTGTAATCGGCTATAAGAGTTCTTACCGAATCCGTTTTTACAGGAAACGTTTTTTTCACCCGTTCCTCCCTGGTGCTAATCATACCTAATCGGGCAAGCAAGTAATTCTGTGAGGTGGGATACTCTCTTATCAAATAGCGGTATATTTTTAAAGCTGTATCATAGTCTTCATTGTCCAGAGCAACCTTTGCTACTTCCATGCTTTTTTCGCCCTCTCGTTTATAGCGCTTGTCGTACGCACGAGCCTGGATGAAAGAAGCAAAAAAGTTTTTTTGTTGCATTGTAACCCAGATCAATAAATCTGCATAAACTTCAACGTCTGGAAACTGTTGCACTCTGTCGTATAAAAGTTTTTCCAGGCTTTCCAATTCTTCAGGTTTCGTAAGCAAAGCCTGCAATACATTTTTTACATATTGAATATTAGCGGAACTCTGTGTAACATAACTTAAGTACTCCTGAACCATTTCATCCTGGTTGCCTTTTAGTCGATGCAGCATGGCTAACTCAAGACAAAATAAATATGGATTAGCCATAGCTTGGCGACCAATAGTAAGTACGAGTATCCCGTAGTCGGTTAGAGAGCGGGACATAAAATATTCGGACATTACCCTTACACGTTGCACATTACTTTTGTTTTCGATTATGAGATCTTTAAATATTTTGTCAGCTCTGTTTTGATCTCCAGAACGCATAAACGTAAGCCCAAGATCCATTCGGTATTGGAGATTTTGTGGATCTCGCTTTGTGTTTCTTTTTATAAAATTTTGAGCCTCATCATACAGACCCAAATCCATTAATAGATTTAGGTAGTTGTTGTAAATGAACGAAGTATTTTGGTCACTTTTTGATAGATCACGATAAAGTTCAACGGCTTTTTTTTTATCGCCCTTTAACAAGTATTCATTTGCTAATTGGAGTTGTTCTTGGGGCTGGGCGAATGACAAAGAAGTAATGAGCATGAGAAGACTTATGCCCAAGTGGTGTTTAATTATTATTCTTATATAATATATATTTTTATTATTACTATTAGTCATGTTCAAATGTTAATAGATTCTGTTTCTAGAGGGATGTTGAATATATGTATAATTCTTTATGTTGTAACAATGTCTTTTTTAATTGGTTAGTGCTTTTGTTAACATTTCTTGGAGATGTGTCTAAATTGATTGTGCGTATGTCTGTTTGTTTCATTTGTGTATAGAGTGTTACTTGTCTACATGCAGGTTTAGGATTTTCTATTTCTTGAGTTTTACTCTCCGTGGTTCGTAGTATTCGTTAGGTATGCACATGTTGTTAGTAGGTTATCAACAGTGGACCGAGTTCCCAATTTGCCTTTAGGTTAACAATCAGTTCCTTCTTTTCGTTTCTGTAGAAAAAAACGGGATCTGGTTCTTGTTTTTTAAAAAAATTACCGTTGCTCCAAACGCCATCGTTGTCTCTATCTATAATAAGTCTTATTTGGTATGTTCCGGGTTGTAGGTCTTCGAATGTCGTTTTCAACGTGTTTTTCGATGATACGATAACTTTATTATCTCGGGAGAGTAGTTCAACTATGAAACTCGGTTCTTTGGTGACAACGTGAACGATGATGACACCGGTATTCTCAAGGGTTGTAGGTAACATGTTTTGTGTTAATCTTTTACTTGTGTCGGCCTCAACACTGATAAAGCTTCCACTGGCTATGATCAACTCGTTTTCAATTGGTTTGTTAGGTATTGTTTTACTTTTTGGATTATCAGTCGATTGTGTTATCGGTTTGACACTATCCGGGGAGATAATTGGCTTCGGTTTCGTTAAAAAAGATTTGTCGAATGACTTTTCAAAGGCAAGTGTGTTATGAAGTGTATCGTATTGAACGTCTTCTGGTTTTATAGGAATTATCCTTGTTGAATCGAATTGGTAGTATATGCTGTCGAAATTGATGAACTGAAGAGGTTTATTGAATGAAATTTGACCCTTTAGGAGTGTCTTGGGCCCTATTAGTGCCAAGTTCTTAGGTGTGCTTGTAAATTGTTCCGGAGTTGCTAGGCGTTGCGCGAATTTTAAATACATGGTTGTGTCAATTGAGTTCTGAATGCTGTCGGTCGCCTTAAATTTTATTTGGATGCTGTCCTGGCCTTGTAGTGTATTGTAGACGTTGATACCGGATTGATCTTCATTGAACGCTGAATAAAGTTCAACATTTTCTTTAGTTGTCAAAGTGTATGTTTTTAACCCTTTGGAGGTTTTGATTAAGAAGTATGTATTCGTTGGTCGCGCGCTAGTTAATTTAAGAGGCCTGGTGTCTAAACCGATGAGCGGTATTTGAGTCCCGGAGTTGTTGGTCGTTAGTGCAATTGGCTGCGAGATGAAGCCGAAGTGTTCTGTTTTGCTATCGGGTATGAGGTTTTTGTTTTTGTCGTTGAATGCGTATGCATAGTAGATTCCTGGCTTAAGGTTTTCTATTTTGAAAATCCCTTTTTTATCGGTTTTCGTGATGTAGGAGGGCTTATGTTGGAATATGTTGAAAGTATCGCTGGAATAAATTGCGACCGTGGCGTCTTCAAAGTCGGTGGATTTCAAGAGGTCAAAGACTCTACCCTCGATTGTAAGTGAGTCTATGTAGTCACCAGTGCTGAATGCGAGCTTTAGGTTTTTGGCGGCGTTTTTTTCTGTAATGTCCTGGATTGATTCCCGTAGATTCACGGTGTAAGTAGTATTATCTTCCAAGTCATTTTCGAGCGTTAAGGTAACTTTGTTTTTTTTTGCAGTTACTTCAAAATCTTTTCCGATGGATGGTGTGATTATGATTTGCTCTTTTGGATTATTTAGGATGACTAGTTCATTAAATGTTAGTTCTATCCTTTTTTCTTTGAAATTCGTTTGTTGTGTAGCGGGGTACGTCTTGATTACTATTGGCGGGATACTGTCTTTTGGTCCGCCGGTTGGAGATGTAACACGTGCGCAGGACAAGAAAAACAAACAACATATTGGTAGATTCTTAAATAGGGTCATTTTTTTATCACATATATTAAACTTGAGTATCCCTTATTTCTTCTTGCGTAAGAGTTTGACTTGATGCCATTTGTTATTGCTCTTAATTTTCCAGTTAGGGATTCAGCGTTGTTGTTTTGATATCGTTCACTTAGCATGCTTACATAGAAGGCGTCGAGCTTCATAGGAATCGTTTTTGAAATATGCATACCGTGGTTATGGGTCAAGTCGGTTATGTTTTTTTGAGAAAAATGCCAAAGATGTCTCGGTACATCATAAGCCGCCCAGAATGCGGAATACTTTTTGGCGTCCCAGCTTTCTGGATTTGGTACTGCAATAAACATGGTGCCAGTTTTGGCGAGTTTATCCTTCAAGTCTTTGAAAGTGGTATTTAATTCGTGGACGTGTTCTAAGACATGCCACAGTGTTATTACATCGAATTTTTTTTCTGACAGTGTGCTAAGATTGGTATGTATCCTTGATTGTAAGTTTGGAAGAATTGCTTTTTTTGCGTCTTCGGAAGGTTCAATGCCGTTAATTTCCCACCCTTCTTTGTGACAAAAGCTTACAAATTGACCAGTTCCACAGCCGAAATCGAGAAGTTTACCTCTGGTGGGGTGATACTCGGAAATTATTTGATTTTTCCACTTCAAAGTGTGGTTCCTTGCAACTAGGTAGATCTTGTCGGTTAGTGAAGTTGCGGTATTCGAATGGGATATGTAACTAGTTGATTGATAGTATTTTGCAATGTTTTCTTTTAACGGTGCCGGATATGTTATTTTGAAATGGCAAGTTTTACAGTTCACGATTTCAAACGATTCGCCCGTAGCCGTATAATCCCGGCAGGTTAGAAACGGTTCGAAGTCTTCATTGAGGCATATTGGACATTGGGTCTGGATCATTTTCCCATGTATATTGTCAGAACAGATACATCTGCAGGTGAAACGCCGCTGATTCGTGCAGCCTGGCCTACTGTTTCCGGCTTAACTTTTTTTAACTTTTCTCTAGATTCCAAGGAAAGGGCTTTCACGTTGTCGTAATTAAAGTCTTCGCGTATTTTGTAGTGTTCAAGGTTTCCTAACTTTTCAACGAGGGCTTTTTCGCGTTCTATGTAGCTGTCGTATTTTATATTTATTTCAATTTGTTCCTGAACTTCTTGCTCAAAACTTTCAAATACATTTTTAATATCCTTATCCATCGCTTTTAGATGCTCAATATTTATTTGAGGTCGTTTAAGGATGTGGCTGATTGCTATCTTTTCCTTTAAAGTTGAGGTATTCAATAGTGCGAGGCCATGATTCACTTTTTCTGGGTCAAGTTTAATTTTATTGACTTCGTTAGTAAGTTGAAGTATTGCGGTCTTTTTAGACAATACTTTTTGATAACGTTCCGGAGATGCAAGGCCAATTTGGTATCCAATCTCGGTTAGTCTTAAATCTGCATTATCCTGACGTAGTAGAATTCTATATTCAGCACGGGAAGTAAACATTCTATAAGGTTCTTGGGTCCCTTTACTTACGAGGTCATCTATTAACACACCAATGTATGCGTCTGATCTTTTCAGAATTAAGGGTTCTTTCTCGTGTACTTTTTGGTGTGCATTTATACCGGCCATTAGGCCCTGGCAAGCCGCTTCTTCGTATCCGGTTGTACCATTTATTTGTCCAGCGAAAAATAGGTTTTCAATATGTTGAGTCTCTAGCGTGAGTCGTAATTGGGTAGGAGGGAAATAATCGTATTCAATAGCGTAGCCGGGCCGAAACATTTTGACATTTTCGAAACCAGGTATTTTCGTGAGTGCACGATATTGAACGTCCTCGGGTAATGAAGTTGAAAATCCGTTAACATAGATTTCTACTGTTTGCCAGCCTTCCGGTTCGACAAAGATCTGGTGGCGTTCCCTTTCAGCAAATCTATTAATCTTATCTTCGACTGATGGGCAGTATCTGGGTCCTATTCCTTTGATTCTTCCTTGGAACATTGGGGATTTGGCGAACCCCTTCTTCAATTCATGATGGACGGCTTCGTTTGTGTAGGTTATCCAACAACTGACTTGTTTTGTTAAGGGGCTCGTGTCTGTATAAGAAAACTTGCCAGGGTTATCGTCCCCTAGTTGTTCTTCCATTTTCTTATAGTCGAGACTTCTTCCATCCACGCGTGGTGGTGTTCCGGTTTTCATTCGGCCCGATTCAAAACCGATGTTTACTAGTTGTTCGGTTAAGCCAGTGGAAGATTTTTCAGCGGCACGTCCGCCGCCGAATGTTTTTTCTCCAATATGTATTTTACCGTTTAGAAAGGTACCATTAGTGAGAATGACCGCCTTGGCCAATATTTCTATTCCAAGGTTGGTTTTTACACCAATCACCTTTTTGTCGCGGATGACTAATTCGGAGACCATCTCCTGCCAAAAGTCGATATTTTGAGTCCCCTCAAGAGCCAGTCGCCACTCCTCGGAAAATTTCATTCTATCATTCTGAGTCCGTGGGCTCCACATTGCAGGCCCTTTTGACCGGTTCAGCATTCGAAACTGGATCATTGACTTGTCTGAGATGATGCCGGACATGCCGCCCAGCGCATCGATTTCTCTAACAATTTGACCTTTAGCGACACCGCCCATTGCAGGATTGCATGACATTTGGGCGATTGTATTCATGTTCATTGTGATAAGTAGCACACTGGAGCCCATCTTTGCAGCTGCCGCCGTTGCCTCGCATCCGGCGTGTCCAGCTCCAATCACAATTACATCGTACTTTTTAAACATAGGTGCCGTTAATTAAAGTAGGTTTCACGGGAAACAAAACTTACCCACAAAATCCTTCAACATTTCCACAATTTGTTTCACGTGAAACGCCGCCTTGTCAGAACACACCGCTTAGCATTTGTTCCACGTGGAACTACAGGCGTAAAGATAGGTAAGCATCTTCTTTTTTCTTCATTACACTTCTTTTTCCCTTTCCTTTGTCCGAATAGCCAAGTAGGTGCAAGACACCATGAACGAGCACTCGATGTAATTCTGTTTGGAACTCTTCTTCAAACTTTAGAGCATTCTCTTTTACTCGCTCAATGCTTACATAGATATCTCCTTGAATAGATCCGGGGTCATCACTATTATCAAAGGTGATAATGTCTGTAAAGGTGGGGTGATTGAGATAATGGATATTAATCTCTCTTAAATACGTGTCTGAACAGAAAATGAAGTTGAGTTCACCCAGATGCCCTTTTTCTGCCAAGATTGCTTTTTTCAACCAATTGCTTGTTTTCCTTGGGTGAAGGAGCTTGTATTTGACGTCTTCCTCGAAAAAACGAATAGAGGGCATCAGGAATTCATATAAAAGCTCAATTCGACGACGCGGCCATTGTCTTTAAAATCTACCTCATCCGAAAGGGCCTTCATCAGGAAGATCCCTCTACCTCCTAATTTTTCGAGGTTTTCTGGTGAAGTAGGGTCGGGCAAGTTATCGTGGTTGAATCCAGATCCTTCATCCTTGATTATGAATCGTAACATACTTTCATCCAGGAACAGGCTAAGAAGAACATTCTTTGTCTTGTCATTCGCATTACCGTG
Source organism: Chryseolinea sp. (assembly GCA_041747735.1). GTDB lineage: Bacteria > Bacteroidota > Bacteroidia > Cytophagales > Cyclobacteriaceae > Chryseolinea. The sequence goes on from JBGTEP010000052.1 coordinate 90,157, forward strand.
CTTAATCGCATTATTAACTGCTTCAGTGACGGCGATCATAATGTTGCCATACATGTCATCATCCAAATGGAAACGTTCTTTTGCATTATCGATAAAGCTTTCGATCATTCGAATGTTTTCCGAAATGGAGGGAACCTGGATGCTAATGGTATTCATGCTCTGTTTATATCTCGTTTGATGGTTCTTACTTTTCTCCCACTCTCCTAAAATACTCGTTAACCTCTTTCTTATAATACGGGTAGAGCTTAGGAGGAACGGTTTTTAGCAATTCTACTTCTTTTTCTTTTAGGCGCAAATATTCTTCAAAAGCCGCCGGAATTTCTTTCTCATAATCTTTCGCTGATTCACCTTTTCGTTCGTCATCCATATCCTGTTCCCGCGCTGATTTTTCAGCTTCTAACAAACGAGTTACGATTTCTTCCTGCCTTTTTATAAGCTGATCTGAGAGTTGTTTATTTACCAGGTCCATTTCAGTCTGTTCCATTTTTGATGGAAGATCACCTCCAGGCATTTTACCATTTTCCATTTTTTGCTCCATCTCCTGAAGTGCCTTTCGGATTCTCTCCTGCTCAGCTGCCATCTGAGCGAGCTCTTCTGATAATTCTCGCCCAGACTTGCCACTTCCTTTTAACTCCTGAATCCGTTGATTAAGTTGTTGTTGCATTTGACTTAAACTTGGCTTTTGCCCCTTTTTCTTGGATTTTCCTTTTGAAGGTTGAGCATTTGCCATCATCTCCATCATCATATCAAAATGATCATCAAGCATCAAAGCCAGGTTGTTAATTGAGGTCATCGTTAGCTGCATTTCGTTAGAAGCCTGTGGCCGGCGCCTCTCCCGGTTTGCTTCGATTACCTTTTCAATGTGCTCTTTCAGTTCTCCAACTTCCCGCGTAACAATCGAACCCATAAATGGATCTCGTTTCCCGAGTGCTAAAAGACTATCCTCCAAGACTGCGGCATCATCTTTTAGTTTAAGTTGGCGCTGTGCAATACTATTGAATGCCGGGTCGTTTTGACTCAATTCATTAAAGCTTTTCATCAGGCTTTCTTCTTCAAATGAAAGCTTTACCAGACCATGGATGATTTGGCGAAGTGTTTCCAGGTTCTCCATATCGATTTCCATGGACATCGAGCTTTCTGCGCTTTCCATCTGTTGTTGCATCTTCTGCATCTTCTGAAGTGCCTTCTGCTGAGAGCTTTTCGATTTAGACGGATTGTTTTGTTTCAATTGGTCTTTGCTTTCTTCTTGCTCTTTCTGCACCTCATCGGAGTCTTCTTCAGAAGGAAGGTTATCATTGTTTTGAAGCTCTTCGCCCAACTCTTTCAGTTCTTCAATGCTTTCTGAAGTCTTTTGAAATTCTTCTTGAAGTTTCTCCTGTTCTTCTGCAAGTTGTTGACTTTCATCACTTTGTGCTTTATCGTCAGCGGTATCAGTATTCTTACTTTCTTTATCCTGCTTACCCTTATCGTCTCCTTCTTTATTCTGATTGGATTTTTCTAACGATTCCGTTTTTTCTACCAACGACTTTTGATCTTCAACCTGTTGCTTTATATCCTGAATAGCCTGATCTAGTTTAAACTCATACTGCAGTTGCTTAAACAGCTCAAGGGTTCTTTCCAGCTCTTTCTCAAGATTATTCGTGTTTTGATTCAGTTTATCTAGAATTTTCTGGATTTGCGAGATATCGCTATTTTGCTTTAACAGTTTCTGAAGCTCCTCAAAAAGCTTTCTCGTTTCTTCGTCTAATAACTCCTCCATGAGCTTTTGTATCTGCTCAGCTTTTTCACGAATTCGCTCGTCCTGCTCGGTGAACGCATCCTTTTTTTGTTCCAGGAGTTTGTTCTGTTGTTTTAATTCTTCGACCGATTGATCCAATACCCGTTTCTGCTCCATTATATCTTCAAGCAGCTTTTTGTCTTGCCAATCAAGACTTTGCTTTCCCTTTAATTTCTGATTTGCCTGATCAATCTGTTCTTGTAGTTTATTCGCTTTTCCTACACTCTGATCGATCTTTTGTTTTGTATTTGTTTGGGATGTTTTGATTTCTTCCTGCAGGTTATCTTTCGTAGGAATAAAAAAAGTATACCTCGGTGTCTTGGTAGATTTATTCCCATTCACACCATCATTATCCCAGACTTCCAGATAGTATTCTAAATAGTCACCGGGGCTCAGCTTCAGGGAATCAAGATACCAAGGATGAAAGAAGCTTTGGTGTGTCTGGTCGCGAGCAATAGGAATTGGTAGATGTTTCGAAAGAATCTCTTTCTGATTTTCATCCCTGATATTTACGTGCAAACCTAATTTACGTATTCCATAATCATCGCTCAACACACCACTCAACACAACCATCTGATACAGAACAGAGTCTTTGAATTGGTTTAATTCGATCTTTGGAAATTCGTCTTTAATGACGTTGACCCGGTATGCAATTTTGTCCTTGTTTTTACTTTTATCATTTACAAGCTGAATTTCATAATTGTCAGGATTTACAAACCTTTTCTTATAGCTAAACAACTGATTTTCAACACTTTCAAAATCAAAAGCCTCTTTTTCAGAAAGAAAAGAAATGGTAGCTGTTTCCGCATCTGACGTGGATAGCACCCATTTTACCTGCGTTCCTTCAGGCACATCCAGGTTACCTGCGTTAACAAGAGCTTCGCTCTTTCGTTGCAAGTATCCCGGGTAGTCGAGCTCCACTCGGAATCTTGCCAACTCTGGTCGGTTGACCAGTTTAACCCTAAAGTCGTCGGAAAAGAAACCGGCAGCTTCAATTTGAAAATTGAAACCCTCTTGAATGTTTTCAAACCTATAGGAAAATTCACCGGGAACGACCTGATCTAACTTCAAACGCTGCTCCCCGGTCTGGATATAAGCATTATCGGGTAAAGCACTTCCCTCCAGATGAATAACGACGGAGTGGCTTTCGTTTCGATAGGCCGTAAGCGATGCGTTTTCAACACTAAATTTGAAAGGAGCTTCCGGTGAAAACCGCTTGTTGAAATGAACTAATCGGTTTGCACTTTGAGTAATCACACTTTGATTGAGGATCAGAATAGCGAAGATAATTCCTATCGGGACAAGAAGATATTTCAGGTATCTTTTGTTCTGGCCAATATCGATGAAGCCATCGAACGCGATTGAGTCGAACTCCCTTGATTTTTGCTCTATGCTCGCATAGGCTAAAGCGGAGTCATTTCTGGAAGATAACTGGATCAGATTTAATAGTCGGTCTTTTACTGTTGGAATATAGTCTCCGATGACCTTGGCACTTTGTTCTTCGGTCAATCCTTGTTTCGCAAGCCACCATTTTATGGGTTCCTTCAAAAACCTGTAAAGGCAGAACAGAGCGATTGCAAAAAAAAAGAAGAAAATTATAAGTCTTGCCCATGGGCTTAACCATAAAACATACTCCAGGAGTGCCGCTACAAGAAAATACGAAATGAGAATTGATAGCGAAAGAAGAGTTCCACGAACAAAGATGTCGAGGTAATACTTCTTCTTGAAGGATTGTATCTTCTTATGAATGCGCTCCACTCCTGCTCCCATATCTAATAGCTTTACATATCAAAACGCAACAACCTAAGATAAAGTTGAATACTCCTAATATAGTGGCTTAATAACTATTGACAAAATTGCCTTGACGAGGACCTTAAACCGCTAGTTAATATTTTGAGGCTTTGGGTCAGTCCAGTTAAACTCTTTTTCAAAATATTCAATTACATGCATTTTTAAGAGCTTTTCCTGCTCCAATAAATCAAAGTGCGGAAGTTTTTTTACAAGTCGCCAATGAGGCCAGCCATCCTTGTCTAGGCCTTCGAGTTCATAATAGCCTGAAAGACTTAAGACTTTACAAATCCCGATATGCATAAGGTCCTGTTTTTCTTCTTTACTAAAGACTCTGTTTCCTTTGCCTAATTCCTGTACGCCAATCAGAAACAGAACTGTGTTGAGGTCCTTGGGTTTCTTGTTAATGATCGACTCCAGACTCGAAAGAAGTGATCCCCAGGTTCTCTCAAGATCCAGATCGCGCTTATACATGTTGTAGTTCTTCCCAGTATTCAAATGCCCTTCTTAGGTGAGGTACAATTATCGTTCCTCCAATAAGCGTTGCAATTCCCATTGCTTCCTGTATTTCAGCGGCAGAAAAGCCAACCTCCCGGCATTTACCAAGATGGTACTTTACACAGTCATCACACCTCAAAACAAGCGAGCACGTAAGGCCAATTAACTCTTTGGATTTAACATCTAGATGGCCCTCTGCATATGCATTAGTGTCCAGATTGAATATTCGTTTTATGATTAAGCTATCCGAAGCCAGAATTTTTTCGTTCATCTTGCTTCTGTATTTATTAAAGTCTGCTACCAATCCCATGGTTTCGAACAATTTGAATTAAATTAGAACACCGTTATGCGCAAATATATTCCTAAAAGATGAAAACAAAGACGCTAGAAATTCTTCACGATTTTGTGTCATTATTTTTTCCGCGACTTTGTGTTGGATGCAGCGACACATTGGTAAAGGGCGAACCCATAATTTGCACCACATGCATGCTTGAAATGCCTCAGACCGGATACCATAAGGATTTGTCCAATGCTCTGTATAGAAGGCTCTCATACCGAATTCCATTGAAGTATGCGATGTCGATTTTCAAATTCAGTAAAAGTGGAAGAGTTCAACATCTATTACATGAACTGAAATACAAAAATCAACCTGAAATAGGAAGAATGTTGGGGCTGTTCTATGGCGAACAGCTTATCGACGTTAACCTGATTGAAGCCTTCGAAATCATTATCCCTATTCCGTTGCATCAATCGCGAAAAAGGAAGAGGGGCTATAACCAAAGTGCCAAGTTTGCAGAAGGCCTTTCCGAAATACTACGCGTACCCTTTTCAGATGAGTTGCTACTCCGGGAAACAAACACGGAAACGCAAACACGAAAGACTAAACTAAGCCGGTGGGAAAACATAAAGGGGACATTTAAAATTGTGAAGCCTTCCGAAATCAAAGGAAGAAAAATTTTATTGGTTGATGACGTCATAACCACTGGTGCTACACTTGAGGCTTGTGCCGAAATTCTCCTGTCTTCAGGATGCGCAGAATTAAGTATCGCCTGTATTGCCGAAGCATAAAAAAAGCCCCATTGAAGGGGCTTTTATAAGGGATAAGAATTATTTGTCTAATAATTGGATCCGGCTCTAATCATCGCGCACCTGAAACCGATTGTTGCAGTCGCAGAATCCTGATCGAGATATCTTCTGGTTCCAGGAGACATCCAGTAGGCAACATCTTTCCACGAACCGCCTTTATAAACACGGGCACGATCGGTGATTAAAGAAGTGAAGGCTTCAGGGTTTTTTTCGAAGTCACTGTTATAACCAGAATTCATTCCAGAAGCAGGATCTAAGAAGCCATCTCTACGAATCGGATTAAGATCATCAAAATCCTGGAACGACATAGGGCGATAAATGTCTTGAACCCATTCGCTCACATTTCCAGCCATGTTATATAAACCATAGTCATTAGGAGGATACTCATAAATGTATGACGTAATCAACGCACCGTCGTTCAAACGTCCGGCGATACCTGCATAATCACCACGACCACGCTTAAAGTTTGCAAGCATAAAGCCCATTTGTTTTCCGTAAGGATTCCGTACAGCGTGGCCATCCCATGGATAGATACGTTGGTGTGTTTGTAATTCTTCAAGCCACTGAGTTCCAATAAGGGCCTGTGCAGCATATTCCCATTCCGCTTCTGTTGGAAGTCTGTAAGCAGGAACGACAATACCAGATTCCAAAGGAATTCTGCCATCGCTTTCAGCATATTCTTCGCCTGCATTTTCGGCTAACTTGATGTTTACCGCCCGGGTTCTCCATACGGCGAACTTGCTAGCCTGACTCCAGGTAATCCCTACAACAGGGAAAAAACGAAAACCAGGATATCTTAAATAATGATCAACATAAGGATCGTTAAAGGCAAGTTTCCCCACCCACACAGTAGTATCGGGTAATGCAGCTTGATACGCTTCTTGAGATGAGTCCTTAGCCAGGTAATGCATATATTCCAACCAATGAACATTTGCAACTTCTGTTTCGTCCATGTAGAAAGAGGCGACAGAAACAGTACGTTCAACGTTGTCACGGTATGACATGACATCTTCTTCAAAGGAACCCATTACGGCCCTTCCACCTTCAATGAATACCATGTTAGGTGCATCCGGTTGACCTTCGTAGGGGTTAACCATAAAACCACCCTGGTCTTCATCGTTGTAAGCCAACCCTGTCGCTGTACTTAGTTGACCTGGATTTGAGGCTGTTGGCTTTCTACCTTTTCCACCGAAGAGCGAACAGGCAGACAGGGCTACTGATCCGCCGATGACATACAAAAGAACCCTGAAAGAATACTTCATTTTAATTTTCAGTTTAAAACAAATGCTAATTAAATGGATAATCCAATGTTTTCCAAGTCGCTGTAAGTTTATTCATGAATCTGTAAATGAATAGAAACCTGCAACTTATGAACGGTTAACTAAAGCTGTTATTGTTTTGGGAATCAACCTTCTCTTTTTGGGAGGAACAACAATCAAAACTGCGGCTCAACCAACATTTTTGAACGATTAATGACATGGCATGGAATTTTGAATACCCCTTCCAAAAAAAAACCTGCTATGTTAAACCTCCAAGATTTCAGAGTAATGCCCTTCGAAAAGAAATGTGATGTAATTACATTTTACGGAAATTATCTCGCGCAGCGTACACTGGCAGATTGTAAAGTGTTTTTGTATTTCACGGAAGGTTTTTTCATAGAAGTTTTCTATTCCCCGAAATATCAAAAAGTCCTTATGATAAACGCTTTCGAAAAAGCAATTGGGTTGGATCCTTACCTTGATAAAATCTCACTATCTGATTTGATGGCAGTCTGAACAGACATCTGGCTTAAAAGTTCAATAGCCGAATCTACGCTTTTTATCCCATCGATTACCAGCATTGCCTTTCCCGCACTATCTTTTAATTTGTACTGGCGTGAGTGAGTTTGTACAAACTTTAAGATTTGACCGAAGATATCGGAACTGAAATACTGATCGTTGTTGCTTACGAAAAAAGCCCTCATTTTACCACTCTTCAAACTTAGTTTTTCAAAACCAAGTCTTTCTCCCAACCATCGAAGTCGAACTGTGCTTACAAGTTCGGAGGTTGGCGAGGGCAATGGTCCAAAACGATCAATGACTTCATCGACAAATCCTTTTAGCTGTAATTCGTCTTTAATGTTATCCAGCCGCGAATATAATTGCAAACGCTCACTGATATTATTAACGTATGAGTCCGGTATAAGAATTTCCAGATCAGTTTCTATTACACAATCCTGAACGATAAGTTTGGCTTTCTCGGCCAGTTCTATGGAAAACAAATCTTTAAAGTCGGTGGCTTTTAATTCCTGAATAGCATCATCCAATATTTTGTGGTAGGTATCGAATCCCAGATCTGTGATAAATCCACTTTGCTCCCCACCCAGCAAATTACCGGCACCACGAATGTCGAGGTCGCGCATCGCTACCTTGAAACCGTCTCCCAGATCCGAAAATTCTTCAAGTGCAGCAAGTCGCTTACGCGAGTCAGACGTCAACAAAGAAGTTGGAGGTGTCAGCAAGTAGCAAAAGGCTTTTTTGTTAGATCGTCCGACGCGTCCGCGCATTTGGTGCAGATCAGATAATCCAAACATATGCGCATGGTTGATCATTATTGTGTTCGCATTCGGAATATCAAGACCAGATTCAATAATATTAGTAGACACTAAAACATCATATTCTCCATCAATGAATTTCATCATTGCTTTCTCCAGCTTGTCTCCATCCATTTGTCCGTGCGCAATACCAATTCTACAGTCGGGCACAAGTTTGTAGATAGTGTTTGCCACGGTCTCAATGTCACTGACGCGATTATGAACAAAGAAGACCTGCCCTCCTCGCCTCAACTCATTGCTAATCGCATCTCGAATAAGAGGTTCACTAAAGGTATGCAACTCGGTGGTTACGGGCTGACGATTGGGAGGAGGTGTCGAAATTATGCTTAGGTCGCGAGCACCCATAAGGGAGAAGTGTAATGTTCTCGGAATAGGCGTTGCTGTTAGCGTTAGCACATCAACACTTACTTTTAATTCTTTTAACCTGTCCTTTACTTTTACACCAAATTTTTGTTCTTCATCAATGATCAGAAGGCCAAGTTCTTTGAATTGTATGTCTTTACTGACAACTCGGTGGGTCCCGATCAGTATCTGGATTGTGCCATCCTTAACTTCGTTTAAGATTTGTTTGATTTCCTTTTCAGACTTAAAACGGGAAACATAATCGATCTTGACAGGAAACGCGGAGAGCCGTTCACTAAAAGTTCGGAAATGCTGCATGGCTAAAATTGTTGTCGGAACTAAAACAGCCACCTGCTTGCCTTCGGTAGCGGCTTTAAACGCGGCTCGTATGGCTACTTCAGTTTTTCCAAAGCCAACGTCTCCACAAACGAGCCTGTCCATTGGATGAGGTAGTTGCATGTCGCGTTTAACATCTTCAGTGGCCTTTGCCTGGTCAAACGTATCCTCATACATAAAAGAGGATTCTAACTCTGCTTGAAGGAAGCTATCAGGAAGGAATGCGTGGCCGGGAGCAGATTTTCGTTTGGCGTAAAGGGATATCAACTCCTTGGCTATGTCTTTTACTCTCTTCTTCGCCTTTGACTTTTTATTTTCCCATTCCTGGCTACCTAGTTTATTAATTATCGGAGCCGCTCCATCTCTGCCAGAATATTTGGATATTTTGTGTAGGGAGTGGATGCTTACATACAGTAAATCATCATCCTTATAAACCAGCCGAATAGCCTCCTGCTCATGACCATTTACTTCTTTCTTTTCTAACCCCGCAAATTTGGCGATGCCATGATCAATATGGGTAACAAAGTCTCCTGGTTGAAGTGTTTGAAGTTCTCGTAAAGTAAGTGCTTTGGAATTGGTAAACTTTTCTTTTGCGCGATAGCGGTGGAACCGTTCAAAAATCTGGTGGTCTGTGTAACAGACCAGTTTAGTGCCCGTGTCTACAAATCCCTGACGTAGCGCAAAGTCCAGCGGTTGAAATTCAAGTTGGGCATTAATCTCTTCAAAGATTCCTTTGAGCCTTTCAGTTTGTTTTGGGACATCGGCGGCAATAAAGTTGCCGAAGCCCTGCATTTGATGCTCATACAGATCCTCAGACAACAATTCAAAGTTTTTGTTGAATGATGGCTGCGGAGAGGTTAGAAAATCAAAAACCTTATCTGCCTCGCCAAAAAAACGATTGCCGAATTCAACACAGCTAAAGATTTTGTATTTCTGAAAGAAAGCACCCCCGTCATCAAATAATTTGTCAGGGCTTGTGACAATCTGGGCACCACTAGCTTTTAGAATTTTATCAAAAGAGCCTTCGATTTTCTCGAAGCTTTTTTGAATGATATCGTGGGTTAGCTGGACATCTTTTATCCACAAACACGTATCGGGGGAAATGAAATCCAGAAAGGATTGTCGTTCTTCATGCATCAGTTTGGATTGAACATTTGGAATAATGTTCACCTTTTCCAAGGAATTTACAGAAAGCTGTGACCCAGGATCGAAGGTCCTGATGCTGTCTACCTCGTTACCAAAAAGTTCAATCCGATAAGGCAATTCGTAAGCAAAGGAAAAAATATCAATAATACCTCCCCGCACGGCAAACTGCCCTGCTTCGTAAACAAAATCAGTTTTTTCAAAGTCGTAATTGCGCAGGAACTCTTCTAAAAAAGAAACGTCAAGTTTTTCGCCCAACGCGATCGTAAATGTGTTAGATGCAAGAGAGCGTTGGTTAATTACCTTTTCACTCAGCGCTTCAGGATAGGTGACAATTATTTCTCGGGATGTTTTATTCGAAAGCTTGTTTAAGACTTCGGCACGCATTAAGATGTTTGCATTCTCTGTTTCATCAAACTCGTAAGCACGCTTATAAGACATGGGAAACATGAGAATTTCATGGCCCAATAAATTTTGAATATCATTTTGGAAATAAGATGCTTCTTCCCTGTCATGTAGAATGACAACATAATCGCGCGGATGAAGTTTAAATACGGCGGAAAGGACAACGGCATCAACACTTCCTACAAGACCTTTTAAGCGAACTTTGTTACGTGATGGCGCTTTTATGGCTGCAGCTACGGTTTTAATAAAACCATCTGCTTTATATATCCCCAGAAAGTCATTCGCCCTCAATTTCGCGGTCTGTTACTTGCTTCGTTAGGAAAGCAAAGGGTGCAAAGATAGTGCTGTCCTCTCTTTCTAACCAAAGCGGCACAATAAAATTCATTAATTTTAGAAATGAATTTTATTGAACTAATATTCGTAACTGGTTGCATTTGTTCATTACTCTTGTTGATAGGAATGTATAAACCAGGGGTAACTTTATGGTGGGAAGGGACAAAGAACCGGAGAAGAGTAATTAAAGTTTATGGAAGCATTTTTTTATTGTGCTATACAGTGTATTTTGGATTGATATTTTTTTTCAAATGAATAGAGGAATTTTCAAAGTAGTCTTTGGTGTTTTACTGGGAATTTTTGTCCAATGTTCCACACCCCGTTCGGAAAAAGAGCCAGAACAAATACAAGCGTTAGTAAATGATCTTCCCCAAATGACTATAGTTTCTCTTGAAGGGTCTGAAATAAATGTAAAGGAACTTGAAGGGAAAAAAGTTTTGATTTTTTTTCAACCCGATTGCGATCATTGTCAACGTGAGGCCGTGGAAATACAAGAAAATCTTGAAGCATTTAAAAACACAAACCTGTATTTTATTACTTCACAGACTTTAGAGGAAGCAAAGAACTTTGCGAACACCTACGGTTTGTCAGACCAACCAAATATCACTTTTGCCAGAACTTCGACTGAAAGTGTATTGAAGAACTATGGTCCTATTGCCACCCCATCAATCTATATTTATACAGAAAACAATGTACTCATAAAAGCCTTTAACGGGGAAGTCAAGATTGAAACAGTCCTCAAGTATATTTAGCTGACTTTTTCTGCAACAACCAGAAACTTTTTGTTCTCTCCTGAAAAGCCCAAAAGAAATTTTTCCCCGCCATCTTTCAACCCGGTTTTTCGCCTGAGTTCTTCAACCGTCAATGGATAATTACGGACGGATACATTAGCTTGGCCATCTTTAAAATAAACCTTTAAAGCTTTGGGCACTGCTTTTACATTTGCGACAACCCTAAAGGTTCTTCCTGGAAAATCGCTTATAATTTTATCGGAAGTGTATAAGTGTGTATTGGGGTGAAGCTTTTTTATGCCAAAACGATCGCTGATTAATTTAAAGGCGCCGGCCTTCAATATGGAAGCATTTGGCTCGTAAAGATAAGTAAGCGGTTCAGAAAAAATTGCCTCAGTAATTGCCTCTTCAGATTGACGGAAGGCAAGGGCATCTATGCGTCCATCTCTGGAAAGGTTAACGGCGGTAATCAACGGTTCGTCAGTATAGTTTTTCTGACACAAGAACAGCAGTTCCTTACATTCATTGTTAACCGAGACAACAAAAATTTGACGAACACAAGTCAGTTCCTTTTGGCCTTGTTTGATATCAAGAAGTGGTGATGCTTTGACCAAAAGAAAGTCGGTTTTAGAAAAGATGGGTTGCAGTAAGCTTGTCAAATCAGGTTCACAATCAGAAAAGGAAAACATCTTCTTGTTTAATCGATCTCTTCTGGAAGGATCAACATAAATACAATCAAAATTTTGAGCTGATGATTGAAGGAATTCTTGAGCGGTTGTATTGAAGTATCTCATCTCGGTAGCTCCAAGTTGACGATGGTTATGCTCAGCGATCTTTATTAAGCTCTCGTTCGGCTCTACAGTATAGACCTGTTTAAAAACCTTACTTAAAAAAAATGTATCGACTCCGAAACCCCCAGTAAGGTCTGCGCATGAATGCTTTTCAGAGATTAAGTGGAGTGGCTCCGAAATTTTAAATTTTGCAGTTTGTTCAGAGGAAGTCTGTTCAAGATTTATGCCCGGCGGATAAACAATGTTGTTAGAATCATAGAAAGTCGAAAGTTTTTCCCGAGCCTTTCTTCTACCAATAATTTGTTCAACAATGTCGCGGATAGGCACATTTTTAACATGGCTTTTTTGGAGCATTAATTTATTGACATCATCAAGCTCATGTTGCCGAATGAAAGTTTGAACGTCAATATCTAATAACTGGAACAACCCTTTTTTGCAAAGATAATTAGGAACGATTAATGGAATTAAAATGGATGAAAATATTTCGGACATAAACGAATATGCCCAAGCCTTGCGCTACCAAAAGAACAGGATCGATCCGATATGAAGCGTAGACTAAAATAAAGATTGAGGCGCAGGCACTGATAAGCCAAAAACCCAGTGGAAGGATAGAGCTTTTGTGTTTCTCAGAATAGTACCATTGATAAATAAAACGAAAATTCAGCATTAGCTGCCCGATCGCTCCAAGAATAATAATCGGATGCGATAAATCAGTCTGTATAAATATCGATTGAAAGTTGTGTTTCGAGCCGAAAAGCAACCAACAAAACGCAAGTAAAGGAAGACTTAACAACACTACCCGTAAGAGGAGATGAAATTTCGTCCATTCATCTTTCAACTGGAGATTTCTAATGTAGATGAAATATGATAACGTCTGACCAAAAATGATGATGATGTCATCCCTGAATACACCGTATACTAAAAAAAGGAAAGAGGCAACCAGGCTGATTTGCCAGAAAATAGTTGGTGAAACTACCTTACCTTGTTTCTCTGAAAAGAACCATTGAATAACAAGTCGGGCGCCAAACAAAGATTGAGCAAAGAACCCCAGCGCATACATCCAGTACTTTTGTACAAATTCCATTCGCGCAAAGATGTATAGGAAATATGAATTTGATGCAAGGTGATTGTTAATTTCGAATTAGGTTTGAGGACAAAAAAGTACCAAATGAAATATGATTTAATAGTAATTGGAGGTGGGGCAGCAGGTTTCTTTGGCGCTATTCATGCAGCCGAAAAGAACCCGGGTTTACGTGTTCTGATACTTGAAAAAACATCAAAGTTATTAACGAAAGTAAAAGTCTCCGGGGGAGGCAGGTGTAATGTCACGCATCATTGTTACAACCCATTTTCACTGGCTCACCATTACCCACGAGGAGAAAAAATGCTTAAAACAGTTTTCAAATCGTATCAGGCCAGTGATGTTGCGCAGTGGTTTGACTCAAAAGGGGTAAAGCTGAAAAATGAACCGGATGGACGAATGTTTCCTGTCACAGACAGTTCACAGACCGTTGTTGACTGCTTTATGCGCGAGGCAGGCAGATTAAAAATTGAGATATCAACAGGCAAATTTGTTTCAGCAGTGGAAAAAAGCACCCATCAAGAATATTCTATTCTCACGTCACAGGGCGATAAATATTATGCAGACAAAATTTTGATTGCCATCGGGGGAAGTGCTAATAAGCAAGCCTACAAGTGGCTAGAGGATTTAGGGCATAAGATCATTAAACCAATACCTTCCCTTTTCACATTTAATGATAGTAAAAACAACTTCAAAGATTTGATGGGTATATCCGTTCAAGATGCCGAAGTAAAAATTGCCAGTACAAAATTTGTAGAGCGAGGTCCGGTTTTAATTACGCATTGGGGGTTGAGTGGCCCTGCCATTATTAAACTATCAGCCTGGGCAGCAGATTATCTTTTTGAAACTAACTATGAATTTAATGTCCTTTTAAATTGGACGGGCTCAGCAAAGGAGGAAACTCTCAGAAATGAATTAGCAGAGCAAAAAAAAATAAAACAGAAACAGAAAATTGTGTCCAACCCGATGTATTCAATTCCGCTGCGCTTATGGCAGCGGTTATGTGACCTTTCGGAAATAGAGGATGGCAAAATATGGGGAGAGGTCGCGCAGAAGAGTTTGAACAAATTGATTGAAAATTTAATTCGATGTCCATTTCACATCAAGGGGAAGACAACTTTTAAGGAAGAGTTTGTCACCTGCGGAGGTGTTGACCTTCAGGAGATCAATATCGAAACGATGCAGAGTAAGATAATGCCAAATGTCTATTTTGCCGGTGAAGTGCTTAATATTGATGGAGAAACCGGTGGTTTTAATTTTCAAGCTGCCTGGTCCACTGCGTTTGTAGCAGCTCAATCAATTTAGTTGGCATTTGATCTGCTGTTACCTTTAGGATACTTTTGTTACGAATATTCAGCTTGAACTAGAGAACTTCCATTGTCGTCTACCGTAAGCGTCATTGTGGCGCCTTGTATCCAGGCGAGATTCGGAAAATCATGGCCAACAGGAAAGTTAAATGCTATAGGATAACTAAACTCATTTACTTTACCTAAGATTACTTCTTCCATTGATTCTCCAAATCCTGGATTCGTATCCTTAAGTTCTGTCATATGTCCAATAATCAGACCCTTTAGTTTACTAAGCTTTTTGGATCGGAGAAGCTGCGTCAGCATGCGATCAATTTTGTACAGATATTCGTCGATTTCTTCAATGATCAGAATTTTGTCGTCGAAGTCTACGTCGCTTGATGTACCCAATGAATCAACAATCAAAGAAAGGTTTCCACCTAAAACCTGACCAGTCGCCTTGCCGATTCTGTTCTTCGGTGCTGGCCCAACATTAATATGCAATTGACTTGCAAAAAGAAGTGCTTTTAAGCTTTCAACCGAGTCGTGAGCCTCCGTCCTGGCAAAAAGAATCGGCATAATGCCATGAATACTTTCATAACCTGCTTTGAAAAGTTTTAGATGTAAGGCTGTGACGTCACTAAACCCAACGATCCATTTAGGACTTTTATGGAAAGAAGTGAAATCAAGGCGGTCAATTATTCTTGTTGTCCCATACCCGCCACGAGCACCTACGATGGCTTTGATCTCCACATTGTCCAGCATTTCCTGAAGATCGTTTAACCGCTTATCATCATCAGCAGCCAGGTAAGAATGATCTTTGCTGAAAAGGTTTTTACCTAGAACCACCAGTAATCCCCAGGAGGAAAAAATTTGTATTGCGTGTTCGATATCTTGATCTTGGACTCTCTTCCCGGTTGCAACAATTCCGATTTTATCGCCAGCATTCAGGTTATAAGGTTTTATCATAGTTCAAGATAATCAGTCGAATCAGCGAATCGCCGTAAAAGCAAAAACCCCTCTGATATTTCAGAAGGGTTTTTACGTCTTTTAATCAATGTTTATTTAGGAGTCTCGGCTGGCTTTGGCGTAACACCTAATTTTTTCAGCACGAGGTCAGAAACATCTAATTTTTCATCACCGTACAAGATCACATCAAGACCACCAATTTGTTGATTTAAGATAAACGTGAAGCCATTTTCTTTTGCTACATCGTCAATCCCTTTTCCAATTTTCTTGTAGACAGGATCCATTAATTGAGTCTGCTTTGTCTGAATAGTAGTTTGAGCATCAGCCTGCAGCTTTTCAATATTTTGTTGCATTTGTTGAAGCTCACGTTCTGTGTTTTGACGGACAGCCTCTAACATTGTATTGAGATTAGCCTGATAATCGGCTACCTTTTTCTGAAAATCCTGATACTTCGTATCGATTTGAGTTTTCAATACATTTTGTGTTGACTTTAGTTCAGCATCGATCTGCTTCATTTCAGGTAATTGACTGAAAATATAATCAACGTCAGCGTAGCCTATTTTGACTGAAGCTGTTTGTGCATAGGATGAAAACATTCCAAATCCAAGCACCAAAAATAAAACGAGTTTTCTCATCACAGTAATTCTAATTTAGTTTTTTATTTTATCGTTAGGGTCTCCCAAACCCAAATGGTCCAATACAAAATCGGTGTAATCATGCCGCGGATCGGTATAAATCATTACCAATTCTCCCGCCTTGTCGAACATTATGGCAAGATTGTTTTCCTTGCATACCTTGTCAACGGCGTCCCAAACTTTGTCTTGAATAGGTTTTATCAACTCTTGCTTTTTAAGGAAAAATAGTCCGCCAAACCCAAACACCTTTTTTTGGTATTCTTTCAACGCTGCTTCCTTTTTCTGAATAGCGTCTGTCCTTTCTTTCTTCATTTCTTCAGTTAAAAGCACTTGCTCTGCCTGGAAAGAACTATACATTCCGTCTATTTTCCTTTTATTCTCCTGTATATCTTTTTCCCAGGCTTCAGAAAGCGAATTGATCTCATCCTGCGCCTTCTTGTAGTCGGGCATTTTACTGAGAATAAAATCAGTGTCTATATACCCGAACCTCTGTGCATTGACAAAATTCAGGCCGAAAATGAGAAAAAAAATTGTAAAAAGATAAAGCCGCATGGTTATCGAATTTGCTGACCTATGGTAAAGTGGAACTGTGATCCACTGACGTCTCGGTTACTACCTAGTGGTACGGGATCAAAACCATAAGCCCAGTTTAACCCAATTAGACCAAACGCGGGCATGAATATTCTGGCTCCTACTCCCGCCGATTTATACATCTTAAACGGATTGAAGTCCTCATAATTGCCCCAGTTATTGCCGCCTTCGGCAAAGATTAATCCATAAATCGTAGCAGCATTTCCCGTTGTAACCGGGTACCGAAGTTCAAGTCCAAGTTTTTCGTACACCACTCCGCCTTCCTGCGCTTGGCTGTTTCCTGCAGTGTATGTAGGTGGTGTGATTTGATTATCCTCATACCCGCGTAAGCCTATGATATCTTTTCCGAGCACAAACGTATTGAAACCGCCAGCAAGTCCAGCCCCACCGAGTACAAACCTTTCGAACGGACCAATTCCCGTTTTCTCTTTGTTGTACGCTCCAATGAATCCAAAATGTACTTTCGCTTCAACAACCAACTTTTTCTTGTTGTCTAATGGAAGATAGTACCGTGCGTCAAACATCCACTTGTGGTACTCCTGCCACTTGTTTCGTTGTTCTGCAGAAGCAGTTTTATAATCGATGTTGTTAAAGGATGAGTAAGGTGGGGTTAAAGCTACACTTAGTGATACAGACGACCCTTGTGATGGATACATTTGATTATCGATGCTGTTCCTGGACAAAGTTGTATTGAATGTTATCGCGTTGGATGAACAGCTTGTACATCCTATCCCGAAATCAATGTTTTGAAGGGTATAAACGGCGTATCCTAAAGAATTTGTCAGTGAGAAATAATTATCAGGCCACTCTAGCATTCTACCCAATCCAATCGAAAAGTTGTCTGCCTTAAGCATTGAATTTAGATCATTGAAATTTGTTGCGCCAGCGCCTGGTTGACGGGAAAGAGAACGAACATAACTTACACTCAATGAATGCGGCTTACGACCTCCCATCCATGGTTCCGTAAAGGAGAAACTGTAGCTTTGGAACGAACGCCCATTGGCCTGCATACGCAGGGATAAACGTTGCCCATCACCTACAGGCAAAGGACGCCAGTTTTTCAAGTGTGGAATATTCCTTAAGGAGAAGTTGTTAAACGTCAGGCCAAGCGTTCCAACGAAGCCATAAAATCCGCCCCAACCACCTGATAGCTCAACCTGGTCATTCGATTGTTCTTCCACTTGCCATTCGATATCAACAGTACCTTTTGCTGGGTTTGGCACCAAATTCTGACCAATTTTATCAGGAGCGAAATATCCTAGCTGTCCTAATCTTTGTTGCGTCCGGATAATGTCCGAACGTCTGAATTTTTGTCCTGGTACGGTATTCAATTCTCTCCGAATAACATGATCGCTGGTACGGTCGTTCCCGGTAATTGTGACCTCATTGATAGTGGCTTGCTCACCTTCAAAAATGCGCATTTCGACATCAATAGAATCACCCGATACTGCTACCTCGACTGGATTTATCCGGAAGAAAAGGTATCCATCATCCATATATAGACCACTGATATCAAGTCCTTTCGGATTAAATTGCAATTTTTTATCGATCTGCTCCTTGTTATATACATCTCCCTTACTAATTGCTAACACGGCGCTGAGCTGCTTATCCGTGTAGATATAGTTTCCTGTCCAGATAATGTTTCGGAAATAGTATTTAGGGCCTTCGGAAACTTTAAAGTCCACATTTATGGAATTTTCATTATACGCATAGATAGTATCAGAGATAATTTCAGCATCGCGGTATCCTTGCGTATTATAAAAATCCAGGATCTTCTTTTTGTCGTCCTCGTATTCTGTCTTTATAAATTTTGAGCCTGCGAAGATGTTTAACTTGACATTATCAGTAACGAATTCGAGTAGCTGCTTTTTGTCCACTTCATGTGTTGTCGTAACAAACTCTTTGGGTTGGATAGAAAAGATTTCCTGTATCAAAGTGCGATGAATTGAAAAACGAGGCCTTTCATGCGTTTTCTTCATCTTTTTCTTGAGCTTGGCATCCGAAATCGCGACGTTTCCATCGAACGAAATCCGGTTAATTTTCACCTTTGACTTTGGATCCACGGTAATTTTCAATCGGATTCCATCTCGGTTTAAGGTATCTTTTTGCTGAACGATTCTAACGTCGGTGTTTAAGAAGCCTTTTTTAACAAAGTATTTTTTCACCGCTAATTCGGTGTTGCGAACCATCGCATCATTGACAATTTTGCCTCGAATAAGTTTGAGTTCATCTTTAAGACCACTTTCCTGTGACTTGGAAATACCAGAGAAAAAGAACCCGGTTAGGCGTGGTCGTTCTGCCAATGTAAGGTTAAGGAACACGTTTTGATCTTCGATTCTGTCTACTTTAATTGTAACATCTCCAACTAAGCCATGCTTCCACAAATTTCTGATGGCATTGGAAATTCCGTCCCCCGGGATTTTAATCTTGTCACCAATCTTTAATCCCGTGAGGGAAACCATGGCGTTTTTATCCAGAATGTTTAATCCCGTCACTTCTATTCCGGCTATTGTGTATTCGGCCGGGTTAGTGTAGTTAAGGTTGTTTTGCGAAGGGGTCGCAGGTCGATCTGTCCGGCTTTTTCTAAACTGAGCCCAGCTTAGATTGAGAAAACCTGCAAAAAAAATCGTCAAAAATATAAATCGCTTCATCAACTTACCGGGTTCAATTGTTCACTTGTTTTGCCAAATCTACGTTCACGTTGTTGATACGCCCATATTGCTTCGTATAGATGTTCTTTCCGAAAGTCTGGCCACAGCGTGGGTGTGATGTAAAGTTCGGTATAGGCAATTTGCCACAATAGGAAGTTACTGATGCGCAGTTCACCACTAGTTCGAATAAGCAGCTCCGGATCTGGGATGCCGGAAGTCTGTAAATAGTTTTCAAAAAGCCTCTCATTAATGTCCTCCATTCTAATTTTTCCCTCCAACGCCTCTTTCGCAATCGCTTTAGTTGCTTGTATAATTTCCCAGCGACCGCTGTAGCTTAGCGCAAGAACCAACGTTAGCCCGGTGTTGTTTTTTGTTTGATCTATTGCCCATTCAAGGTTTTTTTGGCAATCTCCAGGAAGGTGGGAAGTATCTCCGATCGTAATAAGTTTTACCTGATTTTCAGTAAGTTTTTTTATCTCTTGCTTTAAAGTGTTTACAAGAAGCTCCATTAATCCATCAATTTCAGCTTTAGGACGGTTCCAGTTTTCTGTAGAAAAGGCGTAGAGGGTTAGATACTTTATGCCTAATTCACCGCAGCCCTCCGTGATGTCCCGGACAGCTTCAACGGCATTTCGATGACCAAATATGCGGAGAGCACCCTTCTTCTTTGCCCACCGGCCATTGCCGTCCATTATAACCGCGATGTGCCGCGGCAAGTTGTTGAAATCGATATGTTCCTTAGAGGAAGCCACAAGAGTTCAAAATTAGTAAAAAGATATTGGTTATTTCTTGGCGCCGAGAAATGGTAAACGAATTAGTCTTAAATCACTTGTAGGGATTCGTAGGACAGGGGATGGAATAAAAAGTGCGGGTAATGCTGATTCCTAAAAAATAATAGTTGTCGTTGTCGTTGGGATTGCCATACTGGTAATTCTTATCCCGGGGATCGCCAGCGGATATATTGTCTAAATAATCAAAGAAAGTCTTACGAATTCCGAATTCAAGAGAAAAATACCACTTGGGGTTATATACGTACTTAACTCCGCCACCAAATGGTATAGAGGCCTGGACATTACTGTACTCTGCATTTTTTTGAATATCGCCAGAAATTCCAAAAAGACCTATTCCGGCAAATAGATAAGGTGTAAAGCGAACGAATCGTTTGGTTTCTCTCCAATTCAGGAAATGATATTCCATTACGGTTGACGCTTCCAACAGGAATAAATCGAAGGACGTATCACGCTGGCGGGCAAAAGGATCAATGGGTTTTTCCCCTGCTCCAATTTTTCCACCAGTAATGGCTGTCCGAAAACTAACAACTTTGCTCAAATTGGAGCGGTAGAATACAGTAGCGGCCGGTTTAGAGTACTTAAAATTGTAAGACCGAACTAAGTCACCTGTGTAATTAAACGTACCTAATCCAAATCCAACTTCCGATCGCTGGGCGATCGCCGACGTTGAAAAGAAGTGCATAAAAAATATGGCGCCAACTACGAACTTCTTTTTTTGGATCAACAATCTCATCGAAATTTAGCCTTGTGAAATGATTTTCCGAGTATGTAACTTAGTTTAAAGGTCGTGACCATGTATATGTCGCGATCATTTTTGTTGCCTCTGATGTTTTCGCGAGACTCGCTACCATAACCTGGAACCACGGAATAGTTCTGACCATCGCGCCCGGTATAAGTTGTGGTGGGGTCGACTAACTCTGATGTCCGGTATGACATTGCTTTCGCGAGTTCATTATCGCCAAATACACCCAAGTCCACATAATTATTACTGACATCATCTATGTAGTCTGTAAACAAATACCTAAATCCTAACTCTACTGAGAAATCTAGAATTTCATTGAGTCTAAAACGTGCACCTAAACCAAAAGGTATTGCAACCTGAAACTTTTTATAGGGTTCTAACCCGGCATTAACATCACTTTCCTGAAGTTGGGAACTTTGCCCTTCGGTACCAAGAGGCTTCAAATCTACCCATTGACCAGCCTCAGGAAGAGGGTTACCATTTAAATCAAACTGTGGTGCTATCGCCTGGGGGTTGTGTAAAAGGCCGGCGATGCCGACAAAACCATAGGGTGTCCATTTTACCCGGCTGATATAGGTCGCCGCGTTCGGGAATAAATCAAAGCTGCCGACGACAGAAAGTTCTTTTATACGATTTCGAAAGGATAAGTTTCTTTGATAACGATAAATTCCATTGTCTGCATCTGCTTGATCAGCCGATTCAGCATCCGATCCCCGTAGAGTACCATACATAAACGACGCGTGCAAAGCATATCGGGGTCCGAAGCGATGAGCGAAAGAGAGGCCAACAGCAGGTCTGGTAAACGAGATGTCTGTACTTAATCTACTAGGTCGTGGCGACAAGTCGCCGTAGTAGTTTAGCGCATTTAGTGTCAATCCGAGAGAGTTGTACACCTTTTCTTTTCCAAACCAAGTTTTCTTTCCTCTATAGCTGGAAATGCGTTTATTATTCTTTTTAATAGCCTTTCGATTTATCTGTGCATTCGCCTCGACGGCAAGTGAAAGCAAGAAAAAAGCAAGAGCAACATGAAGAAGCTTTTTCATTAAGGTTTAAATAATTTTTATAAAGCCAAGAACCACAAAGTTAACAAAAATCAATTTCTTATATCCAACCCCCAGTTCAACTTCTGGCGCAGAGTTTTGAAGTAATGGTTACTTTCCAACTGCACGAGGTGGACTTTAAAATCAGCTTTTTTGACGACCAATTTGACCGTTGCGTCTACTGATGACATTCTAGAATCGAGCGATACAAGGAACCGCTTACTCCTGCCCTCTACTCGGAAAGTAATTTCCGAAGCGTCAGAAACCACAATCGGTCTGACTGTCAGGTTGTGCGGACTCACCGGAGTTATTACAAAGTTTCCAGATCGTGGAAATATTAAAGGACCCCCGCAGCTCAGTGAATACCCTGTAGAACCAGTTGGTGTTGCCACAATAATCCCATCTGCCCAATAAGAATTTAAAAACTCTCCGTCGATGTACGTATGAATTGTAATCATCGCTGAGGAGTCTTTTTTCATTACAGTGAAATCATTTAAGCCGAAGTTTAATGATCCAAAAATGTCTTTGTTTGACTCCAGCCTTATCACCGCCCTCTTATCGAGCGTATATGCTCCCTCGAAGATATAGGTAAGCGCCTTTTCCGTTTCTTCTTTACTGATGGTTGCCAGAAATCCAAGCCGCCCGGTATTAATCCCTAAAACGGGGATTTCCAGACATCCCACGTGGGTTATGGACTCCAGAAGAGTGCCATCCCCCCCTATGCTGATAAAAAGTTGGATGTTTTGGAGGTCTGTATCGGTCTGATAGATTTGAAATTCCGCTCTTGTCGACGACCGTTTAAGATATTGGCTGAACTTTGCGGAGACAAGTAGTTCGGCTTTGTGTTTTGCAAGTATCTCAAAAATGCTGTAGATAAAGGGCGCGGAAACGCGATTGAACTCTTTACCATGGACAGCAATTCTCATGCGTTAGTCTTTAAGTTCGGTAAAGCATCCTTTCCGAAACAATATTAAAGATAGGAAGGTCGTTGTAATGGACAAAAAAAGCGGTGTAATTATATATCGAGGTAGCGCAACAACATATCGATCCGGTCTTTTCCTTCTCCTACAGGTTTAGTTTCCTGGTATCTGCCAATGACTTTATACCCAAAACGTTCAAGCGTGGCGACGATGCGCAACAAATCTACCTGATTGATCTTTAGAGTCAACCTTAGTTTTGCAGGATCAAGCGGATCCTCCTTTACGATACTGCTGAGTATTTTAGCATGATTCTCTTCAATCAATCTGCTAATTTCAGCTAAAGAATAGTCAACGTGATTCATCGATAATACAAGGATGCCGCCAGGCAATTGAACCGCTGCCGTTTGCGCAAAAGATGTCAGTGTGTCCTGAACAGTAATTAGCCCACAATAACTTTGGTCTTCATTGAGAACACCCACAACCTGAAGTTTATTATCGGCTGCAACCTTTAAAATGTCATAAAAGTGCGTGTCTAATTGTACGAAGCACTTCTTTCCAACCAGATCGAAATCCTTAACCGATTTTTCTATCTCATTGCTTTCAAGAATGATCTCCTCCGAAATAAAGCCTAACAACTTACTGTCTTCCACAACGGGCATATAATTACAACGAAACTCTTCCATCCACACAATTGCCTTATGAGCATCGTCAGTTCCTTTTAAGGGAGGTATCATGTGGTTTATCAGATCTTCTGCAATCATAACCTTATTTGCTTTTTGCTATGCCGCACACGTTATAGTTGCGTATCAATCATAACTCAGGAAGTCTTCTACAAGTTCATTGAATTTTTCAGGGTGCTCCATCATTGGAGCATGACAACATTTATCTACGAACTTTAAGACAGAGTTGGGAATCAGGCGATTAAATTCGTGGGCGACAAGTGGCGGAGTAATGGTGTCATTCAAACCCCAAACCAGCAACGTTGGAATCTTAATGCCGGGTATTTCTTCAGCCAGGTTATTGCGTTGTGCGGATTTCGCGATAGCAACGATGCGGAGACATTTCGGAATGCTGTTCGTTATTTCAAACACTTCATCAATCAGTTCTTTTGTAGCAACCTCGGGGTTATAGAAAGTGTATGATACCCTCTCTTTAATATATTGATAATTACCTCGCTTGGGGTAAGATCCACCCATGGAATCCTCAAACAAACCAGAGCTTCCCGTCAGCACCAGTTTTTTTACCAGCCGTTCATTTTTCAAAGTGTAAATCAAGGCAATATGCCCACCTAAGCTATTTCCAATCAAAATAATGTTCTCCAATTTTTTAATCGTAACAAAATCCTCGACAAATTTCCTTAGTCCATCCAAACCGGCTTCCCGGATAGGCATTTCATAAATCGGCAACATTGGAATAATGACCCTGAAGCCTTTAGAGAAGCGTTCTACCACGCCCTCCCAGTTACTCAACGCACCAAATAGTCCGTGCAATAGGAGCAAAACCGGACCCTCACCCTCTTCAACATATCGGAAACCCTTTTCTTCTTTTATCGCAAGTGCCATTTTCCTAATTATCGGTAATAAGTAAACAAAAAATAATGAGAATGAAAATGTTTTAATTTTTGCAAAGGATACTACAAAACATCTTTGAACAATGGAATTATACTACCAATCCAATCAGTTATTACGGGCGCAATCCCAGCAATTTTTGGATATAGCCAGGAATCCTCTGCAAAAGATGTAATAAAGCTGATGTCCAGAGAATCAATGATCCAGAAAACAACACTGAACATAAATGTAGTTCTCAAAAGGCCTAGCAATCCCCCCGCGGCCTTATCTGCCGAACCAAGGAAGGATTGGTCAACGAACGCTTTTGTTGTTTTACCAAGGAGATTTATAACAAAGAGAATAAGAAAGAAAACAACGGCGAAAGCCACAAAAGGTAAAAACTTAGCGTTTATGTCAAATTTGCCTGATAGCAGAATCATAGCCCAGCCCAGAAGTTTAAATCCGCCGATGACACCAAGGATAATGGCAACAAGGGCAAAGAGTTCCATTAGAAACCCTGATTTGTAGCCGTAGTACGCTCCGATTAAAAGAGACAACCCTAGACCAATATCAATAATAGTCAAACCGTAAGAATTCGTTTTACCAGTTCTGAAATCACCTTTCCATCGGCCTGCCCTGCCAGCTCCTTTGTTGCCAATCCCATAACTTTACCCATATCCTGTGGGCCTTTTGCGTCTACCAATTGAATAATATTTTTGACGGCGTTTTCAATTTCTTTTTCAGATAGCTGCTTCGGCAAATACCTGCTGATCACTTCTAGCTGAAAAAGCTCCTTGTCGGCAAGTTCTTTTCGGTTTTGTTGTTGAAATATTTCTGCGGACTCCTTGCGTTGCTTAGCCGCCTTCATAAGTATTTTTTTCTCTGTGTCGGTTGTGATCTCCGCGGCTGCTCCTTTGTCGGTTTCTGCGAGTAGAATTAGTGATTTAATACTCCTTAATGCTTCCAACTCGTCCTTACTTTTCGCAAGCATCGCCTTTTTTATATCGCCATCAATTTGTTGTTTTAAACTCATAAGAACTTCAATTAATGTAATTTTGAAACGAAATTTGACTCATATTGTTAATCTCTTCCTTGACCCGAAAAATCAAACAGATTCTTAAAAGATGACGAGACTTAGCGTCAATATTAACAAAATTGCAACACTCCGAAATGCTCGTGGTGGAAATAATCCGGATGTAGTTAAGGCCGCTGTTGATTGTGAACGATTTGGGGCTCAGGGAATCACCGTTCATCCCCGTCCAGACGAAAGGCATATCCGCTATGACGATGTCACGAAATTGAAAGATGTCGTCAAGACAGAATTTAATATTGAGGGGTATCCTGATAAGAGGTACTTGAATGCAGTCCATGAAGTGAGGCCAACGCAGGCAACGCTGGTTCCTGACGGGCCCGATGCCATAACTTCGAATTCCGGCTGGGATACTTTAACCCATGCACATTTTTTAGCCGATATCATTCAGGAGATTAAATCGGCTGGAGTGCGTGTTTCGATCTTCGTAGATCCGCTTCCACGAATGGTTGAAGGGGCGGCGAAACTTGGTGCGGACCGAATAGAACTTTATACCGAACCATATGCCAGAGAATTTCTTGTGAATAAAGAGGTTGCAGTGAAACCGTATATCGAATGTGGGAAGATTGCTGCAAGCGCAGGGCTAGGATTGAACGCAGGACACGACCTTGATCTTCATAATCTGGAATTCCTTGTTAAAAGTATCCCGGCATTGGACGAAGTGTCCATCGGCCATGCACTAATCTGCGACGCTCTATATTATGGATTAGAAAATACTATTCAGATGTATCTGCAACAATGTACCAGAGCATCTTAAACATTTGCTAGCTGATCAAAGTATTTTCTTTTCTGATCTCGCGGTGAAATCAAAAAACTAGATTTTCACCAACAGTTACTATCTTCACAAGAAATAATTGAGGGCGATCAATTATTAAGTTTACTAAAACCAATAAAGCAGGCTTCATGAACATCCGAAAAAGATTTAGTGATTCAGAACTTCAACGGATAAAAGATGCTGTGAAGGAAGCTGAAAATAAAATCTCTGGTGAGATTGTTCCAGTGATTGTGGAGCGGAGTGGTGAGTATGCAATAGCAACTTATAAAGGCGGATTAATCGGGGCTTCAATTGCCTTCGTTGCAATGATACTTCTTGATCGATATGTTATTACTAACGCAAGTCACACCTTGTATTACGACCCGGTTTTCATTTTTTTTGTTGTTATTGTTGGGGGTGTTTTAGCTGCTGTAGCAACACACTTTTCAAATGCACTGAAAAGATTATTAGTGGGGCGCGGCTATCTTGATCACACCACACAACAGCGTGCTGAGAATGCTTTTCTGGAAGAGGAAGTTTTCAATACAAGGCAACGCACGGGAATACTGATATTTGTTTCTTTTTTTGAACACGAAGTAATTGTAATGGCTGATCGCGGAATAAGCAAAGTTGTTGATCAGCAACAATGGGATAAAATCGTATCGGAAATGGTTTCACAAATAAAACTTGGTAAAGTCATCGATGGGTTGGAAACGGGGATCAAAAGATGCGGGGAAGTTCTGCTGGAGAAAGGATTTCATAAATCGGATGATGATGTGAATGAATTGCAAGATGACCTCAGAATAGATTGATTCATGCTTCGAGTCAACACCAATTATTTTAGACCGGGAAAACTGAGGAATACGAATTCTGCCAAGGTGAAATTTCCGAGCATTATTTTCTTGCTTCTCATAACTGTCCAGTCCTTTAGTCAACTTAGTATTCCTGAACACGGAGGACGTTGGGTTCATGATGAAGCGCAAGTTCTTTCCCCTTCAACAATTAGTTTGTTAGAGTCATGGCTTAAGGCTAATCAAGATACGACGAGCAATCAAATCGCAGTATTGACCATCCCCTCGTTAAATGGAGAAGCCTTGGAAGATTATTCACTGCGTGTTGCAGAGAATTGGGCTCTTGGCCAGGAAAATAAAGACAATGGTGTACTACTACTCATTGCAATCGAAGATCGCGTTATGCGAATTGAAACAGGGTCCGGGCTGGAGGGGGTTCTGACAGATGCTGTGTCAAGTAGAATAAACCGAAATGAGATTGCCCCCTACTTTCGAGAGGGTAATTACGATGATGGAGTTAAGGCGGGTGTTGTTGCGATTATACAGGTGATACGGGGTGAGTACAGAAATGACGATCCGCCACCACAGCGACGATCATCAAAACGTTCTCCCATTGGAACCATCATTGTTTTGATTGTTATAATATTTATTGCGTCGCGCAGGGGAGGTCGAGGCGGAAGAGGCGGCGGATGGTCATCGGGAGGCGGCTGGATTGGCCCGATGGGAGGTTTCGGTGGTGGTGGTGGTGGCGGTTTTGGCGGTGGAGGAAGCTTTGGCGGTGGCGGCGGTTTTAGTGGCGGCGGTTCCAGTGGCTCCTGGTAATGCTAAACATTATAAGGATCGCATCTCAAGAAATGTAAATCATGAATTGGACTAACAATACACATCAGAAATCTAAAAGGATTGCCTTGCTACTGAGGTATATTCGTTCATGGTTTTTCACTGGCTCTGTCCTTTTGTTGTTGATAAATAGTGCCGTTGCTCAAAGGCCTCTGCCGGAATTATGGGGAATACGAGTTCATGACGATGCCCAAGTACTCACACAAGAGACTGTGGACTACCTTGAAAATTATTTGGAGGTTTATGAAGATTCAACATCCAACCAGGTAGCAATTCTTATAATTAAGTCCTTAGATGGAGAAGCGATAGAAGATTATTCCATTCGACTGGCAGAGAAGTGGAAGCTAGGTCAGGAAGGAAAAGATAATGGCGTACTTCTACTCATCGCAGTAGATGATAGAAAAATGAGAATTGAGGTAGGATACGGGCTGGAGGGAGTACTAACGGATTTGATTTGCCAAAGAATTATTCGCAACGAAATGGCACCAAACTTTCGAAAAGATGACTACAACGCGGGAGTTAGTGCGGCAGTTAAAGCAATCATTGCAGCCATAGGAGGGGAATATTCCGCGGAAGACAAAGATGCTACTACGATCGAAAACCTGGATTGGAAAGTACGGTTGTTGATAGGCTTATTTGTGTTTAGTATTTTGGGGATATTTACTTTTGTGGGCCTATTTATCCCTGGTTGCACCGGCTGGTTTCTTTACGCATTTCTTATTCCTTTTTACGCTACCTTCCCGATGTTCATATTGGGTATTAATGGTGGAATAACCGCCTTAGCAACCTATGCTATCGCGTTTCCGATATTAAAATTAGTGTTGGGTAAAACAGATTGGGGGAAACGCATGACAAGCAAGGTGGGAGAAGGAAAAGGTGGAAAAGGGTGGTCTTCCGGATCGGGATGGTCAAGTGGTGGCGGCAGTGGCGGCGGCGGTTTCTCAGGAGGTGGCGGAAGTTTTGGTGGCGGTGGAAGCAGCGGATCCTGGTAACGGAAGGGAAGATGTCGGCAGGCCAAAATTAACTCTGGATTTTAGAAGAGGAAGTAGGATTCTGCTTCACCAAGAACAAAATAGCCTCGATTATAAAAACAACGGAATAAGCAAAAACAAAATTTGTGTTGTCACATCACAGCCTTACTTTTGACCCTTCTTTAAAACATCATCCCACAAATGAAACGCGACACAGCCATCTTCGATCTTATTGAAAAAGAAAAACAGCGTCAGGAGGGCGGTATTGAACTAATAGCATCGGAGAATTTTACATCCCTTCAGGTCATGAAGGCACAAGGTTCTGTGCTTACAAACAAATACGCCGAAGGACTGCCGGGGAAAAGGTATTACGGAGGTTGTGAAGTAGTGGATGAAGTTGAGCAATTGGCAATAGATCGGGCAAAGGAGCTTTTTGGTGCTGAATGGGCTAATGTTCAACCACATTCCGGAGCACAAGCAAATGCTGCTGTCATGCTGGCGTGCCTCAAGCCAGGTGATAAAATTCTAGGTTTTGATTTATCGCATGGTGGACATTTAACGCACGGATCTCCCGTCAATTTTTCAGGGAAGCTATATCAACCTACTTTTTACGGAGTAGCAGAGTCAACCGGGCTTATCGATTTTGATAAAGTCATTGAAACCGCGCAAAGAGAAAAACCAAAAATGATTATTTGTGGTGCCTCGGCTTATAGTCGCGACTGGGACTATAAGAAGTTGAGAGAAGCCGCTGATAGTGTTGGTGCTTTGTTGCTTGCTGATATTTCTCACCCGGCGGGCTTAATAGCCAGAGGGCTGCTGGCAGATCCAATGGAGCACTGCCACATTGTTACCACAACAACCCATAAAACGCTGCGTGGACCTCGCGGAGGAATGATTATGGTTGGAAAGAATTTTGATAATCCATGGGGTTTAAAAACACCAAAGGGTGAACTAAGAAAAATAACAGCCGTCCTTGATTCAGGCGTTTTTCCAGGAACGCAGGGCGGTCCGCTTGAGCATGTAATCGCTGCGAAAGCGGTATCCTTTCAAGAAGCTTTGTCCGACGAATACATGGAATACATTTTACAGGTTTCGAGAAATGCAAAGGCAATGGCTCAGGCGTTTGTCGATAAGGGATATAAAATAATTTCAGGTGGTACAGACAATCACCTTATGCTAATTGACCTGCGTTCTAAGAAACTAACGGGGAAACAAGCGGAGGAAAGTCTTATTCATGCCGATATCACCATTAACAAGAATATGGTGCCTTTCGATACGCAGTCTCCAATGGTGACCTCAGGAATGCGAATTGGTACTCCAGCCATTACTACAAGGGGACTTAAAGAGAAAGATGTTGCCAAGATTGTCGACTTCATTGATGAGGCTCTCGACAAACCCGAAGATATAAAACATCTGAAATCCGTAAAGAGAAAGGTGAACCGGTTTATGGTAAAATTCCCCCTGTATTGATCTAAAATATTAAAGTACACTTGCTCACCATTAATTAATACTGAACCCCAAAACATTTACTAACGATGCCGCTGGATCAAGAGCCGATTGAAGAGAAAGAGATGAGTTTCCTTGACCATTTGGAGGAGTTGCGCTGGCATCTGATTCGATCGCTGGTGTCTGTAGTAATTTTCACTATTGGAGCTTTTATCAGTGCAAAATGGATATTTGAGAACATTATATTTGCTCCTGCAAGGGCAGATTTCCCAACCTTTAAATTGCTATGCAAGCTCGGTAGCCTAATCGGAAATGAGGCACTTTGCATAACGGATATTCCCTTCAAAGTTCAAAGTCGAAATATGACGGGACAGTTCACCATGCACATTATGGCCTCCTTTGTCTTGGGCCTGATAATAGCCTTCCCGTATGTCGCCTGGGAGATTTGGCGTTTTATTAAACCAGGACTTCAGATTAAAGAACGAAAGTATTCACGGGGTGCAGTCGCGGCTATCTCTTTCCTGTTTTTTACGGGTATATCTTTTGGGTATTTTATCATTGCGCCATGGATGGTGTACTTCCTTGCCAACTACAGTATCAGTGATATGGTTGTAAACGAATTCGATATTACTTCGTATGTGTCAACCGTTGTAATGATAGTTTTCGGATCGGGATTATTGTTTCAGCTCCCGGTCGTTATTTATTTCCTCACCAAGATCGGAATCGTTACACCGCAGTTTCTGCGTCAATACAGAAAGCATTCCTTTGTCGTGATTTTGATCGTGGCAGCGATAGTAACACCCCCGGATCCGCTCAGTCAGACGTTGATCACGATTCCACTTTACCTGCTATTTGAGATTAGTATTCTTATATCGGCCGGAGTTGCAAAACGTCAGGCCAGGGACGAAGCAGAGGAATTGCTGAAAGAACAATCATCCACGAAATGAAAATAGCAGTTGGAAGCGATCATGCAGGGTTTGAGTATAAGAATGAATTGAACCTATGGCTTTCGAAAAATAAATTCAAGTCGACAGATTTTGGAACATACAAAGCCGATTCATCCGATTATGCGGATTTTGCTCACCCTGTATCTTACGCTGTTGAACGCGGAGATTATGCGTATGGCGTATTGATCTGCGGTAGTGCCAACGGAGTAGCCATTACAGCCAATAAGCACCAGGGAATCCGTGCAGCTATCTGCTGGAATGAAGAACTTGCAATGCTGGCCCGGCAACACAATGATGCAAACGTAGTTTGTATACCCGCTCGTTTTATTACGCTCGAGTTATCTTTGAAAATTTTGGAGAAATTCCTCCATACAGGTTTTGAAGGAGGAAGACATGCACTTCGTGTGAGCAAGATTAGTTGCTAAGGGTTTTAATATAGTAGATACCGCTACGGTGATATGTTTTTTTCAGTTCAGGAATGCGCTGAAGAAAGGGACCTAAAAGATCATCCGGGTCCCGAATTACCTCGGGAGGATCCCCCATAATCCCTTCATCCACCTGTATTACGTTTTTGTAATACTGGGGATTGGAAAAAATTGTTTTGGTAAGTCTCCACTCCAAAAAGGGAGATGCAAGTTGATTATATCGATATGTACTCCAGTTATCGTCTAATACTAAAATCCGCTTTCCTGTTTGTTCAGGTTTAAGATCGGGCACAAGAAGATTGTCATAGCTTATCTTTTCTATCAGATTGTACCTTGACGCATAACTAATAGAAACAGATCCCAAAAGAAGAATCCAAATGTACATTTCAGCGAACTTTTTTCGATTTATCAACAGTAAAAAATGAGTAATAAAAAAGCTTAAACCCGGGATCAGTGATATGAAATTTTGAGGTCTGAGATCCTTGGAATAGAGTACCTGAATCACAGAAAAAAGCAGCCAAAAGAACATACTCTGTACTAACTGAGTCTGATACTTTGAAAGGCGCGCATCTCGGTTCATTGCGATAAAAGAAATAGCGAGGAAGGATAGCGGTAGGATGGCCAACATCCATAAGCTGTGATTAGGCACATATTGAACCGCGTTCCAATTCAGGTTAGGAAGATAGTAGTAATGCCAGATGTAAGTCAGTCCATCCATCAGATAATAACTGCTTAACAAGAGACCATGCGGTAACAAAAAACCAAGGAATAATAGAAATAATTTCCGGGGAGAGCTTCTCGTGAAAATGATGAGAATAATCAATGCTCCTATTATGTATACGCTATAGGAGAAAGAAAAGAGAGACGCTAGGCTTATGTAAAGTCCAAGGTTAAATATGGATTCGTCGCGCTGTTCACGGAACTCAATTTCCTTGAATAGATTATTGAGTGCAGGTATCAAAAAACCGGCGCCAAGTAACTCTGGTGTCAACGATAGAGTGTCGAACGAAAAAGTAAAAAGAATACCAGCAATTAATGATGGAATGTAAGAATTCTCAGCAAAGGCCTTTTTGTTTGCGAAAACTATCCCAATGTAACAAGCCTGGAGGAAAATCAAGATAAAGGCGAGGATGTGTCGTGCCAGAAGCGATCGCCCGAATAGTAAGTTTAGGACTCCGTTAAACCATCCTGCGAAAGGGCCAACCGGATCAACCAGCTCGGTATATAGCGAATTTCCCTCATGCACTTTTTCGCCGATAATCAGATTTTTAAGTTCTGGAAAGGTTAAACCAGGGTGGTCAAAGAATAGGGGCGCGCAAATTACCAACAGAAGGCCGAGTAAGCCAAGTAAACGGTATGGATCGTTTATACGAAAATAATGTAGCAAGTAAAATGGGTTAGAGTGCACAAATTAGAGCAGGTTTTTATAATTGCCAATGGTTCATTGCTAATTGTTACCCGATAAGAGATATTTGTTGTTATGAGTGGTACGACAAGACAACAGAAATACGCAAGACTGATTCAAAAGGAGCTTAGCGACATATTTCAACGCGATAGGAAAGGTGTATTAGATAATGCGTTTGTTAGCATCGCAGACGTCAGAATGAATCCAGATCTAAGTGTGGCAAAGGTTTATATCAGTATGTTGCTGGCCAAGGAGAAAGAGAAAACCCTCGAAAGAATAAATCAACGTAAAAGCGAAATTCGGAAGGCATTAGGTGATAAAATCGGCAAGCAGGTGCGAATCATTCCGGAGCTGATTTTTTACAAAGACGACGTAGAAGAAAATGCGACCCGAATAGATAGCCTGATTAAGAATTTAAATATTCCTCCGGAAGGAGAAAAATGACCCTACAACAACGTTAATACTTTCAAAGCTTGAATCTTCCTTTCTTTATAGCACGTCGTTACCTTCTCTCTAAACGAAAGAAGAATTTCATAAATGTGATTTCTATCATATCGGTGGTGGCTGTGGCAATATTATCAGCTGCTATAATTATTGTGCTTTCAATTTTTAACGGACTTGGAGACTTGTTGCATTCGATCAACAACTCTTTCGATCCGGAAATCAAGATAGAAGCCAGGGAGGGAAAATCGTTTGTCGTAAACAATGAGCTCAAAAATACCATCAGTAGTATTCCCGGAGTAAAGATTGTAACGGAAGTAATAGAAGATAATGCAGTAGCCAAATACAATGGTGCAATCCAGGTAGTAACCATAAAGGGAGTCAGCGATAACTTTATCGACCAGGAACGAATTCCGAAGGAAAGTATTGTTGAGGGAGAGTTCGTATTAAAAAAAAATGGTGTCAATCGGGCTCTTGTTGGTTATGGTGTCAAGAGTTCACTATCCATTGCGTTAGATCAGGATTTCTACCCACTACAATTGTTTTATCCTAAAAGCGCACGAGGAGGAACTATCGACCCGTCAAAGCTTTATAGTGAGAAAGCCATCTTCCCCGGGGGTGTTTTCGCTATTATTCAAAGCTTCGACGAGAGTTATGTTATTGTGCCGCTGGAATTTGCAAAAGAGCTTCTAAACTATACAGACAGACGGACCTCCCTGGAAATAAAAGTAACAGACCTATCAAAGGTAAATGAGATTGAAGAAGCCATTCAGGCAGCAATAGGTGATGATTTCAATGTGTTGAACGGAGAGGAGCAACACGCGGATCTATACAGAGTTATAAAGCTCGAAAAACTTTTTGCATCCATCGCTGCAGTTGTCCTGTTAGTCATAGGGTCCATCAACATCTATTTTACCTTAATGATGCTCGCGCTGGATAAAAAACGAGACATTACCATATTGGCCTCCATGGGGGCAGATTCTAGATTGCTTCAAAAAGTGTTTGTTACAGAGGGGCTGTTAATCGCAGCGATCGGCACGTGTGGAGGCTTACTATTCGGAGCACTCGTGGTTATCTTGCAGCAAAACTTCGATCTCGTATCTATGGGAATGAATTCGGCTGTTGTTGACAGCTACCCTGTAAAAATGGTCTTTTCCGATTTTGCTTATGTATTCTTTGTAATGACGTTGGTTACAGTATTGATCTCTTCACGGCCTGCAGCACTGGCCTCCCGATTTGCGTCAGTACAGAACTTGTAAGATTGATGTACCATATAGTCCAAAAAAGCAGGTTTTTAGTGATCAATTATCCGTAATTTTCGAATTCCGTTTTCATCAAAATGCAGTTTTTTGGATGAAAGTCTCCGCTTTACAACCGTTTCAAATAATATACTCGTTGTATCAACACGAGTATCTTGGATTCGTTTTTGAATCCTATATCGTTCACCTTGATGATAAAGGTAAGCTCACGTACCAACATCAAAACATTTCTTCCAAAAATGCCCGTGAATTTTCAAAAGGACTTGACGACCGTGATTTTGAACTCATAGAAATTTTAGATTCTATGGCTCAGGAAGCTATCGTAAAAAAATTCTCGGCCAAGTTCATGAAGCCTGAAGAATTTTTTACAAAGATATTTGATAAGTCAAAAGGGAATGAGCTCATCCAAGAGCAAATTGAGGACTACATGGAAAAGCGCAGATCGAAGGTCCTCGACAAGCTTAAGGGCAAGGTGCTTTTTGAAATGGGAAATGACGGTGAGCCTACCTGGCGAAAGATAGAAGTGCTAGAAAAGAGAGCAACAATTCAGTTCCATTTCATGCGGAACGAAGACAACACAAACTATTATCCGACAATTTATTTCCAGGGTAAAAAAATTGATTTGCCTAACCCATCGGCTTATCTGATTTGCAAAAGCCCAGCCTGGATGGTGCTGAATGGTAAGCTCTATGGTTTTGAAAAGCATGTTGATGGAAAGAAACTCATTCCTTTCTTTTCCAAAAAATATGTTGTAATCCCCAAGAATGTTGAAGAAACGTACTATAACCGTTTTGTTGCTCCCTTGATCGCGTCTTTCGATGATGTTGAAGCGCAAGGTTTTGAAATAAATAAAAGTACATACGACCCGCATCCGGTTTTAACACTGTCGGAATTGCACACAACACAGTCCACCTCAACCCCTTCACTATTTGACAACGCACCACCTACTGAAGACTCTGGTGATGAAGCAGGGAAAATTGTGTTCGATCTTTCTTTCCGTTATGGAAAGCACCGGTTTCGCGGTGACAACATCGGTCCGGTTAGTGTAACACTTGAGAAACAAGGTCAAGGATACATCTTCCATCGTGTAACTCGCAAAACGGAGGATGAAAAAAACTTCCTTCACACACTTCAGAAGCTGGGGCTTCCCATGAAGGGTTTCAGGGTAGCGATACCAAAATCAGAAGCCTTTTCCTGGTTAAATGAAAATCGCGTAAATCTGCTTAACCTTGGATTTGAAGTAAGTCAGCCCGAAAGCCGTGATAAAAAGTATTTTGTTGGTAAAGCGGTTATTGAAGTTGAAGTAAAGGAAAATATTGACTGGTTCGACATCCACGCGAAGATCCGTTTCGGTGAATTTGAAATTCCCTTTAAGGAACTGCGTAAACTTATCCTCCGCAAAAAAGTTGAATTTAAACTTCCGAATGGTGAAATCGCTATCATTCCGGAGGCTTGGCTTACGAAGTATTCCGACCTTTTTATGCTAAGCGAAACAGATGGCGAAAATGAAAAGCCAGTTCTGCGAAAACACCATCTTAACCTTGTTAAAGAATTGGAGGAGGGTAACCTTGCAAAGGTACATTTAAGTGAAAAGCTCCGCTCGCTTAATTCCTTCAGTGGTATTAAAAACTACGCTATGCCTACTGGTTTTCTTGGTGAGCTACGACCTTACCAGAAAGCTGGATATAACTGGCTCAGATTTCTAAATGAATACAGGCTTGGAGGTTGCCTGGCGGATGATATGGGTCTCGGAAAAACCGTGCAGACCTTGACGCTTTTACAGCATGAAAAGGAAGCTGGTTCTGGTTCCACTTTGCTTATAATGCCAACCTCGCTCATTTACAACTGGGAAATGGAAGCAGGCAAGTTCGCGCCTGATTTAAAGATATTAAATTATACGGGCACCTTGCGGAATAAGGATGTTCAACGTTTTGAGAAATACGATCTAATTCTAACGTCCTATGGCATTACACGTCTGGATGTTGCCTTGCTGAGCAAATTTTATTTTAACTATGTTATTCTAGATGAATCACAGGTAATTAAAAACCCAACATCAAACATTGCTAAAGCTGTACGCGAACTTAAATCGCGACACAAACTTGTTCTTACAGGAACTCCAATCGAGAATACAACGATGGATCTATGGTCGCAGATGTCATTTATTAATCCAGGCATCTTGGGAACGCAAACCTATTTTCGAAATGAATTTCAAAATCCCATTGAAAAGAGGAATGACGACGCACGCTCCAGGAAGTTGCATTCAGTTATAAAACCTTTTATTCTTCGAAGACATAAATCACAGGTTGCAACAGAACTTCCTGAGAAGGTAGAGAATATCCAATACTGTTCTATGACGGCCGAACAGGAAAAGAAGTATGAAGAAGTAAAAACCCACTACCGGGAAAAGATTTTTAAACTTATCGAGCAGGAGGGTCTTGGAAACAGCCGCTTCATGATCCTGGAAGGACTCACAAAGCTTCGGCAGTTAGCCAATCATCCCAGAATGGTAGAACAGGGTTACACCGGAGATTCAGGCAAGATGGAAGATATCACCCACATGCTTGAGAACGCGATCGCCGAAGGACACAAAGTCCTCGTTTTTAGTCAATATGTGAAGCACCTTCAAATTGTACGTCAGTACTTAAAAGCAAATAAAATTGATTACACTTACCTTGATGGATCAAGCACTGATCGCAGGGCACAAGTTGAGCGCTTTAACAAAGAAACTAATCTTAAAGTCTTTCTCATTTCTATTAAGGCAGGGGGGTTGGGACTCAATTTAACGGAGGCAGACTACGTATTCATTCTTGATCCGTGGTGGAACCCGGCGGTTGAGGCACAGGCTGTTGATCGCGCCCACCGAATCGGGCAAAAGAAAAAAGTATTTACCTATAAGTTTATAACCCGGAACACCGTTGAAGAGAAAATTCTTACACTTCAGCAAAGGAAGTTAAAGCTTACCACCGAACTCATCACCACAGAAGAAAGCTTTATGAAACAGTTGTCAAAAGAGGATATAGAACAGATGTTACTCTAACAAGACAAAACAGGAATTTAGATCAGCACATTCTTATTTTATAGAGTTCATTACAGTGTCCAGACTCACCCAGTGGATGTTGTCGGAGCCATTTGACGCACCGTTATAATGTTTACTCAGTTCCTGAAAGCTGACCGGTTTTTCATATTGCGAAGGCATATCATGACGCCTGCTTGTGAAATAAAGTGCTTTTTTATCTGCGTCAACAAAAGGGCAATAGTCAAGTTTTGCTGAGTTGAGAATCTTAAGATTTTGTGCGGGTTTCCATGCACCATCGGAATCTTTTGTACTGATATATAAATCTCCTCCACCCTGATCATCTTTTCGTCCAAACGATGTAAAAATTATGAATTTCTCATCGGGTGAAACATAAGCATTGAATTCCCAGAATGACGAGTTAACCGCTGTATCGAGTGGTATACTTTTGGTATAAGCACCATTTACCCGATGGCTTACATGAATATCTTCTTTGGTGCTTTTGCTGTATTCTGCAGTAAAGTAAAGATTTCCACTGGATGAAACTGAAGGATAAAACTCGTCAGCATCTGTGTTAACAGGCGAGCCAAGATTTTCAGGTGTGTTCCAGACGCCGCCAACTTTTGTAACAACCCATATATCATAATCCTTTACCGTCTTACCTGTTAAGGGTCTATTGGAACTGAAAAACAGTTGGCTGCCATCCGTACTAAAGGCAGGTTCAAGATCAGCATACATTCCTGAGAATGGAGCAATAACAGGTTCGGTCCAGGTATTGTTACCCAGCTTCTTACGATAGATGATTGAGGAGAATGAATTTTGAGCTGCTGTCAACGTGTAAAACATTTCATTTCCATCTGGCGAGATAGCCATATCACGTTCATTCAAATTGGTGCTGATTACTCCTTCTTGAAATAGGGATGGCACACCAGGAGGCGAGGAGGATTGCGCCAGGGAATGTGAAAAAGAAACTACTAGTAGAAGGAATAAATAGTGAACCGCCATGCTAGAATCTTTTAGTTGTTTGTTGAGGTAAATTAATCAGCATTAAGATGCCGGGGTTTCCAACGATTGTGAGACCATAACCATTCAGCCGGACGCTCTCGGACAGCCTGCTCAACTTCCCGAATGTACCTGTCAAGTGCGTCATGGTTATTCTTTTCATAGGGAGGATGGCCTAATTCAATAATAGTAGTTTCATAATATCCGCGCTTGATCTTTCGCATAGAATAATACATCAGCGGATATTGCGTGAGGTGAGCTAATTGGCTGGAGCCAAAGAAGAAGACCGTAGGCTGCCCCAAAAATTTTGTAGAATACTTTTTATCGTGCTTATAGCCTGGGTACTGATCGCCGACAATGGCAATGTTTCGCACAATATTTTTTCGTTTTACGATCTCCCTGGCAACTTCCTTCCTTGTTATGGCATATGCGCCAAAACGAGTTCTGGTTATCAGAGAGAATCGGTTCATAAAAGAGTTTCTTACCGGCTGGTAAACGAAGTCCATTTGTCCAGGCAAGGATAGTGATCCTGCAGTGAGCAGCCATTCCCAGTTAAAATGGTGTGACGCCAGATTCAACAAAGATTGACCCTTCAGGATATGGGCAGTAGAGACTTCCGGGTTCGTGAAAACAACTCTCTTCTTAAGTTCCGAACGACTTATAGTCAAAAGCTTAAGCATCTCAACAGCATAGTCACAAAGATTTCGATAAAATTCCTTTTCAATTTTTATAAGTTCAGAATCAGACTTTCCTGGAAATGAGTTTTTCAGATTTTTCCAAACCATTTCTCTTCTGTACCGAATAATATAAAAGACAATTAAATAGAGGAAATCTGAAATAGCGTAAAGTACCCCGAAAGGCAGTCGTGATATCAATTTTGCAAAAATCATAACAAATGTAGAGGCGCCAAGTTAAGCAAGTATTGCTATTTTTGAGTAAGCGAAGATGCTAAGCGTATTAGTTTGTAGTATTGTAGCTTTATATCGCCTAAGGATTTAACCAGACGCTTTTGCCTGTAACGATCCATGAACTGTACGACAGGAATACGATCCAAACCCTCGAAAAAGAATGAAGGATAAAGTTGTGATCATTACAGGTGGATCTTCGGGTATCGGCAAAGCCCTGGCATCGGCATTTGGTGCAATGGGGTCAAAAATATTAATCACCGGCAGAAACCAGCATGATCTTGACAAAACTGTTGCAGAACTCAGCCGCGATGGAATTGTTATTTCCGCGATTAAGGCAGATGTAAGCATAGAAGAAGACAACAAACGGATGGCAGAGGAAGCCATTAACAGATACGGAACGATTGATGTGCTGATAAATAACGCAGGTGTTAGTATGAGGGCACTTTTTGAAGAAGCGGATATTGATGTTATCGAAAAAGTAATGAAGACAAATTTTTTTGGCGTTGTCTATGCCACGAAATATTGTCTCCCAGCAATTGTCCGAAACAAAGGATCCGTCATAGGCATTTCCTCAATCGCAGGCTTTAGAGGCTTACCCGGGAGGACAGGATATTCTGCGTCAAAGTTTGCATTGAATGGATTTTTGGAAGCGTTGAGATTAGAGCTATCGCCGAAAGGAACACATGTTCTTACAGCTTGCCCTGGCTTTACCTCAACAAATATTAGGAGAAGAGCGCTGGACAAAGACGGAAACGTGCAGGGAGAATCGCCGCGTGAAGAAGAAAGCATGATGTCAGCGGAGGAATGTGCTCAATACATTTATGCTGCTACTGTAAAACGTAGGCGTACTTTGGTCCTTACTACGCAGGGGAAGCTTGCCGTATTTATGAACAAGTGGCTTCCGGGCTTAGCAGATAGACTTGTATTTAATTTTATGTCTAAAGAACCAAATTCTCCTTTCTGATCAGGTCTTGCTCAGGAATACAATTTTTGTATTATCAGCTTTGTTCAGGTTGCGGTAAAAATCTATTAACGCATTGTACGACTCGGCAGGAAACTCACCTTTTTTCATCGTTATTTTTCGGATATAGATCATATTACCCTGATCGATGGTGAAGCTAGCTTCATATTCACCGAACTGCGAACTCAATTTTACGGGTGCCGGTAAAAACTCGGGATAGATACCTTCAGGCAGATGGTATCGGATTGTATCTATATGAGTGTAAGCCATTCTTCTTACAACAGGAGTTTTACGGGCTTCAACCTTTTCTGGAATATAGGTGGACCGGTTCATTAGGTTTGGCGTTAAAAAGAGTCGCTTGCCGCTTACGGTTGCGAGACGTTTTAAGGAAAGATCAACATTAACTACAGCGGAAGGAATTTTATCTTTATGGTTAACCATTTTAAAGGCGGTGATATCGAAGCTTGGAATAAATGTATTTTTTTGAAGCCAGCTCTTCTGATCGTCAGGATTGTTTAGGTTGGCATCCAACCGTCCATTCTCATATTGCAGTCCGCTATAAGTAGTCTGTACTTTAGC
>JBGTEP010000053.1:0-45628 GCA_041747735.1 Chryseolinea sp.
GGAGATCTGAATGAATATTTTGACCGCAACGTAAAGAAAGTCGGTATAAAGAAAGCCAGGTTTATTTATGTACTCGATGTCTTAAAATTCTTCAGATCATATACGATCCGTAAACCCGAGTTTCTCAACCTTTTTATCCAATGGAATATGCTTGGCAGTTACATTAAAATTTCAGGTCGAAGTATTCTTCGAAACAGATTGTTCTCATCAATTAATATCATTGGTCTTGCTATAAGTATGGCGGTGGGTTTAGTGATGATTGGGTTGCTTCACGATATTAAGCAGTATGATAAATTTCATACAAATCATGATCGAATTTACCGCGTCATCAGTCATTACAAATACCTGAATGAAGACGCGAATAAATTCGGATCGACATCGCTTCGCGCAAGTGAGATCGTTCAGGAGTCCGTTCCTGGTCTGGAGGAGGTAACGGTACTCCATCGCGAATTTGCCGGTGACTTCAAATATGATCAAAAGACTATTCCACTCTCTGGCCTCTGGGCAGCTGGAACATTCTTCAGCTTGTTTACATTTCCAATGATTTCCGGCGATCCTTTGACCGCATTGAAGGATCCTTACTCACTTGTTTTGACTGAAACTGCCGCTCGAAAATTGTTCGGCGATATTGATCCATTAGGAAAGGTATTAACACGTATTGAAAATACAGGTGACAAGGAATATACAGTCACTGGGGTTATGAAGGATGTTCCTGTATTCTCACATATAAGGTTTGATGTACTTGCATCACTCAGCACGCGTACTCTTGAGCAAAAAGACAATCCGCACGAGATGTCCTGGGGAAATATCTGGAATGCATACGTGTATGCGGTTATACCTCATGGAACAGATCTTGAAAAAATTCAAAATGCGCTGAACAAAATCAGTGAAAAGGAGGATGCTACAATAAAAAACACCACTATCAGATTAATGCTTCAACCCATGTCAGATATTGCTATGGATGAAGATATGAATAATTCGATCGGTCCGGTAATGGGCAAGAGCAATGTTTGGATGGTGGGTGTTCTATCCATTATCATTATTCTTTCGGCATGTTTTAACTACACCAATTTGTCAATCGCTCGGTCACTGAGACGGTCGAGGGAAGTTGGAATCCGAAAAGTTGTAGGAGCGCTACGGACACACGTTCTAAGTCAATTCATTGTAGAAGCGGTGATCATAGCATTGTGTGCACTTGTTTTTTCATTTGTCATTTTTGTTTTCCTAAAACCATACTTCCTCACGCTCAACAGTCAGTACAGCGACATGCTGGCATTGGATCTAACCCCGCGAATAATTTTGTATTTCATCCTGTTTGCAATAATTGTTGGCACCTTTGCCGGTTTTTTTCCAGCCGTGTTTTTCTCACGTCTCAATGCGATACAGGTTCTAAAAAACATTTCGCCTGTGCGGGGATTGCGTCATGTAAGCATTCGGAAGGTACTGATCGTTGCTCAATTCACCATCTCTCTGATGTTCATCGCAGCGACGATCATCGGTTACAAGCATTATAAAAATGTTCTCGCATTCGACCTCGGCTTTGAAACAGAAAACATCCTAAACATCCGTCTCTACGAAAACAATGCTGAATTACTCAAGAAAGAACTAAGCGAAATGCCGGAAATCAAAGGCATTTCTACATCCGACATGATAACAAGTTTAGGGAATTATTTTGGAACAAATATGAAATTCACGGATCCTTCGGATTCTGTCTTTGTTAATTTTTCTACGATTGATGAACATTATCTGCCTATTCACGGGCACAAACTTCTTGCCGGCGGAAATTTCAATACGCGAAACGAAAATGCTGCAGAAAGCGAAGTAATCATAAATGAAAAAGTATTACAGCGCTTTAATATCGGCGAACAGGACCCATCAAAAGCCCTTGGTGAATTCGTAACAGTCAATAGGAAGAAAATGCAGATTGTCGGTGTCGTGAAAGATTTCCAATACGGTAAATCAATCGACAATAAAGTAAAGGAATTTGTTTTCAGGTATTCACCAAATACAGGAGGATACCTGAATGCGAAGGTCATTTCACCAGATTGGCCTGCCACCCTTTCAAAAATTGAAACAGCTTGGAAAAAGATCGATGATGTTCATCCGCTTGATGCCACTTTCTATAATGACCAAATAGAAAAATCTTACTCAGATTTTTCTTCAAGAATAAAAGTTATCGGAACACTCTCATTTCTGGCAATTTGTATCGC
The DNA here is from genome assembly GCA_041747735.1 of Chryseolinea sp. GTDB lineage: Bacteria > Bacteroidota > Bacteroidia > Cytophagales > Cyclobacteriaceae > Chryseolinea. The sequence goes on from JBGTEP010000053.1 coordinate 2,211, forward strand.
ATCTATTGGACTACTGGGAATGGTGGTCTTCACTACGGAAACACGCTTAAAAGAAATAAGTATTCGAAAGGTGTTAGGAGCAACAGAAGGTAATCTGGTACTCATGTTAAGCAAAGGTTTTCTATTGTTGATGGGAGTTGCCGCGTTAATTGCTTTGCCAACCACACATTTCTTTTTTGCCCGGTATGTGCTGGATGAATATGTTGAACAGGCTCCCATTGCAATACGTGAAGTGAGCCTCGGTGTGGCGTTCGTCATAGCTATTGCTTTTCTCATGATCAGTACCCATACATTAAAAGTAGCGCGGGCTAATCCTGCGGAAGTTCTGAAGAACGAGTAATGGGTAATGAGTACTGAACATTGAACATTGAGTATTGAACATTAAGTCTTAAGCAATAGCCAAACTAATTTGTACAAGCAAAGAAACACAAAACTGTCAGGCGGCAGCTTTTAGCGCAAAGGTTGTTCGCCTGATATTGTCACCTTTAACTCGCATAAGGTTTAAACGAATATTTGATTCTAAATATGTACGAGTGCCCGATCTAAATGAACATACCCGCCATCAACGTGAATCAACTGCCCTGTCGTATGGCTTGATCGTTCGGAAAGCAGGAAGGCTGTTGTGTTTGCAATTTCTTCTGCTGTGGTCATTCTACCACCCAAGGGAATTTTCGATTCGATCTCTGCGAGCTTGGCTTTAGGATCTGGTAATGTTGCGATCCATTTTTCATATAAAGGCGTCCAGCATTCTGCAACGATTATGGCATTTACTCGAATGTTATACTTCAATAATTCTACTGCCCACTCACGCGTTAAACCATTTCTTCCGCCGTTAGCGGCTGCATACGCTGAGGTACCTCCTTGGCCGGTTTCCGCGGTCTTTGAGCCGATATTAACGATAGCACCCTTTGACTCTTTCAACAAAGGAAGTGCATACTTTGCCATCAGATAATAATGGACAACGTTTTTATGTAACGAAGCTATAAATGCTTCATACGTTCCATTCTCGAGGCCAACGCCATCATTAACACCCGCATTATTGACGAGTCCATAAATTTTTCCAAATTTGTTGACTACAGCCGTCACTGCCTTTTCACACTCTTCAGGTTTTGTTAATTCTGCTTCAACCTCAAACGCTTTCCCTCCTTCAGCTTCTATTTCTGATACTACCTTTTCATTGTCGGCTCCACTCCGTCCGACAATTACCGGAATTGCACCTTCAGCAGCCAACACTTTTACAATACCTTCGCCGATGCCTTTCGCTCCACCAGTGACGATGATTACTTTATCTTTTAATAGTAAGTCCATGGGTAATTGTTTTACAAATTATAGAATCGAGCAGCATTACCTCCAAAGAAAGCGTCCTGCTCATTTTTACTTAAAGATGAAAAATATTCTTTTACAACATTCACAACTTCGTTGTAAGATGCCGCTACAAGACACACCGGCCAATCACTTCCAAACATTAGCCTGCCTACACCAAACGCCTCAGTTACTACATCCAGATAAGGACGTAAGTCTGATGTTTCCCAGTTCATCCAGCTTGCTTCTGTGACCATGCCTGAAACTTTACAACAGACATTTTCAAATTTAGCAATTGCTTCAATATCCCTTTTCCATGCATCTATATTCTTATCGCGGATAAATGGTTTCGCAAGGTGATCGATAACAAATTGTTGGTTCGGAAATAATCTAATAAACTCTTTCGCGTATTCAAGCTGATCGGGAAAAATCAGTATGTCATAGGTAAACCCAAAGTTCTGTAGTGCAGCAATGCCTTTTTTAAATGCAGGCCTCAGCATGAAGTCCCGCTGCTTCTCTCCTTGTAAGATGTGACGAAAGCCCTTTATCTTTTCAAACTGGCTATAATAACTCAACCGCTCGTGAATATCTTCTGCCTGAAAGTCTACCCAGCCCACTACACCTTTGACAAAGTCATGCTGACTGGCATTCAATAATTGAAATGAATTTTCTGCTTCTGTTTGATCAGATTGAACAACCACGCATCCATCAAAATTATTTTCAAGCAATAAAGGCTGCAGATCGACAGGGAGAAAGTCACGTCGAATGACATTCATACTTTCGTCTATCCAGCTATCCCGTACCGGATCAAATTTCCAAAAATGCTGATGTGAGTCTATTCGGAGCATTGCTGATCCTATAACTCAAAAATCATTTCCATAAGCATCCATTTTTCGCCAGGCTTCGCGAAGGGTAATGCTTTCTGATATTTCCAGGTGAGATTCTCCCATTCAATTACCGCGGGATTGGCGGCGTCCATTTTGCTTTTGTTTTCGAGTGAAAACTCATCAACAGTATCCATGATCATAAACATACGGTTGCCGACGCAATAAATATCCATGCGTGTAATTCCCGCATCCGCTATGCTCTTTTTTATCTCAGGGGAGACACGCGTGTGCCAGTCTTTATACTCGGCAATTAAATCCGGGTCATCCTGTAAATCAAGAGCAAAGCAAAACCGTTTCATAGAGAGAGGAGATTATATGAATTTCATTCCTTCGTGTTCGAGAGCATTGTATTTATCGCGATCAAAAATATAATAAAACGCTCCTTTTCGAGACGACGCCTTTTCCTTTTCTTCCAGTTTGTTCAAAATACCAAGGGATAAAATCTTGCGTGTAAAATTTCGCTTGTCAATTGGCTCCTCATAGATAGCCTCGTAGAGATTCTGCAATTGCGGTAGGGTAAACTTATCCGGAAGCAGCTCGAATCCAATCGGGTGATTCGCGACTTTTTGTTGAAGGCGGTCTTTTGCTTTCTCAACCATCTTTTTATGATCGAAGATAAGCGAAGGAATTTTATCCAGCGCAAACCAGCGTGCCTCATGATTGTGCTGTAACTGCTCACTGTATTCCGCAATATTGATTAACGCAAAGTATGCAATAGAAACAACCCTTCCGGCAGGATCCCGGTCGATATCTCCAAAGCAAAATAACTGCTCCATGTAAATATTGGTAAGACCCGTAAGCTGATTCAACACCCGTGTAGCCGCTGCATCAACGTTTTCATCTCTATTCACAAATCCACCCATCAAAGACCAGTTACCCAACTCCGGCTCGAACCCGCGCTTAATAAATAATCCCTGGAGTTGACGTCCATCAAAACCAAATATTATACAATCTACAGCGAGAAGGACCCTGTCATGGCTCTTATACTTATTTATTTCCATATCAGATGGCGCATGAATGAAAAACTGAAATTGTAACCTATTACCCAGTAAAACTAATCATCACAAACGCAACAATGGCAATAACCAGCAGTGAAAGTGCAATATCCCAACCATTGTAGCTGCTTCGGTTAGCATTCTTCTGTTCTTCAGTCAGCGATCCATAGGTAAGCCCTTTAATGCGCTCATATTCAGGCTCCGGAGTCATGAAACTTACAACCACGCACAAAATAACAGAGAAAAGGAAGAACCACGCCGCAAATGTCAGGAAATTAAGCGAAGCAATCTCATACAGAATTCCATTGGGCTCGAGGTGTTCAACGGCCAATTCTAATCCGATACGGATAAAGGCTACAACAAGCCCTGCTACCAGCGTCGTCAAGGCCCCCTGGCTATTGATACGCTTGTAGAAAATTCCCAGCAGGAATACCGCAGTGATAGGCGGAGCAATGTAAGACTGAACGGACTGAAGATACTCATACAATACTCCAGAGATATTTTGCATGATAGGGATCCAGAGTATTCCCAGGATTACGACGATCCCTGTGGCTACACGTCCGACTGTCAATAGTTTTTTCTCAGGCGTAGAAGGATATATTTTCTTGTAAATATCAACTGTAAAAAGAGTAGAGCAGGAATTAAAAACGGATGCCAGCGAACTCATAAGTGCTGCCATTAATCCGGCAACAACCAGCCCCCGAAGACCGATCGGCATTTTATCCATTAACAAAGCAGCAAACGCTTCATCGGGGCTATCCCAATGCAGTTCGCCTCTGTTCTTCAACGCCAGCGCAATGACGCCGGGTATCAAAAACAAGAACACGGGAGTAAGTTTTAAAAGGCCGCCGAATATGGTACCTCTTCTGCCCTCTTTGATATTTTTTGCGGCCAATACCCGCTGCACGATGTATTGATCCGTACACCAATACCAGGTACCTACAATTGTACTTGTAATTACAAGACTTGGCCACGGAAAATCGGGATCTGTTGCAGGTCTCCACATGTTGAGATACCCAGGTTCTAAAGAGGATTTCAAACCACTCCAGCCTCCAACGGAATCCAGTCCGATAAACGTAAGCGTTGCAGCACCGATCACCAGTACTATCGTCTGTAACGCTTCCGTATATACAACGGCACGCATACCTCCAAGAATGGTATAAATACCTGTCAGGACTACCGTTGCCAATGCACCAAACCAAAAATCGATTTGAAGAATGGATGCAATTACAATCCCACCGGCATACACCGTCACAGAAACTTTTGTTAAAACATAAGCGATAAGGGAAAAGACACTCAGGAACCATCGTGTGCCGGAGTTAAACCGCCTCTCCAAAAACTCAGGCATTGTAAAAACACCGCTTCGAATGTAGAACGGAAGAAAAACCCAACCGAGTGTTATAACCAGCCAGGCGTGCAGCTCATAAATCAACATTGGAATTTTACCTCCGGCTCCCGCCCCTGCAAGTCCGACGATGTGTTCAGACCCAATGTTGGAAGCAAAGATTGAAGCACCAACAATAAACCATCCGATATTACGACCTGCGAGAAAGTAGTCTTCGGTGCTGGTTTGTTTTCGGGTCATCACCCATGCAGCCACGGCTGCAATAACCAGGAAGTATAAACAGATTACAACCCAGTCTAGTGTTTCAAATCCTCTCATAAGAATCGGTTAAGGTATAGGTTAGGTTTAAGAATAGAATTCAGTTAAGATTTACCGGTAATACACTTCATTCCACCGAACCGTATTTTTGAGATTATACAGATCCGTATCCTTGCCGATACGAACATATTCAATGCCTGCCATTTCTGCAAAATCTTCAAGATGGTTGGCAGTCAAATTCTGACTGTAACAAGTATGATGCGCTCCACCGGCATAAATCCAGGCCGCACAACCCGTATGCATGTCGGGATAAGGCTTCCATAACACCCTGGCTACCGGAAGTTTTGGCAAGTCGTGTAAGGGGGCTACAGCCTCCACCTCATTAACCAATAACCTGAAACGATTTCCCAAATCTATGATTGATGCATTCAATGCAGGACCTGGAGCGCTGTTAAATACTAGTCGAACTGGATCAGCCTTTCCGCCAATTCCAAGTGGATGGATTTCGCAGGATGGTTTACCATCGGCAATCGATTCACAAATCTCCAGCATATGTGCACCGAGTACTAACGGATTAGCAGGATCAAAATGGTAGGTGTAATCTTCCATAAACGAATTACCACCTTTCAAACCACTGCCCATCACCTTCATCATTCTTACCAGCGCTGCTGTCTTCCAGTCACCTTCACCACCAAATCCGTAACCCTCAGCCATTAATCTTTGAACAGGTAGCCCGGGGAGTTGCACCATTCCATGCAAGTCTTCAAACGTATCAGTAAAGCCTTTAAAATTTCCATCCTGTAGAAACGTCCGTAATCCAATTTCTATTCTCGCAGCTTCGCGCAAAGAATTATGACTTTCTCCACCTTTCCTGAGAGGTGTAGTCACACTGTATTTTTCTTCGTACTCAGAAGCAAGTTTCGTTACATCACCATCGGAAACCTCCTGAATGACTTTAACAAGATCTCCAATTCCGTAGCCATTTACTGCATATCCAAACTTGATTTCTGCTTCAACTTTATCACCATCTGTTACTGCGACTTCACGCATGTTATCACCAAACCTGCAGAATTTTGCTCCCTGCCAATCGTGCCATCCGGCAGCAGCGCGAACCCACATGGCAATGTTAATGTGTACATTGATATCTTTCCAGTGACCCACTACTACCTTTCTACTAAGGCGCATTCGCGTCATAACAAAACCAAACTCGCGGTCTCCATGAGCACTTTGGTTAAGGTTCATGAAATCCATATCGATATCTTTCCATGGAATATCGCGATTGAACTGCGTGTGCAAATGGAGTATTGGTTTTTGGAGGATCTTAAGGCCACCGATCCACATCTTCGCGGGAGAAAAAGTATGCATCCAGGCAATGATGCCGATACAGTTTTTTGCTGAATTAGCTTCCTGACAAAGCTGATAAATCTCTTCAGTAGATTTTAGTAAGGGTTTATAAACAACCTTCACCGGAATAGTCTCCGATACATCGAATGCTTTGGAAACCTCTTCTGAATGAGCAGCTACCTGCCTTAATGTTTCATCTCCATACAAGGATTGACTACCGGTAATAAACCAGACTTCAAGATTCTTTAATTCTATCATGTGTTACCATAATTTTATTACCAAATTCACGGGTGACGCAAAGGTTTTCAAAACGGGTCAAAACATTTCATTCCTACTGGCCATAATAAGAATCAGGACCATGCTTCCGCTCATAATGCTTTTTAATCAGCGCATCTTTTAGACGTGGTGCTTTTGGATTAATCTGTTCAGTGAGAATTCCCATTTTAGCGATAGCTTCCAATACTGCGCTATTATATACCGCTTTCGCGGGATCCTTTCCCCATGTAAACGGAGCATGATTCCCTACAAGAATCATCTCTACCTCCTCGTAACTTAGTTTTCTATCGTTTAGGCAGTTCATAATCTGGAAGCCTGTTTCATACTCATAATTTCCACGGATCATAGCATCATTCATCGGTGGCGCACAAGGAATGTCCACCGTGTTATGATCAGCATGCGTGGTTCCAAAGATTGGTATATCGCGTTGTGCTTGTGCCCATGATGTTGCGTACATAGAATGCGTGTGGACTATGCCTCCTATCTTAGTCCAATGCTTGTAAAGCACTGCATGCGTCAAGGTATCAGACGAAGGACGAAGGTCTCCTTCTACCACTTTCCCATCAAAGTCTACAATCACCATTTTTTCGGGTGAGAGATTTGCATAGGGAACACCACTTGGCTTGATGGCAAAAACACCCAGTGATCGGTCTACTGCACTTACGTTTCCGAACGTGAAGATGACGAGTCCTAAGGATGGTAGCTGCATGTTCGCATGGTAAGCTGATTCTCTAATGTGGTTGTATTGCGACATGTAGAAGTAAAATAACTTTTAAAGTAAATGAATAAAACAGTTGATGGTGAATCTAGTGGTTTTTCTCTATCATCTGGCCCAGTGCTATAAATTTCTGATACCGTTTAGCATAGATCGAAACGGTTGAAGGATTTGGCTTGTATTCCATATCGAATCCCTGGCCCATTGCCGACATGGCATCTTCCACTTTATTGTATAAGCCTGCGACCGTAGCCGCAAACATGGCGGCACCAAGTGCACAAGTCTGTTCAGATTTGTGAATACGGATAGGCATGTTCATTACATCTGCCATCACCTGCATAATGTATGGTGACTTCCTTGCGACACCACCCAATCCAATTAAGCCTTTCACAGGTACACCTTCAGCATTGAATCGATCGACAATAGCTTTTGCACCAAAACAAGTTGATTCAACCCACGCTTTGAAAAGGTGGGGTGCGTCACTTCCAATGCTCAAGCCTGTTATCGTCGCTTTCAATAACTGATTTGCATCCGGCGTTCTGCGTCCGTTGAGCCAGTCGACTGCCAGTTCATCGTGCTCCGTCAAGGGCAAAGCACTCGCCTGCGCGGTAAGTTCCGGAATGATTTTATCCAGCATCTCAACTTTTAGTTTTTCAGCTACCTCAGGCGAAATCAGCGACGACTGCGTGAGTAGTTTTTGCATTGGCCACGCCAGCAGATTTTTGAACCATGCATAGGTATCACCGAAAGCTGACTGCCCTGCTTCCAATCCAATCATTCCAGGAATAACAGACCCATCAACCTGACCACAGATACCGTGCACCAGCGTATCTTTTAAATCTCCTTTGGGAGCTACGAGCATATCACACGTAGATGTACCCATCACCTTGCTGAGATGACCGGGCTCAATCTGTCCTCCAACGGCACCCATATGCGCATCAAATGCACCCACACCAATAACTACTTCTGTGGAAATACCCAGTCGTTCTGACCATTCCTTACTTAGTTTACCCGCTGGCTTATCCGCCGTGTACGTTTCAGTAAACAACCTCGCCCTAAATCCTTTTAACAGTGGGTCAAGTGATGAAAAGAAATTATCTGGTGGAAGTCCGCCGAACTCGGCAGCCCATAAGGCTTTGTGACCCGCGGAACAAACTCCACGCTTCATTTGATGCACGTCCGTACCGCCGGTCAAAACAAACGGAATCCAGTCACAATGTTCTACCCACGAATAGCATTCCTTTTGTACATTCTCATCACTTCTCAATACATGGAGTAATTTTGCCCAAAACCATTCTGAAGAATAAATTCCCCCTACAAACTGCAGGTAATTGATATCAAATTTTTTTGCATGTTCGTTAATCTCCGACGCTTCTTTCGTACCTGTGTGATCCTTCCATAAAACAAACATCGCATTTGGATCGTCTGCAAATCCCGGTTTAAGCGCGAGTGGAGTTCCAGTCTTATCGACCGCGACGGGTGATGATCCTGTAGTGTCGACGGAAATAGCCTTGACCGATGATCGCACAGATGGGCCCGCTTTTGAGAGGCAGTCCTTAATCGTGAATTCAAGTCCCTCAAGATAATCCAGTGGATGTTGCCGGAACTGGTTTAAAGAGGGGTTGCAAAACAACCCGTCACGCCACCGCGGATAAACAAAAACTGATGATGCTATTTCCTGGCCGTTGGCAGCATTAACAAGGATCGACCGAACGGAATCCGTTCCATAATCAACTCCTATAACAAAAGAATCTGAAGGCATATGCGTTAAATATTCTTTACAAAATGCGGTTAAATATACAGGTTATCCTATTTAAGTGTATTAAAAACAATTATTTTTTCCAGAAGAGGGATTACCACTTTCCTTAGGCCAGATTTTTTATAAATATAAAGGGATTTACGTTTGACAGTATCTTGCACAAAGTACCTGATCCGACGCTTTAACCACAGCCTTTTCGTAGTATTACGGATTGTTTTATGTTGGTTATTAATGAGTAAAAAGGGGGTGGTCATGGGATTGTTGCAAAGAATCAAAAAGGTCTTTCTATTTCTATTCGCCGCACATCTCATCTATATTATTGTTCTAAAGTGGATCAATCCGCCCATAACCGTAACTCAGCTTAGCAGCTGGATAAATGGTGATGGTTTAAAAAGAGATTATACAGGTCTGAAATCCATATCACCCCACGCAGCCCTTGCCGTTATTGCAGCGGAGGATCAACTCTTCCCCGATCACAATGGCTTCGATGTCAAAAGCATACAAAAAGCACTGGATAACAATGCCAAAAAACAGAACCGAATCCGGGGTGCGTCAACCATTAGTCAGCAAGTAGCCAAGAATGTTTTCCTATGGCAAGGTCGTAGCTGGCTTCGCAAAGGACTGGAGGCATACTTCACCTTTATGATTGAAATCATCTGGGGAAAAAAGAGAATCCTTGAAGTGTACCTCAATATTGCTGAAATGGGGAAAGGGGTTTTTGGGATTGAAGCTGCATCACAAAAGTACTTCAGGAAACCTTCAAAAAAATTGACAAAGACAGAATCCGCGAAGATTGCGGCATGTTTACCAAATCCAAAGAAATACATTGTTAACCCTCCTTCAGCTTATGTTAATAAAAGGTATCCCTGGGTTTTACAGCAAATGAATAATCTACAGGAAGATCCTGATATTAAGCGTCTGCTGCCACAGTAATCCCGCGGCATTAAAAAACTTAGTTTTTCCCGTTTGAAGCAGTCGGGTTGTTTATCTTGACTTCTTCTGCTATTTTACCCAACATTAAATCAATACATCAACCTATGAAGACCATTAAACCAGTATGGCTGTTGATATTCTGCGGCATGGCACTTGCGCATATCACCGTTGCTCAGAAACGTGAATATTATGAACTAAGAACCTATATCCTTCAAGGAAAGAGTCATGAAGAAAGAGTAGACAAGTTTTTGAAAGAAGCATTCCTTCCGGCAATGCACCGGGCGGGTATTTCCAAAGTTGGTGTATTCAAACCAGTTGAAAGCGATACAACCTCTGGAAAAAGAATCTATGTGATGATACCATACACCTCACTTGATCAGTTTGCAAAGATTCCCGGCGTACTTGACAATGACAAACAATTTCAGCTGGCGGGAATGGATTACCTGAATGCCACATTCGATAACCCTCCCTATATACGTATTCAATCGGTACTTCTGCAGGCCTTCTCCGGGATGCCTAAAATAGAAAGTCCGAAATTAAAATCTCCGCCAGGCGATCGAATTTATGAACTAAGAAGTTATGAAGGCCATACTGAACAAATCTATAAGAATAAGGTCAGGATGTTCAACGATGGTGACGAAATAGGACTTTTTAAACGACTGGGTTTTAATGCTGTATTTTATGGAGAAGTAGTAACAGGAGGACGCATGCCAAACCTGATGTATATGACTACATTCGAAAACAAAGCTTCACGCGATGAGCACTGGAATGCATTCCGGGAAGATGCACAATGGAAAAAGCTTTCCACTATGCCCGAATATCAGAAGAATGTATCCAAGATCGATATATTCTTTTTACACCCTACAGAATATTCAGACATTTAAAAATACAGTCAACTCAAAACTATTAAGAATCCGCAGGACAAGTACTTGCGGTTTTTTTATGGGGATTAATTCAGCTGGTCTCTTCGTAACAACTGAAAAGATTCTATTGGGATACACCCATCACCTGTCTCAGTGAATTATAATCCGAATCGGATGCTTTGACAAACCCTTCTGCTCCATAAAGATCGCGAAGTATTTCTTTTCCCTTTGGTTCTGTGGAAAGTTTTACGAGTGCTACATAAAGTTTTCGTGCCAACTCAGGATTGAAATCCCTGGAAAAAACAATAGGGTCGTTCGGGATGGGTTCTGTCTTGATGAGCGTAACTATTTTCTTATCGACATCCGGATATTTGTCTCTTAATCTTGAGCGGGCATCCCGTGCTTCACCTGTTGATGATGGTGGTGAATAAAATGTTGCCCCGGCATCGACCTTACCTTCATATACCAGCCGTACAACTTCATCATGCTTTTTAGCAAAGACTACACTGGAGGGTGTGATCTTATTCTTGTCCAGAATTTGTTTGGGATACAGATATCCTGACGTTGAAAGTTCATCAGTATACGCCATCGATCTCCCCTGAATATCTTTTATAGATTTTATTCCGGAAGAGGCATGTGTAATTATCTGACCGTAATACATGGATTGGCCATAACGGACTGACCTCAGCTTTACCATCGCACCATACTTTTTATGAGCCAATATGTAGCTTTGACTACTCATGATAGAAAAACATGGACTAGACGAGCCGAAATTATCTACAAGTTCATCATACGATTTAGGAATAACCAGTTTAATCGGGAATCCCGTTTCCTTCTCCAAAAACTCTCGTATGAAATTACCGCTCTTATTCAGTGATTCTATCGACAACGATGGTGTCAAATAAAAATTTACAGGCTTTTGAGTTTGTCCAAAGGTTTGTGAGGTGGCCAAAGAAATTGCCAATAAAGTAATTGAAACAACGAATTTTCTTTTCATGAAAAAAAATGGGTTTAAAGTATTTCTACCTACATGCAATAACGGTCGGGCTGTTTGTTTCAATTTTATCCTTTTTAGATGTTCCCTTTGTTTAATTCCTCCACCGCAAAGTTTGCAGCGCGTGCTGTCAAAGCCATAAAAGTAAGCGACGGGTTTTGAGTTCCTGTAGAGGTCATGCATGACCCATCAGTAACAAATACATTCTTGCACTCATGCAGCTGATTCCATTTATTCAAGAGTGATGTTTTAGGATCCCTTCCCATACGTACTCCACCCATTTCATGAATATCGAGTCCCGGCGATTGTTTGCTGTCTCTTGTCACAATATTTTTACAACCTGCCTTTTCCAACATTGCCGTACCCTCTGCGAAAAAGTCTTTTACCAGCATCTCATCATTTTCGTCGTAATCAACAGAAGTAATGATCAGCGGAATTCCCCATGCGTCTTTTTGATCTTTACTGAGTCTGACGTGATTTTCCTTTTTAGGGATAGTCTCTCCCTGCATCATCATATAGATGGTCCACGGGCCGGGGCGGGACATACCTGCTTTCAGTTCTGCACCAAGTAAATTTTGCCGGCTATCCCTTGTGCCGCTTTCTCTTCCAGCAGTAAACGCTACGAGGTAGCCTCTCTTAAAATCCATCTCCTGTTTATAAACATTCCTGAACGATGGCATGATTACCATCGTCGGCCTCCGGCCAGAATAATACTGATCTTCAAAGCCATCATAGTCTGCTGTAATACTTCCCCGGTAGTTGTGAAAAGAAATATATTGACCCAGTAAACCATTGTCATTTCCCAAACCGTTAGGGAAACGATTGGACGTTGAGTTCAACAAGATCAAATTGGAGTTTAATGTAGCTGCATTTAAAAAAATGATTCGTGCAAAAAACTCCAGCATCTCTTTCGATTGTGCATCAATAACTCGTACACCTACTGCTTTCCTTTGTTGCTCATCGTAAATGATGGAGTGAACAACAGAATCAGGACGCATGGTGAGGTTACCTGTTTTTGCAGCCCAGGGTAACGTAGAAGAATTAGAGCTGAAGTATGCACCATACGGACACCCGCGATAGCACAATGAACGAGCCTGGCATTGTCCACGACCTTGCTGAAGGTGTATCTCCTGAGGTTCAGTAAGATGAGCGCAACGACCAATAATTACCGGGCGGTCTTTGTAACTCTCTGTGATCTTTTGTTGAACATGCTTCTCGACACAATTCATTTCAAAAGGAGGCAGAGATTCAGAATCAGGAAGATTTTCCAGCCCGTCGCGATTCCCGCTGATGCCAGCAAATTTTTCAACGTGCGAATACCATGGCGCAAGATCGTCGTAGCGTATAGGCCAGTCGATAGCAAAACCATCGCGCGCAGGGGCTTCAAATTCGAAACGGCTCCAGCGTTGCACCTGGCGAGCCCAGATCAAAGATTTTCCCCCCTCCTGATATCCACGAATCCAGTCGAAAGGTTTCTCCTGAATGTATGGGTGCTCATCATCCTTTACAAAAAAGTGTTGCGTGGCATCTTCAAAAGCATAGCAGCGGTCCAGAATAGGATTGGCATCGGAAATTTCTTTCGGCAAAGCACCGCGGTATTTAAAGTCCCAGGGATCTTTTGTAGCAGTTGGGTAATCTGACTGATGTTTAACCGAACGACCTCTTTCCAGTACCAGCGTTTTTAAACCCTTATCACACAATTCTTTTGCGGCCCATCCGCCACTGATTCCAGAGCCAATTACAATAGCATCAAAAGTCATCTCTTCTTTCACTTGTCCTGTCATACCTCGGTTTTTTCGTATAGAATTGGGTTCAATTTACCTTCTGCAATCCCTCCTACCGGCTTGGCATCCAGCCATGTGGTCCAGTCTGCAAAGCGGTAATCATTGTTAGGCTCAACGATACGGATATCCTTATCCATATAAATCATGGTCATCACTCTGCGTGCTTTTCCTGATACATTAGATCCGGCACGATGATACGTCCAGCCTGAATGGTAGCTAACCTCACCAATATCGAAAGGGGTTTCATGTATAGTAAATTGTTTGAGGGCATCCGCCAGCATTGTTTCACTTTCATCGCTGATCGCCTTATCCCTGCCAATTTCAACATCCTGACTTGCTTCTGCAAATGCGAGGGGACCCATCTCCATCGGTACACGTTGAAGTGGGATCCATACAGTCACTGTATTCGCATTCGACAGCGGCCAGTAAAACTGATCTGCATGCCAGGGCGTGATCCCGCCGCCGGGCTCTTTATAAAGTGCCTGATCGTGATACAGTCGGACACCCGTAACGTCCATCAGCTCGGCTGCTATTCGCGCGAGACGTTTGCTGCATACAAATTCCTTTATGCTTTCATTTTCACGCCATAAATTCATTACCTGCAAGAAAGCTCTTTCATAGGTAGTCCGCTCCTCCATGGGTTTGGTCAACTTATTAAGCTTAAACACCCATTCCGTGATAATATCACTATAGTACGCCAGTAATTGCGGACTGAAAACCTGTTTTAGCTTTACATATCCTTTCTTACGAAATGATTGGATAGCATCAGGCGATAGTGGATAGAATTCATCCAATTCGTCGCGAAAATCTGTTTTTGTCTGCATTCCTGATTATTGTCTGCTTGCATAAAACCAAATATAAAAATGTTTTTGCTTCGAATTCATTCGGTTGCGAAGGATTAATATTGGGTATGTGTCATAATTTTAGTTTTTTCGAAGCAAAATTTGTTTAAGCAGTATGAAACTTCAGTATTTAGCCTTTATCGTGGCATTACCCACTGTTTTAGCTTCGTGTGGAGATAATAAATCCGGTGAATCAAAATCTTCTTTGGATTCGATGGCTATTACCTATACGATTTTAAAAACCCTGCCACATAATACCGAGGCCTTTACTGAAGGCTTAACTATCTACAATAACAAAGTACTTGAAAGTACAGGGCAAAATGGTAAGTCCTGGATTGCCGAGGTAGACCCTGGATCTGGGGAGCACGATAAAAAAGTGATTCTTGACGACCGCTATTTTGGTGAGGGGATGACTGTTCTAAACGATAAGTTGTATTACCTGACATGGCAAACGAAAGTCGGATTTATTTACGACGCAAAGACGTATGAACAAATCGGTGAATTCAACTACAACACGCAAGGATGGGGTCTTACTCATAATAACAAAGATCTAATCATGAGTGCGGGTACTGATAAGTTATATTTCCTTGATTCCGTCAACCAGTCCGTTGTTCGTACGCTTAACGTAACCTATGAAGGAGTGCCCCTTAAAAACCTGAATGAACTGGAATATGTTGATGGATATATATTCGCCAACGTTTGGGAAACTACCTACATTGTGAAAATCGATCCTTCCACCGGAAAAGTTGTAGGCCGACTGGATCTTTCCACATTGGCAGATGAAATCAAAAGAATGTATCCAGGGACAGCAGAGCTCAATGGAATTGCATATGATAAAAATTCAAAATCGTTTTTAGTGACAGGCAAAAACTGGCCGAAGTCTTATCTGATCCGGTTACAGTCGATACAATAACTTTTAAATAGCGTGTGGGTCATTTTCTGCGTACATCTTTTTTGATGCAAAACGCTTAACAACATATCCCACAAGCATCCCGAAGCTTGCAAAGCCCAGCACTATAAATATTAGATTTTCTTCAAAGGCAGAGGCATTGATATTCAGAAATCTTCCAATAAAATAGCCTACCATAGCAATAGTAGACGCCCATACTAAACCGCTGAGCACGCTATAAAAAAGATATTGCAGTGGTCTGATATTGCTCATTCCAACGATGAGCGGAATTACAACCCGAAAGCCATATAAAAAACGATACGAAACGAGGATCTGAAGTTTGTTGTCTTCAAAAAATTTCTGAACAGGAGCAACCTTTGCCTTAAGTGCCGGACGTTTGTCAATAAAATATTTACCATTCAAACGGCCGATAAAATAGTACAACCAATCGCTGATAAATGATCCGGCAAATCCAAAGATGATTGTATATGGACCTTCAAAAAGTCCGCGGTGAATTAAAGATGATGCAACAAGAATAGCTGTTTCTCCTTCGAAGAAAGTACCCACGGTAAGGGCGATGTAACCATATTCATCCAGGAAGTCCTCCACAAATTAAGCCATTGACTATATTACTAACCCTCATGTGAGTGGCATTGTTCCAAGATTGTAATATCAGTAATTAATTAAGAAACGGACAGGTTTGTGAAGATAATAGCAGATGAAGATGTGATTTATATGACAGGAGGTGGCTGGAGTTTACAGAAGTTATCCATCCCAATATGCATAAGAGCATCTCCTACATTAATAACCGGAATATTGTTTAACCCGATTACATATCCTTTCTCTCGTGCGATAACTTTTTCCTTAAACTCCCCGAATGGGTCTGTAATGGTACCAACCCATTCACCACGATGCACCAGTTGTCCGCATCGAACATTCGATTGAAATAAACCAGCGTTGCGGGCACGGATCCACGAAGTACTCCAGATCACCCGGTTTTCTTCCGTTGGTTCAGGGGCCCAGTCAATCATATTTAAGTGTTTCATTAACCGCAAGGTCCCTGAGATACCTTCTTCAATCGCCTGCTGATCGAACCGTAAAGACTCGCCGCCTTCGTAAACTATAATTTTTTTACCTTTTCGAGATGCTTCTTTTCGAAGAGTGTTTGGCCGGAAGGGTGCATCAATCGTGAATGGTGCATGAAAAGCACTGGCGAGTTCTATATTCATTCTATCTCGCAATACAGCGCGAACCTGCGGATAATTGGTGCGCATTGCACCACCGGTATGAAAGTCGATGCCAACATCAATAACAGGAATCACTTCGCGCATGAGGTTATACGCTACTCTGCTGGCGAGTGAACCTGATTTGTTGCCAGGGAAAGATCGGTTGACATCTTTTCCATCCGGAACATCTCTTGAATAATTCAGAAACCCGTAAACATTTACGATGGGCATACATACCGTCATACCTCGTTTGGGTCGGTTAAAGTCGCCATCGAGCATTCTTCTGACGATCTCCATGCCATTGATTTCATCACCGTGCAAACCTGCCGTAAGTGCAAGTACAGGTCCATCTTCGAGACCTCTTGACACGTAAATAGGTGTATCGATAACCGTATGAGAAGGCAATCTCGCGATATTAATATCAATCTCCCTGACCTCTCCAGGATGAATTTCTTGTCCGGCTATAGTTATTCTCCGCAATGCTGATCGTTTCTGAAATTATGCATTTATCTTATCCTTCTGGATTTTCTTCTTCCCCGCATTGATCTCAAGATACTGAAAAATTTTACCCGCGATGTCAACTTTCGTAGCGCCTTCAATTCCTTCCAGTCCGGGCGACGAATTAACTTCCAGAATAAGCGGACCACGGTTGGATGGAAGCATGTCTACACCGGCTACACCCAGTCCCATTTTTTTTGCGGCTGCAATAGCAGCATTCTTTTCAGGCCGGGTAAGTTTTACCACCGAAGCTTTACCCCCACGATGAAGATTGGATCTGAATTCTCCTTCTTTTGCCTGTCTACGCATGGCTCCGACAACCTCTCCGTTAACAACAAACGCCCGGATATCTGCGCCCTTGGCCTCTTTGATAAATTCCTGTACGATGATACGCGCATGGAGTCCGTGAAATGCTTCAATCACCGATTTGGCAGCTTTTTTATTTTCTGCCAAAACCACTCCTAGCCCTTGTGTCCCTTCCAGAAGCTTAATTACAACGGGAGCTCCACCTACTGCTTCAATAATTCCTTCCGTTTCCCGCGAATAATCCATAAAAATAGTTTTCGGGAGCCCAAGACCAGCGCGTGAAAGAATCTGAAGACTTCTAAGTTTATCACGTGAACGAATCAGTGCCTGAGATTCAACGGATGTAAACACCTTCATCATTTCGAATTGCCGGACAACAGCAGCACCGTAGAAGGTTACCGATGCTCCTATCCTCGGAATGATCGCATCAAAGTAATCAAGCCTTCGCCCCTGGTATAACACAACCGGATTCTTTTTTTCGATAAAAAGCACGCATTTCATGTGATCAATTATTTCGACTTTATGACCCCGGGCCTCGCCTGCTTGCTTTAACCGCTTTGTAGAGTAGAGTTTAGCATTTCTTGACAGAATAGCGATATTCATAAACAGTAGTTGTTGAAAGGTTTAAAGGTTTTTCTTTTTCAGAGAACGTAGCCGGCGTTTTTCTTTGTAGGAAAGGTTTTTTTTTGACACATCAATCAGAAAACGACCCCGGACAATTTTTCTACCAATCAAGATCGGAAATTTAAGTGAACCCCGATTGCTTAACGAGAATTCGGTTGTTATTTCTTCATTAAAAATTTTCAACGAGGTAATGATAACGAATCTCCGCTCAACTTCACCAAACGAATTCTTAATGTTGCGCTCCTTAAACTCAGGGAAGAAAAATTTCATCCCTGTAAATTCCGGATGTTCTTCATCGAGTAAAATAAATTCCAGCACACCATCAACCACCCGTGCGTTATGACAATGCAGACTTGAGGTGTAAGCGCCTGTGTCGACTTTTGCGTGAATATTACGCAGTCCTAACTTTGGAAGATCAACACGATCATATCTACCCAGCGTATTCATACAGGTAATTGTTAGTCGGAGTCTGCTGTTTTATTACCACGTATTATTTCCTTTTTTTTCTTATTGACCCAAAACAGCATGGCATCCATCTGACGCTGCTGAAGTTGAAGGAGCGGCCTTTGATTTTATGCTCACATCACAAATCAAAACTATTTTATTTTTGCTATTGCCAGCAATACCTCCGACCCAATAACTTGCTAAAAATAAAAAAGCCCCACTAATGCAGGGCCTTCATCGAATAATTTTAGGCTAATTAATTAACCTTTCACTTTAAAAGCTACGGCAGTGTTCTCCCATTTCATGCTAACCTGATCCTTGGCAACGGAAATGTTAAACGCTTCTACCGGACTTGGTGTTTTCGTTGGCTTAACGGTGACACGTAAAACATCATCCTCCTTCTTATACTTATACGCTCCCCACTGTTTTGCATCCTTGTTAAAAATGATAGTCCATTCATTTTCGCCCGGAATTGTGAATAAAGAATATTTGCCCGCTGGCAGGTCCTTTCCTTCAATCTTTACCGCTTTGCTAAATTCTATTGTGGTAGCATCGTTCGCGCCTGTTCTCCACACCTCACCGTAGGGTACTAACTCACCCATAATTTTTCTTCCCCGCGATGAAGGCTGGCAATAAACGATCTTGACGTCTGCGGCCCCGATTTTACCTTCTACGGTAGCCTGCGGACTAGTTGGCTTGTCTTGTGCTACCAAAGCAGATGAGGTAAGTACCATAGCCAGCATTAAAAATGTTAATCTTTTCATAGGTTTTTATTGTTTGAGTGATCGTTGGAGTTTACACATAAGAATGCCCCGAGTAGTCGGGGCATTCTTACATATATAACAACCTGTAAACTATCAGTAAGAACGGGATAACTAACGATTTGGTTTATGCAACGAAGTAAATTTTTAAAAAAAAATTGAAGTTGTCGAACTCAACCGAAATCCATGATTATGTCGTTGACAAGCAAGTCGTTTCAGTAAATCCTTCCAACTATCTGATCACCCGTACCTGAAGCCAATGATTCGATCGAAGATACCTTAACACATTATCGTCCTCCAAGCGGATTTAAAGCTGATAACGCGCGTTTGCCTCCACCCATTTTATTCATGGTCTTCATGAGCTTCCGCATATCCGCGAATTGCTTTAGTAATTGATTCACCTGCTGTACTGATGTACCGCTGCCGGTGGCGATCCTATTTTTCCGACTGCCGTTAATCACATCTGGGTTTTCGCGCTCCTCATTGGTCATAGAGCGGATAATAGCCTCTATGGGCTTGAATGAATTATCATCGATATCAACATCTTTCATGGCTTTTCCCATGCCCGGGATCATCCCCAGGAGATCTTTCATACTACCCATCTTTTTTACCTGCTGGAGTTGCGACAGAAAATCATTAAAATCGAATTGGTTCTTCCGGATTTTTTTATTCAGACGCGCGGCCTCCTCTTCATTGAAAACCTCCTGTGCCTTCTCCACAAGTGACACTACGTCACCCATACCAAGAATCCGGCTCGCCATACGTTCAGGATAGAACCGGTCGAGGGCATCCATTTTTTCCCCGAGGCTCATAAACTTAATAGGCTTCTCTACTACCCGGCGAATGGACAAGGCCGCTCCACCTCTGGTGTCGCCATCAAGTTTTGTTAAAACGACACCGTCGAAATTCAGGCGCTCATTGAATGTTTTTGCAGTGTTCACTGCATCCTGACCCGTCATTGAGTCAACCACAAAAAGTGTTTCTGATGGATTGAGGGCTGTTTTAAGCCGCGCAATCTCATTCATCATTTCCTCATCGACCGCAAGTCGGCCGGCAGTATCAACGATTACAACTCTGTGGTTATTCTTCTTCGCATGTTCGATTGCCGCTGAAGCTATCTTAACCGCATCCTTATTGTCTGGTTCCGCATACACTTCGACACCTACCTGCTCTCCCAAAACCTTCAGCTGGTCAATCGCAGCCGGACGATAGATATCGCAGGCCGTTAACAGTACTGAGCGCCCCTGCTTTTTAAGGTAATTCGCTAGTTTACCCGAAAACGTGGTCTTTCCAGAACCCTGTAAGCCCGCAATCAAAATGACAGCCGGGTTGCCTTCCAGCTTAATGTCCTCACTTTGTCCGCCCATAAGGGCAGTGAGTTCATCATTTGTGATTTTTACAAGCAATTGCCCTGGAGAAATAGCCGTGAGAACATCCTGGCCCATGGCCTTCTCCTTGATATCGTCAGTTACTTCTTTAGCGACTTTATAGTTTACATCGGCATCAATTAACGCCTTACGGATCTCCTTTACCGTGGTGGCAACGTTTATTTCCGTGATCCTCCCCTGCCCTTTTAGTGTTTGAAAGGCTTTATCTAGCTTATTACTTAAATTATCGAACATGGATCAGTTATTTTAATTGATCAAAACAAGAGCGCAAAGTTAAGGTGATCAGGGTTAAAGAAAAAGGGGAATGATTTCTTCTTTAATCCGACGGTGAATAAGGTGAAAGGTGTCTTTTATTGCCTCCTGTTCAGAGGTGTTTGCATCAACCAGCGTCACGACTTTCTCAACTCCAAGTTGACGGATACTGTCTTCTGTAAGTTCGTTCTTCCCTGCGATCACAAACAAGGGCTTTTTGTATTTGCGAGAAAGATCCGCAATTCCCTTCACAACCTTACCCGATAATGTTTGTGAATCGACTTTTCCTTCTCCCGTTATAACAACATCGCTTTCGCGAACAAGGTCATCGAGGCCAATGTATTGCATTAAAAAATCGATGCCCGGCACAAACTGAATGTTAAACAGCACCTTCGCCATAGCAGGGAGTCCTCCACCCGCTCCTGCACCGGGAAAATTTACATCCAAATCAAATTGGCGATTGATCACCGAGGCAAAATTTTGCAAGCCTTCATCAAGCGATTGAACCGTAGCCCTATCGGCTCCTTTCTGTGGAGCAAAAGTGTGTGCAGCACCATTCAATCCATACAGTGGATTGTTTACATCACACAATGCTGTAAATGAAACGTGTTGCAGTGCAGGGTGTCTTTGCGCCGAATCGATCGTATGAACCCTGATCAGATTTTTTCCCGCCGGACTTAAACGTTTTCCATCGGCAGAAAAGAAATGGATGCCTAATGCTGCGGCCATACCCATACCGCCATCGGTGGTAGCACTCCCGCCTATACCAAGTATGATTTTTTTTACTCCCCGCGTTAGCGCATCCGCGATCAACTGTCCGGTTCCGTAGGTTGTACCTTCGAGCGCATCTCTTTCTTCTGGTTTCAAGAGTTGCAATCCAGATGCAGTTGCCATTTCGATAAATGCCGTGGTACCATCTCCTGATAATCCGTATTCTGCGTTTATCTCTCGAAAAAAAGGATCAAAAACTTTACAATTGATTTTTGTTCCGTCGCTGAATCGCGTCAACATATCGTAGGTACCTTCCCCTCCATCCGCCATAGGCATCATCTGAACATCAAATTTTTTATCTGCTTGTGTAAAGGCTTCTGCAATGGCTCTGCATACCTCAAAAGCATCCAGTGATCCTTTGAATTTATCGGGAGCGATAAGGATGTTCATATGTGACTAAATAATTTTCAGCGGAACGGAATATACGGTAATACTTCACCAGCCAGAAATTTCTCCCGGTCTGAAGGAAGTTCAAGAAAACCATCAACCTTCTTTAGGTTGGCAAAATCACCCGAACCACCTCCAGCATCAGGATAAGCCATGAGTTTTCCCTCCTCATTTTTTACTGATACCTGCAGAAAGTAGGTAAGACCTCCGGCAAATGAGAAATCTTCCGCCAACATCGCCCGACACGGTTCTAGTTTCGCTCCCACACTTTTTAACAACCAGGGTTTAATGTAACGATAAAAGCACATGTATGTCGATACCGGATTTCCAGGTAAAGCGAACACAATGTTTCCCTTTTTAGATGCACCAAACCAAAAGGGCTTGCCCGGTCGTTGGTTTACAGTGTGGAAAAGCTTCCGGATACCAATTTCCTCGAGAACAGATGGGACAAAATCATATTTTCCTTTGGAAACCCCACCCGATAAAATGATGATCTGGAATTTTTCTGCAAGACTTTTCACAGCCTGTAGCATCGTTTCTTTATCGTCGGAAAGATGAAACGTTGTGCCTTCCCATCCCAGTCTTTTCATCGCAGCCTGTATGGCAAACGTATTAGATCTTCTAATCTGATGTTCTTCCGGCTTTGCATCAACATCAACCAATTCATCACCACTTGCAACCACTGCGGTGTTTGGAAAATCATAAACCTCCACCCTACTTTTTCCCACAGCGGCCAGGAGCGCAATCTCAGCAGGAGACAAAATTAATCCAGGCTCCAATAAAACATCACCACTGCCGGCATCTCTTCCACGACGGTGGATATTTTGTCCCATTAAGATGCTGTCGACGCTTATGGTAGCTAAACCATCTTTGATTTCCAGATCTTCATAACGAATCACTGTGTTGGTGTTTTCGGGCATGACGGCTCCCGTCATCACCTCAACACAATTTTTCTCAGCTAGTAAACGCTTACGTTTCACACCAGCAGCCTGCGTGCCTTCCACAACAAAATCGCGTCTTCCTCGCTCCCATTCTTCAAACCGGATGGCAATTCCATCCATAGACACACGATCAAACGGCGGGAAGTCGCGGTCTGCAACAATCTTTTCAGCAAGTACTTTATCAACTGCCTCTGAAAAAGATACCGTTTTAACAGAAGGTTTGAATAGATTCGAGAAAACTATTGAAGAAGCGTCATCAACACTAACCATATTATTTATTTTTAACTTTGTCTGATACCAAGGTACATGAGTAAAAAGGAATTTACACACATTGATTCATCCGGCAACCCAAAGATGGTTGATGTTTCAGAAAAAAAAGTTACAAGGCGAACCGCCAAAGCACAAGCTACAGTCAATGTCGGCAGTGAAATTATCAGCCAGATAAAGGACAACGAGCTCATCACAAAAAAAGGACCTGTATTTCAAACGGCAATCATTGCGGGCGTAATGGGTGCAAAGCGAACGGCAGACATAATTCCCTTTTGCCATCCCATTGGATTGGAAGACTGTCAGGTTGAAATTGTTGTAAAAGGAACGAGGATTATTATTAATACTACCACCACGATCACGTCTAAAACAGGTGTGGAGATGGAGGCACTGACAGCAGCTTCAATCGCCGCGCTTACCGTTTACGATATGTGTAAAGCACTTTCGCACGATATTGTGATTGAAGAAATAAAACTCATGGTGAAAACCGGAGGAAAAAAAGATTTCAAAAGATAAGTAAAGATGACATTCCGCAAACGACTTTACCTCACACTAGATCCGACAGAAAAAGGAGGAATACCTGAGCGTATTTTTGAGCTTGTGCTGATCAGTGTTATCATTCTGAATATTCTGGCTATTCTGCTCGATTCTGTAGAAACAATTAAGCTGGAGTATCACTGGCTCTTCAGAGACTTTGAAATTTTCTCTATTGTCTTTTTTACGCTTGAATACCTGGCGCGAATTTATTCCATTGTGGAAAACAGAAAGTATGCTCACCCCGTCAAAGGCAGGTGGAGGTATGTACGATCGCCTCTCGCGCTTGTTGACTTATTCGCCTTTCTTCCTTTTTACCTTGTTTTTTTACCCATAGATCTTCGGTTTATCCGAATATTCAGATTGATGGCGCTGTTTAGGATGTTCAAGATTGCGCGTTATCTGCATGCGTTGAACATCTTTAAAAGAGTACTGGTGGAACGAAAAGAACAACTTGTACTTAGCTTCCTTTTCATTTTATTCATTCTGGTATTAATTTCCTTTGTCATGTTCTATGTTGAGCATTCTGCGCAACCAGACAAGTTCACCAGTATTCCCGCAACTATGTGGTGGGGAATTGCTACGCTAACTACCGTCGGATACGGCGATATGGTTCCCATAACCGATGCGGGAAAATTTTTGGGTGGGATATTCGCGATTACGGGTGTAGGTTTGTTAGCGCTTCCTGCTGGTATACTTTCTTCAGGCTTTTTTGAGCTGCTTCATGTTGATAAGGAGATCAAAGAGAAAAGCAAGGAGTGCCCACATTGTGGCAAGAAAATTTCGGATTAACACATTGCTATCAAAATTCATATTTGCCGTTAGTTAGTTTACATGGAAGCATCCGCACGGAAAATCGGGTGTAAAACTTACCTCTGGTTTATAACGATTCGTTTCATATCAGTGCTTTCGCTTGGCCTGCAAGCCGAGGGACCAATGTCAGTTTTGGAAAAAAATCCCGCGATGGGAAAACCTTCATACTGGTTTTTCGGGCAAACCATTGTTAAATGACGGAACAATGATATATTAGCTCTACTATTTTTTGGAAGCCTATTTGTCCGAGGACAAATGATTTTTTAATACTTCACCATGCGTTCACAGTTTTTTAACAGCTCACGGACTAGTTTAGTCGTTGTCGTGGCTATGGTTCTTGCCAGTCAATTAAGTGCGCAAAACTATCAGGGTTTTGAAACCTATGGCGCTAGCCTGCCTGCGTTACGCAACGACTGCTGGGCCAGTCAGGGATTCAGCTTTATTGCGGATGTAACTATGCAGGGTAGCTACTCGTTGCGATCTAGTCCACTTTCTGGTAGTCCGGTAAGACTTTTCTCACCTTGGTTGCAATTGGATGGAAGTGGCGTCGTCACATTAAAACACCGTACCACCGGAACGTCGAGTACTCCCCGTCTGACTGTGAGTGTGGTGGAGAAAGAGACCGGGATTGTGACAGATATTTTCGTACACTTCTACAGCAATACAGCAATAGTTTCTTCCAGTATACCCATAACTTTTACGGGCGTTTACAAAATTTTATTCACAGCAGGAGGTGCTGGCGGCACTGGTTCAAGCCGTATCCATATAGACGATATTTATTATCCCGAACCAGATATTGCAGACAGGGCCAACAATCCTGGTGGAACTGGGAACTGCGCGACGCTCGGAACGCCTCCTACAGCGGTAGACGATGCTGCAACAACCGATGAGGATCAGACTGTTGTTATTGACGTTCTCAACAACGACACAGATCCCGAAAATGATATTGATCCATCAAGTCTGTCGATTCCTACTGCACCAACTAACGGTGTGGCTATTGTTAACGCATCAAATGAAATTGAGTATTCACCCGCAGCAGACTTCGATGGCACTGATCAATTTACCTATCAAATTTGTGATTTAGCAAGCCAGTGTTCGCAGGCAGTAGTGACTATTACAGTCAACCCTGTTAACGATGCTCCCGTTGGAAACGATGATCTGGTAACCATTGACGAGGACGCACCACCAATAATAGTAAACGTCCTTTCAAACGATACAGATGTTGACGATGCTATAGAGACACTTACGTTAGTTTCAGTTTCACAACCAGTTGAAGGTGGATCTGCTTCGATAGTAGGAAATTCGATTGAGTTTACCACTGCGCCAAATTTTAACGGCACGGTAACTTTTAGTTATACACTTCGGGATCCAGGAGGTTTGACTGCAGTTGCCCAGGTAATTGTAACGGTAAATCCTGTAAATGATCCTCCCGTGGCTGTAGGTGATGGCCCTATAGTAATGACTCCAGATCAAACTTCCGTCACCATCCAAGTGCTGGCAAATGATACCGATCCCGATAATTTAACCAGTGAGCTAATTGTAATCAGCGTCACTGGTCCAAACTTTGGTTCAGTTTCAATTGTAGACAATCAGGTTGTGTATTCCCGCACTTCCAGCATAGCAGCCACCGAAGTTTTAACATACACAATTGAAGACCCTCTCGGACTTCAAAGTCAGGCAACGATCACGATACTGCTGCCAGAAATTACGCTCATTGTATCCGAAGGATTTTCTCCTAACGACGATGGCAACAACGATAACTGGTATATCCAAGGCATTGAAAATTATCCTGATAATTCGGTAAGGGTTTTTAATCGTTGGGGTATGCTCGTCTATGAGACCAGAGGCTACAGCAACTTGTCAAATTTCTGGAATGGAAGAGCTAATGCGGGCCAACAGAGCGGTCAATCCTTATCACAGGGGACCTATTATTTTATATTACTCACTGGTGAAGGCAGGCCTTCAATGGAAGGGTATGTATTAATCAATAAATAATTATTACGCCAAAGCAGTATGAAATTTCATCCGGCCCTAATCTTCTCGACAGTCGTCATACTGGTAGTGATGCCTTTTCACAAGGCATCCGCGCAGCAGCATCCCATTTATTCACAATATATGTTTAATGGACTTGTCGTCAATCCTGCTTACACAGGTACTTCCGGTGCTTTGCGGTTTACGACCTCGGTGCGCAGGCAATGGACTGGGTTACCTGGTTCTCCAAAAACCGAAAGCCTTTCCGTGCATTCACCTATATCCTTGTCGCGATCGTCAGTGGGATTGGTCGCCATGCGTGATGAAGTCTCTGTAACAAATCAATACGTTGTTTATGGAACCTATGCGTACAAAATCCCCATCTCTGAAAAAGTTTTCCTTTCAGCAGGGGCGCAGGCAGGTTTTGGTAGTTATCGTTCCGATTTTACAGAGCTAACTGTCGTTACCGGTACGAACCAACCGGATCCATTATTTCAATCGGATCAATATGGCAAGATTCTTCCTAACCTAGGTTTGGGGCTGTATCTGTATTCCCAAAGAAGCTATGTTGGAATTTCTCTTCCAGAACTCATCAACAACGCCTATTTTAAAAGTGATCCTCTTATTCAATCAAGACAACAGCGTTTGATTTTGCTTACTGCAGGGCACGTATTTGATATCAATAACGACTTAAAGCTCAAGCCTAATGTGCTGCTGAAATATCTTGAAAGTGGTCCCTTTCAGGTGGATGTCAACTGCAATCTGCTAATTAAAAATACGATTTGGGCAGGCGCCTCGTATCGGTTGAATGATGGCGTGGATGCTATTCTGGAGTGGCTAATTAACGCTCAATTGAGCATGGGCTACTCGTATGGGTATTCGCTAACGCAATTAAAAGATTATCAAGGTGGAAGTCATGAATTTGTATTGAATTATACCTTGAAAAGAAAAAAGAACGTGGTGCTTTCACCCAGATATTTTTAACAATCTTCCATGAGAAGCATACTTATACTGATTTTTTCTATCACTGCGCAGATCAGCTATGGCCAACAGGCACTTGGCCTTTATCACAAAGCCCTTGGGGATTCGTTATTCGCTACGAACAACTACAGTAAAGCGCTTAAACATTTTGATAAAGCGCTCGCTAAGACGGATGATAAAACAGTTTTATTGTCTCAGGCGCGATGCTACTTTTATCTGCATGACTTCGTCAAAGCGGAAGTCTTGTTCTCCCAGGCCAGTTCTGAAAAAGTTTTATTTACTGCTGATGACGATGCAAAATATATGCAAGTTCGTAAAGCACGGCAAGTCTTTCAGGATACTGTTCCAAAAACTGAGCTTCAATCACGCTTCCAAATCAAACCATTAAACATCAATACCCCCAGCAACGAATTCGGGGCAATACTATATCGCGATGGCATCATTTTCACTGCTTCGTTGGACCCAAAGTTGGGTGCGAGAAAATACCATCGGGATGAAAGTGCTTTCGTAGATCTTTTCTACAGTAAAGGAGATGCAAATGGTTTGTTTTCTAAACCAGAACCGTTTAATGTTTCGGTAAAAAATAAGCATCACAATGGTCCGGTATCCTTTTATGACAACGGCCTTAAAATGCTATTGACAAAAAATGTTTCTGAGAAAAGATACAGTAAATCGGGCAAGAAAATACACCTGGCAATTTATCAGGGTGAACGGGCTAGTGACGATGCTCCATGGGTAGTCAACGAAGAACCACTTTTTGGACTGTCGTCTGTCTATTCATATGGCCAGGCATTCGTTTGTGGTGATAGTGTCCTTTACTTTGTCTCTGATCAACCGGGGGGATATGGAAGCACCGACATTTACAAATCAAAACGTAGCGGGGATAAATGGATGACTCCGGAAAACCTCGGACCTGAAATCAATAGTCCTGGCCGGGAGATGTTTCCCTTTGTAAAATCTGACGGTACGTTGGTCATTGCTTCCGATGGCCATGGCGGGTTCGGTGGGCTGGATATTTTTGAAGTCGGTCCTCAAAATAAGCTCATGGCTCTTCCGCATCCCATCAATTCTTTCTATGACGACTTTGGAATGGTAACGGATTCGACCGGAACAAGTGGTTTTTTTACATCTTCAAGAAACTCTCAGGATGACTTGTACCAGTTTCATCAAGAAAACCAAATGAGCAACTCCATTGCCTATATTTTTAACTCCGATACTGAGCAGCCTCTATCCAATGCTGGCGTACATATTTTCACCGCTTCGGCCGACGACATGTTTCTCGTTACCAATGATTCCGGTTATGTTTCTTACGCACTCCCGCCAGAGTCGGCTTATGTATTAGTCGCTTCTAGTGACGATCGTTCGGGAATGTTGACCATCACATCAGACACTAAGTCACTTGCAGAAAAAAACTATCACAAAGTCCCGGCGTTTGGTGACCTGTTGAAGGTACATGCAATAGGGAAGATCAAGGACTCAAATGGAAATCCGATCAGCCCTGAAGTCTACACTGTAACAGATGTGCAAACAGGAGAAAAGCTGAAAGTGGAAATACTGGAAGGACTTACTCACTTTAGGGGAGAAAAGGGACACGACTATAAGTTGACTGTATTTCAGCAGGGAAAAGATAGCCTTATTCAAATACTTACAATACCCAACGATGCCGTTGAGACATATTCGTACGACGTTGTACTAAATGATCGACAAAGTTTTTACTCAGCGTATGTTTTTCAATCAGAAACAAAAGAACCCATCCGGGATGCAGATGTTCAAATAATATCAACCGAAGAAGATAAGTCGATGCGAAGCGATAGCGCCGGAAATGTTAATTATAGTTTGCCGGAAGGGACTGCTTATCTTCTTATAGCATCTTCTCCCGGAAGATCGGGAATGCTTTCAGCGGTCTCAACACGTCAGGTCCTTCACCATGACGTTCCTGTTACAGGTGATGCTGATGTGATTCATTCAATAGGTCGCATTATAAACACATCGGGCGAGCCTGTATCAGTGGGCAACTTTACGATTGTTGATCTCGCAAAGGGTGAGGAAATAAAAGCAGACATACTACCGGGACTTATTTATTTCCCAGGGAAAGCGGGCAATTCATATACACTGAAGTTCATGAACGAAGAAGGTGACTTGATACAGGATACAGTTTCTTTCCCTGATCAGAGTGCGGCGACTTACCAGTACGAAATCCAGACAGGCGGAAAAAACACGTCTGGACGGGATCTAAAAAATGCAAAGGTGGTACCGGCGCCGATCAAACTTTCATCGTTGACGGCCCACATATACAAAGAAGAAGATCAATCGTCGTTACCCGATGCAGACGTAAGGATCATAACCATGCTTGATGAAGACCGCATGTTGAAGGCCGACAATGATGGCAATGTAGTATTTCCGACACCATTAGAGGGTTTTATGATCATCAGTGCATTTCAGGACTATACGGGAGCATTCGCGGGATCCGTTGATGAAAATCTGCCCGCGCAAATACCCGTTCCAAACAGATCAGACAGCCGAAACGCATTACCTGTTGTTTTAAAAGTTTTTGACGTTTTCGACCGTCCCATCAAAGAAGGAACGATAGACGTGCTTAATAAGCGTACAGGGGAAGTTGAACAGATAAAATGTTCAAATGGCTTAGCTTCTTTTTCCGGACGACGCGGCGATCCATATTCTGTAAACATCTCCGGCGAAAAGCTAATGGAAAAAACCATAGCGTTCGTCATAGATCAGTCGCCTGAAACTGTCACCCTGACGAAGACTGTAACGATGTCCGCAATTCCTGATACAGACCATTTTGTAGTATGGATGCAAAAACCGGCCGAACGTCCTGAAATGTATTTTATCGATCCAGAAAAAATAGAACGGTTGGAGCAGCAGGATCAGTTGCGTACACCAGAGGACGAGTTGATAGAACAAGATGAGCTACTAAAAAATCCCGAACTGGTTCAACAGCAACCGTTGAAATTCAAAGGGCAAGAATACCAAAAACATATTTCCATAGACCCGGTATATTTTGAGTTTAATAAAGCCATTATTACTGAGGAAGGAATCCGGCAGCTGGACAAACTGGTAGATGTATTGAAGTTCAGAACCCCTACCAGATTAAATATAAAAGGTTATGCGGACGATCGAGGCGCAGTAGACTTTAATCAAAGACTGTCAGAAAAAAGAGCCAAGGCCGTGAAAGCATACCTCACTTCTAATGGGATTAAAGGCTCACGCATTTCGCATACAGGCTACGGGGAAAATTCGCCTGTTGTTGATTGCGGAATTAATCCTTGCACAGAAGAGGATCACCAACAAAATCGGCGCGCGATTTTCGAAATGAATTCTGACAAAGCGGCACTTGTAACGAAATCGGGCGTAGGCGCAGAGGAGCATAAACGTTTTCAGGATGTTTTACGAATTCAAGGAGACAAAGAAGCTGATGGTGTTGTGTTTAAGATTACCTTGGGTGCTTACCGCCTTAATCACAACCTTACTTTTGAAAACCTAACTGATCTTGGAACGGTCGAAAAGGAAATGCGCGACGGCATTACATACTATTATCTCTCAGGATTTTCTAATCTGAATAAAACCGAATCCGTTCGCAAGGAAGTAATCAAACGCGGTGTCACTGACGCTGGTATTCGCATACTGTATCGCGATAGTCCGATTTCGTTGTCCAAATTAAGCTCACTGAAATAGGATCGTTGTAGTAAGCGTTAGTGGTGCGATAGACGGTTTGTCGTGATTCGCTATAATCCGGAAATAGACTCCAGAAGCAACGCAAGGGAGCTGTGGTCAAGGTCTCCGTCTCCGCGGGCAAGTACAGCGTCCATCTGGGAAGCTACAATGGCTGACGCCGGTAATGGTACTGAAAGATCCCTGGCCGTCTGTAGCGCAATATTCATATCCTTACGGTGAAGTTTGATTTTGAAGCCAGGTTTAAAATTCCTGTCCAGAATGCGTTGACCGTGGAGATCAAGAATCTTACTCTGAGCAAACCCTCCCAACAGTGCGGTCCGTACCTTCGCTACATCAACACCCGATTTCTTTGCAAGGGTCAGCGCTTCTGCGACGGCCTGTATGGTCAACCCTACAACGATTTGATTACACGCCTTTGTAGTTTGTCCGGCACCCGGATTTCCGATGTGGACAATATTTTTTCCCATCTTCTCGAAGATCGGTAATGCCCTTTCAAATGCCTTGTCATTTCCACCAACCATGATGGAGAGTGTCGCACCTTCGGCACCGGCTTGTCCTCCTGAAACAGGTGCATCCAACGCTTCAATTCCCTTTTCCTGGAAGCGTGTAAACATTGAAAGGCTTGTTGCTGGCGCGATAGTCGACATATCAATAAAAAGTGACCCTTTGTTCAGGCCATCAGCCACCCCGTTACTTCCCAATACGACTGCCTCCACTTCCGGTGAGTCGGGCAACATGGTGATCACAACATCTGCATGCGATGCGAGTACCTTTGGCGTGTCGCATAACGTCGCTCCAGCATCTTTTAGCTCAGACGCGGCATTGCTTTTAGAAAGAACAAAAAGAGAATATCCCGCATTCATTAAATGCTTTGCCATGGGTTTGCCCATGATTCCCAATCCGATGAATCCAATCTTTTCCATAGTTACTAGTTTAATTGTTTTCAGCGCAGGTCAACCTTTTGCCCTATACGCAGCTAGTTGTTTTACCATTTCTTCGGCGCCCTTCGCAACAAATGACCCATCTGCGCCGCAAGCCAGGAATCTGTATCCTAACTGAAAATACATGTCATATTCTTTACTGTCCAGCAGGAGGACTCCAGCCGTTTTATTATGTCTTTTAGCGGCGTCCGCTACGTCCTTAATTGCTCGTTGATACAAATGATGATCAAGCTGACCAAAAATCCCCAAAGCCAGCGTTAGATCACTTGGTCCCACGAACAATACATCAACTCCTTCAATTGCCGCAATCGCGTCAAGTTGTTCAATTGAATTAATCGTTTCAATCTGAATCACTCCGATCACATTTTTATCAAGGCTATTGATATATGAATCTGAATTTTTCCCAAAGCCTGTTGCCCTCACCATTTTCGCCATCCCGCGTATACCCTTTGGAGGATAATATAACATGCTAATCGCGTGCGTTGCATCCTCCCTACTTTGAATCTGGGGAAACATGACTCCAGTAGCACCCGCATCCATAATGTGCTGAACATTGGGGCGGTTGATTTCATCAATTCTTACAATAGATGTTGTGGGTGTCCCTGCTAAAACCTGTAATTGATTATACATGACTACATCATTCCCGGCGCCATGTTCCAGATCGATCAATACCCAGTCAAAACCTGCGTTACCGATGATCTCAGCAGATACCGGTGATCCCATGTTTATCCAGCAACCATGAACCACCTCCCCTGACCGAATTCTTTCTTTGAGATTATGCATTAAGTTTTATTATTAGATACTGAGTACGTCTCTGAAAAAATATAAGTGATGTCTACCATCTTGGAAGAACCCTTGTCCAGGATGAGTCTACATGCTTCCGCATCTCAGCTTCATCATCTCTCTTTCGGTAAGGAATCCGTGTGTACCGCTCTTTACCACGCTCCAATTGATCATGGTCCAACTCGACACCAAGCCCCGGTTTCTCGGGGATTGTAACGCAGCCATCCCGTATGGGTATTCTGCCTCCTGCCACTACTTCATCCTTTTCAGATTGCCACGGATAATGCGTGTCACACGCGTATGTAAGATGAGGTGTGGCAGCCGCAACATGAGCCATCGCCATTAATGAAACCCCCAGATGGCTGTTAGAATGCATCGACAGCCCGATATTAAAAGTCTCTGCAAGTTTCGCCAGTTGTTGAACGCGACGCATACCTCCCCAATAATGATGATCACATAAAATAATCTGAACAGCATCCGAAGCCACAGAAGACGGTATGTCACCAAAAGAAGTAATGGCTACATTACTGGCCAACGGCACATCAATTCCTAAAGCAAGTAGTTGCTTCCGTACATCGGCCATGCCACTTAGACCTGCGGTTGGATCTTCCAGGTAGCCGCCACCGGAAAGCTCTTGCGCCAAAGCTTTGCCGACTTTTACGGAGGTATCTACCGTCCACGCGGAGTTTGGATCGATCCGCAAAGGAACGTTTGGTCCGAACTCCCGGTACATCTGCTTAACGGTTTCAATTTCCACCTCGGGATCTAACACTCCTGCCTTAAATTTTACTGATCCAAATCCGTATCGTGCAATCATCTTTTTCACTTGCAAAACCAGCGACTCCGGTGATAACGCTTCACCATATTCATCGTCACGAAGATCCGGACCTTCTCCACCGCCGCCGGCATGTTTATAAAAAGGGTACGCTGAAAACGGTACTTTCTCCCTTACACGTCCTCCAATCAGATCACAAAGGGGTACCCCGATGCTCTTTCCAATGAGGTCAAGACAGGCTACTTCGATAGCCGCATAGGTACGAGTAGTTTCATCCTGAGGATTTTCGCCAGGTACTAAATAAGTCTGGGAACGGTCCTGACCATTTTGCCTGTGTTTCATCTCCGGGTTTAGCAATCCAGTGATACGAAATGGATTGGCGCCGATAAGCTGGCTTTTCAGCGAACGTAACGCGGCGGCTGGAGTCTCTCCACCATAGGTCTCATTTATACCAATTATTCCATCTTCACTTT
Source organism: Chryseolinea sp. (assembly GCA_041747735.1). Classification (GTDB taxonomy): domain Bacteria; phylum Bacteroidota; class Bacteroidia; order Cytophagales; family Cyclobacteriaceae; genus Chryseolinea. The sequence continues at coordinate 36,229 of JBGTEP010000053.1, forward strand.
CCAGCTCGATGATGGTACGCAATGCATAGGGAGCATGTAATCCATATGAACTTCTCAACGGTGGATCGGCAATTGCAATGGAATGTATCCGAAGATCTTTTATTTTCATATGCCTTGTTAGTTTCCTTTATATAAACAAATATAGCAACCCAGTCCAGTTAATTTCCAAATCAGGGGCGGGGTATAACGAATAGAAAGCTACCGGCCCTTTTGGCGGAAAACAGAAATCAAACTTCAAACAGCCCTGGGTTATCAAACGAAGAGAACGGATTACCCCTCTTGTGTGAAGTACAAAAGCTATTCCCCACCCCTAAGTCAATTTAGACACTCTTGACCGCGCGTCACCAAAACTAAAGACCAAACTAGTTCATCTACTGGCACTCCTCAAATCCCAGTCTGTTTACAAAGGGTAAAACAAACGTTTGCATTTTACTAAAAAAAGTATTAAGTTTTAGCCTACTTGAACACGTGGAGACGAAATTTTGATCATTGATATCCTGAAATGATCTCACGTTTCCTTTTGGAATTGATAAACAAATTCTCTGCAATGAGGCCATTTGTTCCCGAAACTTCTGTACGCCAAAGTATTTCACACCTGTCTACTTATTTACTAAACCTAAATGTCAAACCTATGAAAAATCCATTACTACTCAGGCCATTGGATCGGGGTGGCCACCCCAGAATTCGAGTTATATTTTCGTTGGTCGTCAGTATTATGACCTGTATTCCTTTTATTGGAACTGCCCAGGAACAACGGTCAATTAGCGGTAAAATTTTAGATGAAACAAACACGCCGCTTCCAGGAGTGAATGTATTTGTGAAAGGCGCTTCGCAAGGTACTGTCTCGGACCAAAATGGCGCCTATTCGCTGAGCATTCCATCAAATGCAGAGTCATTGGTTTTTTCATTTATAGGCTACGCTTCGCAGGAGGTATCTGTAGGGAACAGTTCCGTAATAGATATTACTATGGCCCCAGACATCCAGCAGCTGGGCGAAGTTGTAGTAACAGCGCTAGGTATTGAAAAGGATCAAAAGACATTGGGTTATGCGACTGCGAAAGTGGATCCTAACGACTTTAATGTAAACCGTAGTGCTAATTTTATGGATGCCCTTCAGGGAAAAGTAGCCGGAGTAAATATTTCAAACCTGGGATCAGGACCTCAGGGAAGCAGTAAAATAAGAATTCGAGGGGTATCCTCTTTTGGAAATAACAATTCACCACTCATTGTTATTAACGGCGTTCCAGTTGACAATACCAATTTTGGTGTAAGTGGAGACGCTTCTCAGGTAGGGTCTAATCGGAATTCTGATAGCGGCGATGGTCTCAGTAGTATCAATCCCGATGATGTTACATCGATGACTGTACTAAAAGGCGCTGCTGCTTCTGCTTTGTATGGTGCGCGCGCTAAAGATGGCGTTATTATGATTACGACCAAGAGCGGCTCGCAAGGAAAAGGGATACAGCTTTCCTATAATATGAATTATACTAACGGAACTCCATATGATCTGACAGATTACCAATATGAGTACGGCCAAGGTGAAGGCGGTGTTCGTCCCAATGCACCCGGACCCACCTCCGGCGTATGGAGTTTTGGTGAAAAGATGGGCGGGACTCAGATTTTGTTCGATGGCGTTGAAGTACCTTATGAACCAACGCCTGGAAAAATCAGGCATTATTATAACAACAGTTCTACCTTCATGAACTCATTTACGCTTAGTTCTGGCGGTGAAAATGGAGGAGTAAGTGTTTCTATTGCTAACATGGATGCCAAAGCAATACTTCCAGGTTCTAGTTATAATCGCAAAACGATTAATCTGGGATTCAACCAAAAAATAAATAAGCTCACCGTTTCAGGAAACGTAAATTATTCACTGGAGGATCGAACAAACCCTCCAAATATCGCAGAACAGGATTTTAGCCCAGTTGTGATTTACACCCTCTCCTCATCGATGCCCATGGATCTTCTGAAAGAAAAATGCTGTGATGCCGATGGTAATGAAATAAGCTATTCCAGGTTTACGAACAGAACGAATCCCTACTTTGCTTTGAAGCGGTTTGAAAATAATCGTCGTGATAGAATCTTTGGAAATATAACGGCAAAATACGATTTGTTTGATTGGCTGTTTATTCAGGGTCGAGTTGGCCAGGATTTCTATATGCGGGATGTAGAATACAATCTACCCACCGGGTCGCAGCGACAATCCGCGCCTCCTCCAGGCTTCGTTAATGGGCAATACGTTCAAGATCAACGCCGGTTCAGGGAAGTGAATGCCGATTTCTTAATTGGGTTCAATAAAAAATTTGGTGATTTCGGTGTATTAGTCAATGCCGGTGGAAACACCATGTATCGTCGCGCAGATATCAATACTATTCTGGGTGAAAATTTCTTCACCAGGGATTTGTACACGATTGGGAATTCGAGCAAGATAACTCCGAATTATTCGGTGTCGGAACGAAAAGTAAACTCTTTGTATGCTTCTGCAGAGATTGGATATAAAGAATTTCTATTCTTAAACGGTACAGTGAGGAACGATTGGTTTTCGACTTTATCTCCGCAAAACCGGAGTATATTGTATCCTTCTATTACAGGTAGTTTTGTGTTCTCCCAGGCCTTTCAGAATCTACCATCATGGCTGAGTTTCGGAAAGGTCCGACTGGCGTATGCGGAAGTAGGCAGTGATACCGATGTTCCTCCTTACTCCGACAATCTCTATTACACGATCAGCCCGCAGCAGCTCCTGAATCAACCGGTAGGGAATATCAACACAGGCACTATCCCGAATCCAACACTCAGGCCGATGCTGGTGAAGGAAATTGAAATTGGGTTGGAAATGACCTTGTTTGATAACCTAAGATTTGAAATTTCTCATTATAACAAGCTCTCCACGGATCAAATTCTGTCCGCTCAGATACCAAGTTCTTCGGGCTATGGCACTCAGCTGGTTAATGTTGGCGAAAGCGAAAATAAGGGAGTTGAAATGGCTGCATCGATTTCTCCGGTGCGTGGAAATTTTACATGGACCTTTGGAGCAAACGCTTCTTATAACATATCGAAGGTCCTGAGTTTGGGAGATGACGCTGAGGGCACCTTTATGGCGGTTGGCAACGGAGAATTCCATGGTCAGCTTCGACAAGTGGTCGGTCAACAAATGGCGCAGCTCTATGGTTGGGGATATCTGAGAGACCCGCAAGGAAGAATCGTGTACGATGCCAACAACGGCAGGGCTCGTAGGTCTGCAGATCAGATAGCTTTCGGAAGTGCGCTCCCTAAATGGTTTGGGGGTTTTACCAATAGTTTTAGTTATAAAGGGCTTACAGCATTTTTCCTTATCGATTTTAAACTCGGCCATAAGATGATTTCAGGCACGCACGTAAATGCGTACCGGCATGGTTTAGATAAGGCTACGCTCCCGGGTAGAGATGTTGGAGTTATTGTTGGGGATGGAGTGAACCTCAATCAGGACGGTACCTATACAGAAAATACAACGCCTTCAGCAATACAGCCATTTTATGAAATTATCAGGACACACCAAATGTCTGAGCAATCTGTCTTTAATGCGGGATCATGGCAACTGCGGCAAGTTTCGATCGGTTATGATTTTACCAAAATCTTGCCCGAAAACAAATATGTGCGTGCCGTAAAACTGGATCTGGTGGCAAACAATGTCGCCGTTTTGAAACAATGGGTTCCACATATCCATCCGGATCAGAGTGGTTACATCGGTGATAATCGAGCCGGATTAGAAGCTACCGGCCTACCGGTTACACGGGATATTGGTTTTAATCTCAATGTTAAATTTTAAGACTTCGACAGATGAAAAAAATACAGAAATATTCACTGAGCGCCTTGCTTGCAACAGCACTCTTATTTTCGTGCGATAATGGGTTTGATGAATTAAATAAAGATCCTGTTCGCTTAACATCGTTAGATCCCACGTTTCAATTAAACCGGGCTATCATTAACAGCGCGCCGGGATATAACAACTTTACCTATGAAACAACGATCGTAAAACAGATGATCACACCCTTTGTTGGCGTAGGTACCGGCGCTAACCTGAATGAGGACAACCGGTCGGCTACTCAAGGAAATTGGTTTGACGGTTACGGTACCACGGTTAAAAACCTGGTTGATGGTATAGTAGCATTACAAGCCAGACCCGATAAGACCAATCTGTTATCTATGCTTCGGATTTGGAAGGCTCATGAGTTCATGGTGCTCACCGATACGTATGGCGACATCCCCTATTCGGAGGCGGCCAGAGGCTATCTGGATGGGATTGCATTTCCGGTGTATGATACGCAAGAGGCTATCTATAATGACATACTGAATGAGCTTGAGAGCGCTTCCAATGCACTCGATCCAACGAAAGATCCTGTGCCTCAGGAAGTGATGTATGCAGGTCTGGGATCCAATATCTTGCGGTGGAAGCGACTTGGTTATTCATTGCTTCTACGAGCAGCCATGCGCCTTACGAAAGTTAATCCGACGAAAGCTCAGGAGTTTGCAGCGAAGGCCATTGCTGGTGGTCTTATGGAATCCAATGTTGACAATGCAGTGATCCGGCATGATGCAAATTTTAGAAATGATCTTGGCACAAATTTGAACGGTGGCCAGGCTGGGTTTTATTACATCGAAAGGGATTTTATGAATTTCTTACAATCTAATGACGACCCCCGCCTTGCATCTATTGCTGTTCGATACGTTGGCGCCAAAACAAAAGGAGATCAGATACAAGCAAATGCTGACCGATCTCCCGGGGTACAGATCGGTATGCCACAAGGTTTTGATAATACAACCATACCGGCGCAGGTAACGGCTGACGGACTTGAGAGCTTGTACGACTACAGTGAATTAGACAGGCTAAGAATGGGAAGTCCGCAAGCGCCGAGCTTTATGGTAACCTACTCGCAAACAATGCTACTCAAAGCCGAAGCTATTGTTCGCGGTTGGGCTACCGGAGATGCCGATGCCGTCTATAAAGAAGGAATCAGAGGTAACATGATTCAGTTTGCAAGCTGGCCCGGTGATACTGAAATTGGTGCAGCTGAAAGAGAAGCCTATATAACCGCCCATCCTTTGCAAGTGGGTACCGAATTAGAACAAATTAATACCCAATACTGGGTCTCTGCATTCCTAAACGGACATGAAGCCTGGGCTAACTTCCGAAGAAGTGGCTTTCCTATTGTTTCTCCAAATCCGATTAGGGGCGATTTGGCACAACTTGACAAAGAAGATTTTATTCGAAGGCTCACTTACCCTAACGAAGAAAGCATCGTAAACTCCGCGGCACTAGAAGTGGCAGTCGGCCGCCAGGGAGCGGACCGATTAGACACCCGTGTGTGGTGGGATGTAGATAATTAAAATCAAGGTATTCTTGTAACATCAAACCAATCAGCCTTTCAGTAATTTCAGGCTGGTTGGTTTTTATCACCCTGTATTTATATCCTTACTATTTTTTAGCTAGTCGCTTCCACAAACTTATTAAAAAGTCAATAACCGCAAACGCACAACTCATTTGGAAATACAACACCTCAATCAAGATCCACTGTTTATTTTAGCGATAGGAATTTTAACCGTAGTAGGAGGAATTATTGCGTTACGGCTGCATGCATTTTTAGCTCTCCTCCTGGGAGCATTTGTAGTTGCTATTTTAACACCTGACGCTGCCATTGTTATTTTCGTTACCGGAAAGGGCGGATCCTTAGCAGACGCGCAGAAATTGACCAACCAGGAAGTAGGCGTGCGTATAGGCAACGAGTTTGGAAACACGTGTGGCAAAATTGGAATTCTTATCGCCATGGCCTCCATCATTGGAAAAAGCATGTTGGAAAGCGGCGCAGCTGAAAGGATTGTTCGATCGATGTTGAAGATGACAGGTATGAAGAACGCTCCGTTGAGCTTTCTCACCGGTAGCTTTTTTATTGGTATTCCTGTGTTTTTTGATACTGTATTCTATCTCATGGTACCGCTTGCTAAAGCGATGGCCTTGCGAATTGGAAAAAACTATTTGCTGTTAATCTTGTGTATCACGGCTGGGGCAGCAATGGCCAATTCGTTGGTGCCTCCCACACCTGGGCCGCTATTCCTCATCAGCGAAATGAACATACCTATTGGAATGATGATGGTCGGTGGATTGCTGGTAGGGTTGATTACTATTGCCGTCGGTTATTTTTATGCTGCCTGGGCAAATTCCAGGTGGCCTATTCCAGTACGAGATTCTGTGGATGCTCCCCTTGCTGAAATACAAAAGCTATCAACCAAGGATGAAAAATCACTGCCCCCATTGTTGTTCTCATTGTTACCCATCGCTATACCAATAGTTTTAATTAGTCTGGATGCATTTCTTCAAACATCCACACGCAACGATGGTAATGATGGTTTTCTGATGAAAACGTTTACCGGGTTCATAACCTTTTTTGGTGAGAAGAATATAGCATTGGTAGCCGGTGCTTTGGCATCGTTAATTCTACTAGTTATTCAGAAAAAAGGAGACCATAAGGGCTTGACAGCTTCTGTTCAAACAGCTTTAATGAGTGCCGGGGTAATCTTGCTGATTACATCTGCGGGGGGCGCCTTTGGAGGGATGCTGCAGCAAACCGGCATCAGTATTCGTATCGGTGAACTTGCAAAGGATTATCAGATGGCATTAATTCCATTGTCATTTCTGATTACCGCTGTTGTTAGAACCGCACAAGGCTCAGCAACCGTTGCTATGATCACAGCTTCGGGTATCCTTGCAGGAATGTCAAACTCACTGTCTCTCGAGTATCATCAGTTATATCTGGGGTTGGCTATTGCCTGTGGCTCGAAGCTTGTCCCGTGGATGAATGACAGCGGATTCTGGATTGTTTGTAAGATGAGCAACCTTACTGAGCAGGAAGCACTTAAAACATTTTCTCCCTTATTAACTATCATGGGCATTACAGGCTTGATCGTAATAATGATTGGTGCCCGTATTTTTCCATTAATCTGAAGAAATTAAATTAAAAAGCTACTAATATGATTTTCAATCCCAAAATTAATCGTCGTGAAGCTCTGGCTTCCGTTATGAAAAGCTCACTGGGAGCTGGCGCCTTATTTGCATCCGCAGGAACCATCGCTTCAGCTTGTGCGACTCCCGCCGAGGAAAACAAGGTAGAGGAGGCACCCTCTAAAAAGCCAATGCTTATGAAGGTCGGATGCCAGCATGGTGGCACAGGAAAAGAGAATCTGGAATTTCTGGCTCGCCATGGTGTATTCAATATGGACGGAGGATCTCCCAAAGTTATTGACGGCGTAGGATGGGATTTGGATGACTCGATGGCAAAAAGAGAAGCCTGTGAAAAGTATGGCATTAGCCTGGATGCATACCATCTTCCGCTAACTTCCGCGGGTATAGATCGTGTCGCAACGCCCAATATAATGCTCGGGAAAAGCCCTGATAGAGATCGCGAAATTGAAATGATTCAACAGATGATTTCTGTTGCCGGTAAAACAGGTGTTAAGGGATTGTTCTATAATACGATTATTCTGGAAATTCTAAGAACGGGTAGAACGATTGACCCCACGCGTGGAAATGCTTCGTACAGTACCTGGAATTATGAGGAAGCCGTAAAACGAAACGATCCCAAAACCATTGCCGGTGATGTTTCTATCGATGAAGTGTACGAACGTATAACATACCTGCTGGACCGTATTATTCCCGTTGCAGAGGAATATAAAGTTCAATTAGCAAATCATATTGCAGATCCTCCGGCTCCGGTTGGATACCGCGGAATCACACGATGGAACAGCCCTGATGTTTTCGAAGGCATCAAACGTTTTGCTCAGCTTTACGACAGTCCCTACCATGGTTTTAACCTATGCCTCGGTTCAACAGCCGAAGGATTAAAAGATCCTAAGACTGAAATCCTGCCTATTATAAAATGGGTGGGAGATCGAAAACAAATATTTAATATTCACTTGAGAAATATCAAAGGAGGGTGGAATAATTTTCAGGAAGTATTCCCGGACAATGGCGACATGGACTTTGTGGCTATTATTAAAGCACTGCGAGATGTAGAATATAGCGGTATGGTAATGCCTGACCATCTTCCCCGCCATGATGATGATAAAGGGGGACTTCAAGCGCATGCTTTTGCTTTTGGTCATCTTAAAGGCATCATTGCTGCGGTGGGCAGTGAAACCTGAAGGACTAACCCGGGAAGTTAATGGCTGCTTCGATGACGTCTTTCATATTTTTATGTTCAATCCGTTTATGCTGGATGTTGATTTGAAAGAAATCCGGGCCTTTCTCATTAGTACGCAGTACTAAGTTTCAATCCTTGTTATGCTGGATGTTTATTTGAAAGTGATTACCAGCCTGGAAATTGAAAAAGAAGGATTGAGTTTCAATCCTTGTTATGCTGGATGTTTATTTGAAAGATTATCCTTCTGCACTCTAAATCTTCAGAATTCAAGGTTTCAATCCTTGTTATGCTGGATGTTTATTTGAAAGCTAACTCCCTTGTGGAGGCATCGGAGATGGTTGGGTGTTTCAATCCTTGTTATGCTGGATGTTTTTTTGAAAGAGAGCCTATTGTTATCAAGAATCCTGCTCAGGCGTGTTTCAATCCTTGTTATGCTGGATGTTTATTTGAAAGAGTAAATTCAAGACAATTTCCCTTTACAATACATCTGTTTCAATCCTTGTTATGCTGGATGTTTATTTGAAAGTTTTAACTTTGACAAACTTTCGTCCGCTACTTTCTGGTTTCAATCCTTGTTATGCTGGATGTTTATTTGAAAGTGCGTGTCGTTTTTAAAAGTGTACTTTATCATAATGTTTCAATCCTTGTTATGCTGGATGTTTATTTGAAAGAATTACAATCCAAATTGGAGTACAGATGATGAGTAGTTTCAATCCTTGTTATGCTGGATGTTTATTTGAAAGAGAATTGGCCGGCTAACTCATAAAATCGCGCTGAGTTTCAATCCTTGTTATGCTGGATGTTTATTTGAAAGACTTGTACGATTACATCGTTAACCTTGGGCTTATCGTTTCAATCCTTGTTATGCTGGATGTTTATTTGAAAGAGCATGTTGCCCGTCGCATGTCAGGAAAGGAAATGAGTTTCAATCCTTGTTATGCTGGATGTTTATTTGAAAGCTGATTTTGCTTTTGTTGCCGGTGATGAGTATACTAGTTTCAATCCTTGTTATGCTGGATGTTTATTTGAAAGTATAAGCTGACCGCTCGCACGCAACACCTGCTCGAAGTTTCAATCCTTGTTATGCTGGATGTTTATTTGAAAGTGAGTCGGATTTGTCTAACGTTGCCGGTAGCAAGTCGTTTCAATCCTTGTTATGCTGGATGTTTATTTGAAAGTGTCGTTTGGTCGAACCCTAAATACTGGATATTAAAGTTTCAATCCTTGTT
>JBGTEP010000054.1:0-3265 GCA_041747735.1 Chryseolinea sp.
TTTTATTAAGTGTCATTTTTTAAGTCAGGACATTTCTCACGGTGTTTCCCGTCCGCAAAACGTGATTGAGCAATTATCCAACAATGCATCAACTTTTTATCTGAAAATAAAGATTGTCGTATTCCCCCCTTTGATTGTCGCATATGCACTACACGTAAAACCATATTCTTCCGGAGATTTGTACTATAACAAGTAAGCACGGATCATCAGTGCTCCTTGACAAAGCCTTATATAGATGGAAATCAACTCGTAAAATTAAAAATTATGGCAAGCGTAAGTACTTATCTCAATTTTTCCCGTAATACGGAAGAAGCATTTAACTTTTACAAATCAATATTTGGTGGCGATTTTTTTGGGAACGGCATCATGAGAATGGGCGACGTTCCTCAAGCGGACGGCATGCCAGCTCTCTCAGAAGTCGACAAGAATCTTGTTATGCACGTAGAACTAAAAATTCTCAGTTGTCACAGTTTAATGGGTACGGACGCTCCTGAATCCATGGCGTTTAATTTAAGTTTTGGCAATAACATGTACATTAACCTTCAACCCGATACGCGGCATGAAACCAAAAAGCTATTTGATTCACTATCCAAAGGAGGCAAGGTAACCATGGAATTACAGGACATGTTCTGGGGCGATTACTTTGGTAGCTGCACAGATAAATTTGGCGTGCAGTGGATGTTCAATTGCGGTGAGAAAGCTCAGTAATGTCGACGAATGAAAACATATGTGAAATGTAGAAGCCCAATGATACGGGCTTTTACATTCACATATTTTTTAGATCGGGCACAAGCATTAAACTTTTTAAACAAAATACAGCATAGTACGTCCAATTTAAGACGGCTGGTTTACATCATTGGCATTCGCATAACGTTGAACACGGAACGAAGAAATAAGTATTGAGATTACAGCTACAGCAAAGCAGACACCGGAAGCAATCAGCACGTTAAAAATACCGGAGAAAAATTGACCCGTGTTAAAGACAATCAAAATGATTACCACAGAAAACGGCATTGAACAGGCAAGAACATTCATGGCAAAATCGAGGTCGAAAACTCTTTGTTTGTTTTGCATATTTGCTTTGTCCTCCAATGCATTCACCGCTGCCATGTGAGAATATGGCCAGAAGCTACACGCACTTTGTGGGAATACAACAATTAATAAAATTGTTGCCAGGTCATTCACAGGCAGTACCGCAAGCAAAATGGCAGACACGAGGAACGCAATACTCGAACGGAAGAAAAGAAACGAAAAGATAGTCCGAACCTGATGCCACGTAAGCCGTATGGATATGCCAATGAATAACAAAATCATGGGAGTCATTAGCAAACTGATTTTATCAACACTTTGTCTTATAAATCCGGGGAAGGAGTCATACGATAGCCCGAGGGATAGCATCACAATCGCAGTAACAATCACCAGGTTTACCGGCTCATTGACTAAAGAAATGAACACATCCTTAACATTCACTTTTTTATCTCCGCTGACTTCACGGTGAGAATCATAGTACCACTTCATAGCGATAATGTAAGCGATGATCAGAACAAATACTTTGTTACCGATATCAGCCAACGCTGCCATTGCAACTCCTGACTCACCATTAAATTCCAGAATAAACGGAAAACAGGAAAGGCCAGGTGCAAGCGAAGGTATAAGCAAAATAAGTGTTCTGAATTGATTTTCAGGAATGTGAAAAAAGGAACGAACAGGCAGTTTACTAACCATGAAATACATGACCAGGTTGAATGCCATCGCAAGCACGGGAATGATTATGAGTTCGACAGAGAAGTGAATCTTTAACAATGCGATCAAAATCGTAGCCGGAAGGGCAAGACTTAAAATGATAGTCCGCAGCCCCTCCCGCTGTTCCCTACTCTTGAATTTACCCTTAAATAAATAGCCAAGCAGAATCAATAACAATAATGAAATGGTGGTCTCTAATGAACTCATCAGCAGTAATGGGTTTATTTATATAATGAACCTACCTCTAACTGATAATTGAGCTAATGCTTGTCGCGAACAGCTTCATTTCATCCATTGTTCCGATACTCACTCTTCCATATTGTTTGCCATTGATTTCAAACCCCCGGATACCAACACTTTTTTCCATCATCTTTGATAACAACTCTTTTGTGGGCATCGGTATCGGAAAAAGAATAAAATTTGTATATGATGGAATTGGGTTAAGACCCGCCTTCTTTAATTCTGCGAAAGCGTAATCGCGATTGATCTTATTGTTTGTCCGGGTATAGTTTTGGAATTCCACATCGCCCATACTTGCCAGAGCTCCCTCGATGGATGTTACTGACATTCCCATCTCTGTGCGCACGAGGCTTGTTATCGTCTTGATACGTTCAGGCTTTGCAACCATATACCCTATACGCAAGCCCGCCATCCCATGTATTTTCGAGAAGGTTCTGCAAACGATGATATCATGGCCTTCGGAAATTAAACCTGCTGTGGTCTGCAAACCTCCGTCTTCCATCAACTCAAGGTATGCTTCATCCACAAATACCGGACACTTTGAACTTACTCTTTTGCAAAATGCTTTGAGTGCATCAATAGGTGTGAGTGTCCCGGTAGGATTGTTGGGATTACAAACATAAATCAGTTTAGTATCAGCGTCGATCGCTTTTTCCATTGCGTCCAGATCATGGGAATAGTCGGCTTTAAGCGGTATGTTCTTCCATGTTGCACCTATAGATTGGGCAGTTCTGACGAGGGACATATAAGAAGGGTCTGCCGATATCACGTTACCTCCCTTCATACATAACGAGAATGCAGTTTTTTCCAGAAGATCCGTCGACCCTGCGGCAAGGAGAATATTGTCCTTTGAAACTCCTTCTTTTGCAGCCACAACCTCAACCATTTTCATTGAACTATTGTACACATACCGATTACCCCGACTTGCACTTTCGGCTATTGCTGCAACTGCTTTCTTAGAAGGACCCCATGGGTTTTCATTTGCCAGCAAGCGAGCTTTCAGACTCGAACGATCCTGAAGAGGAACAGAGTAATTTTCTGTTAAGGCGGCATTTCCCGACAAAGGTTTCATTCCAAATGCAGGCTTTGCCTGCAGCTCGTTCAGAAATGAAAGGCCTGTCACAACTCCTCCAGCTGCGATAGCGCTCTGCTTAAGCCAGGTTCTCCGGTTCACGTTTGATTTCATGATAGTGTTTTGGTTTAGGTTAGTTTTTTCAGAAAGTATACTTCGAATTAAGTTTTCTACTTTAACTTTCCAATCATTCATATTTCGTCACCGTTT
>JBGTEP010000055.1:0-11813 GCA_041747735.1 Chryseolinea sp.
ACTCCACGTTTCCATTCACCCTGGTCGTTGTATTTAACGTAAAACCGCAGATTGACTTCTTCAAAATTGGTGTGGAATGGAATTCTAAATCCTTTTACCCTCGTGTCGAGAAACATAAATCCGACCAGGCTAACGTAACAAATGCCATTCCACAGGTCAAGTTCCGTTTTGTGAGGCAAATAGGGTTCTAGTATTTTTTTGTCTACTGAGTAGTTAGCCATTGCTAACTTTCTCCATTCGGCTTGCAGAAATGTTTTCGTCATGAGTTGATCTGGACTTGTGATCCTGAAGGAAGTTGCCGAAGACAATTTAGCTAATTGACTGTAAATACCTTGGCTGTTGCCGTACATTTCTTGACTGGTATCCCGATAGAGCCTACTTTATTTCCCCTTTGTGATAACTGTTGTTGGGTCTGCTTACATATTCGTTCGTTCTTCTTAACGCAAAGTCAACGACTGAGAGCAATACTTAAACAGTTGGGTACCGCCCGCCATAGGAAACTGCAGTTGGTTTGATCTTTGGCCGCAACGAATGTGGATCACTTTGAACCTGTGCACTCGTACCCCTGCAAACTCTTTACTGAAAGTATCTTGTAGCATTTGAGGATGAGAATCAGCGATTGCAACTTATTAACGTTTCTTGGAATAGCTTCGCGAATTGCTACTCAGCTTCTTGTACTTTTTTATAAACTAAACCAGGACCATCACAAGCCCACCATGTACCGATCATAGTATTTTCTGAATCTAAAAAAAGCAACTCTTTAGTTTCGTTTGTACAGTTTCCTATCAGTTTATTATCTGTTTTATAACTTAATTCTAAATATTTGCTATCTGACAAAACGATGTAAGAATAAGTTCCGGCTTCTTTCGAGATCACTTTTTTTTGTTTTCTGACTTTGATAAATGTGTTGTCAGCATATAATAAGTAGTGTTCTTGCCAGGCCATTTCACTTCCAGTGGCTGGAGGTACATTTGCCATGCGCCCTGACATTTCTACTAGCTCCCATTTTTCTGGATATTGTTCACTTTCCAGATCGATGCCTTTATTAAAGGAGCACGAGTTTAAACTTCCAATTATTAGTATCGTTAATATTAAACTTTTCAAGGTAAGTAATTTTTGGAGTATGGAATTCTTCTTTAGACACTGTAGTAGTGTAAGAAGTTGGAAGTGACTAGGCTAATCAATAGATAAAACTCGGCTTAAAGACCAAATTTCATCATGCGTTTTTCTGTGTGTTTTATCATTTGTCAAAGTTTTTCAGATCAGTATTCTGAAACAATACTTTGTCGGAACGATGTGAGGCATTTCGCTCAGGCAACCCCAATCTCCTGTACCTGTATTTTAAATTTTCTGATTTGAGTTAGAATCCAAATGCCTATCCCTATACGAACCAGAGGCTGAAGATATGGATAGATCCATGTGTAACTCCAATCAACGTAGGGTGACAAAAAATCCATGCTCAAATAATAACGTAGAAATGACGAAAGGCTTAGTGTGCCAATGAAAATAAGGGATGCGCCTATACACTTTTCTGTTTTGCTCTTCTCTTGCACAAATGCTAGTCCATATAAAAGACTTCCCAAGCCAAAGCCGTAAATAACGAGAAAATACTTGCTATCCGACAGACCTGTTGCACCGTGTATGAGTGTTCTGTTTATAGTTTGAGTGATTTCGTCTTCTGCTTCTAAATAGCCTGGTCGCCAAATCTGATTTAAGGCATCAATTAAAAAAGCTTGCTGTGACATTTCTGAGTAAAACCATACCAGCAAGAATAGCGTACCGGGAATGATTTGAAGCGGGTACCTTTTAACTAGCAAAACGCAAATACCTAAACTTGCTATCGTGTTGAATTGAGGATGAAAGAATAGTATCCATAATTTGGTCAAATACAATTTATTCTGATAAAGTTGAACTTTCGATTCAAAGTCCAGTACCTCCGCAGCTGGAAGAAATATTAATAAACCTGTCGTTAACGCTCCAAGCATGGAGCATACGGCCGAAACCATCAAGAATTTAGACCAATTCATATCGTTTTAGGTTTTAATCTAGAGTCCAATAGGTGATAATCTGGATGCTTGTTTGGTGCCGGACATGTCTTGCATTATGTTATGTTCTGTTAGCAATACACATTACACTTTTTAGTCTACATAGATTTTCCCTTGCCCAAAGTTTGGATGAAGTCCCATAATAGCGTCCTTACATAGATCACAATAGAATCCAGCTTCCATTCCGGATTTATTGTCATTATTAACATGGTTCTTAACGAAGTCTGGAAAATTATACCTCCTTCTTATTTTTTCTAAATTTAAAATGCAATCATAATAAACCCATTCTCGTGCATTGTCACTCCAGGCTTGTCCCCGGAATGTTTCTTTAATTTTTTTCTCTTTTAGTTCGGTGTCTAACGTTGCCAAATGCTCACACATGATTGAGAAATTTTGACGATATGTTAAAACTGTTAATGCCGGCTTGCCTTTGCGCTCCAAATGTTAGAAAATACAGTAAAAATCGTCGTAATGATCAAAATCATGGGTAACTCATCTAACTCAAGAAAGTAATTCCTTTCAAATAAATAAAGAATTATCATAGGGGTCAAAAACATGAACACCAGAAATATAATGGCATAGATTGTCAAATTCAGAACTATCCATTTAGTCCTTATGAATGTCAGGAGAAGTACATTCAAAAAGCTAAAGGCTAACAGAATTAACACCCTCGTAATTAGCGGAAAATCGTTTATAAAATCGTCGTTATTGATGGCGGCAATAATGTTGGCAGATATTTGTGTGTCGTACATGTCTGGGGTTGTATCGTCACCGTAATAAGGATTCAGAGGGGTAATTCGGCAGCTCGTATAATCATAAATTTCTTCTGTTATGTAGTCGCCTATGTATCCTACCAGGACCACGTTATCCTCTACGATTTCTGGGAAGAAGGAATCGGGGTTCGATAAATCCGCCTGAAAAAAATGGCGGCCTGTTCCACGATAATTAATTCGTTCTTGCGAGTTACCTCTTTGTTTAATTTTGTTCCATGAATTTGAAACGTTGGTCTCGAAATATTTATCATTGTCTGACTTAAAATGTGTTACGGTATTCCCATCATTAATTATTCGGCTTAAGGAGTTTGGTCCTTGCCCACAATTAGTGAATACCACATGATCATTTCCTGCATATCTTTCAGCCACTCCTTTAATTGAAGAGTTGAAATGACATAGGTTTACCCCAATGCGTTTTGGCCCATAAGACAAAAGCATATCAATTTTTGACGAGATTTCGGTAGGATGAAGTTTCCCCACATTCATAATTACCACCGATTCGTCCATCTCAAGTTCTGATCCCAATTTGAATAGTTCGTTGCTGGTTTTTCTTGGGAGGTCAACGGAGAATAGGTTAATGTTGATTGTCCGGTAGAGAAAGACAACTCCAAGGGTGAAAAGAATTGTTAGTAAAAGTCTGGTCATGTGTTATTAAAAGAGCTCGTCCACAACAGTCCCTGTATAAAAAAATGGCCTGATTATGAGGGGGTGAATACTTGCTTGCCGGAAGCGCTTTAGGCGAGAGGAAGGTTCAAACATCACTCATTTCAATTTCAACTTATTGGTAACTATATCCAATTTCAACTAACGTTTTTCTGTTCAATGGAATCAAATTGATTTGTAAACCAATTCAGCCAGAGCGAATTTATGATTTATTTTTTGATACGGCTATGGAGATGACAAGTTTTCTTTTATGGTGGAGGATTAAGTACTACATATTTGTTCTTCCACTAAACTGAACTACTCCAAAATCGTGTCGGCCCTAATGCCGCAAATACTCTATGTCACCCATTATCAACGGGTGGACCTTTTCGTATTTTGGAAATTGAGACCAATCGGTCCCTAAAGCTGTCTGTTCCAAATTGAAATCACTAGTATTGTAGTGTTGAGCATCAGTTAGAAAAAGTCGTTCGTTTAGATGAAGTCAGGCAATATTATAACAGCACCTCCAAAACCATCTTTTAAGGAGGTTCTGAAATTTTGGATCAAGTTAGGTTTTATAAGCTTCGGCGGTCCGGCCGGACAAATCGCGATCATGCATGAATTCCTGGTGGAAAAGAAACGCTGGATCTCCGACAGCAGATTTCTTCATGCATTGAACTACTGCATGATTTTACCTGGCCCGGAAGCTCAACAACTGGCGACCTATATTGGCTGGCTATTTCATGGCACGTTAGGCGGGCTTGCAGCAGGAATTTTGTTTGTTTTACCCTCACTCTTTATTCTATTGGGTTTGAGTATTACCTACGTGCTTTTTGGTAAGCTTGCCTGGGTAGCGGCTATCTTTTACGGATTAAAGCCTGCAGTAGTAGTGATCGTGCTGTTGGCGCTGATTAAGATTGGAAAGAAATCATTACTCAGTGTATTCCATTATGCTGTCGCATTGGCTTCGTTCATCTGTATCTTCTTCTTTAATATTCCTTTTCCATTAATAATAGCAGGAGCTATCGTGGTAGCGATTTTAGGAAAGAGAATTTTTCCTGATCATTTTAAGGGTAATAAAAGCAGTGAGAAAGCCGATGCGGATGAAAACAGTTACGCATTGAATAGGTTTTCGCCTCCGGTTACAGATGGATTGAATGTTAAAAGTATTTCGATAAAAGTATTGGCCGGTGTAATACTTTGGTTCGTACCGTTTGCATTGTTCCTTTCCTTCCGATCCGACCATTCTTTTTGGTTTCTCTTAAGTGAGTTTTTTACGAAGGCCGCTTTTGTAACATTTGGAGGAGCGTACGCCGTGCTGCCGTACGTGGCACAGGAAAGTGTGGAAAAATTTCAGTGGCTCTCTCAATATGAAATGATCGACGGGTTGGCGCTAGGTGAAACTACGCCCGGCCCTCTAATCATGGTGCTTGTCTTCGTCGGTTTTATGGCAGGCTATCATCATGGCGGTGGATCATTATTCGATGGTACACTGGGATTATTTACGACCACCTTCTATACCTTCCTCCCATGCTTTCTGTTTATCCTCATAGGCGCTCCGCTGGTAGAGCGAACAAAAGAATATCAAAATGTTAAGTCGATACTTTCCATCGTTACTGCAGCGGTCGTAGGAGTAGTGCTTAACCTCACGATCTATTTTGGCAGGGCTGTATTGTTTCCTTCTCATTTTTCAACACCCGATTGGCCTGCGGTAGTCTGGCTGGCCATCTCCTTCGTTGCAATGTACAGGTTTAAGATCAACATGATTGTATGGATAGCGGTAAGTGGAACTGCAGGATTTTTACATTGGCTTGTTCTCTCTTAGTCGCAACGACCGTTGAACAAACCCTGTTCGGATCTTAACGCGTCATTACAGTTTCATTTTTGTTGCTGTATAAATTTTCTATCTTGCGCCACGTTAAAAAACGTTTACTTTGTATGTCACAGGTTGACCTACATTCAACAATAAAAATATTAATGGCACTACTTGAGAAACAGCTCTATGTTAAAAAGTCTACAATTCCAGGAGCGGGAAAGGGTTTATTTACAAAGAAGACAATTGCAAAGGGAACGCGGATCGTCGAATACAAAGGCAAGAAAAGTGCGTGGAAGGATGTGAAAGATGAAGACGGAAAAAACGCTTACATATTTTATATCAATCGTAATAATGTCATCAACGGTCTGCCTAACAAAAAAGCACTCGCCCGATACGCCAACGACGCACGTGGCCTGGTACGAATAAAAGGATTGCTAAATAATTCCGAATACGTTGTAGACGGACTGAAAGCGTACATTGAATCGAAAAAGGAAATACCTGCAGGCGGTGAGATCCTTGTCGACTATGGTACAGACTACTGGAAAGTGATTCGTGAGAATATGAAGTTATGGGCGCAGGAAGAGAAAGATAAGCTCAAAAAGAATGGCAAGCATCGCAAAGTATCACACGTCACAGCGAAACGCATGGAACACGCGGGTTAACGAAGCGAATCCTCCAGCGCTCTTAACCTGAGGGCTGCACTCCCGGCGTAGTCATCAAACCCCACCCTGGATGCTTCCGCTACATATGCTTTCAATAGCCGGATGGAATTTGAATTAATCTGAATCGCCTCCGCCAGAATACTGTATGCTTTTAGATTGTCCGTACTGTGTGCACGGAAAAAATTGCCCGCTGCTATAATGCCCTCTTCCAGATAGGGATTGTAGGTAGCCAGTATTTCATAGTTTTTCCTGGCCAGGGTAGTATCACCACCAGACTCTGCAATCAACGCAGTGTATAACATCTTTTCCAGTGCCTGGGATGATGTGAAAGTTGTTCCGTTGTTAATTTGGCTGGCAAGAATTCTTGCTTCACCCCGTGAGGCGAGCATCTGCAGTTCAAAGTGTCTCACATCATTATAGAGTCGCTTGTCGGATAGCGCCAGTCCTGCTATACGATTGAAGTAACGTATGGCTGGAACAAGTTGATCCGCATCATAATACCGTCGACTCATATCAAGTATGGCCTGTGCTTTATAATTCGGATTTTCAAAACTGTTCAGCAATCGATTGAAAGTTGATGAATCCCGAATTCCAATTCTATATCGACAATATTGATACTTCTCTGCATCGCGAAGTCCGGCCGCTTCACTAGGCTGAAGCATCAGAATTTTTTTTATCTGCAAGGCTATTGCCTGTTGTTCCGTATTCTTACTGTTCAACACACTGTCCCATGCCACGAACGCCTGGGAAACATTCCCTGATTCCAAAAGGGAAATAGCATTATAAAACTTGGCGTCTTTGTAATCATACGTATCAGCATACGTAAAATAACTGGATGCCAGCTCCGGATTTTTTTGTTCCAGTGCCCAAAGGCCCATGATATAATTGAACTTGCCGTGATGACTTTGACTGATGTAGGCAAGTTCGGCAAGAATTTGTAACGCCTTGGTAACATTTCCCTGATGGTAATAACCAAAAGCAAGCGAGGCTTTCAGCGCTTCACTATAGTCACTGTTTAACGAATCGGAAGCTATGGCATAGGCTTGACGAATAAAAGCTGTATCCAGCGATGTGGCATATTTGATACAATAGTTGTTCAGCAATGTTGCTGTGTAAAGATTAAGCTTCCGATGTTTCAATGGATCAACCACGGTCTTGAACTCTTGTTGTTGTTGGGTTGACAATGCCAGCGCATTCCCAAGAACAGAAGGTTCGGTTGCCTCAAACAGGGAAACAATGGAGTCTGTTTTTAGGGGTATAGATTCCAATGCAGCAAAAGCGAGAAAATTTGTTTCCGCCGACGTTTTTGTAAATGAATTGTTACGCGCTTGATTTAGGTAAATGATCGTCGAATCGAGGTTGTGCTCTTTAGCAAATGCAAATCCAAGATTGTTAGCCACAACCGGTGACTGCTTTAATCGGGTATTCGCATATTGATATTCCCGGATAGCCCTGTCGATATTGTCTTCCCAGATGTAAATGTTACCAGCGTTCACCAGCGAATACGGCGTAGGTCGTTTGCGATTAGCTTGTTCATAATCGAAATGTGCAGCATCCAGATTAAATCGCGATGACTTGAGTGTTGCTAATGCATAATTCGAACGGTTGTTTTGAAAACCCTGATTTCTGCCCTGTTCATAAAACGATTCGGCATACGTTTCATTTTCAAGAAGCGCATAAAGATCGCCGGTGGTATTGTAAAATCCCGCGACGCCATTGAATACGTAGTCTCTCCAGTTCGAATAAAAGATGAATGCCAGCATGGCAATCATCCCGGCAAAACGAAAGGTAAAGTAAGGCATCCGTGTCGGATTATATAAAACTTTATAAACCGGGAGATTCCGGGCCAGCATCAGCACAAAGTTAGAGAAGATATAGGTAAGGAAAATGATGCCGTAACCCGTATGACTGAAAATAATGGTATCGCGTATTACTTTTAGCCCAGGGTCATTCGCATTACCCAATAGCTGTGCGGTTGTTGAAAAGCAAATAATACCAAGCCCTAAAAAAAAGTATGCCCCAAATGGAGCAAAGGGTAGTATGTTGTCGTAGAGTATTTCACGCTGACGGAATCCCCAAATTCCCAAAATCGCAGAAATAGTTAATAATAAATAAAGATCAATGTAAAGGAAGCTCCATTGGATAATACCCATCTCATGAAAGCACGTGATGATGAGATTACTCATATAAATCACACTGATTATGGAAAGGTGACGTAGACTCTTTGATGATCCCTGACTTACGATGTATACAAAGGTTGCAAAAACTTCGTGAGCAACGGTTATAATAAAGAGTACACTGATGATCAAACCGGCGGGGTATCCTGTTAGGGTAAGGTGATAGAATGGAAAATCCACCACAGCAAAGAATTTGATTGCCAGTCCGATTATCACTGTAAGGCTAAGGAACAACAAAAGTCTGATAATAAACGAAACCGTTGGTTTGATCCGGTTGAAATAAAAACTTGGTATAACAAAAACAACAAGAGTGACGATTACGGGAAGCTTGTTGTTTAAACCAAAAATCCCGAGCACTTCCAGCCGTAGGCTTACAATAAAAAGGATGAACAAACCCATCCCTACAAAATACCAGAACTTTTCTATCGTGGTGATTACAGTAAGGAGGATGACCGCGCTGAAGATCAGTGCAAAAAGGAATAGGTATGACACAGTGGTGTTCGGACTAATATCGCTACCGTGGAAATATTCTAGAATTACATAACTGTCGCCGGGAATGTTTAATTCAAACGGCCCCAACTGGAAGCTGTGCACTGTAGTTTCGATCACTTTCTGTTCCTGCAGTTTAACCCATTGGATCACGCTGTTCGCTCCCTTAAAGTAGGAAAACCATAAAAACAATATCGCGAACACAAAGACACTTCCAGATAGATACCACACCGCGCGGTAATCTTTAAGCCATTTATTCCAGAAAAAGGGAGATTGCGTCATGTATTGTCCATTAACTCGCAAGCTAAAGGACGAAATGATATTTTGAAAATTTCTTCAATTGCTTTAAATCTTAATTTGTTTTTGTTTGTTACCCGGCTAAAGTTCATAATTTGCCACTCCTGACCAGTCGTTATAAAGCCCATTTCCATGAAGGATGACAAAATTGGTAAATTTTTGAAGCCGGTCGAAGGGTTTATGCATGCGGAAAGTACCGCTGGAATTATATTGTTGATTAGCGCGCTGGCTGCGGTTATTTGGTCCAACTCTCCGTGGAGTGAACAATATTTTCACTTATGGGAGTATGAGTTTTCCATAGCGATTGGGAAGTACAGTATAACAAACTCTTTGCATCATTGGATCAATGATGGCTTGATGGCAATGTTCTTTTTTGTGGTAGGGCTGGAATTGAAAAGAGAAATTATTGCCGGTGAACTGTCAGATATCCGAAAGGCAGTACTTCCCCTTGCAGCAGCAGCGGGAGGGATGGTTGTTCCCGCTTTGATTTATCTGATCTTCAATCCAAAAGGTATTCCCGGTGACGGGTGGGGTATTCCTATGGCTACGGATATCGCCTTCGCATTAGGAATTGTATCCTTGTTGGGGAAAGGGGTACCTTTTTCATTAAAGATTTTTCTTACTGCTCTCGCGATAGCAGACGATTTGGGTGCGGTATTGGTAATTGCTTTCTTCTATACATCCGACATTTCTTTTATAAGCCTTGCCGTGGGCGGAGTCCTGCTGCTGGTGCTTCTCCTGGGAAATTACCTTGGTGTACGAAAGACATTGTTCTATGGTATAATCGGTATTGGTGGAGTGTGGCTAGCATTTTTAATGTCTGGCGTACACGCTACAATAGCAGGTGTATTGGCCGCTATGGTAATACCTGCCCGCACTCGTATCGATGAAATCAAGTTTGTCGGTCATCTTGAAGATCAGATCAGAGAATTTCATACCGTTCCTCCGAATGATGTTACGCTTCTGGAACCAGAGCAGTATCAGATCATTGCCAAGATCAACAGACTCACGAACGCAGCCATAACCCCTTTACAAAAGTTGGAGCACCAATTGCATCCCTGGGTTGCCTATCTTGTTATGCCTCTTTTTGCTTTTGCCAATTCGGGTATTGAATTGAATGCAGATGTTTTTGGCCCAGGTTTTTTTCAAGGTGTAAGTATGGGGGTATTAGCCGGGTTGGTAGTTGGTAAATTTATTGGAATTGTAGGTGTTTGCTGGGTGATGATAAAACTTCGTCTTGCTTCTTTTCCGGAAGATTGGCGATGGAGCCATCTTTATGGTGTTGCACTTCTGGCGGGTATCGGATTCACCATGTCATTGTTTATTACCACACTTGCCTTTACAGATTCATGGTTGATTACAGAGGCAAAAGTCGGGATTTTTGTTGCTTCCTTGATATCCGGTATTTCAGGCTATCTTGTTCTCCGGCGGGCTTCTATTCCAAAACTTTAGGCACTCTGAAATAATCGGAGTCCTTCTTAGGTGCATTTTTCAGCGCGCGTTCATGGCTGAGGTGTTCTTTAACTTCATCTTCACGAAGCACATTTACTTCATAGCTCATGGTAGTAAGAGGTTCAACACCTTCGGTCTCCACTTCCTTTAATTTTTCTACCCAGTCCACGATAGCCGTCATGTCTTTCATCATTTTCTCTGCATCCTTTTCATCGAACTCAAGTCTTGAAAGGTGAGCGATTTTATCCAACAGTGCGCGGTCAATTTTCATTTTTTCAGGTGAAGTTTCAGTTCGTCGTCTATAATGGTAAACAATTTCTGCTTTAACATATCAATATCCTTCATCGTCATTCCATGCGTTTCGATGGGTTCATGAAAGATTACTTTCAGCGGATGCCACCGTAGCAGAAACTCATCCGGTGGCAAAATTATCCAATTATACGGAATGGTGACAGGCACAATAGCGATTTGTTTTTCTATAGCAATCCTGAAGGCTCCGTCTTTAAACTTGGCCATAACGGGTTCTTTCTCGGTAATAATTCCTCCTTCCGGATAGATTACCAGGTTTTTCCCTTCATCTATCGCTTGCAATGATCGCTTCAGGGAGGTATATCGGCTTTTCAGTTTCGTTCGATCGACGGTAATATGAAGCTTCCCATACATGTAACCAAAGACTGGAATATTTTCAATGCCTGTCTTCCCAACAAAAATGGTGTTATGCGGCGTAAGTCCAAGGGTTGGAATATCGAGGTATGAGAAATGATTTGAACAGAAGATATACTGTTTTTTCGGATCCGGTCTGGACCGGTATTCTACTTTGAAAGGAATAGCGATGAAAGTAAACAGCAACCGAGCCCACCATCGGTTTAGTATCCCAATCAGGTTAAACTGACTGGGTATAAAAATCGGGATCAAGAAGAAAGGAAAAAGAAGAAAAAAAAGGGTAGCAAAGACAACAACGCCATAACCGGTGTACAATGCTCGTAAAATTTTCATCGCGCCAAAGGTAGCAAAGAATATGATCCTAGTCCCGTTAGGGACCTAATATGGGTAGAAAAGACGAACCACGAATTTCACAAAGTGCCGTGAGGCACGACATAAAAAATCACCTGCATAATGCATGATAAGGTGTAGGTGTTTTACCATCGCAGTTTTTATATCGTCCCTCCGGGACTCGGGTAAACCTTCCCTTTTAATTTCTACCAATATAGAGTCCCTAGCGGGACGATCGATTATCGGATCACTGAAGGAATATTTATTTATCTGAAATGAATCCCAGTCCCGTTAGGGACGCAATATGGGTAGAAAAGGCGAACCAGGAATTTCACAAAGTGCCGTCAGGCACGACATAAAAAATCACCTGCATAATGCATGATAAGGGGTAGGGTTTTTACCATTGCCGCTTTTATATCGTCCCTCCGGGACTCAGTTAAACTTCCCTTTTAATTTCTACCAATATA
>JBGTEP010000056.1:0-5981 GCA_041747735.1 Chryseolinea sp.
TCATCATCCTGAAATTTATAATCAAATGGGGCACCTGCATCATGCTTTACTATAGTTGCCTTAACTCTATCCAATGCATCAGATATACCAACATCACCATCTATACGAATCGTCAAATACCCTGTCGCAACATAGTCGACGCAATAGATGTGCGGAAATTGTTTTGAAAAAGGTGTCGAGCGAATTTGATTCTTAATTACACCAACAATTTCTCTGTCCTTTCGATGCCCAAATCTGATTTTTTTACCAATCACGCTTTCCTTGGATAAAAGTTTTGCACCCATTTCATTAACAATAGCCGCTGATGAATCGGTGCTGAACTCGCGTGAAAAGTCACGCCCTTCTATAAACTGAAACCCATTAGTCCTCGGAAAATCATGACTACACGTGTTGAGTGCAACCAATGGTTGACTAGTAGGTTCTTTTCCCTCCCATGTTAACGATGCATCAGCCCAAGCCCCTCCCGTTATCGGAAAATCCGATTTGGCCATATCAATTACTACTCCAGTGGCCAATAAATCCTGGCGTAGCAAATTATAATTTGCCTTTGCCAGGTCCTCAGTGTGCACCCGAAGATGAATAATACCCTCTCGATCAAACCCTACCGGCCTATCTTTCGCATATTGAATTTGCTGAAACACCACCACAGTACCAATAATGAGCACGATAGAGATTGTGAATTGAAAGACCACCGTAACCTTTCGCGGAAGAGAAGCAAATCGTCCGGCTTTAAAAGTTCCTTTAAGTACTCGTACAGGATTGAATGATGACAGGTATAGGGCTGGATAACTTCCGGCAAGCACCCCTGTTGCGACTATAAAGGAGAGTGTGACGAAGACGAAATACGGACTGCTCCATGGAATTATCATTTTCTTATCCGCTATCTCGTTGAAAAAAGGCAAACACAAAAGCACCATCCCAACCGCCACTAAAAACGAAATGGTCACGACCATTACCGACTCCGTTAAAAACTGATTTACCAATTGCTTGCGAACCGACCCCATCACTTTCCGGATGCCCACTTCTTTTGACCGCCTTTCGCTTTGCGCGGTAGATAGATTCATAAAATTGATACATGCCAGTAGTAAAACAAATACCCCAACGATACCAAACATCCAGACAATCTTAATTTTTCCACCAATGTTTTTTCCGTCTTTGAATTCAGCATACAAGTGCCATTTTTCCATTGGGAACAACAGACCCTCCGGATTCATTGACTTCATATCGTCTGACCCTTTGTCAAATAGCAAACTTTTTATTTTAGACTCGGCTTCTGCTACCGAAGCTTTATCGTTCAACAAAACAAAGCACTGAAAGGAGATATCTTCCCAGCTATTCATTTGATTCCTTGCCGATTCACTGGTAGAAAAATAGTATTCCATGGGTACTAACATATGTAAATCGCTGAATTCGGAATTAACAGGAAAATCTTCGTATACCCCGACTACGAACAAATTATCGCGATTGTCAAATTTCACCATCTTACCGATGGGGTTATCACCCACAACAGCATCCGCCAAGGATTTAGACAACCAAATGGAATGCATGTTCTTCAAAGCATCCGTCGTTCCGCTTACCATACGCAGCGAAAACATTTCAAAAAACTGAGGCTCTATAAAAAGTCCGGGTTTCGAAAACTTTTCTTCGTTATACTGAACAATGTGATCGGATCGATAGGATGTCAGCGCGACACGTTCAAACTCTGCGTAGTTGGTTCGTAGCTCGTTGGCAACGAGGGGTGGTACGCCACTATCCGTAAACGAATCGCTGCCAAAGGTAAGAGTATGATAAACGTTGTATAATCGGGCATAATTTTTAAAAGACTTATTGAAACTCAGCTCATCAAAAACCCACAGCCCAATAAGCATAGCCACTGCCATACCTATCGCCAAACCACAAATATTAATCAGCGAATGAGTTTTGTTACGCAAAAGATTCCGCCAACCGATTTTGAAATAGCTTTTGTACATAACGCGTATATTTGGTTGATGATTCTAAAATAACAAGATGACCTCTGGCATGAAATAGTTGATCCGAGTGAGCAGAATTTCATTTTTTTTTATAAGACGTGTTTCCGTTGGTTTATTCACTCTGTTAAGGCACCCCCTTCCAGGCAATCTTCTTGGTAGAACCAGCTGAGGAATTGAAGTGGGCGTTTGGGTGATTTAATAAAGAGATGTTTTTTAACAACATGTGACTTTTACCGATGGGTTGTGACTTTTTTCAAATATTGTATTCTAGTTTGAACATTAAAGAAAATGATAAAAAGTGGATTCGGTTTCATAGCGTTAGCACTCGTACTGTTTTGTTGCGATAATATTGCGGACAAGAAAAGGGAAGGAGAGTTTATTGCTGAAAAGGTCTTATACCATCAGAACGCGATTTCTCAATTATTGGACAGTTTACGTCCACCTATTCAGCGTTTTAGCATTAATGGCAAAAAAGACACAGTTGTTGTAGGATCTGTTGGAATACTTGTCGCAATAAGTAGTGGTACCTTTAGTAATTCAAAAGGAGAAATTGTTAGTGGGAAAATACATCTGAATCTGGTGGAGGTCAAATCGTTCCCGGATATAATTAGCGCCGGTTTGCAGACAACATCAGGTGAAAGGATACTACAAACTGCCGGGATGATATTTATAGATGCTCTGAGTAAAGGTGAATCCCTGCAGATAAGGCCAGGGAAGTCGATTGTAATGAAGATGTCTGGCCAGAGATCATTTATAAATGCGAAAGTATTTACCGGGGAGTTTAACGAAGACGGAAATATGAACTGGAAGAAAGTTTCAGGTATGGAGACAGATCTAATTCCATTTCCGATAGATCTCCTCGATTTCAATAATGGAGCGTGGGAGTGTTGGTATAGCGAAGAACAGCTCAGACTTTTGCAGGATACAAAATTTAAGAATACGTATATACATACAACAGAATTCGAAAGTCGTATGCATATATTCAATTACTATGCAACCTGTCCCCAAATGAATGATTTAGACGATGAAATAATTAAAATCTATACAGATAATATTTCACATGATCTTTTTTATGCTGATTCATTGGCGGCATTACACTTGATTAATAACTATAAGCCTCTAGTTGACACAACGAAAGTGTTTAGATTTGATAATGTTGGGTGGATTTCATTTATTTATCGTTCGGCACTACAGTTTGCCGAGGAACGATTAGGAAAGCCACTGGATTTCGATGCATTAGGGATCGATAGTACCTCAACTTTGAAGCAATTAATTGACCGAGGGTATTCTGAAACAGAAGCGACTCATGTTTTGAATCTCTATAACATACGGGAGCGAGCGATCAAACTCCGGAGGGATCAACAGGAAGTGAGTGAACTTCACTCCTATGTATTTTCAGTGACTAATCTGGGCTGGATTAATGTTGATCGATTTTTGACGGATCAAGAATCATCAGAATCTACTTTTACGGTAAGTGTAAATTCAAGAGATAGTCTGGATGTTTTTGTGGTTTCTCTCATAATACCTTCGTATTCGGTTGCACTTAATGCAACAAATGAAACTGATGGTTCATTTAGTTTTACAAAAAAGGAAGAAGGTTATCGGAAATTACCGGTCGGAGAAGAAGCTATTATTATGGCACTCTCTTACAAAAACACCATATCGTATTTTGGGAAAAAGAAAATAAAAATACCAAAAGATGGCCGAATTGAATTGCAAATCGAGGAAACAAGTCAAGATGAAATTAGGCGGAGTATTTCCAGTATATTGGATCAGTAGTTGATGTTGATCCGTATAGCTTTCCTAAACCTCGTTTGGCATTGGATGGCGAGACATGTAACTTAAGACTTGAAAATGAATTGAAAATACGCGGTCAAACCGGGCTTTTGCTCAATCTAAGCTGCTAGTCAATTGAACCAAACTGCATAGCCTTGCCTCCTGAGATTCCATGCAAGTTTTTCCTCTATCATCAAAGCTTGTTCCCTTGTCATCGGTTTGAGGTTGAGATGTTCGTATAAACTCGGTCGTAAATAGGATCCATATTTTAGCACAATATTGGCCGATAGCTTATGACCTTTTTTGTTAATGTATCCAGTTCTATGTTGTATAAACCGCTCTGCGGGAGTCTTACTCGTCATACCTACATAGAGACACTGAAGAACACCGTTAAATTGTGGATTGGCAGCACGGAATTTCGCGTTTTCCGTAAAAACCTTTTTTGAAAGCTCAATCACATAAACCCGATATCTCATATGGATGCCTGTTGCCCATCTTGTGGGTTTAAAATTCACTATATAGGTTGGTAAATTTCATTGCCTAGTGAGCTTTTAACATAGGCGGTTTTTTTCGTTCATCACCACCATGATCAAAGATATGATTTATTCTAAAGCATATTCTCCATCCGTTTTTAAAATATCTTTTTTAAAGATAGTAATGACTTTAAGCAAGCAGGATTTAGCAAAACACTATTCATTCAGCCGCTGCAACCAGCGGAGGAATTGAAGAAGTATTTCGGAGGTCTTTGAGTACTCATTTTTATTCAGACTTTAAGCTTTCGACCGGATTAGCAGCGGCAGACTTTATAGATTGATAACCAATAGAAATGAGAGCGATGATGAAAGCCAGCATCCCCGACAGACCAAAGATCGACCATGTCAACCTGATCTTATAAGCAAAATCCTGTAACCATAATGTCATAGAATACCATCCGAGCGGAATGGCTATAACAAAGCCAATAAGCACAAGTATTAAAATATTTTTAGACAGCAAAAGAACGATGCTTCGTATGGAAGCACCCAGTACTTTTCGTATACCAATCTCCTTTGTGCGCTGACTTGTCGTGAATGCTGCCAGCCCGAACAAACCCAACGACGCGATGATCATTGACACTATTGTAAAGAATCCAAAAACTTCCCCAAGCTTTAGTTCACTCTTATAAAGGTCATTGTGCGTATCGCTCAAAAACTCGTACTCAAATGGGTACACCGAATATTTTTTGAAGACCTGCTCGATGAAAGCAAGCGTCTGCGGGATATTTTCATTTTTTATCTTCAGCGAAATAAAACGACCGCGAGTGTCAGAGTAACGAACCAGGAGCGGCTGAATTGGCAAATGCATAGAAAACATATGGAAATCGTTAACAACACCAATGATCGTTTTAGGTCCTTCATAGTCAACTTGTTGCCCCACGGCTTCTTGCGGTGTCCATCCTAAAGCTAGTGCTGCCGTTTCGTTGATGATAAAATATTCCTGGGCATCTGTTTTCAAGTCATTCGAAAAATTTCTACCAGCCACAAGACGTACGCCAAAAACATCCAGGAACTTATCCTCAACAGACCACTGATAGATCGCCAGATTGTCTTTGTCAGATGGGTTCTTTTTTATAAGAGTGCTTGAGGAAATATTAACAGGCACATGAGAGGTTAGTGTCGTGGCTACTACGTCTGGATATTGTGATAATTCATTTGAGAGTGTGTGAAATTTCGTAAGCAGTGAGCGATCCTTCAACTGAACCACAACAACATCTTCTTTATTAAATCCTAGTTCCTTCTCCTTCATGAAATTCAATTGCTGGTAAATCACCAGACTACAAATAACCAGTACGATAGACGAGGCAAACTGGAAGACAATGAGAAATTGTTGCAAACTAAAGCCTGAAACTTTTGCATTTAGTTTTGACTTTAACACTTCCATCGGCTTTAAGGCAGACATTATGAGCGCAGGATAGCTACCCGACATTACCCCAACGATCAATGCAGTCAACAGGAGCCCTGGCAACAACCATGGGTTTGCAATAAAGTTGAACCCTACAGGTCGGTCAATGATTGTTCCAAAGAATGGAAGGAGCGCGTACGTAAGCCCAACAGCCAAAATGAAAGAAAAGAGCGCAATGCATACAGACTCACCCAAAAATTGTGCGATGAGTTGACTACGAACAGCCCCGACTACTTTTCTCAAACCCACTTCACTTGCACGTTTTATTGACCGCGCAATGGCCAAATTCATATAATT
>JBGTEP010000057.1:0-18915 GCA_041747735.1 Chryseolinea sp.
CGTGCCATTCACAAAAGCTCGATTGATTTGTTGAAGTACTACTTGGGAAAGACGTCACCTGGTTTTCTTTCGCATGGATTCAAATCCCGAAACGACATCAAATAACTCTGCATCAATCGAGCTTTGCCGCAAGCGGTGAAATTCGTTGCCCAGATCATCAAGTAATTCCTCTATACTTTTTTCCGCGCGTGTCATAGCCTCTAACCGACTGGCGTTTTCGCTTGCCAAAGATTCTGCACACGCTTTAAATAAAGATGTAAACAAATATTCGCGGACTAATGCGTCGAGTGTTGACTTCATACCTCCGGCGACCTGTGGTATTTTTTGGGTCGGCCATGGAATTCTCTCCAATGTATCTTTCCATGTTTTTTCCAGGGGGAGCAATCGTTGCTTTACCGGCAAGTATCCGCGCGCATCTTTTGGTTGATTATGAAAAATATAAAACTCGTTTCCGTTGTTATGGTGCACCAAACTGTCCACCAGAATTTCTGCCACTAAAGGTGTGATTGTTTGCACTGAACTGGGTACGCTATACAAACGTGTAGTGACAAAGCCTGAATCTTCCAACAGTAACTGAACCCTTTCGCCTACAGCCCAGATTTCTTTTTTGCCCGGTATATCATTCAGAGCATCTGATACAAACGAAGTTAGTGAATCATTAAACTGTGCCACCAGCCCTTGATCAGATCCGAAAACTATCGCATAGGTTATTTTCTCCTCATGAGTTTTCCGTTGCGTAATGGGCAACACTTCCATTTCAGGGAGCTTGAAATACGCAATGATGCCCAACGTTATCGTGTGATAATAGTCATTCAGAGCACTAACAGCCATTTCATACTCTTGAATATTGGAAGCTGCCATTGCTTTCATCGTGCGCACAACCGAATTAAGATCTTTTGCTCCATCGAGTTTTCTTCGAAGGCTATCCAGCGTTTCCATTATGTTTTTCTTTGATCTGATTGAGATTCTACCTGGAAGGCAGTCAGTACTTTATTTGCAATGGATAAGACTGTTTCACGGTCTTCATCACTTAACTTTTCCTGTGACAACAATCTATTTATAAGGTCATCCTTCAGTTCTTTTCTTTGTCGAAGCAATGCCATTTCAGCCTCGTACATTTTCTCAACAGGAATAGTGTCGAATAGTCCGGTTGTTAAAGCAAGTAGCACCATAATTTGCTCGGGGACTGACATCGGTTCAAGTTCCTGCTGTTTAAGACAGATCCGTATTCTTTTACCATGTTCAATTATATTTCGGGTATGTTCGTCTAAACGAGTGCCAAAACGCGCGAAGGTTTCCAGCTCTTCAAATTGTGCATACTTAAGTTTAAGATTTGCCATCGATCGATACACCGGTAACTGCGCTTTGCCACCGACACGAGATACCGATTTTCCCACATCTACAGCCGGTAAAATTCCGAGTTCAAATAATTTAGGTGACAAGTAAATCTGACCATCTGTTATTGAGATAAGATTAGTAGGTATATAAGCAGAAATATTTTGTGCCTCGGTTTCAATGATGGGCAAGGCTGTAAGTGATCCGCCGCCAAGCTCATCATTCAGGTGTGTTGATCTTTCCAATAACCGGGAGTGGATATAAAAGATGTCTCCAGGGAATGCTTCCCGTCCCGGTGGTCTTCGTAACAGTAGTGAGAGTTCACGGTATGCACGTGCATGGTGGGTAAGGTCGTCATACACAATGAGCACATCACGACCCTGCTCCATAAAATATTCACCAATAGTGGTTGCCGCATACGGTGCGATGTATTTTAAACCGGGTGCGTTATTTCCTTCTGTCACCATTACTACGGTGTACTCCATTGCATCGTGTTCCCTAAGGATGGCAATTGCTTTCGCAACAGAATCTGCACGCTGGCCAATAGCACAATAGACGCACAAGACGTTTTTATCACGTTGATTGATGATGGCATCAATGGCAATAGCTGTCTTTCCCGTTTGTCGATCTCCTAAAATTAACTCACGTTGACCACGGCCAATTGGAATAAGAGCGTCAATCACTTTTAGCCCGGTTTGCAACGGAACATTTACGGCGGAGCGATCCATGATAGCAGCAGCCGTGCGTTCAATAGGGAGGCGATGGCTATGTGACACCGGTCCGTTATCATCCATAGGCTCTCCTAATGGATTGATGACACGTCCGAGTAAGGCATCGCCAACAGGAACGTCCATGACACGGCCAGTTCGTTCTACTTCATCTCCTGTATTCAGTAGCGCATCTTCACCCAGCAGAATAACACCAATTTCATTTTCATCGATGTTATAGGCAATTCCAAATAAGCCATTCGGAAATTTTAATAGCTCTTCAAAGCCTGCACCGGGTAATCCCGATACACTGGCAATACCTGTGGATACACTGATTACTGTTCCGGTTTCGACGGGTTTTAAAGCAAAGTTATACTTTTCCCTACCTTCACGCAGTTGTTCAAATGTTTGTTCTATGGTATCGTGTAGTTCAGGGGCCATGTTAATTTTGTTCAACAACTTCCGATTTCGTCTTCGCTGTTTTTGCAATACTATTTTCCAGGGAATTAAGGTATTCCGTAATACTCCACGCCAGTTTGTATCCACTGGTAGTAAGTTCGATACCGCTTATTAAATGCGGAGATGTCCTGAACTCAATTTTTGTTTTGCCAAGAATTTCATTCACAGTCGTTATAATATCTTGTTGGCTTTCATCAGGCAACTCGAATGTACTTTGCACAAGAATGTTTTTGTCGCCCGAGTTAAAAGCATCTTTCAATTGTTGTTGATCTGATCCTTTTAAAGCTTTCAGCTTATCTAAAAAGATAATAGTTGCCTGTTCTTCCAGGGAAACAGAAGCGAGATCCGAAAGTGTTTTTCGCGCAATAGCGAAAACTTCCTGTTGCGTTCTTTGCACGATTTCGCTTTTACCACTTTCCTGCATTTCCTTGTATGTTGTTTCCAGTTTAGAGCGCAAAGCATTTGCTTCATTCCTTGCCGCTTCCAATAGTTTGAGTTTAGCGTCTTTAGCTTCCGTAACTGCGGCATTCATTCGTTCGTCCCTTTGCTGGTCAAATTGCTCATTCTTGCTCGCGAATTCGTCTTGCTCCCGTTTGGCTTCAGCCTTCTTGGTCTCAGCTTCGTTCAGCTGTGCTGCAATTTTATTCTCTCTTTCATCAATTGCATCCAGGATAGGTCTATACAGAAATCGTCTAAGCAACCAAACCAACAGCAGGAAATTAACGATTTGTGCGATGAGTGTGAACCAGTTGATTTGCATGGCTTGATTTAGTTACCAATTACATGATTCCAGAATGGATTAGCGAAGATCAGAATCATCGATACTACAAAACAGTAGATCGCAGTTGACTCGATCATGGCCAGCCCCACAAACAAAGTTCGTGTAATGGTGGGCGCAGCATCTGGCTGTTGGGCAAGCGAACTTAATGCGGATGATACAGCTCTACCTTCACCAATAGCAGGGAACATGGTTCCGATTGCAGTCGTGAATCCTGCCATAATTATTGAGACTAGTCCGATAATTGTTATGTTGTCCATAGAATTTTTATTTACTGTTTGATAATTTGATTTCATCTGGTTTTGCTTCCTGTACGGCGGCTGATATGTACACCGTCGCCAGGATACTAAAAATATAAGCTTGCACCATTCCGGTGAGCAGACCAAGTGCATTCATAATAATGGGAAATATAAAAGGGGCTATGCTTAACAGAATTCCTACAATCATACCTCCACTCATTACATTGCCGAATAAACGAATTGCTAAGGCAAGTGTGCGCGAGACTTCACTAATCAGGTTAAAAGGTAACATGATAACAGTTGGTTTGATGTACGACTTTAGATAAGCTGAAAAACCAATCTTTACTATACCAAAAAACGGCACCGCCAGGAAGACACAAACTGCAAGGGCAGCGGTAGTTGATAGCGAACCGGTTGGGGGTATATACCACGGAATTATAATAGCGATATTGGCAAATGCTATGAATAGAAAGAGTGTCCCTATGAAACTTATATATTCCCTGGGGTTGTTCAATCCCACTTCCCTGATCTGATTGTTTATAGTGGTAACAATCATTTCAAGAAAGCACTGCCAGCGTGAAATTCGAATATCAGCTTTAAGATTCCGCGTAATCAACCAGGAAATAATAACCAGCACGAGTATCAATGCCCAGGTGGTTACAATCGTCAGATTGATCGTAATAAAACCATACTCCCAAAAAATAACTTCGTCCGGACTAAGCTTCATGATCGATTTCTGTTTTTAGTAACATATTCCTTCTGTTCATACCTTTTTGTAAGCTTCATAACGATCATACGAGCAATTATGAAACCCAACAAGCAAATCAATAACCGCTGCCAATTATCACGTGATACGTAATAGAATCCAACCAATACCATACTCATGCGAATGAAAAAGCCACCCGCAAGCCATAGTGCCGGTGTCTTAGCAGTCACAGATTTTTTTACGGTAAGCCAAAGTCCCCCAAAGAACAGTGTACCTAAAGTTATACCAACTATAAATGCGATAATCATGTACCATACTTCATTCATCTTCTTTTGGATCAGGTTGATGTATCTCTTTTTCTTCTTTTGAAATCCAATTCGCAGCTACCACGCCACCGCCTACAATGCCCATCACAATAAAAGTGAGTGTCCATGAAAATGATTGAGGATGATTTTTGTCAAGCCAGATCCCCAGCATTGCTCCCAGCAATGTAGGTACTGCCACCGACCATCCGATCATACCAAACATGCCCAACCCAAACCATACACTTCGTCGGTTATCACGAAGAGCTTTTAACTTCCGTTTCTCCTTTTCAGCCACCTGTCGGCTAAATCGCTTTGCATTATTTGATTCTGTCCGCTCCATTTATTGCCTGCGAAATTTTTCCAGGGTGAACATAAATCCCACTTCAATCTTTGCCATAGCTGAACGTAAGCTTTGTTCGTTCTCATTCCGAGTCAAAAATTGTTCTTCAATCAACTCATGAAGTTTACCAAGGTCTGCTCCACCGATAGCATTACGTACTGAAACCAAAACCTGTTTATCTGTCTTGACCAGCAGACCTTCATCGATTGCTACATAGTGTGTATCGGATTCTGTTTCATAGCTGAAAATCCCAGGCACCAACGCAGCAATACAGTCAAGACGTTGTGGCAATAAACCATACGAACCTTCAGGTGTGTCGAACACAATGCTGCTGACATTATTTATCTCAGCGTAAATTTTAAATGGAAGAAGAATTTTTAAGTTCATGTTTATTAAATCTTCAAGTTTTCTTCTTGACTTCATCAATTTTACCGATCATATAAAAAGCACTCTCGGGCAGATCTTTAAACTCATCTGCCAGGATGCGCTCACAACCATCCAATGCATCAGACAAACTCACCTCTTTACCTTCAATGCCGCTAAATTGTTCCGTGACATGAAAGGGTTGTGTAAGAAATCGTTCCAACCGTCTTGCTCTGTTTACCACGTTGCGATCTTGTACAGACAATTGTTCCAGCCCAAGCATCGAAATAATATCTTTTAGTTCTTCGTATTGCGCCAGCGTTTCTCTGGTTTGTTGCGCAATGTCATAATGCCGTTTACCAATTGAAGTAGGGGTAGCCATCTTGGAATTTGATTGTAACAAGTCGATGGCCGGATATAGACCTTCACTTGCTTTCTTTCTGGATAGCACAATGGATGCAGAAAGATGAGAAAAGGTATGAACCGCTGCAGGGTCTGTTAAATCATCGGCTGGTACATACACAGCCTGAATAGAAGTAATCGCACCGGCATGGGTATTGGCAATGCGCTCCTGCAACTTTGAAAGTTCTGTTGCCATAGTAGGCTGATATCCCAGTCGTGAAGGCATTTGCCCCAATAAACCAGAAACCTCCATACCCGCTTGAATAAAGCGGAATACATTATCAATCAGTAACAGCACATCGCGCTGTTCATCGTCACGAAAATATTCAGCCATAGTTAGCGCGGCATGTCCAACGCGAAAGCGAGCACCAGGAGGCTCATTCATCTGGCCGAAAATCATCACCATGTCCTTTAACACACCAGCTTCCTCCATCTCATGATACAGTTCATGTCCTTCGCGACACCGTTCGCCAATTCCACAAAACATACTAACTCCTTTATTGTCTCCTACCATATTGCGAATCATTTCGGTTAGTAATACGGTTTTGCCAACCCCGGCTCCACCGAACAGTCCTGCTTTACCACCACGTTCCAGCGGTATGAGTACATCGATGGCTTTAATGCCCGTTTCAAACACTTCCGACTTCGTTGATCGCCTTGTTAAATGTGGGGGCGTTTGATGAATATTACGCCACTCCATTTCACCCAGTGGTTCCTTTTTGTCAATTGTGTGACCAAACACATCGAACATACGTCCCATAATAGCGTTTCCAACCGGAACGGTTAACTGTTCTCCTCTTGATTCAGCAACCATACCCCGGGCAAGTCCTTGTGTAGGTGTTAAGGCAATCCCGCGTACGCGATAGCCGTCAAGCTGCGCTAATACCTCAATATAAATTTCTCTATCTAAGCCTGAATAAAGTAATGTATGGATCGGTGGTAGATTTTTTTCAAACAAAACATCTACCACACTTCCGCGTACGCTGATAACATGGCCCTTAAATGATTCGCCTTTTTCTGTCACACGTAGTGTTTTGTTATTCATGCTTTGCATTATTTACTGACTTCAGATTTTTTAAAAAATGATATTACCACTGATAATATTTTTAGGAAATGATTTTAGTAAGTGATAAAAATGATTTTTCTCATTTTTTTTGAGATAGCACATCTACATTTAACTTTATAATTATTGCATGATTTTTTGCTTTGATATAAGGTTTATTTGAACTCACTACAAAACTTCATGTTGCTGCTGCTTAATCTGTTTATATAAATATTCAACGTCCTGTTTTTCACACAACGCTGTTCCTGGATTCATGGTAGCAGCGGTTCCACAAGCAACTCCATAACAAACTGTTTCTTCCAAACTTTTCCCGGCTAATAAACTCGATATTAGACCTGCAACCATACAATCGCCTGCACCCACGGTACTCTTTCTCTCTACCGAAGGAGGAGTAGCACGAACGGTTTGTTCTTTTGTGACAAGCATAGCACCTTCCGCGCCCATCGAAACAACTACTATTTCCGTAGCACTCATTTCAATCAGTTCACGCGCTGCCTCTTCAACTGAATCTTTTTCCAACCGTTCTTTTCCTATTAGCCTGCTCAGTTCACCAAGGTTAGGTTTTATCAGGTAGACACCTGTTTGCACTGCCATCGCTAATCCTTCTCCTGAAGTATCTACTATAAGTCGCGCATTTTTATCTTTTGCTACTAAAGCGATGTCAGCGTAAACGTTAACCGGTATGCCTTGCGGTAGACTGCCGCTAACAACAATGTATTCTACGTTCTCCAGCTTCCCGATATATTTTAAACACGCTTTCCATTCGCCTTCAAGGACAGCCGGTCCGGGCATACCAAATCGGAATTGCTTGTTTGAATCTGTTTCCAGAATTACAAGACTTTCTCTGGTATTATTTACTATGTCAATCGCATAATAGTCGACATTCTCTTCAGCGAGAAGTTCCGCGAATTTTTTACCGGTATAGCCCCCTGCCAAAAAAACTGCCATAGCATTGCCACCCAATTTTCGAATAGCCCTGGCCACATTAATTCCGCCACCACCAGGCTCATAAGTAGGTGGTGTACATTTTAATTTTTTATCAGCAATCAATTGAGATACGGATGAACTCTTGTCAATGGCTGGATTAAATGTGAGGGTGATTATTGCTGGCATCTCTAATTTTTAAATGGCTTCAGCTTTTGATTAACATAGGTCGCAATTTATGCGCCACTCTGCCTGACATTATCTGACTCTTATATTTATGTAATTAACTTAAAGTGGGAGAGATGTTGCAGCTAGTGTGGACGAAAATGCCCAGTGTATATATAAAACAACAAGGATTTGTGTGATATTTATGAAATGTCTACTCTGAAACAAGAACATTTGCGCGAATGTCTGCAAGTGGGAGGGATGCGCAGCTTACCAATGGACGGGGCACTACATGGAAATCAGAATACGGATCAGCCAACATTGACAGGTGTGCATGAGTGGCTTTTTCTGATTTGCGAAATAGTAGTAATTTTACTACCTTTATATTTCCTAAACAACTACTTTAAATGAGAAACTAGTAAAATGAAGTATTCCGAATTTCATCGATTGATAAAAGAAGCAAAAGTGGTTGGGTTTATGTCGGTGCAGAAGGAAGCCATTACATATATGAGAAAAGATGGTCGCAGATATCCCGTTCCGTATCACGGGGCAAAGGAAACCGGCGAAGGATTAAGGAAGAAGATCATGAAGGATATGGGATTATGAACATTAAACCACATTCATAAGTAGAAGTTGAACTTAAAAAATTGTAAAAATAAAATGAAAATGGTTCGTGCGATTCTTTCAAAAGGGCCTGATGATTTCGGTGCCTGGTTAGAAGATTTTGAAGGTGTTTATGGTGCTGGCGATACGCCCAGTGAAGCCTTAGAAAGTTTAAGGAAGTCGTTGGCTTTGTATGTGAAGCACAATGCTGGTGCGCCTGCATGGCTAAAAAATGGTTCTTACAGAATCAGATATAAATTTGATGCTGAAAGTATTCTAAACTACTACAAGGGTATTTTCACTAATGCAGCATTGGAGAGAATTACTGGAATAAATCAGAAGCAGATTCAACATTATGCGTCGGGTATCAAAAAGCCGCGCCCAGAACAATTGAAGAAAATAGAAATTGCATTCAAAAAACTAGGCGCTGAGCTTCTATCTGTTGAACTTTAACCATCTGCAAACCAGGACCGCGACACCCTGCCACTATAGCTAAGGTGATCTCTTAAACGATCGTTGACGTTAAAATACACGATTTTTTAACATCGCTTAGCTTATCACCTATTTATTCTAAAACTTAATCATCAAACGGCTCTTCTAATAACTTCTTTAAATTTGCAACGTATTGGCTAAAGTCGAAAGGTGCCCGATTAATATTTTTTGCATCTTCACTAGAGCCTGAGTCAACCATTCGTTTAGGTCTGGTTTGTATAGCTAGGCCGGCAGCGGAATCCTAATGGACGGTTATTTTTTGCATGGAAACATACGCCTCAACAAAAAACACCTTAGCGGCAGGGAGTAAATACGTAATCCCGGTGAAGTCAGTTGTATGTAAGATATTGTGCGAGATTGCCCAAATACAAAAAATACAATTCACTTATCTTTGTCCCGGAAAATAAGCGTACTGTTATTTGCAAACTATTGAAATCACTGTCTCCGAACTCTCCCTCAAAGTTCACCTCTCCATAACATCTTCTATCACGTAAACAACTTAAATTTTATATAAATGAAAATCACAAAATTCCTGCTGCTGAGTCTGGCGGTCATTTTTTTATCTTGTAACGAAGACGAAGATGCAAAACCAACCAATGAAGGAATGGTGGGAGCCTGGGCGATTACTGCGCTTGATTACAAAGGAACTACAACTACTACAACACAAGGAGTCAGTATTAAAGCCGATTTCACCGGAACAGGAAAAGATATGGACCTGATAACTACTTTTAACTCGAATCCAAATACGGTATCAAGTGAGGGAAGCTATACCATCGTTTTGACAATAACTTCTATGGGGCAAAGCACAACCGACGAATATGAGACGGACGAAACTGTTACGGATGGCAACTGGACGCTAAGCGGTAACACCCTCACAGTTACAAGTGACTTCGGGCCCCAGAACGCGACAATTCTCGAACAGACCAGCACTACACTTAAATTGAAAGCAGAGGTTTCAGAGAATCTAAGTGAACAGGGCGTCACAGTATCGACTAAAATCGAGGCCATATACACTTTCACAAAACAATAATCTTGCGATCCGCATTCCGATTTTAAGTTCATTGGAGCCCTGGATTTTGGGGCTCCAATGAAACGTAAAGGCACATCGGTTAACCTCCAAATTTCAATATTACTCAGTAATTTAAATTTCGAGAATCCCCTTCCATTTAATCCTTTTTTACCGGTATTCTTATTTTATATTTTTTCCCTTCTTTTAATACAAGTTTGTAGTCGGTATTCTGAATCCAGGGATTATGTTCTTTTAATGTCTTGTAACTGACTCCTAACGATTTTGCGAAAACGGGTAGATCCTGAATGGATTCGCTTATATAAATAGTTTTATACGCAACCGGCTGGTAATAATCAGTAGGGGATAGGTTATAGCCGTATTTTTCCGGGGCTTCAATAATCAGTTTCAGGGCGAGAATCCTAAATACATACCGGGCTGTTTCTTCGTTCAGGTAAAGCTGGTAGTAGTTATTGGTTTGTTGACCCTTTACGGCATTTTCAATTCCTTTCGATCCGCGGTTAAAAGCTGCAGCTGCCAATGTCCACGAACCAAACTTTTTGTATGCACGTTTCAAAAACTCGGATGCAGCCCGGGTAGACTTTTCAATATCTCTTCTTTCATCCACATAGCCCGAAATTTCAAGATCATATTCTTTGGCTGTACTTTCCATAAATTGCCAAAATCCTGTAGCTCCCGCACTTGAGCGAGACGTGGGATTCAATTCACTCTCAATAACTGCCAGATAAAAGAAGTCAGGAGGTACCGTTGCGCTATCGAGCATTTCCTGAAGGAAAGGTTTCCATCGTCCACTTTCTTTTAGTATCAGAATAGTGGAAGCGTGCTTGTTCACGTTAATGATAAGTTCCCTTTCAAGTCTTTCTTTTACATACGGATCGTTCAAGGGAACAGGCTCACCTGCAAAAGTCAATTTGCCTGGGATTTCCGGCAACAGCATTTGTGCTTTAGCACTTTGAAGAAAGAAAGAAAATGCAAAGGCGAGAAGTGAAAATAACGGTTTGGATATCCAATGTATATCGTGCATGCTTTGATTGATTGAATAATAAATTTGCCAAAATAACTCACTTTACGCAGTAGTTTCCTGCCGGAATGCGATTTATTCGTTCGTTGGAATGTAAAGGAATAGTAACGGGATTGAACTTCCTTTTGAGGCCGAGTAGGGTACGCGGCCAGACAATGTTGGTGTCGAAGAGATAATCCATTCACCCTGATAGTGATCCGGGTCGATGTTTTTGCAACCAAACGCTATAGTCGAGCTTATCTCCTGAACATCTTTTGACTTAAACCGGCCGGCAAATTGGAGCATAGTTAGTTAGCTGATTAATGCTTTTGGTTCTCTTCAACAACGCCTTAACGTAAGTTATTGCCTTATTTTGCTGCTCCGTGCTCAGCAATTCCAGGGATTTCGAAAATTCATTTTCGAACGCTTTTGATGCCATTTGTTTAAAATTCTCTTAGAGGTACAATTTTATTGCAATTTTTGATTTTCATTGATTCAGTCTAATGCAAATTGAATCACCCGGATTTGACCGCCCAAGGCTTACGTTACCGGGGTTATCTCCAGCTTATAACCCTTCCCATGAAGATTCGTAATTCTCAATTCAGGATCACCGCTTAATTTTTTTCGAAGCTTTGACACAAACATATCCATACTGCGACCGGTAATGACAAATGACACCTTCATTAATCCAGACTTCCTGCATCAGCGTTTCGCGGGGTATCAGTTCACCGAAACTTTTGTGGAGCAATTCAAGAATCTTATACTCTTTGTCCTTTGTAGGTTAGATGGATCACTTCATTCCCCAATAATAAACGTTGATCCTTCACATCAATTAAAAATTTTCCCAGAGCCATAGCTATTCGTACTGAAGAGCTCAAAACGAGGAAGCTGGACACTGACCAATTAAACACAAATAAACACATGAAAGAATAGTATCAGTATTGACCATAAAAGATGTGGCAACCGGATCAGCTATCCCTTTATTTGCAAAAAAAGCAATGGACTTACCCACTTCAGAATACCAATAATACGAAAAGCAAATAAACAAGTTGCTCACCACTGAATCGCATGACGTTTTTATGCCAAAACACACATTAAGTCTGGATGACTACCTCATGAGGAAACCAAATTATCAAGTTGGTTTACTCCGGCAACAGCGATGTTGTCTGGCTCATCCTAAAAAAAATATCAATATGGTAGTCTAGCTAGTTATTACCCGATTGGGTGATGTGATCCACGAGTAACTATTCGGAATAGCTAATAATAGAGCAATTGTATGAAAATCAATATTAGACATTCACTTACACTTAGATCACTATTGGTAGTTATAGGCATACTTCTTTGCCAATGCGCTCCCGTCAGTAAAGATAAAAACGTGGAATATGAGCGCTTCTCGAAAACAAAACTTTCAGACAACCTGGACGAGCCATTGGAGATCGCAGTAACCCATGAAGATAAAGTAGTGATTATTGAAAGAAAAGGTGCGGTTAAACTTTTTCTTCCTGAGATGAATATAACCAAAACACTTGCCACCTTGCCTGTCTTTTTTGGTATTGAGGATGGGCTGTTGGGTGTAACATTAGATCCTGAATTTGCGGTAAACCATTTTGTCTATTTTTTCTATTCGCCAGCTGGTGAAAAACCAATTCAGCGAGTGTCACGATTTTTGTTAGAGAAGGATAGTCTTTACCT
This sequence comes from Chryseolinea sp., assembly GCA_041747735.1. Lineage (GTDB taxonomy): Bacteria > Bacteroidota > Bacteroidia > Cytophagales > Cyclobacteriaceae > Chryseolinea. The sequence continues at coordinate 12,601 of JBGTEP010000057.1, forward strand.
CAATTCCGAAAAAGTTATTCTTGAAATTCCTACACAGCGCGAAGATTGTTGTCACTCTGCAGGTTCGCTGGCATTCGGACCAGACAATAATTTATTCATTGCTGTTGGTGATAATACAAATCCGCACAACCCCGGCTATTTCAATTCAATAGACGAACGAAAAGGAAGGGAGCATTGGGATGCTCAACGTACGGCAGGGAACACAAATGACCTTCGCGGAAAAATTTTGCGCATTCATATAGAAGCAGATGGCAGCTACACAATACCGGACGGCAATTTATTTGAACAAGGCAATCCCATGGCGAGGGCGGAGATATATGCTATGGGCTGCAGGAACCCATATCGGATTTCGGTAGATGCTAAACGTGACTGGCTGTTCTGGGGTGATGTGGGCCAAAACACAATTAACAACCCTGCCAGAGGGCCTGTCAGTTATGATGAATGGCATGTGGCTACCAAAGCAGGCTTTTTTGGTTGGCCATACTTTGCAGGTCCTAGTTCCCCTTATGCCGACTTCGATTTTGAAACAGAAAAAGTGGGTGCTTTTTTCGATCCTAAAAACCCGATCAATAATTCAGTTAACAATACTGGCTTGAAAGAACTTCCACCTGCTATCAATGCGTTGATCTGGTATTCATATGATGATTCTAAACTTTTTAAACATCTTGGAACAGGCGGAAAATCGCCGATAGCCGGTCCCGTTTACTACAGCGATCACTATTCTTCACGTACAAATGATACAACTAAACACCTACCGACCTACTACGATGGAAAACTATTTATTGCCGAGTGGATGCGTGATTGGATAAATGTTGTTACGCTAACACCTGATGGAAAGGTAGATAGCATTGAGCAGTTTATGGCAAGTGATACCTTCAACCATCCAATTGACCTGGAACTCGGTCCTGCTGGTCAGCTTTATGTATTGGAATATGGCACCTACTGGTTTTCAAAAAATAAAGATGCTGGCTTATATCGAATAGACTATAACAGGGGAAATAGGGAGCCGATTGTTCATGTCAATGCTAATCAAACAATCGGCCCAGTTCCGCTCACTGTAACATTTTCTTCTTCGGGCACCTATGATCCGGATTCACCTTCAAAATTGGCGTATAGCTGGTACTTTGATAGCAACGAAGTGCAATCAACGGATCCTAATCCTTCCTTCACTTTTAATAAGGTAGGGGAGTATAGTGTCCGGCTTGTGGTTGCGGATCAGAATGGCAAGACAAGCCAGCAAAAAGTAAATATAAAAGTGGGTAACGCTCTACCAAAAATAACGCTTCAGGTAAAAGGCAACCGGACTTTTTATTGGGATAATAAACCAATTGGTTATAGCCTGGATGTATCTGACAAAGAAGATGGCAGCTTACGGCAAGGTACTATTTCGACTGACGATGTAAACCTCACGATGTCTTATTCCACCATGGGTACTGACATGGCAATGGTAGCTCAATCACACGAGGGCGCAGAAATTTCTTCTCCCGGATATGACTTGATCAAGGCAAGTGATTGTAAAGCATGTCATGGCATAAAGGAAAAATCGGTTGGCCCCAGCTATGCTGATGTCTCCAAACGTTATGCTACCAACGAAAAGAACATAGCACAACTAGCCGAAAAAATTATTAAAGGCGGAAATGGTATGTGGGGTGAAAATGCCATGTCGGCCCATCCCCAAATTTCCAAAGCAGATGCAGAGACAATGGTTCGCTTTATTTTGTCGTTGAAGGATCAACGTAGCTATGAAAAACGCATTCCGGTTTCGGGTGAACTTTTTTTTCAAGAACACCTTAAAGAACCAGGCGGCCGCTATGTTATTTCAGCTTCCTACAAAGATAAGGGTCAACCGATCGTAGGTGCCAATACGGTAAAGGAAAACTTCTATTTCAAAAGCGCAAAGTTAAGCGCAGTGTCTGCCGACGCTGACTACGGAGTTGCAAAGACAAGCGAGTCCATCGCACGATTTACAACGTCAGGAGCATGGTTGGCGTTTAAGCAGATCGACATGCAGGATCTTAAATCGCTGGCTTTTTACTATGACGCTCGTCAAATCGGGGGCGAGTTGACCGTGCGATTAGACGCTCTGGATGGCGATGTTATTTGCCGGATAAAAATTGAGCAGGATAAATCCAAAAGAGTGTTTCATGAAGGAGAGGTAAGAAAAGGTGAAGGCTGGGGCACCATTGTTGAGAAACTTGTAGAAGTAAAAGGCATTCATGACGTGTATCTTCTCTATGAAGATTTACCAAACAATCAATCGACGATGTTCCGCTCTTTGTCGTTGGATTGGGTTGAATTTCGGAATAAATAGAATGAAATCACCGGTCAGTAATTCTCCAAGGAACTTCTCTTAGAGCACGCCTCATCTCAGACTTCAGCCTTTCTTTTAGCCAATTCGGATTAGGTACAGCCTGGGAAAAACAAGGGGCCTCACCGTGAATTTTGTACGCTACCAAAATCTTAGCGTTGCTATTTGTTTTGAGCTGGAAGAAGCAATGCGGCTATACAAAAAGCGAAAGGTTAAAAACTATGATGATCTACCCGCTAACCGGATTAGCCAATCTCATTTGATTTAAACTTTGTCTACATCTTGTGGCTATCTTTTCAGAAATGTTTAGAATTGTGTGACGGTGATCGTTCAAAGACAAGCCAAATGACGAATGTCGACTCCAATAGAAATACAGTACCGAAAACACAGGACGCAACTGTTTCCCTACGCTGTAACATCATTGGCGATTCGCTCACGGCTGAAGATGTTGTACAGGAAATTTTGAATGCCTGTTTTCTGAATGATCGTACCCACATTGAGGATCCCGACAGATACCTTATGCGATCAGTAATCAACAGATCCATAAATGCAAGGAAGCCAATCAAAGCGAGGAAGCAGCAGCATATTGGTCAATGGCTACCGGTTCCTGTTCATACCGATGAAGAGATTTACAGCGGGATAGATAAGCATCAAATCCTTGAATATTCATTGCTGATGTTGCTGGAAAAACTTAACGCCCGGGAACGCGCAGTGTTTATACTCAAGGAGTCGTTCAACTTTGACCACGGCGAGATACAGTAGAAAATTCCAGACAACTGTATAAACGCGGGCGACAAAAGCTTGGAAACCGGAGGCCTCAAGTCGGCTTCCAATAAAGTTACAATCGATGCTACACTCAAAAATTAACCGAAGCAATCCTTCGGGAAGACATATTCAGAAGAACGAATTGAAATCCAGCACCGGTGGGCTGTTGACGAACTAAAAAGCCTCTCCGAAAGTCAGGTAGAACCTGAGTTCTTCGCCTGGTGAATGCGCAAAGTCCAATCTTAGATTCAGTTTTTCTCTTTTGCTTAATTGAAACCTTCCACCCAGCCCATAGGTGGCCTTAGTGTTTCGAATCCGGAATTTACGCTCGTCGGAATAGATATTTCCTAAGCCTGTAAATCCAACCAGTCCCCATCTGGGCAGAAATTTCCATCGGTATTCGCCCTGGAGTACAGCCAGGTTTTGGTCTCGGTATTTTCCTTCAAACAGGCCTCTCATCAGACGGTTTCCTCCCATTTGGGCCATGGTAAAAAAAGGCGGGGCACCAATTTGGATTTCTGAAAAAGCTTGCCAGACAAAATGCTGATTCGCTTTGACAGCATGAACTTTCCTAAAATCGATCACCCATCTCCAGTAGCGGAATTCACTTCCGAGGAATGAATGGAAATACTGAACACTGGTTTCGGCAAAAGTGCCTGAGGTAGGGTATAGCTGACTATCTCTGCTGTCGAAATAAATCATAGGACCCAACCCACTGGCTATACCACCTTGAGCCCCAGTGAATCCCCCGGTATCCAATAGCCCACCCGGTTTAATCCTTCGGATATCAAACTGGTCAAAGTGATACCGAAATCCAATATAAAGATCAGGCTTTACTTGTCTTAAGTAATTAAAACGAAGTCTTGGTAATTTTGCATCAAATGACTCTTCGTCTTCTTCCCTTACCTGGTTGCCAATTCCATAAAAGAAGAATACATAGTCAAACCAACCCAGTTCTCCGGAAAAAAGGTTTTTATTTCTTTCGGTAAAAATCCGCCAGCTGCCAAACGACAATAATTGATCGAAAAGAGTATATGCAAAACCTGTTGCCACCTGACTCTCATACGTGTTATTCCTATCTGCACCTAACTTGAAATTACTTACGGCTCCTGCCCCAAAAGCCCAACTTGTCTCCGGTGTAAAATACAAAACGGGTAATACGGCAAAAGTCGGTTTTTGGGCGGTACTGTCAGTTTGTGCTTGAAGTCGAACGACAAAAAATATCGAGAGTCCGAAAATGAGTAAGTATCTGAAAGGATTCATGCCGAAAACCAAATAGGTATCTGATTGGAAATAGCCTGGTAAAAAAGAAGTGGATTTGCCATGTCTTTAAAATGAATATTCCAATTAAAGGCAATTACCCCAATCACAAACGTAACTCCAAAAAAGAAAGTGCGCTCCTTCCACAACCCGTTGATGCAACAGCTGAGGAAGTAGCGCACTCGGCATCCTTCTATACAGCTGCGACGTCTAATTCTGGTGCGACTGGAAAATCAATAGGAAAGCCTGTAAGGTTGTGGATGTAATTGCTGATTATTTTATCGCCGATCACAATAACAACATCAATTAGACTGGCTTCGGTATAGCCAGCCGAAAAGAAGGCCTCCCTGGCTTCTTCCGTAGCATGACCACGATTTTCTACTACCGATTTGGTAAACTTTGCCAATGCGTCAATCTTGGTATCAAAAGAAGCCGAGCCTCCTCTCAATTCAAGTATCTGATCATCAGTGAAGCCATTCATTTTACCCAATGCAGTATGGGCTGATTGGCAATAGCGACAGCCATTGATTTGGCTGGTAACAAGATTGATAACCTCCCGCTCTCTCGCCTTCAATGTACTCTTGCGGTTTTGGAGCGCAAGGTAGTCCGCAAGTGCAGTTTCGTTTTTACTGTAGTAGGCATAGAGGTTAGGTACGAATCCTAATCCTTTTTCCAGGTTATCAAAGATAGCCTGGTTGGCGGGGCTCACTTCATCGCGGGTGGGCACCGAAAATGTTCTTTTGTTTGACATAGTTTTTTTTTAAATAATAAGTCAAAGGTGGGTTATTCGAATGGGCAGCAGGTAGCCCTAACTTCCCGTCGTGTTATCAATAATTCCCTGTTACGATTTTTGTGAACGAAATTCACTGGGGGATATACCGTCTTTCTGCCGAAAGGCACGACTAAAAGACTGAACATCTTCGTAACCAATTTCATAGGCAATTTCTTTTATGGATTTATCAGAATAGCGAAGCAGTCTCCTTGCCTCCAACATAATCCGCTCTTGAATAATGTGTAAAGGACTTCCATTGCCACGTTGTGAGAAATAATTGGAAAGCGTTTTCGGTGATTTATTTAGCAGCGATGCATAGGCTGCCACCGTATGTTCTTTTCTGAAATGAATTTCCACCAGAGAGTTAAACTCGCGGATTATATCCCATCCGTTTGTGTTGACATTCAACAACGGGTAGTCTGTTTTATAAATCCTTGTGCAAAGAATAATAAAACGCTTAAGCATCATCTGCAACATTTCAAACTGCAAATTATCTGCTGTAACCATTTCAATTTCAAACATTTCCCAAAGTATCTCGAATTTTCTTGTTTCAGTTTTCGGAATAGTTATAACCGGTGGGAGTGAGGCCGAATAAAACAGAAGGCCTTTGCAGCTTACTTCGTCGTCATGATCTTTAATGCAGTAGAAGGGCTTATTGAATCGTATCATTCGAACCTTCTCAAAATGATCGACTTCCACGCGATGAAATTCGGTGAGACATAAAACCTGATCGGCCTTCAGATCGAACACTGCTCCATCCACTTTTATGGCCTGTTTAGTTGTGACCCAAAGAAACGTCAAAGCACTGGGGATAGGTGTCGTTAGTACTTCGACGGGTTTACCCTCAATAACTTGAAGAATTAGTAATTCCTGATTTCTTCCCTGATAGTGCATTCTTTATTTATTTCAACTCTTTAAACACAGCTGCCCTTGATTGCATCTGATGGACGTTAATGAAATCCATTGTTTAAAATTAATGGGTGAACCGTTATAGGATCTATAAAGTTTACGGAAAATTGTCGCGTGGAAGACATCAATGATGATGAAGATTGTTTCATGAAACCCACAACTGTCCGGTCTTAGGAATTGATTCATTTGCCTGAACGAAGGGGCACCGAGAGGGAACTTTATCTAACCAATACGAAGATCATATCGATCGGGGATATGATTTTGGAAAGTAAATGGGTTGAATAGTTCAGAGCAAGAATCA
>JBGTEP010000058.1:0-22772 GCA_041747735.1 Chryseolinea sp.
CGAAACTTCACAATCTCTTTTATCAGCGCAAGAGGAAGGGGTTTGTCAATTGGAAACCTCACAGAACCTTTGCCTGCAGTATAACCTGCCAACTCCTTTTTGAATTTTTCCGTTCCTGATGGAGCCGGATATAAACCGATATGGTTTTGATACGCTGCAAAATGGACCAGATTACCTTCGAGTAAAAAAGTCGGAATCTGGTAGCTGATTGTTTCTGTCGCGTCAGGTGCTGCCCGTCGGATTGTTTCCCTCAGTTTTCCAAGTTTAACCTGCGTATAAGGAGGAAAACCAGCGATGTATGTATCAATTGCTTTTTCCTTGGGCTTCATAAAGAGGTTTTTTTCAATGGGAGAATTTAAATTTAATATAAGAATTTATATGGCCGAAATAACCGCAAATTAAGAGATCGATTTAATTTTTTAGTCACCACAACTTCACAACTAACATTAAACTTTTAAATTAGTTTCTTCATTTCCGTTACAGATAGTGAGATCGTACTTCGTGTAGTTTTCTTTAAATCCAAAGTTTATTTTCCCACTTGTTTTTTTATCCAACCTGATATTTCAGTCAACGCAATGGGTGAAAATGTCTGTTCTATTTTCGCGTATTCATCAATCATACCTGTATTACATTCCTGAAACATGTGATTTAAGTCCTTTAATTCTTTTACAGTAACGTCATCATTTTCCCCAGCGAAAAGTGCTTTTTTAATGGCCTGTAAATTTTCAGCTGATGGCACCTGAACATCTTTATCACCATTTAGCGCAAGGACAGGACATTTTACTTTTTCCATAACAGGTCCTGGATCGTATGTGAAAACGTATTTAAACCAAGGGCTGGATAGCATGGCTACTTGTCTGGAAATGAATTCGTCTTTCGTCATGCCGGGAGGGATTTGATCGTCTGGAATTTGATCTTTAGTGTCATTCGCAAATTGGTTTAAAGCACTATTTAAGTTTTCCTCGCTTTCAGAAGTGATGATAATAGTTAACAGTGCCTCAATATACTCTTTCGACTGCTGAATTTCACTTTCGGACTTTCCTTGCCTACGCTCCATTAATACTTGCCTTTTCACCATCAATTCGCTAATCGGTATTCCAGGTCCTGCCAACATCACAATAAAACTAACATCGCTCATTTTTGCAGCTACCATTGGCGCAATCATAGCTCCATCGCTATGCCCAATTAATCCAATCTTTTTAACGTCAATTCCCTTTCTCGTCTTCAAAAACTTAATCGCACTCTCCACATCGGTCGAAAAATCCAACGATGTACCGGAATGGAAATTTCCAGTGGACTTTCCAAAACCCCGATCATCATATCTCAACACTGCAATGCCTTGTCTTGTTAAGTGATCTGCGATTACAAGAAAGGGCTTGTGCTCCATCCACTCGCCATCTCTATTTTGGGGTCCAGAACCGGAAATTAAAATAACCGCGGGATAATTTCCCCGTTTTGATGGTAGGGTCAAAGTTCCCGCTAGCGTCACGTTCGCATGGTCATTATTAAATAAAACTTCTTCAGTGTAGTAAGGATACGGTGTGGCAGGTTCTTGTGGTCTTTTAAGTGATTTGTCAGCGGTCAACAAAAGAATGGCAGCTACCGTAAAAGACACAGCTAAAAAGACAACGGTATAAATAAGTGCTTTCTTTCTAATCATTGTGTTTTTGCATATTAGTGTCAATCGCACCATAGTGAAATTCTGAATAACTACCCTTGTCGTAATTGATCAGCTTGGCTCGTTATTCTGCATTACCTTCTATATCTTTTATTGCTTGTTTTACCGCCGCTGTAACAGGCATCGGAGTAAAATTGAAATAGTTATTAAACTTCGTACTATCGAAGTAATAGTCTGTATCATACTGATAAGTCATCTCCGCTAATTCATTCATAACAGGCACAAACAATCCGACTGCCTTTATTAGCCAATGAGGTAAAACGGTAAATTTATTCCCTTTACCCATTTCAGTTGCAAAAAGGTTTATCCATTCTTCACCTGTGATTCTCTGTGGGTCAGTCGGCAAATTCCAAATTTGATTGTAGGCTTGTGAAGTATTACCAAGCATTGCTGTTCCTTTGGCAAGGTCAGGAACGTAACCCATACTGTGAATAACTTTAGCATTAGAAAACCATTGCGCTTTTTTTCCTTTTACAAGATTGTTATAAACCAGATTAATCATAACGCTGTTCTCTTTCGATGTACCACCAAAAAAGTCGGGTGCTCTGGCAATGATTGCTTGCAAATTATTTTTTTCAATATTTTCTAAAATAAGCCGATCGACTTCTGCTCTGATTTCTCCTTTCTTGCTCGTTGGACTTACTGCAGAGTTCTCTGTTATGTGGTTAACATTGTTGCCACCAATTGCATATACATTGTCAAAAAAAACAAGTTTGGAATTGTGCACCAGGCAAGCGGCAATTACGTTTTGAATAAAAGGTGGCCAAACCTGTTTCCATACACTGGTCTTATATGGAAATCCAATGGCAACGTAGGTAATGTGCGCTCCTTCAACTGCTTTGAAAACGTCCATCTCTTTAGTAAGGTCGGCCGGAAACAAGGAGTCAGTTTGATTTACTTTTTGGGGATTTCGGTTCACTAACCTAATGTCTGATGTATATTCTGTTAATACTTTGGCTAGTTCAATACCAATTGCTCCACCGGCACCTAAGATTGTTTGTTTCATAATGTTACTTTATTTGCTGGCAAGATAGACCAAGTTAGTATTCCCGATAACTTACTTTGTGCAAATCTTTGAAAGAGAACTAGTTTAAGTCGGAGAAATTTATTTCCATGTTCTTTTATTTACTTGACTTCATTGCTTTAATAACTTTCAAGCTTTTGTCTTTAGAGAACTTTTTGTATTCCGCACTTTCAGCACTATAGATAGCCATTTTCCCCTCCTTATCGTAATGAACACCCCATCCATATCGTTTTGTCAACGGTGAAGCACGGAAGCAAGGTTGTCCTTTTGAAAAAAACTGCTCTCTAGCTTTTTTGTATTCACCTTTTGCCAAATCATTTCTGTCTGCGAAAACCTGAAACATAATGTCATCTGACGTAAATTTATAAGGGTTCTTACGTACTATTTCGAATTGAATGTTTGCAACGGTCTTAACTTCCTTTATCGGTGGAATTTCCCCAACCGACGCAGCACAATCGTCTGCAATTTCTATAAAAGTGTTTTGGTAATTTGTTGAATGGATTTTCATGCTATTCCTGTTTTCGGGTAATTATATGCTTAACTCCATCGACCGAATATATGTAATAATCCGTGTTCCGTTGTCTGAATTAACATTAAAAGACTTTAAACTTTACAATAATATAAAGACGCCGATTTATCCGGACGACCGAGATGGGACTCACAATATTTCTCTAACTTTTTTGTGGAGACGGGAGCCTAAATGCTTTCAACAAATAGAAATAACCAATCAACATTCCTGCAAATCTCATTCTATCTGCGAAAATCCATTCATCAACCAGGGTGCTTATTTTTCTGTCTCTGGATTTTAGTGCATTTTCATTTCTGAAATGCTTTTATTCGTTAAACATACCAAGGTGTAAGGCCTGACATGAGCACTTAGAATTTTAACCCGGTCTGTTGACGGCCTGACGGAAATTTGATCCGTGGATATCCGGGAAATAACCTTGTCGACATTGATGGTTTCATTTACTGAATGATTGGTGACGGAAAATGGATGTCCAAAAAAATATCCAAACCTAATTCCGGGAAAGGGAATTACGTGGTCCTCTTCTAATTTTAAATCGGCAATTCGGGATGTCTAGATAGAAATAATAATCCACAAGCGATTGCAGATGGGTATCAATAGGCTTTTGTATTATAAAGTCATTCTCCAAAACAGTAAGTGTTAAAAAATTCTGGAGGTTTGAAACTCATTCATGATTGCCAATTTTCGGTAAATCAAAGTATTCATTTACGGTCTGATCAAGTCTTCTGCTCATTAAACTGAAGCTCTCGTGATTGGGTTTCATATTAACAAATTTCCCAATGACTCTGCTTCGTTTATAGAGGATAAAGGTATTCTCTGCTTTGGGATTTATTTCGTTTAACTCTATTTCAGATTCGCGGTCTGAAAAGGAAGGTACAAAAGTCATCGCAACTTTTTCCAGGTTTAATTCCCTTCCAATTTTCGCCAGTTCGTTTTCTCTGGCGCTTTTACTGTATCCTTCTTCGTTGCCGTAGACAAAATAAACCTTTAAGTACTTCTCTCTTTTTTTGCTTTCATTCTCCAAGAAAGTCAACCATAATTTTATTTCATCCCAGCTCCGATTGTTTCCAACAAAATAAAGTATACCATGATACCATCCATATTTACAGACAGGGCAGGTTCTCGTTCCTTTGTCGGGACCCCAGGCGTGATAGGGTATAAATGAAATCACATCTTCTCCGATATTTCTTCCTGAGTTTATATCATTTTCTCGCTTCTTCGGATAATCAGGAATGTTTAAACCAAGAATGATATTTCTCTCACCAATTTGTAAGTCTCCGTTCTGGACCATTCTTAAAACACCGCTCCCACCGCGATTTTCCAATTTCTTTCGCTTTGCAGAAGTCAAAAGTTTGTCATCATCAAAAACAAAATCATCAATGTAATATTCGTTTATATCGTTGTTCTCTTTCACGTTAACATGAACGTGGTCTGGTTCGTCTTTGGTAGGATAGGTTCCGGGCCTCACAGTGTAGATGTAGTACTTACCTTCGTAATCCGTTTTAACCCACCCACGAATGTAACCATGCGTTTGACCCAAGTCGTTTGGTGGCATACTTCTCTTTTCTTCTGCCTTGTGCAAATACTTACCGGCTGTGTTGGTATGGTAGTAATACAACAGAACATCCGACGCAGGTGTCTTTCCATCAAACAGATAAACGACGCCTGTCAGCAAAACCTTTTGCCCGTTCTGATTCCACCCTGAACTTGTATCAATAGAACTGATTTTCTTGGCGATACCGTAATAAGCGAATTCACTGTTTTCAAACGCACCGCCAACAGGTTGCTGTTTAACTTGATTTCCATTGCTTTCTTTGTTCTGTCCGTTACAACTTATAATAAAAATGCAAAGCGTAACAAACAGTCCGGTGTGAAAAATTTGCTTCATCTTTTTTACATGAATTTAAATTTAATTTCTGAGTTTTCTTTTTTGTTAATAAACGGATCAACCAAAAAACGGGCGAATTGTCGTGTCAGGACTGCTGCTTAAATGCTCTTAAACGAGTGCAAAGATGCAGTTGGTGTTTAGGACCGTGCATAACACAATCTAAAAACTGCGCCTCGTCAAGTATTGGTATCCTGACTCTTTTTTCTAAGTTTGTCCTATTAAAATCTCCCTGTAAAATATCATTTCTTTTTCGGCAGATTTCAAGAGTCTGCCAGGGTCTGTGTTGTCTTGCGAACACAGGTTGAAATCTATTATCTAAATATTATACAGGGATCATATGAAAAATAAATTCAAAATTGCAATAATTGGAGGAACAGGTAAAGCGGGAAACTATCTTGTTAAAGAGCTGCTCAAGCAGGGGTTTCATTTAAAACTCTTATTGAGAAATCCAGAAAGTTTAAAGATCAAAAGCCCATACATTGAAATCGTAAAAGGTGATGCCAGGAATTACGGTGATGTTCATGCATTAGTTAAAGACTGCCAGGCTGTAATCAGCACAATAGGTCAACCGAAAGGAGAGACACCGATATTCAGTGATGCTACGCGTAATATTATCCAGGCATTATCTCATCTTAATATTAGCCGTTACATATCAGCAACGGGTTTGAATGTAGATACTCCTATCGATAAAAAAGGGCCTAAAATCAAAATGGCGACTGATTGGATGAAGGTGAATTATCCAAAAACAACTCTTGATAAACAAGTTGAGTTTGAATTTCTGTCAAACAGTAACATAAACTGGACATTAGTAAGACTACCACTGATTGAACAAACAGATCAGAGAGGAAAAGTGATAGTCAGTCTGGAAGATTGTCCTGGTGAAAGAATAAGCTCCACTGATCTGGCCTGCTTTCTCATTGCACAACTTTCTGATGATACCTACATCAAAAAAGCTCCGTTTATTGCTAACGTATAATGGACAACAGTGAGTCATGATGACTCACTGTTTTTTTGTCCTCGTTAAATTTTTTGGGGTTCGGTTATGCATGACTTACTGCTGACGTCTGGCATCTGCTGATGGATCACAACTTACCCGTTTAAGCGTAAATCTTGCGTGGAAATTATGTCTGCATCCACTGATTTTTAATTATGATTTGGCACCATCGAGCATCCAACAACCACAAAGGATAGTAGCAAGAACCTGATTTTATTTCAAAAAAATGCAAAACATACATGGCCCTTGAAGTAGCAGATGAATTATCGTTCAGGGCTTTCGGTAGAAAAACGAACATTCACTCCTGATAAAAATCATGTTTATAAAGGGCAAACGTAAGACGGATTCTTAATTTTTTTTCACCAACTTTAACAAACAGGAATTGTCTGTATCAAACATTACAAATTAATATCGACCAGCACGGAAAACAAAACCAAAAAGTATGAAAATTCTAGTTCCAACCGATTTCTCTGACCTTTCTAAAGTGGCGGTTTTATACGCAGCCAACTTAGCTAAAACACTAAATGCAGATCTCATTCTACTGGCTGTGATCAACATAAATGCTTCTGCCGCTACATCCATGCGTTGGGAGAAATTACAATCGGAAATGATTAAAAACTCTAATGAGGATGCTGACACCCTTATTCGGGAAATAAAAGCGCAAGTTGATAGTGCTCCGCAAATTTCTTATTCCTATGTGATTGGCTATCCTGTACAGGATCAGATTGAAACCTTTGCCTCAGCAAACGGAGCTGACATGATTATCATGGGAACCAAGGGGGCTACCGGAATGAAAAAAGTTCTGATGGGTAGCAATGCCGCCGCGGTGATTGACCACAGCAGCAAACCCGTAATCGCTGTACCGGGTGAGACGGTGTTTAAACCCATAACCAAGATCGTTTATGCCACCGATATGGTTCACCTGGACGATGAGATAACTAAGGTTGCACAGCTTGCCAAACTTTTTGATGCTTCAGTTGAAGTATTGCATGTAATCCGCAGTGATTCGGATAAGTCATTTAATACTGCACAAATCACAGCTGATGTCATTAAGCTTACGGGATATTCAAAAATATCATTTCAAGTTTCCAAAAATGATTCGACAGCGGAGGAAGTAGATAACTTTGTTGTGAAACAGGAAGCAGACCTGGTAGCGATGTTTACGCACAAGCTTGATTTCTATGAAAAACTCTTCGGAAAAAGTATAACCCGCCAGTTGGCATTTCATGCGAGTATTCCTTTGCTCACGTTTAACAAGACAACGATTATTTGAGGCAAGAATTCAAACGGTCTGAACTACTTGGCCGCGTGACGGTGATTCTGTTGAACCAGAGTAACCCGTTTTGCACCCAATAGAAAAACACCGGATGAAGACCTTTTCCACTGGCCAGATTTTACTTCAAGCTCCCTGCCATCATAATTATGGTACACACCATTGTCGTGCAGGGAGAAGTGAATTTTTCCTGATTTATCATCCTCTGAATTAAACATGGTTACGTAATGAAGTCCGTGCCGGATCTTTGGCGCCAGTACCCGAACAATTACCGGCATGCTGTATTCATCAATGATCTTGTGAACAGTACGAACACCAAAGTACAACTCATCTGCCAAAGCAAGTTCGTTGTTGGTTTCTCGTCGTAAAATGTCGTTTAAGCTTTGCTGAAATCCGGGTAAGGTATGATGAAACGGTCGCGGACCATCGGCAAAAAAATTCTTATCACTTAGTCGCTGAAGGTTATAAGGCCGATGTTGGTTTTGATTCCATACGGCAGCGATCCAGCCAATTGCAGCAGGACCACAATACAAGCCTGGTATCGCCGATACCTTACGGGCTAGTTCAAAAGATGATGGCGTGTTCCACAAAGTGGCATGATGTTAGTAAAACTGTGTTACCAGTCGCCATCGTCCTTCTTCTTTTTTTCCGTCTCCACAAACTGAAGTTTGTCGGTAAACGCCTGATCCAGTAATCCCAGCATATTCGGCCTGCACCAATCCTGCGAAAGGATAGTTCCGTTGTTCTTGCTCGCAAAGCTCGTAAGATTTTCTTTCGCTGTAATTTTCTTATAGCCAATGTCACCGGTCATCTGAATGGAATACAATGTTATTCTGTATTTTCCATCCTTTACCCCTACCGTTGCCTTTCCACTGTATTTCCCGGTTTGAATGATTGACGGTGTACCCACTTGTGTAAACTGGAATTTTTTATAATCAACAATAAGGTCATTCAGATCAAACGATACCTCATCGCCGGCTACCTGAACATTCGACAAGTAAGACAAAGTCTTGTAATACTCACCCAGCTTTCCTGCCGTTGCAGAATCCTGCAGAAATATTTTTTGATAGATGATCTCCTGATCCACCAATTTGAAATTACCAAAGGAAGTATTACCCTGGCTCCAGGCAGTAAAAGGAAGGAGAATCAAAAACAGAATGGCTTTCATATTATTCAGGTTTATCATTATGGCAAGTGATTGTTACTTCGGGCAACTACTTGTAGTTACGGTTAGTTTACAACACATGTATTCCGGTGTAATTTACAGAACAAATAGCATTGTGAATACACCCTTTCAAAAAACAAAGGTCATTCAACCAAATGAACGGTTGAATGACCTTTAAATTCAGCATGGTAGCCGGACTAGATAAAATTATTGATCAGGTTTTCAAAATATTCCTGACGGCCACTGATCTGCTCAGGTTCTCCGTTTTTATGTGCCAATAAGCGTAATGCCTGCAATGAAAGTGCTCCTCTTGAAAACTGCTTTCCTTTACCAGAATCGAAAGAGCTGTACCGTTCCTTGCGGAGTTGTGTATATTCACCATCATCCAGAATCGCTTGAGCCGTAAGTAGTGCGCGGGCGAATGCATCCATTCCACCGATATGGGCGTAGAAAATATCAACAAGATCCGTTGACGTTCTCCGTGTCTTTGCATCAAAGTTTACACCGCCACTTTTGAATCCACCGGATTCAAGTACAACAAGCATAGATTCTGTAAGCTCATACAAATTATTCGGGAACTGATCGGTATCCCAGCCATTTTGGTAGTCACCGCGGTTTGCATCCATACTTCCAAGCATACCTGCATCGGCAGCAACCTGAAGTTCGTGCTGGAAGGTATGATGTGCCAACGTAGCGTGGTTCACTTCCAGATTGAGTTTGAAATCATCCATCAGGTCATATTGACGGAGGAATGAAATGACCGTTGCAGCATCAAAATCATACTGATGCTTGGTCGGTTCCATCGGCTTCGGTTCAATCAGGAATGTTCCTTTGAAACCGCTCTTCCTACCATAGTCACGAGCCATATGCAGGAACCTTGCAAGATTCTCCTGCTCGCGTTTCATATTCGTATTAAGCAGTGAAAGGTATCCTTCTCTACCGCCCCAGAATACATAATTTGATCCGCCCAATTCAATCGTTGCATCCAGCGCGTTTTTTACCTGCGCTCCAGCCCAGCAAACAGCATTGAAGTCAGGATTGGTAGCCGCTCCATTCATATAACGCGGATTAGAAAACATGTTGGCTGTTCCCCACAGCAACTTCACACCCGAAGCTTTTTGCTTTTGCTTCGCATAGTCAACCATTTTGCTTAGACGGCTTTCTGATTCTTTCAGGGTTGGTCCTTCATCAACTAGATCATAATCGTGGAAACAATAGAAAGGAGCACCGATCTTTGTGATGAACTCGAATGCTGCATCCATCTTATCGTAACCGCGTTGCACTGCATCGTTGCTTTCATCCCATGGAAACTTTTTCGTTCCAGGTCCGAATGGATCACCACCGGTTCCACAGAACGTATGCCAGTAAGCAATCGCGAAGCGGAAATGTTCCAGCATAGTTTTCTTTCCCACCTTTCGTTTGGGATTGTAGAACTTAAATGCAAGAGGGTTGTCAGATTCCGGGCCTTCAAACTTGATGGGCTTAATGCCTTTAAAGTATTGCTTGTTTCCGAGTGTAGCTTTCATGTTTACGAATTTATAAGGTTTGAATTTTAGTCAGATTGAGATAAAATACCAAGGCACTTCGAATGGTGCTTCAGTTTAAATGTAGTGTTTTTTTAGCAACTCATTCCAATGGCTGTACGCGTCGTTATATCGTTCGCTTTGTTGTGCCGTGGGTTCATCTACACGAATGATGGCTAAACCTTTAAAGGCTTCTTCAAATGAGCTGTATATGCCAGCCCCAACCCCTGCTCCTATTGCTGCGCCTTTAGCACCGTCTGTATCGTACAGTTCCAGGCGCGCGCCGATGGTGTTAACAAAAGCTTCGCGGAACAACGGACTCAAAAACATATTGGCATTGCCTGCGCGGATAACTTCCGTTTTTAATCCCATATCCTGAAGGACATCGAATCCATATTTCAAGGCAAATACAATTCCTTCCTGGGCTGCACGAAAAACATGCGACTGACCGTGACGGTTAAAATTGAGTCCATGAAACGATGCACTTAAATCTTTATCCTCCAACACACGTTCGGCACCATTACCAAAGGGAAGCATGGTAAGTCCGTCAGAACCAACCGGCGCCTCTGATGCAATGGCATTGATTTGCGTATAGTCATAGGGTGTACCATTTCCCTTTGCCTGTTTGCGCAGCCAGCTGTTCAGTATACCTGTACCGTTAATGCACAGCAGCACACCATTACGTTTTGATGGTGTTTTGTCGTTCACGTGGATAAACGTGTTTACCCTTGATTTGGAATCAAAAGCATTTTTGTCTGTAACGCTGTAGATTACCCCTGACGTACCTGCTGTTGCCGCAGTCTCACCCGGGTTTAGTACATTAAGGGAAAAAGCGTTGTTAGGTTGATCGCCTGCACGGTAGCTCACGGGCGTTCCTTCTTTTAAGCCCAAAAGTTCTGCTGCCTCTTTCATTACCTTACCTTGTATAGAAAATGTAGGTACCTCGGTTGCCAGCATTTCTCGAGGGATTCCATACAGATCCAGTAATTTCTGAGAAGGTTTTTCCTCCTGATAGTCCCAGAACATCCCTTCCGATAAACCAGATGCAGTAGTCACCACTTCACCGGTAAGCTTCATGGCGAGGTAATCACCAGGAAGCATCACTTTGTGTATACGACTAAAAACTTCCGGCTCATTTTCTTTCACCCACCGCAATTTTGAGGCGGTAAAATTTCCAGGAGAATTCAACAGGTGCTTTAATGAATAATTATCACCTAAGTCACGGAAGGCATTTTTTCCGATTTCAACGGCACGGCTATCACACCAGATGATCGACGGACGGAGCACATTCTGGTCTTCATCAACGCAAACCAAACCATGCATCTGATAAGAAATTCCAATAGCCTGAATTTCCGAACCGGTGATTCCGGATTTCCGTACACAGGTTTGTAAACTCCTTACGGCGTGTTCCCACCATACTGCCGGATCTTGCTCGGCCCATCCGGCATGCACGGCTATCATCGACATTTCTTCAGAAGGTGACTGGGCTGAGGCAACTACGGTACCGCTGCTGACATCAATTAGCGAGGCTTTAACCGAAGAACTACCAAGGTCATACCCTAAAAGGTATTTTTTCATGTGTTTATTTGTGTTTGATTTTTAAGGAAACCCATGCCTGCGTGCCAGAATGCCATCCCACGGCATGCAGGCATGGAATATCTATGATAAACATCCCGTCGGTCTACTCTTTGCTGATAGACATTTCATATTTTATAAATTACAATCGATTGAATGTTGGGTAAAGATATAACTTATAGTACATTTGACTACAAGCTGGATGGAAATATTTTCAATTCGATTTTCAAGTTACCTATGACCAAAGCAATGCCTGATGCTGTAATCGAAGCCCTTTCCATTGACTGTGTAATCTTTGGCTTCATGAAAAGTGAACTGGATATACTCCTTGTGCAGCATGGGGAAGGAATTAGTAAAGGGAAGTGGGCGCTGCCGGGGGGATGGATCAGGTACGATGAAGGCATCGATGACGCTGCTTCGCGTATCTTGAGTGACTTAACCGGTGTATCGAATATTTACCTTGAACAACTAAAAGCATTCGGTGATCTTGAGCGGTATCCTACGAAACGCGTCATTACTATCGCCTATTATGCCCTGGTTAAACCTGAAAACTATACACTCTCTCCAGGCTTTACCGCAGCCGACGCAAAGTGGTTTAAGGTGAGTGAAATACCTCCTTTACCCTACGACCATAAAAAAATTATTCACGAGGGGTTGAATTATCTGAAGCACAAGGTGAGACATGAACCCATTGGCTTCAACCTGCTTCCAAAAAAGTTTACCTTACTGCAACTTCAGGAATTGTATGAAGCGATTCTGGAGAAAAAATTAGATAAGCCGAATTTCCGCAGAAAGCTGATGAAAATGAATCTTCTTGAGCCTTGTAGCGAAAAGCAAACGGCAGTCTCCCACCGTGCGGCCAGCCTGTTTCGTTTTGATAAAAAAAACTACAACAGCCTGACAGAAAAAGGATTTACTTTTGAATTGTGACTGGCACGCTAGTCTTCAAGATAAAACCATACGTCTACTTTATCAAACCGTACGTCTAACTTTTATTCGTAAATCACAAAAAGGCTTACATTTGTTGAGATACCATGAAGATACTGATTGCAATTTTGTTTTTGTTTTCAACGCATACCATGGCGCAGAAACTTGTCATTAAGGAAAAAGTGAATTTCCTCGCTTTAGGGGATTCCTATACAATCGGCGAAAGTGTAGCCCTTAATTTACGATGGCCTAAACAGTTGGCCGATTCCCTAAACAAGCGTGGTCTGGATTGCCTAGAGCCCCGAATAATTGCTACAACGGGGTGGCGAACAGATAACCTTAGAACTGCCCTTGTCAAAGCCAGATTAAAACCTGAATACAATCTTGTATCCCTGCTGATCGGGGTGAATAATTTGTATCAGGGAAAATCATCTGAAGCTTATGCTAAAGAATTTGAAGAACTTCTCTGGAAATCAATTTCTCTCGCCGGCGGTGTGAAATCACGGGTCTTTGTTCTGTCCATCCCGGATTATGGATATACTCCTTTCGGAAAAGATAAACAGGAAACGATTTCAGCCGGAATTGATGTATTTAATGCTGTTAACAAAACCATTTCTAAAAAGCTGGGTGTGAAGTATTATTCGATTACAGAAATTTCACGTCGTGGGATCGCTGAACCCGACCTTGTTGCATCCGATGGATTACATCCATCCGGGACGATGTATTCTGAATGGGTTCAATTAATATTAAGTGATGCAACCCTAGTAACCGTTGACGAGGAAGAGGATCACGAAAACTGAGCAATGAATTCTCTTAAGCTTCTCGCCTAACAACGTCTACTCTATCCGCTACTTCAGGGAAGCAGATCGCAGCTTCAAAATACACCCCTTATTTCTCCAGTAAAAGATTCTTTTCTTTCAACGTTATTTCAATAGGGTCGCCCGCTTCCAAAACAGTTTTGACACCATCCACACTTACGTTTACCTTTATTACCCTGCCTCTGAACTCGATTCTGAACGAATATGATTTCCACTTGTCCGGCATAAACGGATTAAAATGTAGTTTGCCATCTTTTATCCGCATCCCGCCAAAACCTTTGATTATACTCATCCACGTACCGGCCATCGATGTGATGTGGCAACCTTCTTCCGTATCATTGTTATAATCATCCAGATCCAGACGCGCTGTGCGAAGATAAAATTCATATGCACGTTCCTTGTAACCCAGTTTAGAAGCAAGGATAGCGTGAACGCACGGTGATAACGATGACTCATGCACGGTCATCGGCTCATAGAAATCAAAATTCTTCCGCAGGGTTTCGATATCAAAATCATCTTCGAATAAATACAGACCCTGAAGAACGTCGGCCTGCTTTATAAAACAAGAACGCAAAATCCGGTCCCACGACCACTTTTGATTTATCGGCCGTTCTGAAGGATCAAGCTCGCTTACACGAAGTAATTCTTTATCGAGAAATCCGTCCTGTTGAAGGATAACGCCGCGCTTTGCATCTTCGGGATAGTACATCTTTTCAACAATTTCCTTCCACTTCACAGTCTCTTCTTCCTTGAAGGCAACTTTATTCACAATCTCGGCATATCGGGTACTATCAGCTTTCCTTACATAGTCAATCGCTTGTTGTGTAAACCGCAATGTCCATGCACCCAGGTAGTTCGTGTACCAGTTATTGTTAACATTATTCTCGTATTCATTCGGACCGGTTACACCGAGAATAACATATTTGTTTTTATCGGCAGACCAGTTTACCCGTTGTGTCCAGAATCTTGAAATTCCGATAAGAACTTCAAGTCCAAATTCAGTCAGATAACCCTGGTCACCGGTATAGTCAATATAATCACGCATAGCATAGGCCATCGCGCTTGTCCGGTGAATTTCTTCAAACGTTATCTCCCACTCATTGTGACATTCTTCGCCATTCATTGTCACGAAAGGATAGAATGCAGCGCCATCTTTGAAGCCCAGCTTCATTGCATTTTCGATTGCTTTCGGAAGATGTTTATAACGGTAAATCAATAGATTCCTTGCCACCTTCGGTTCGGCAGTACCCAAATAAAAAGGTATACAGTATGCTTCGGTATCCCAATAGGTACTTCCACCATATTTTTCGCCGGTAAATCCTTTCGGACCGATGTTCAATCGTTCGTCTTCGCCAGTATACGTCTGCGTTAATTGAAAAATATTAAAGCGGATGCCTTGTTGTGCTGCTACATCTCCTTCAATGGTGATATCACATGCTTCCCATTTCTTCTCCCATACCTTTGCATGCTCTTCAAACAACTTGTCAAAGCCAGCAGCCATGGCCTCATCCAATACTTTATTGCACTGGTCAACGAGCTGATCTTTGGGATGATTTTCAGAAGATAACACGGCAGCATATTTATACACCACCAGTTCCTTACCTTCCTGAACATTAAGTTGGATTACATTACCACCAAACTTTTCGCGCTGCTCGATGTTGACGCGGTCGAATGTAACTTTCTTGCCACCAGATGTCACGGTATAACACATTCCGGTCGTAACATGAAAATGAGTTTTCTTTGTTTGCGCTGTTACAATAGCGCGGCCTTCCGTTGCACTCTTGCTTACCTCTTCCCAGAATTTTTCATCATAGTTCGAATCCTTGTTTACTACGTCAGCATCGACATCAAGTGATAAGGTAGCCTTCGAAGAAAAATTCACAGGAGTTATGGAATACCGTATGGCACCAACTTCACCGTTCGCCATACTGCAAAAACGCTTCGACTCGACCTTAATCTTTTTTCCGTCTGGAAATGTAGCCGAGAAGCTTCTGGACAACAGCCCCACTTTCATATCCAGTATACGCTTGAAGCCTTCAACTTTACATTTCGCAAGATCAAGTTTTTGATGATCGATGCTTATCCGTATACCGATCCAGCTTGGTGCATTCAATACCTTGGCAAAATATTCGGGATAACCGTTCTTCCACCAGCCCACACGTGTTTTATCCGGATAATAAACACCTGCAACATAACTGCCCTTCAACGTTTCGCCGGAATAATCCTCTTCAAAATTTGCACGTTGCCCCATCCTTCCATTGCCAATACTGAATACACTTTCGGATACCATATTGTAATGCGGATTAAGGCCTTCCTCAATGATTTGCCATTCGTGGCGCTTAAGATACTCCTTCATGATTCAGCGTTTCGCGTTGAAAATATTTATAAATAGTCGTCTTTGATCAAATTATTACAGTTGTTCCAATTCCATAATCTGGAAATCGCCAGTTTTGGTGATCACTTTATTTGCCAGTCTTAAATTGTCCGGGGCCCCAACACCCACGCATTTCATACCTGCTGCTAATGCCGCCGCTACACCTGCCTCCGCATCTTCAAACACAACGCAGTCCTTTGGATCAACGCCAAGCCTACTGGCTGCTAGCAAAAATATTTCCGGATCTGGCTTAGAGTGGGTAATCATAGTTCCATCCACCACGGCATCAAAATCACCTTCGATACCCAAAAGCCGCATAGCCATCTGAGCATTCTTACTGCTGGATGCCAACGCAACTTTTATCCCCAATTCGCGAAGGGATTTAATCAATGCCCTGACACCTGGAAAAATTTCATCCGCTTGCATTTGGTTCAGATATTCCACGAACCATGCATTCTTTCTGTCTGCAAGATTTTCCTTCTCCACATTGCTGAGCGACTTACCCCCGAGTTCAAGAATTATATCCAGCGATCTCATCCGGCTCACACCTTTCAGTCGTTCGTTGTCATCTTCGTTGAATGGAATACCAATTTCTTTTGCCAGCCTGCTCCAGGCAAGGAAATGATAGTGGGCGGTGTCAACAATCACACCGTCGAGGTCGAAAATACAGGCTTTTATCAAAACAAATAGTCCTTTAGGGTTTAAAAAAGAAAGTCAAAAATACGTTTCCTTAATGATTTTGTTGGTCTCCTCGAGTGACTTAAATACTGCAAACGTCTTCCCCTGCGTTCGAAGCGCTCCTAGTGTATTTCCATACTGAGCGGCACCGATATAATCGGTAGGTTTTTGCAAAAGTCCAAAACCAACACCACCAGCGAAGGAATCACCACAGCCTGTAGTGTCAACCACGTTGTCAACTTTCACTGCGGGAACCATTTGTTCGACGAGTTTTCCTTTTTCCTTGTAATAGGTAAGACATCCCCGCGAATCTACAGTGATGTATACACATTTAACACCCATTCCGAGGCAATGCAGTGCAAATTCGCGCAGCTCATCAAGATCAAGACTCTCCGCTTCTTCGTAATAGTCACGCGTTTCATATTCTTTCTTGAACCAGGAAGCGTGTGCTTCTTCGAGATTCATTTTTAATACATCAATGTAAGGCAGCCATTGATCGCGATCAATCCAGAATTTACGTTGCCGTTCGCCGCTAAACAGGCAAGCCGTAGTAGGTCCATGTGCATCGAAAATGATCGTTCCTTTGCTATTCTCTTTTAAAAACTTCAACGTATCCAAAGACACTTCGTAATCGCTGATCGGAATAAATACAAAAACTTTGCAGTTCAAAAGGTTCTTGACGTCCGCTGGCATAATAGGATCCATAAAGCCCGTCTGCCTTTCAATGCGGTTATTCATATCAATAAACTTCAGACTGATAATATCGCCTTGGTCATTCTTGCACGTAAGATGTTTCAGGTTTATGCCATCATAGTCTTCAAATACTTCCTTCACGTTATCTAAATCAACCTGCCGCAGATGGCAAACGGGTATGATTTCAATTTCATCTCCTGCAAGCACAGATAAAGCGATCACAGGGTGGGTTACACATCCCCACTTTTGTATCAAGTCCCCTTGATGCGTCACAATGTGATCACGGGGAATAGGTCCAAGGATTGCAATTCTTTTCATGTGTGTAAATTAGTAGTTAGACATGAGTCTTGAGTATTAAGCTGTGGTTATTATTCACCCGCTGGATCCACTCTTTACTTATGGACATCTCATTTGACTTTGATCATAATTATCTTTTTTCCGCAACCTCCAATTTGACCTTCATGTATACCTACATGGTTAGCTCACCAAAAAAGCCGCGCCAATAACGCCAGCGCTATCGCCCAATGATGGTCGTACAATTGGTGTATCCAGTCTGTTGTTAAAAATATTTTCCCGTATTGAATCCAATCCACGGGTATAGAGCATGTCTATGTTGCCAACGCCACCGCCGATTACGATTACATCCGGATCGAGGATATTAATGATAACACTTAACGCTTTACCGAAAAAGTTCACCAATCTGGTCATGGTTTTTTGAGCCGTTGGATCTACTTTTGATTCTGCCAGGGCAACAATATCCTTTAGAGGTTTTTTGTTACCGGTCTCCTTAAAGTAATACTTTTCTAAAGCGGGGCCGCTGATTACGTTTTCCACACATCCTGTTTTTCCACAGTAACACGGGCCGCCCGATTCATCAAGAAAATTGTGACCCCACTCTCCGGCTATACCTTGTAACCCAAAAATTGCTCTTCCATCAATCACAATCCCTCCCCCTACACCTGTACCCATAATTACTCCGAAGACTACTTTGGCATCGGGGAATTTTTCCTTAACAACGCCATACCGCGCTTCAGCCAAAGCAAAACAATCAGCATCATTGGCAATTTCTATTTTGATGCCTAATAATTTTTCAAGATCATCTTTCATCGGCTGGCCATTCATTGCCACTGTATTGCAATTCTTCATCACGCCAAGTTTCGGATCCAATATCCCAGGCGTTGCGAAGCCGATTCTGGCTGGTGTGTATCCCACCTCGCGCTCCATCATCTTGACAATTTTGTCTACCTGACTAAGAATGTGTTGATAGCCTTTATCTGCTTCGGTTGGAACCCTGTCCCTGAAAAGCACTTTCGGGTCTTTTGCCGACTTTAAGATTACGCCCTCAATTTTGGTACCCCCCATATCAATCCCCCAAAGCGTATCGTTGGGTACTTTACTTTTCTTTTTAGCTTCCATTTACCCGAAAATTACAATCGTTTACAAGCGTAATTTAATAGTCTAATCTGATAATTTCGAGTTTGGGAAGACTTTTATCCACCATAGGGAACAGGAAAATTCAGACGGTGTTTCAGGCTACAGAAAACTTCGCAAAATGTGTATTTGAATATCGAGATCATGGATCTCTTTGCTGGTACGTGCTTCATCCCATGCGAAATAAATCTGACATTCGCGGGCAATCGGTTCTTTCCAGCGCATGACTTTATGAACATCAAAATAGATCAGTCCGGTTCGTCTGATAAAAAAATCCTGAAGCGTACACACCATCTCCTGATGAATACAATACCATAGCTCAGCTTTAAGCAGGGATAGCTCTGCTGTAGCTGCATCAAGTTTTCCGGCATGCTTTAAGATGTCGTCGGCATGTTGTCCGTAGTTTTCCACCAGATAGTGCGCCGTAAAATCTGGTAAGCCGGCCGGTTTTATTTTTTCAATCACCGATTCTGTGAATAGGTTAACCTTTTTTACATTCGTCAGTGTATCACTAGCCAGTTTGATTTGTTGTGTTCTGCAGGATTCAAACGGCTCGTCGTGGAAATGTTTTTTGATCACGAGATTTAATACCCGTTCAGCCATCTTGCGGTACCCGGTCAACTTACCGCCGGCTATTGAAATCAATCCTGTAGGGGATTCAAATATTTCATCCTTGCGAGACAATTCCGAAGTTGACTTACCATCCTCATGAATCAATGGACGTAAACCAGCCCAGCTTGATTCAATATCAGCCATCTGCAAATTCACTGAGGGAAACGTGGCATTCACAGCGGCTATCAGGTACCCTGCATCTTCCGCTGAGGTCGTGACTTCATCCTTGTTTCCTGCATAGGTAGTATCTGTTGTACCTATGTAAGTTGTTCGTCCACGCGGGATCGCGAAGATCATTCGACCATCCGACACATCGAAGTAAATTGCTTGCCGAACCGGAAACCGTGAATGCGCAACGACAATATGAACGCCTTTGGTAAGGTGAAGGCGTTTACCCACTTTAGATTGATTTATCTCACGAAGTTCATCAACCCATGGGCCAGCCGCACTTACAACCGCTTTTGCTTGCACAATAAATTGCTCGCCACCTAAGTGTTCTTTAACCTGCACACCGGCAATCTTATCATCGCGGTAAATAAAATCACTTACGCGGGCATAACTCAAAACCGAAGCTCCGTAACTCACTGCAGCTTTAATAATTTCAATCGTGAGGCGGGCGTCATCGGTGCGGTATTCGGCGTAGATAGCCCCACCCTTGATATCATCCGGTTTTAGAAGCGGCTCATATTTAAGGGTCTGTATCTTCGTAAGCATTTTACGCTTGTCTTCTTGTGTAACGCCGGCAAGTAAGTCGTACACTTTTAATCCAATCGATGTAAGCCAGTAACCAAGTCCTTTTTGGTCGGATAATGGTAACAACATTTTTTCGGGCACTACCAGATGAGGTGCCAGACGGTGTACAACAGCACGTTCGCTTCCCACTTCTTTTACAAGTCCGAACTCCAGTTGTTTGAGGTAACGCAAGCCCCCATGAATCAGCTTAGTCGATCGGCTGCTGGTACCAAATGCGAAATCATTTTTTTCAATCAGCGCCGTTTTAAGGCCCCTTGATGCGGCATCAAGTGCGATTCCCGCACCGGTAATTCCGCCTCCTATGATTATAAGATCAAATCTATCCGTAGAAAGTTTACGGATGATAGCTGGCCGGTCGGTTAAAGAAAACGAAATCAATTTTTTGCTATAAGGATTCAGAAAGGGAAAGTAACACGTACTGATCAACTGCGGATCACCAATTCATTAACAATATGAGAATAAAATCCGCTTTTATTCCACCCAGCCCTTTGTTCTTTCAACAGCTTTTAACCATCCTTTATATAGCTTTTCCCGCATTGAACTTTCCATCGCAGGAATAAACCGTTGCTGAATCTTTCTGTTTTTGATGATATCTTCTTTCTTCCAAAGTCCGATTTGGATTCCGGCAAAATAGGCTGCACCCATTGCAGTTGATTCTATAACCTCGGGTCTTTCAACCTCAGTCCCGAGAATATCAGCCTGGAACTGCATCAGAATATTATTTGCAGATGCTCCGCCATCAACCTTTAGACTCGCCAACGTCAACCCTGCATCTTCCTCCATAGCATTAAGTATATCTTTGGTCTGGTACGCCAATGATTCTAGTGTAGCTTTTATGATGTGATCTTTTCCGGTGTCTCGCGTTAAACCAAAAATTGCTCCCCGGGCATACATATCCCAGTAAGGTGCTCCTAATCCTGCAAATGCCGGTACAACATATACTTCATTGGATCCGAGAGCCTTTGCAGCGAAGTATTCAGAATCTTTGGACTGATCGATAAGATGAAGACTGTCGCGTAGCCATTGCACTGCAGCACCTGCAATAAAAACACTTCCTTCCAGTGCATACTGAACTTTTCCATCCAGTCCCCAGGCAATAGTTGTTATCAAACCCTTTTTCGAGAGTTGAATTTCTGATCCCAGATTCATCAACATAAAGCAACCTGTGCCATAGGTATTTTTTGCCATACCAGGTTCAAAACAAGCCTGACCAAAAAGCGCAGCCTGCTGATCACCTGCAACACCGGCAATAGGAATATCTACTCCATTAAAATTCCAGGTTCCGAAGTCAGACGCCGATGGCTTTACTTCAGGAAGCAACTGTTCAGGTACCTGTAGCGCCTGCAGTAACGTTTTATCCCACTTCAACTCCCGGATATTATAAAGCATCGTTCGCGAGGCATTTGTATAATCTGTTGCATGCACTTTGCGGTTCGTCAGATTCCAAATCAACCATGAATCGATTGTACCAAAAGCCAATTCCCCACTTGATGCTCTTTCCTTTACCTGTGGAACGTTGTCGAGGATCCATTTGATTTTTGTTCCCGAAAAATATGAGTCGATCACAAGTCCGGTATTCTTTCGAACATAATCTTCGAGACCTCTTGATTTCAGATCTTCACATATTGCTGC
Organism: Chryseolinea sp.; assembly: GCA_041747735.1. GTDB lineage: Bacteria > Bacteroidota > Bacteroidia > Cytophagales > Cyclobacteriaceae > Chryseolinea. The sequence goes on from JBGTEP010000058.1 coordinate 21,565, forward strand.
AGTCCGTTTATCCTGCCATACAATTGCATTGTACACAGGCTGGCCGGTTTTACGATCCCATACAACCGCGGTTTCACGTTGGTTGGTTATGCCGATGGCTGCAATCGAGGAAGCTTCAACTTTATTTTCCTGAATCAGTCTTTCCAGTACACCACGTTGTGTTGCTAATATTTCAAGGGGATCATGCTCTACCCATCCTGATTGCGGAAATATCTGCCGGAACTCCTGTTGTGCGATACCTTTAATCGCACCTTCTTCATCAAAAAGTACGGCGCGGGAACTGGTGGTTCCCTGATCTAATGCAATGATGTATTTCATGTTTGCTTATTCAAATTAAAAAAGTAGCCTGAATATCCATGCCCCAAGGAGTCCACCGATTATTGGACCGACCACCGGAATCCAGCTATACGACCAATCAGAAGAACCCTTCCCCGGAATGGGCAGTATAAAATGGGCTATACGCGGAGCAAGATCTCGGGCAGGATTGATGGCAAACCCGGTGGTTCCCCCGAGGCTCAATCCGATCGAAACGATAAGTGCGCCCACGACAATTGGATTTAAGCCGTCTGTAAATTGATTGGCGCCAATAAAGAGAATACCGAGAACCAACACCATCGTACCAATGATTTCGCTGATAAGATTTGCCGGAGCAGACCTCACTGCGGGCGCACAGCAAAAGACAGCCAGTTTTTTCGATTGACTTTCGGTACGTGCCCAATGTGGCAGGTAATGAAGCCAGACTAAAACAGCGCCCGTAAAGGCGCCAGCGAGTTGCGAAAGGATGTATCCTGGAACCTGAGTTGCAGGAAAATCGCCCGTTGCAAAAAGTGCAATAGTGATGGCAGGATTAAGATGGGCGCCACTGATTCTTCCTACAGCATATACCCCCAAAGTAACAGCGAGACCCCATGCCAAAACGATTGTCAGCCAACCTGCATTTTCCGATTTCGTATCCTTCAACAAGACTCCGGCGACGACTCCATCCCCTAACAGGATCAGGATCATAGTACCAAAAAACTCGGCAACATAAGGGGTCATAAAAGTGGGTTTGGTGCGGTTCAATATAGCAAACCGTAATCGATTGTTTTAGCAGGGCAAGAAATATTTTGGGAAATCGGAATATGCTACATTCAGCAACGTATACGCGAAAAATTAAATGAAATTGTGGAATGGCAAGCTCTGGCTGCAATTGGACTAAGGAGTTGCAA
>JBGTEP010000059.1:0-154736 GCA_041747735.1 Chryseolinea sp.
GCTGTGCCTGAACCTGGAATAACCGTTGTACCATTACTCTGATACCAGGTGAATACATAACCCGCAGTGTTACCTATCCCCGTACCATTTACAGTAACCTCGTTTACCGTCGCTGACCCATTCACCGGACTACAATCCGACTGGTTCGTCAGTGTTAAATCTGCTGATTCGATGGTCAGAACATCCGGTGTGTTGGTGATGGTGAACGTCGTGGTAGTTGAACAGCCATTACTCGGATTTACCAAATCTGTAACCCGAACGGTATACGTTCCACCAATAAGACCCTGTGCGGTTTCATTACTGGATCCAGTGGTACTTCCTATCGTTGTGCCTAAGGTTGTTGTCGTTCCAATTCCTTCGAACCACTCAATCGTATGTTGACCCGCAACCGGTGCAACACCATCAATATTGAGTGTAATCAAGCCGTTCGCTGACGCGCCCGTACAATTTGCATTGTTTGTAATAGTAGCCGCCGTAACCGCTGGATTTACATGCGTGTTGTTTATTGTGAAGTTTTGCAGACCCGTTTGACAGTTGGTCGCCGTATTGGTCGCCCTTACAAAATAGTTTCCTGAAGCAAGCGAAACACCGACTGTCGCCGCCGCACCTGATCCCGGAATAACCGTAGTACCATTACTCTGATACCAGGTGAATACATAACCCGCAGTGTTACCTATCCCCGTACCATTTGCAGTAACCTCGTTTACCGTCGCTGACCCATTCACCGGACTACAATCCGATTGGTTCGTCAGTGTTAAATCTGGCGATTCGATTGTCAGAACGTCAGGTGTATTTGTGATAGTGAATGTCGTTGTAGTTGAACAGCCATTACCCGGAATCACATTATCCGTGACACGAACGGTATAGGTACCAGCAGAAAGATTCTGCGCTGTTTCATTATTTGTACCTCCAACACTTCCCACCATTGTTCCCAAAGCCGTAGCAGTGCCTGTTCCTTCAAACCATTGAATTGTAAATTCATTTAGAGGATCCAATCCACCATTTACCTGAATGGTAACTGAACCGGTAGGTGTACCTCCTGAACAATTTACATTATTGACAATCGTGGTGGCGATAACCGCAGGATTCACGATAATATTGTTTATCGTCACCTGCCGGGTAGTGAAACATTTTGAAGCATTATTAATTGCCTTAACGGTGTAGGTACCTGCTATCCGGTTAATGATTGAAACTGCCTGAGTGATAAAAACAGAAGTATCCGCCCCTGCGAACCATCGGAAACTATATCCTAAAGTTCCACCGCCAACCGAAGCAGAAGCTTGGCCATTTGGAGATGCGGCATTGCAGCTTGTCTGATTAACAACCGAAGTTGTGATAGTCGGATTCACGGTGTTATCCAGGACCTGAACCACTGCGCGAGGAGAAGCACAACGCGTAGCTTTATTAACAGCTACCACCGCATAGAATCCTGCTGCCCGTTGTGCGTAATTCGCACCTTTAAAATTTGATGCCGTAGTATCCGGGGTTCCAATGTTACCGTTGAACCAGTAATAAATAAACGATCCGGCATTCGACACGCTGGCAGTCACGGATCCATTTAACGGGGTACATTGTGTTTGCTGCGAAACCACCGAAGCAGCGACTGTTGGGATTACGATGATATCATTTATGGTAACAATTTCTGTATCAACGCAACCTGTCGCTATGTTTGTTGATTCTACGGTATATACTCCCGCTGCAAGGCCAGAAACCACTGAAGCAGAGCCAATGAGATTGACAGGCAGAGTATTGTTTCCCTTAAACCATTTGAACGTATGACCAGCAGTACTTCCCGACACAAGTGCGTTAGCGGAGCCATTCGGAGTCGTGCATGATGTCTGTTGTGCCAGTACGGACGCCGTGACTGGAACCACCAGTTTCGAACCAACCGTAACTACTAATGGGTTTGAAATACATCCGCCCGATTTGTCCTCAGCAACAACCGTATAATCACCAGCCGTAAGGTTAGTGTAGTTACTTCCTGTGAAATCAGCGGAAGGCTTGACGCTGCTACCATTATACCAATAAAAAATATGACCGTTAGTATTTCCATTAACGTTAGCACTTGCGGTACCCGAGGTCGCTGGATTACAATTTGCCTCTGTTGTCGATGCCGAAACGATGGGTCTTACAGTATTATCCGTAACCTGAGCAGATTCAAGAATTTGACAGCCTGTCGCTTTTTCAGTTACCAGTACTGAATACGTTACAGCCGAAACATTTGTAATTACATGGCTCGTTGATAAAATCGGGCTGGTACCAAATACATTTCCTTCAAACCATTGGTATGTGAAATTACCAAACGGATCCCCACCGTTTATGACAACTGTTAATTTCCCATCCGGATTTTTACAACTTGTGAATGGCTTATCCTCTGTAATAATTGCACTGAGCACATTCGCTTGCTCACCTACTATTACCTGAGCAGAGGTTGAACCACACTTTATTCCCTTATGGAAAGCGACAATAGAGTACGTTCCAGCTGCAAGGCCGGTTCTTACAGGGCCTTTAAAAACTGCGAGAGCGGTATCTGCAACTACTGCACCATCGAACCAATAGAATGTATAGTCTACCGTCTCTTTGTTACCACCAACCAACCTGAATACTTCAGCTGCACCGTTGGGAGGTGTTGGATTGTTACCACACTTGATGTCGTTTGATATTAAAGCAGTCTGAATAGTAAATGGCTCTGGAACAACAGATGCAGATAGTATATTATTCGAATAATTACATTCAACAAAACCTGAATTAGGCAATACCACTGGGGTCGGTACACTCGAACCATTGTCGTTAAGTACGACATAAAGCGTAAAATTGTTACCAGTACCCTGTACGGTAAGATCCGTTAGCGATACGACATCTCCCACATTAAATTTGCTCAGGCTTACAGATACTGTATTAAGTTTGATGGCACCAGGCTGTAATGGATTTCCCTGATAAAATGTAATGGGAAAATTTCCTGACAGACCGATATCTCCGATATTCCTGATATCCAAAGAAATCAAAAAGTTTTGATCCGGACATGTGGGAGGTACAATTTTAACAGAAGCTGCATCATACGTAACGTCAGCTGTTGCATAGGTCGGGCAACCTTTCGAATCCAGAAAAGGGGATTGATTTAAGAATGTATTTAAAGCCCGATTTGGACCAGTTGTACAAACCCCTGTAGAAAAAACAAGATGATGCTTCTGTTGAATTCTGGGAATTGTAAGATCATCATTCACATTCACATTAAAATAGCCATGCTGATTCCAGACTTTTCTGGCAGATACCCAAGGCTCAAGTGTGGATTCAAAAGTTCTTATTTGTCCGAACGCTGATCGTGCAGTATTGTTGGTATTATCCTGGTCACCTGAATCACAAGGAACACATATTTCAGTAGCACCATCTCCGTCCACGTCAACTACTATTGGATATTCATTTGACGTTCTTGATTTGCAGGCCGCCTGAGTAAATACCGCTCCCGTCTTACCATTAATAATATACAAGAACGCCTCATCACGATATACAATTTCTACCGCGCCGTCATTATTAAAATCAAAAACCGTCGTCCCTGTAAACCCTGACGTAGCTTCCGAAATGAGTACTTGCCACAAACTCGAAAAATCCTCTTTTAACGCGAATAGAAACTTGCCAGAAACAAAGATTGCATTCTGTTTTCCATCTCCATCTACGTCGGCAATATTCAACCTGCCGGTACCGTGTTGCCAGTTGTTTGGAGGCTGAAAGTCCTTATAAGTATTATTCTGAACGTCCCAAAAGAAAACCGTCGTTGCACCTCCGGTTGAGTTTTTTGCTCCACCCATTAACACATCAAGAAAGCCATCCTGATTATAGTCGGCTATACTCGTGGCACTGGTAACATATCCAAAATTGTTTTTCTTGGGATAGTAATTCGCTCCCGCTATATTATTCAGCTTTCGTATACTTGTTAACGTGCCGGCACCAGCTCCCCTGTTACCCAAATTTACCGCAAAAACTTCCCCGCCTAACACAAGCTCCAATCCGTTACAATTGACACACGTTGCATTGTTAAAGTCAAACATATCAACTGCGACTGGTCCGGCATCTATCGTGTTCCAATCACCGCTCCCCTTGACGATGATGGTACCGGTTTCAGCATCCATGATCTCGTTTCGATAATACAATTCCGAAGTGCCGTCCTGATCAAAATCGGCCAAAGCAAGATTGATAGGTTGGCCGTAAATTTTTTTCGACCATAGGAGATTCAGTTTGCAATCGTAAGAAGTAATATAAAAGGAGCTTCCTTGTTTTTCAGCAATAAAGATTTCAGCACAATTATCGCCCTTAATGTTTCCTATAACATGATCATAATATTCCGGCTCGCCTGTCACGTTCGCGGTGTATTGTGTGGTTAAATCCTGACCATTAAGGATGAAGAGCTTCTTATCCGCTCCATGAAGTGTAACAACTTCAGGGGTTCCGTTATTATCAAGGTCACCGACAACCATTCGCCCAAATGTCTGTGTAGTTCTGTTAGCTGACCTTGCACCGACCTTCATACCAAAGGCAGCAGCTCCGGGAGGGTCCACTTGACATAGTTTGTCACGACCAACGTAAAAATCCTTACATGACACACTGTTCGCACAGTCACTGTCGAAACAGTCGATAAATCCATCACCGTCGTCATCTATTCCATTCCCGCAATCCGACTCCTGAGACCACGCTGTAAAGGACAGCGCCACCATCAGAAACAACAGTAAATTTTTCTTCATATAGCCACTACGATATCAAAGCACAATTTCCAAATTCAAATACGGAGGGTCATATTGAGTTTCTTATGGGTTCATGCAACAGCAAGTATAGGAGCTTCCTCATGAGATAAAAAAAGGCGATCATCAGACCATATTTTTTTCATGTAAGGATTCATTCATAATGCCACGCTTTCCCGAAAAAATTCTTCTGACCTTTTCGCCTTGAAATAAATGGGCAACAAATTTGCCAACAATGGATGAGATGAAACAATGTAATTGGAAAAGCTGGTTTGGAATTTTACTCCTGATATTGAGTTCAAAAGTTTCACCAGCACAAATTATCCGTGCTGGAGTAACTGCCGGGCCACAATTGTCATGGGTTACCATCGACGATCCAAAGTTTAAGTCAGTGGCGAAAGTAAATCCGATACCCGGATTTCGGGCTGGAGCTGTTCTGGCCTTTAAAGTAAAAGACCGGTACTTTCTCAATACGGAATACATTTATTCCCAAAAAGGAAAAAACGTTATAGGTAAGATTGACCCTGATTTAAATGATAAAGTTATTTATCGACACATCGATATCCCTATCCTTTTCTCCATGCATTTCAAAGGGAAAGTTACAAATGCCCGGCAATTCAAATGGTACATCAATGCAGGACCGAACACCAGCTATTGGCTTGGAGGTAAAGGCAGAATAGAAGCAGGTGACTTAATCGAAAACGGAATGAAAGAGTTGAAGTATAAAATAGCTTTTGGTACCCGTCAGGATCACAACAATCCGGAGATACTCTATATTAAAGATGCAAAACGTTTACAGTTTGGAATGAACGTTGGAGCTGGCATATTGTTAGAACCAGGCAATAATCAAAAAGTGATTATCGACTTCCGGTACGAAATAGGACACACTCGCATCGGAAATGAAACCAGTTCGCAGTTTTTAATTCCTTCTGATTATCAGGATAGCATGAAAGGAAGAAACAAAGGATTAAGGTTCTCTCTAATATATCTTTACGAATTCAGTTCTGACAAGAAAACCCGAAACAGAGGAAAGAGTACGATTACAACGAAAAATTAAAACACGACTTTGGGTCACTGAGAAGAGGATGCTGCTTCCTGTTCTTTCTTTAAATCGTCCTCCATCTTCTTTTTGTTTTTTCGGATATTATCTTTCACGGATTTTGGCAGATATTTTTTCCCACCGGGTTTAGGACAATCCCATTCTTCAACGGATATATTTTTAATGAACGCGACATCACTCGGTCTTGCATCTTTGACCTTTGAATTCGTGGCTACAGATTCGGGTTCCCGGTTGGCTCTTGCCGAAAGCGAGGACGAGCTGGTACGAAAACTCTTGTTCAGCTTTGCTGATTTCATCTTCGGACACGGAATCTTACCAACCTGACAGCCGGTGCAAAACACTAGTAAGAGAGCAATAAATCGTATAGACATATGCTTATCCTTGAAGTAAAATAGACCTTATCCAATAATCCGCCTGTAACTATAAAGGTTCCTTCAAGCGATTATTGTATCTAGAAATGTATAATTTTTTAATGAATAATTGAATCGTTTCTGTTTGAACTACACTCAAGTACACGAAAGCTCAAGGATTACTGCATTTTTGTTCTTAAAAAGGGGATACTGCTCGAACTATTGTCTCTGTAAATTATTCAGAAAACCTCTAATCCAGGTACTTCGAGCTTCTTTTTTGGGAAAATCTGAAGGTCTGAAAAATTGATTTAAGACAAGTCAGTGGTTTGGCCCTGAAAAGTGTTAACTTGCTGATCTTTTCATTTTGAGCTAAGGCTACATCTGAATGGTTCAAACGGCACATCCCTCGGCCTTTTGCCAATTGAACAAAGTCTGATCAAACATCGTAAGAGGCATTACTGACTGACAGCTTGCAGTACTGCAGAATGAGCTTGCAAATATTGAATAAACCAACATACAAATACTATGTATTACGAATCGAATCATTATGCTTCACTTTGGAGCAAGTATCGCCCGGTAATTTTGCAACTCATGATGGCGGCTGATAATGCCCCACAACAATACAAATTGTCTGCGCATGAATTCAAGGCAATCGGACAACGTGAAAAGACTGGATTCTCTTTTCTGCTTGAAGCGTCCGAAGGAAGAGCTTTGAATAATATAAAGGGATCGAACGTCGCACGTGATCTTCTCCGTGTGTTACAGCAATCACAAAAAGCGACACAGCTTATGAAAGACGGTGTGTATGAATTGAAAATGGATAAACAATTTATGCTTCATGTGAACCGTAAAGTTGAAGCTGTTAAAGAATCCGAAGAAGTTCTTGAAGAAGCTACTGCCACGGAATAGCATTTCATTTATTGATAACGCAATTTCCTTAACACAATCAATTATCATGAACTAATGGGAGTGATAATTGATTGTGACCAAAAGGAGATTTTTTGATTTCGTTGGATCACCTAAGACCACGCTTACTTTTCAATTACCGTTTTCGATTACACCAGTTTCACGATTTTCAGACCAACCTAATTTCTTGTTTAGCTAATTAATTAGCAGAACGTCTTGCCAACGTTCACCGAGGCTATAATGACAACATTCCAATTGTTGAAGCTCTTCTGAACTCATTCCTGATATTATTGTTTACGTTTCTATGAAAAATGAACGCATCATGCTGTTGATTCTTGCAGCCTCCATGTTCACGCACATAATGGATTTCATGATCATGATGCCACTCGGTCCTCAACTGATGCGAATCTTTGATATCAGTCCCCAGCAATTCAGTTTACTGGTTGCCTCATATACCATAACGGCCGGAGTAACAGGGTTTCTTTCTGCGTTCTTCATCGACCGGTATGATCGCCGGAAAACACTCCTGTTCGCATACACAGGATTTGCCATTGGGACATTCGCCTGCGCTTTTGCGCCGAGCTATATCGTGTTGTTGATAACCCGTTCATTAGCGGGTGCCTTTGGTGGTATCTTGGGTGCACTAATTCTGGCTATGGTAAGTGACGCTATACCTTTGGAACGCAGAGCAAAGAGCATAGGATTTGTTATGGCTTCCTTTTCTGTGGCTTCAGTGTTTGGAGTTCCCTTCGGATTATTTATTGCCAGCAAATCTTCGTGGCACGCACCGTTTCTTTTTTTAGGAATTTTGGCATTTCTAATCGACATTCTGATTTTATTATTCATCCCAAAGTTCATATCACATCTCAATGGAAACGGGAGAAAAAAACCTTGGGAAATTCTTCGTCTTATTTTTGGTAATAAGAACACAAGAATCGGCCTTTTATTTTCGGCTGTGCTGATGTTGGCTCACTTTCCAATCATACCTTTCCTTGCACCTTATATGGTTGGTAATGTTGGATTCTCTGAACACGATTTAACCTATATTTATTTAGTCGGTGGTGGATTGACAATATTCTTTTCACCTTGGGTTGGGAAAATGGCAGATAAACATGGACGTCTTAAAATCTTCACCATTTTTGGCAGTCTTGTTATCATACCGATTTTGATCATCACAAACATGCCACCGACTCCGCTATGGGCGGCTCTTATCGTATCCGGGATATTCTTTATTTTCAGTAATGGCCGGATGATTCCCTCGACCACAATGGAAACTGCCCTCATCAGTCCCGACAACCGGGGGAGCTATATGAGCATTCGCTCTGCCGTGCAACAATTGACGTCCGGTTTAGCGGCGTTTATTGCCGGGGTAATTGTCCTGGAAAAGCCATCATCCTTTAATCCAGATGCCAAAGCACTAATCAACTATGAGTACGTGGGTTTAATTGCAGTATGTTTTAGCCTCATCGCATTATGGCTTGCAAGACAATTGCGGGTAGAGAAAGGAGCATAAGTTGATTTTGTTCTGGGTTTGAAACTTGTAACGAGGGCTTTCTGTACCCCAGACAATGTTACTATCTTTGATCGATCCACTATTGAAACATGTCAAACTCAATTGTTTCCAACATCCTTAAACGCATCAATCAACCTGACCTTGTTCGATTGCTTAGCGAAGATCTATCAGGAACGGAACTGAACACTTTACTATTAGAAGTTTTCAGTCACAAAACACAAGCATTAACGGCGCCTCAGTTGTTAAACCTGTATCAACAAAACCGGTTTGTAAAACCTGGCGACTTACCTGTTACCGCTCTCAGGGAAATGGAAATCGATTTACTAAACATCTTTCAGCAGTATGCCTTTCAACCGCTGGATCTTTCACCTGTAACAGTGCTGGGGTCATGTTCTGTAGTTGCAACAGCCAGTCAAAACAAAATTTTATCAGCGACACGAGGAACCGAGGTGTTAGCCGATGCCACCAATGCTATTGCTCTTCACATTTGTGATTTAAAACAACGTGGGGTATGGGCAACAGATACTCCTGGAGAAAGACTAAACTTCAGTAACATACATCGGCACCTTCGTACGCAACAAATAAACGCTCCTGGATTTACCCCTCACTTTAAAATTGCATGCCTTGTAACAGCCGGATCTGATATTGGAAGTTTTACGTTTGAAAAGGAAAGCTTGTGTGAACACATCACGATTATGAAACACGTGTTCCTGAATTACTTCACAGTGGAAGCCATCCGTTTCCGTTTCCTTTGTCGCGATAGCGAATATCTTAATTCGAAAGAATTGGCAAGGCAGGTAAAAAACTACGTGATTAAAATTCTTCCTGAAACCGAAATTGATATTATTGAAGTTCCCGAAAAGGAAAACGAATACTATAACGGAATTCAGTATAAAATCGACATCAATGTAAACGGCAAAACATTTGAGATTGGAGATGGTGGCTTTGTAGACTGGACACAAAAAATACTTCAAAACAAAAAAGAAAAAATGCTTTCTACAGGTATTGGATTTGACTTCATGTATCGTATTAAGAATGATCAGTTATAAACTCATTGCCCACGAACGAGCACTTATTTACAATTTAATAATCTTTCTGGTAAGCGTATTTTGTTGTTGTTGAATAATAATCATATACACTCCCGCTGGTTGATTGCTGATGTTCAATGTAGCATTTCCTTCATAACCTTGAGTTATTAACTCCATACCAACCGCATTTCTAACTTTAACTTGATATTCACCCGGTCGCGGATTTCGGATGGTGATGAGTCCCTCAGTTGGGTTTGGAGAAATTTCCACTTCAGGTTGTTCTTCGAAAGCGGTACTTGTAACAACTCCACACTCCGACTCATCCGTGTTCGGTGTTACACCTGTAGTTCCACCTGAACAAATACCACAGATATCTGGTGTTGCCGTTCCGTTAGCAGTGCCGCTACAATCATAAATTACCGGGACAAATCTGGAAAGTAAACGGATATAATTAAGCTGATATCCATTGCTGTTTTCTGTAACCGACCACGAGTTAAGCGGCCACGAAGTATTAAAATCTTTATACGCTTTCTGAACCGGTTGCCCTTTTGGGGGTGTAAGGTTCTCAGAATTGCAAAGCGCATTGCTTCCACCACAGCTATTAGTGGCACAACATCCGTCAACATCGTAACCTGGATTCGGGCCTCCTGTTAAAAACCCTGGCGCCGGACCATAAGTAGAAACACCCACCCGATCCCACTTCGCGCTACCGTTGCTAAACCATGTATGATAGAACTCATTCACACCGTTATCAGCACCATATGCGTACATATTGGAAAGGTATACCATATTCAACGGATTGACGCCGTGCAAATAGTGAACAAAATCTTCAGCAGCGTTCATTGCGTCATCATCTTTAGCTGTATTGATGTTATAATGAACCATGTCAACATAAATGATTCCCTTACTTGCTTTTGTTGAATTACTCCCCCATGTATAATCCTGATCTTTCAGATAAGCTCGGTACGGGTCTTTGTTAGCATCAATTGATCCAAACACTTCTTCGCCGTTCATAGCGGATGCATACTTTGCCTTAATATTATTTACAACCGATGGTGTAGCTTCTGCAAGCGTAGTATAGTGCAAAAGGGTTTCCTGGTTTGAAGTTTCGAACGGAGTAGCATAGGTCCATGCATACAAATGCACATCAGTATAATTACTATCGAAGTATTGCCGGTATTTAGTATCGCCTGTAATATCAAAAAGAAACACAGCCGCTTCCATTTTGGCGACAAATCGGCCATAGTCATCAGTTTCCTGCTGGCCGGCACCCAATCCACCTGTGCCGGATGCTGAATCATTATTTCTGAAAAGGACCGATGGATTAGCGTCTGCCCAGTCCCATGCCTTAATCGCACTTGATTTCAGTTTTAATGAGTATTCAGTCAATCCACGTTCACCAAAGACTTTCGACGCAAGCGCAAAAGCACCCGCGGAATTTAAAGTTGCTGAAGTACTTGCCGTTCCATACAAACTTGGCCCTGCGGAATTGGATGGTGGACTTGCATGAGCAACGCCCACTATACTTAACATACCTCCGTCTGAACGCTGCATCCTCAAAAGATGATCAATCCCCCACTTAGCTTCATCTAAAATGTCTGGAATTTTATTGCCAGACTCCGGAATATTATAATCATCTCCCCATGCGCCCGGATTTTCACGGTATGCACGCATAAAATCCACAACATAGTTGGCAGTCCAGTTTGTATACTTGTTGTAATCGCCTGCATCATACCAACCACCACTGACATCCAGTTCTGAAGTTGGATCATTCGCTTTATTGTATTGCCTTGCGTTTTTATCCTGCAGGTTTTTGATATGGCTTGCACCATCAGCCCAACCGATACCGGCAAACGAAGCATTCTTTTCAAAACCCATTCGTTGATAAAAAAAGGTCCGAACAGCCTGTTTCAGCACATCAGTATAAACATCATCACGAATATCGAAATCAAAAGAGCGGACGTTGTTTGTAACATCAAGGATATAGTACGTTCCAGGTGTTGTAAGCGCGGAAAAGTCAAACCACCACGCTTTATCGCCTGACGAAATATCTGAAGCGCCGCTGTTCCATACTACCGGACTACCGGTAAGTACATGGTCACCTGAATTCTTATTGACCACAGCATATGTTCCTCCCGGAGTAAACGACTCTGCACCATCAAATCCGGTTTGTGGATCGCGTAACACTGCCGTTTTTTTGGAATCCGAACGATATCCGAACTGATCTACAACAGTGTACTTTGAGAGGTCCTGACTCTGAACGCAAAATGGAAGCAAAAGAAGGGTAAGCGTAAGAATCCGAAAAAATTTTTTCGCCATGAAGATTAATTTATTAATAAATCGCGTACACAACGAATTTACATGCAAACATCTTAAATTAGTGAGTGCATTCGTTTTCATTAACAAATCACGACCAAGAAGGAAACAAAAGCTACCTATAAATCCAATGTTATTATGGTCATAAGATTCGTTATTCGGAATACTGATGATCGTCATGTTATTTTATTTAGCGTTTAAATATTTTGCCTGAAATTAATTCCAGTTATGAAAAGCATTCTTGTACCCACCGATTTCTCTGAAAATGCCGGAAATGCCATTGAATACGCAGCGGTAATAGCAAAAGCATGGAACGGTTCCCTGACGCTCATGAACGTTTATACACCGTCCGTCTCTCGTTATAGTGTAATTAGCCCTTTAATTACGGAGGAAGTCGCATTAGCCAGAAGCGAAGCACAGAATAAACTTGGCCTTACCGCCAAAACCCTTAAGGAGATGTACCCGGATGTAACCTGCGAGGTATATGTTGGTGTTGGCGAAACGGTAGACGAAATCCTTCTCGCTTCTGAAGAAAAGGAAATTGATATAATCGTTATGGGTACAAAAGGCGCCAGCAGCATCGAAAAAGTACTACTTGGAAGCAATGCGGCAAAAATAATCGAAAAAGCAAGTTGCCCTGTATTAGTTATCCCAAGTGACGCACCTTGCCACATTCCGAAAAAGATTCTATTTGCAACAGACTATGCCTACAGCGACATTGAAGGTGCAAGGTTGCTTACCACACTAGCGCGATCATTCAACGCGATGATTACATTTGTCCACATTACAACCAACGAAGAGGATATTGACGATGAGCAAAAGCTTATTGAAAAATTTACATCCGAAATTAAGCGCGCAACAGACTATGAAAATATTAACTCCAAAATTGTTGCTGACAATACGGTCATGATGGGCATGGACTCCATAATCCAGGAATCAGGTGCTGATATTGTAGCGTTGTCTACCCGAAAGCGTAACCTGTTTGAAAAGTTGTATAACCCAAGCCTGACCAAGAAACTTGCCCACTATACGCATACACCACTCTTAGCTTTTAAGGCAAACTCAAAGGACGCTTAGCACAGTAGGGCTCTTTCGACCAACTATTTTTACTTGATTAATTTGAAGTGGTTGATTCATCCAGCCATCGTTCGGCATCTTCAGCCCGGCGAAAATTCTTTTTGGGAAACTGTGTCGTCTTAGCAACTGCATCTAACTGCATTTCGGCGATCTCATCCTTTAAAATTTCCGCTACTTTGCTAACCCCTGCCTCCAGGATAATTGCCTGAGCTTGCTCATGTAACTTTCGAAGTTCAGGTGGATGCGTCTTCATTTCCGATGCATCGGTTAGTAAGGTGAATCCCGTGTTAAGCAAAGAGACGGTTTTTTTCCAGTCAGCCAGATAATCCGGTACGACTTCAGGAGTTCTCCAAAACCCAATAATTTTTAAATAAGCACGATTCTTTTCTGTTGATACTGACAGCGTGTATTGCTTTGTAATCCTAACGTCGATATTCGGCATGCATCCCTTTCTACTGGTAACACCAATATAGTACAATACCGTTTCAAGAAGGATTCAAATTAGGTTTTTTTTAACGCTATGCATATTCTCCCTCCTTTAGGAAGAATAATGCACCTTCGATATTTTCCTCTATTCGAATCTGGCAAGCGAGTCTACTGGTTTCAGTGGCGTTAGGTAAAGTATCAATCATATCGAGCTCAATATCGTTTGGCTGGCTTAACTTGTCTTCACCTCTCTTTACCTCTACGTGACATGTAGCACATAATGCCATTCCGCCACAGGTAGCCAAAATTGAATATTCGGAAGCCTTCAGCACTTCCATCAGACTTAAATTGATTCCACTGGGCACTGATATAGTTTCTACTTTACCATGAAAATCTTCTACCTGAAAGGTTATCAATGTTTCCATCTTCACTTTTTATTTAAACAATTTGCACTCAAAAAGAACTGATACCGTTCACGGTTGTGTATTTGAAGCTTACTTTCTGATCAGGATAAACAAACCTGAAAGCACTTTGAGCCATCAGCGCCGCTTCATGAAACCCACAAAGAATTAATTTCAGCTTACCGGGATATGTATTGATATCACCGATCGCAAAGATGCCCGATACATTCGTTGAATAGTCCAATGTATTTACCATGATAGCATTCTTATCAAGTTGAAGACCCCAGTCAGCAATTGGCCCCAGCTTCGGGCTCAATCCATAAAGTGGAATCAGAAAGTCAGTATCAACTTCATTTATCTTCTTATCTCTATCAACGTATGATATTGAATTTACAACACCATTGCCATGTACTCCATGAAGATTTGCATTTAGCAGGAGGTTAATCTTACCTTTCCTCGCTAAATCGAATACTTTATCAGCAGAATCGGGGGCTCCACGGAAAGATTCATTGCGGTGGATCAACGTTACTTTTGCTGCAATGTCTGCCAGATAAATGGTCCAATCCAATGCAGAATCCCCTCCTCCGGCAATCACCAAATTCTTATTCCTAAAAGTTTCCGGATCTTTCACCATATACATTACACCTTTTCCTTCAAAGTGTTTAAGATTTTCCAGCTCAGGCTTGCGTGGCTCAAAACAACCCAGGCCGCCAGCAATGACAACTACCTTACAGCTGATTTCAGTTCTATCGGATGTGGTCACTATAAAGCCTTCTTCATTTTTCACCAGAGCTATCACTTTTTCACCTAAGCTAAACGTGGGATTGAAGGGCTCAATTTGCCTGCGGAGATTATCAACCAGATCTTGTGCTTTAACTTCCGGAAGACCGGGTATATCGTAGATAGGCTTTTTAGGGTAGATCTCCGAAAGCTGCCCGCCAATTTGCGGTAGAACATCCACCACATGGCACCGCATTTTTAACAAGCCAGCTTCAAATACGGCGAACAATCCGACTGGCCCAGCTCCGATAATACAAATATCTGTTTCCTTCATCATGTTAGCTGATTTGAAGATAAATTTAGTGCAAATATTATTAGTATAACAACTAATAGTTCACTATTAATACGCTCTCCGACCAAGAAAGTTCTGGACTAGCCGAGATTTTGGTAAATGGTATTGAGAATTTTTTTGAACTGATTGAAATCTTTTTCGGAAAGGCCTTCCCATGCTTTCAGTCGGACGTTCTTAATTTTGGGCTTTAACTGTTCAACCTTCTTCGTACCTTCTTTGGTAAGGGTAACAATAAAGCTCCTTCTGTCGGCCGGATGTAGTACTCTTTTAGTAAGGCCCTTTTTGCAGAGCAGATCTATAATGCGTGTGAGGGTGGGATTGTCTTTACCGATCAACTCAGCCAAAGCATTTTGCTTCATTTCTTCATGCTCATAAAGATTTTTCAAAACCAGCCATTGATCAACGGTAAGGTTGAATCCCATTTCTTTAAACTGTTGTTGTGCATACTGCTTAACTCGTCTGGCGGTCCGATCAAGCAATAATGAGTAGGCATTATAAGATTCTTCATTCATATTCCTTATAAATAGATTGAACTCAGGGAATCCTAAAGCTTTTTTTCCAAAAGGCGTAATCCCTCTAAATTACGCTGTAATACTTGCCTTACGTCTTCATCCTCGATATGGCCGAGTATTCCAACTGTTCCACGAAACCCACCTTTCATTAATGTCTTTATCATCTCTGATTCTTTCTCCCCGCTACCAATCGTGAGAATCTTCGGACCGTCCTTTTTCATACCGTTCAGATTAACCGTCCACAACCACGGACTCATTTCCTTCACCAACTCAGGAAAAGCTTCAATCTGCTCATGGGCATGGTGAAAATTATAAATTAATCCCACGTCAGGATCGTTCAACGCTTTAATGATCTTGATTTGATTTTTTGGATCGCCGAACCAGTCGCCATGATTGTACAAACCGATTCCAGTGACAGATTGGACTGTATGCTGACGCAAAAATTTGATCATTTCGACACCCTTACTAACCTTCATTCCCTCATCATCATAGTCAAAGCAATTACTATTGAAGCCAAGCCACAATTGTGTTTTCAATCCGGATTCCTTTAACATCTTCAACAGTCTCTCATTATCCGGACTTAATTTACCCACAGCATCGTTGTTCTTGTCCATCCACATCCATACAGCCACAATCTGAATTTTATTTTCTTTGGCCAACTTGATTTCCTCAGGCAGTGAATCCAGGTGCTTTGACCGCCAGTCATATGCATACTTTGAAAAATTTAATGCCTTTAGCATATCAATGCGTTCTTTGGGTGTTCGGTTTTGGTTATCAAAGGGAACTATACACCATGCCACAAGATTCTCCTGCGCTAAGATACTCCCTGATGCCGTTGATTTCTGGGCAAGTGCAGTGAACGAAATACTGACACTGAAAACAATGCAAACAAGAGCGTTTTGAAGAATACCATTTAAGAAGTATCTGTTCATAGTCAGTAGCTTGAAATTTTAAGCACTATAAAGATAGGCGACTTTGCTGAACCGTTTGTATTGAAATAAAATTAAAAAAAGAATCCGGAAGTAGTCGTCCCGGATTCCAATCATCCACAATAAATATCTCCTACTTACCTACTTCATACCGTACTGACATACCAGTCTTATTCGTAAGCGTTACAAAATTGTCACAGGCACCATCACCGTAATCCACCGTGACTTCGCGGTTTCCATGTTGAATAATCTTCTTGCCTTCCACTGGAATGATTACTCCTTCAGCAACACAACGACGATCATAAACTAACGGCTCAGTGATTTCTATCTTATAGCCCCTGCCGTTACACAAAGTACCCTGCGCATTCCCATAGATGATCAGTCGGTCGAGCAAATTGTTTTCATTGCGTTCATGTTCCCTTCTTCTGTCGACCTCACGTGTAGCAACGCGTCCATCAGGCCATGAAATTCTGCCTTTGGTCAGAGTTACATTATGTACAGTCAGAGAATCTGAAACACTGACGACTGTAACGGTACGGATACCTTCAATAGTAATCCCATTAATAGAATATCCATCAAAGGTTATTGTCCAATACGAGCCAGGTTCATCCCAGGCACCCACACGGTTTACAAGTATGATACCTTTCCGGAGATTTCCACGAGCATCTTGACAACCCGACCCAAAATCAATTTTGAGACTACCCGATAATAACGTCCCGGAAAATTGAAGTGAAACATTTAACAACCTATGATCTGACGAAGCACGACCGGATGTAGTCTCGGCCTCGCCCTTGATGGCTGCAGTAACAATATCATCTGCATCATCGAAATAATAATCATCCATTGCGTCCAGACCGGCTGTTTCTGAGTCTTCAGTTGAAAAATCCGGACTTGTGTCTTCGTTGTTACACGATACCAGGAACAAAATCATGAAGCACATACAAAGAATAGACAGGCTGTTCTGTGATGTACATTTGGTGGTGTTTCTTGCAGTTTCCATTTTCGCTTTAAGTTTGTTTGAACGCTTAGAGCTAAAAAGATGAGCAAGGTTTACTGAAGTCGATTATTTAAATCGACTTTTTTTTATTTTTAGTTGGATTCCGAAAAAATCGGACCCTATAAGACTCCGATAGTGGCTAAAGGTTTAATCGAATACTTTAGAAATTCGAAAAACGATCAAACTTTCTTAGGCGGAAGATCGAAAGCCTTGGCGTCATGCTCAAAATGTCCTTTGTGCGACCCATCACAAAAGGGTTTGTTTGCCGATTGACCACAGCGGCAGATGGAAACAATTGTTCTCCCTTGTAAACCATACAAATTTCCCTGCATATCTACAATTTCGAAGTCCCCTTCAATCTTTACAGATCCGTTGTTGTTAATTGTAAGTTTTGTTTTTGTCATAAGTGAATATTAAAATTAAACAGTTATGCAAGGTAAGCAAATCCGTTTAACCACAGCGTACCAGAATTATTAATCACGTAAAAACAACTATTGATTAACAAACACTCATGGAGATTAAAAAGATAATTTTTTAACACACGGCCAATTACGTGAACAAATTATAGTAAATTCAAGTAAACATGAACCCAAATTGTTATGAATCCACTGAATGATGTAGATCCTAAAAGAAGAGTATTTCTTCAAACTTTGTTGACGGTTCCATTTCTCGCTCATCAATCATTTGGTTCACCATTTAACAATAGTTTGAGACCAGCCGTTGATACTCAAAATCCCAATTTGAACATCAGTGCACAATCCAAATTAACTATTCAACAGGTAATTAATTTGATTTTAAAAGAAATCCCCGGCGCACCCTTTCAACAAACTGTTGATACAATTAAGTCGGGTGATGGCAATCAAATTGTAAGGGGTATCGTCTCTACGATGTTCGCCACAGTAGATGTAATTAAGCAGGCCGCATCGCTTAATGCAAACTTTATTATTGCTCATGAACCAACCTATTATAGCCATCTGGATGAAACAAGCTGGTTGGAGAAGGATCCTGTTTTTCAATTCAAGCGTGAATTATTAGAGAGACACAAAATCGTTGTGTGGCGATTCCACGATTACTGGCATACACATAAACCGGATGGCGTGCTGATGGGTGTGTTGACAAAACTTGGATGGAATAATTACTACAACGCCCAAAATCCACCGCTGATAACACTGCCATCAGCCATTACGCTGGATTCAGTGGTGGATCTCTGTAAGAAAAGTCTGGGTATCCGCCAAGTGAGAATAATTGGTGACCTGAAACGAAATTGCAAACGAATTGCATTTTTGCCGGGTGCCGCTGGAGGTACTACTCAGATTAAACTCCTTCAAAAAGAAAAGCCGGATGTATTGATTGTTGGTGAAGTGAATGAATGGGAAACTGCAGAATATATTCGGGATGCCCAGGCGATGGGCTCACTGATGTCTCTGATCGTGCTTGGCCATGCTGAAAGCGAAGAACCGGGTATGCAGTGGCTGGTGTCATGGCTTCAGCCCAAAGTCAACAATGTAAAAGTGACTCATATTGCCTCCCACAATCCATTCATGGAAGCCTAAACAGAATCAGGAAAATACAGTGCTGAGATATTAAAATTGATGAAATCCTGCGGAAACGAATTCAAGCACCTTGGGTAACGCTGTACGCCAGTATGACCAGGTATGTCCACCGTTATGAATCCGGAATTCATGTGGGATTTCCTTTTTGCGCATCGCGATATGAATAAGGGAATTACCTTCGAACAAAAAATCATCATCTCCACAGTCGATATACCAACGAACAGCTTTCTTTTGATCATCGGCCATATTATTCACCAATTCAAGTGCACTGTATTGTTTATACCAGGTCTCAAGCTGAGCATCCGTTGCTTTTTGGTTTTGGCGCTCCAGCCACTTTTTGGCATCATCAAGAGAAAGCGGCCCCGTGCTGGCACTCAACGGACAGGCTGCTGAAAATAACTCAGGATGATGCAAGGCAAAATAAAAACTACCTCCTCCACCCATTGACAAGCCGGCAACAGCCCGAAAGCGTTTCTCACCTTTAATGCGATAGGTCTTTTCAATAAAAGGGATAAACTCCTGAAAGAAAAAGTCTTCGTAACGCCATTCTCCGTTCGCGGTGTTCATGTATCCGCGAGTACCAGTGTTTGCATCCGGCATTACAATGATCATTTGGGTAGATGTTCCTTCAGCAATAGCTTTGTCCGTAATATGCTGTACCTCTCCGAATTGTACCCAACCCGTTTGATCATCTCCGCCACCATGTAACAAATACAAAACCGGATAGCTTCGCTGAGAAGTTTCATAACCAGGCGGAAGGTAGATAGCATACTTTCGTTCTCCCTTTAGAATTTTACTTGTCATTGATAAATTATCCTGAACTTTGCTTACCTGCCCTAAGACATGGGTGAGTAGAAGCAGCATCATGAGCGGAAGGAGTATAATTTTTTTCATGGCGTTGTAGTTTTATTTAAATGTAGCAGTGCGGGCAGAATAATCAAAAGCCTTTGATGATCAGTTATTCTTCAGGGAGCAATGGCATGAATTGTAGGTAAGAGGTATTCAGCAACCTTTTAATTTGCAACCTCAATTTTAACCTTCATTTTTTTGATTCTCTCATCCTTTATATTGTCTAACACTTTTTTTACCAACGAACGCCTTATCGATATGTAAGATGCATGATCAAGTGTGGTGATTAACCCCAGATCGTCACTTGTAAGTCCGCCTTTTTTCATAAACAACCCTGCAATATCACCTTTGTTGATTTTATCCTTCTTTCCAGCACTCAGGTAAAGGCATTCAAACTTTGGAGGTGGGGGTAATTGCAGCGCGCCCGTCAATTTAATTTCTTCAATAGATCGATCAATATAATCCGGCAAGGATTCATCATCCGCCAGCATAAGATATGCTTCGCCATCTGCATGCATACGGGCCGTGCGTCCATTGCGATGAACGAATGCTTCATGTTGTGGCGGAAGCTGATAATGCACAACGTGTTTTATCTCCGGAATATCGAGTCCCCGGGCTGCTAGATCAGTTGATATCAGCACGTTGTGTGAACCTCCCCGAAATTTTATCAGATTCTTTTCACGATCGATCTGCTCCATTGCACCGTGAAAAATTCCGTGCGCAAATTTATAACTCGCGAAAAGTGAGCTTATCCTTTCTACTGCGTCACGGTGATTGCAAAAAATCAAACATACTTCCTGATTAAAGCCTGCAACCAAACGCATCAGCGTTTCAACTTTATCAGAACTTTTAGTCCGTACTAGTTTTAGCTTGAGCTTAGAAGCCTCTTCGTCTTTGAGGAAATTAAGTGTATCGGGTTTTGTAAAAGGTATAAAATCGGGCAATGCATCCAAACGTGTAGCGGAGGTCAGCAAATGTTTCTGAGCTCCACTCAGAGACTTAAAAATCACTTTCAGCTGTTCGTGAAAACCCATCTGCAGGGATTTATCGAATTCATCAAGTACGACAAATTTTATAGTTGAAGGATCAAACGAATTTCGGCTAACATGATCTGCCAGTCTGCCCGGCGTACCGATTACTACAGCAGGAGCATCGCTCAAACTACTTTGTTCAATTTTTACGGAATGACCACCATAGCAGCAACTGATTTTATAGGAAGTCTTCATATTCCGGAATACTTGTTCGATTTGTAACGACAGCTCGCGGGAAGGTGCAACAATAAGGGCCTGTACACCGCGAAACTCCGGAACTAACTTGTTCAGCATAGCAACTAAGAATGCAAGCGTTTTCCCAGATCCTGTCGGCGCAAGCAGCATCAAATTGTCTGTTACAGCAGATTTTCCAATAACAGCTTCCTGCATGGTATTGAACTCAGGAATCGATAGGTTTTTTAAAAACGCACCGTAGGTAACATTCAAGTTTTCTTGCATCGGGCAAAGGTAGTGTTCTTTTCCATGCTTAAACACCCACAGCGCATTCAGATCAACTTTTCAACAACAAATATTTCATCAACTTGAGCATCAAATTTTGATTCTTATTATCTTCCGGCTCACTAATCCAAACAAACCCCCTTCTTATGAGTATTTGGGACAGAATTAAAAATGAACTGGTCGACATTATTGAGTGGACTGACGACAGCAGTAACACAATGGTTTGGCGATTCCCCAGACATCAAAACGAGATAAAAAATGGTGCTCAGCTTACGGTTAGAGAAAGTCAGGTCGGGGTATTAGTTAGTGAAGGCAAAATTGCAGATGTTTTCCTGCCCGGACGACATGAACTCACCACTGCCAACATGCCTATTCTGACAACGATAAAAGGCTGGAAGTATGGGTTTAACAGTCCGTTTAAAGTTGAGGTATACTTCGTTAACACCAAAAATTTTACAGATCAGAAGTGGGGTACAAAAAACCCGATCATGCTTCGCGATGTAGAATTCGGACCGATCAGACTCCGCGCTTTCGGAACATTCGCAATTAAAGTAAAGGATGCCGCAACATTCATTAAAGAAATTGCAGGTACTCAGGCACACTTCACCGCTGAAGAGATCACCGAACAATTACGCAATCTGATTGTAACGCGTTTTACCGATGCCGTTGCTGAAAGTAAGATACCCGTATTGGACCTGGCAGCAAACTATGATGAGTTATCGCAATTCATCTCTGCCAAAATAAATCCTGAGTTTGGTGAATACGGTCTGGAAGTAACGAAGTTCCTTGTCGAAAATATTTCTTTACCTCCTGAGGTTGAACAAGCTCTTGACAAACGAAGCAGCATGGGAATTTTAGGCAACCTCAGTCAGTATGCACAATTCCAGGCAGCGAATGCGATGGAAGCGGCCGCGAAAAATCCAGGAGGAGGTGCAAGTGATGGTATCGGTATGGGTATGGGGTTTGCCATGGCTCAGCAAATGGGTCAAATGTTTAATCAACAAAATCAACAAGGTTCTCAGGGACCACCTCCGCTTCCAGCCGGAACTGTACAGTTCTTCATCGCCGTCAACGGTCAACAACAGGGACCACATAATCTACAAGCGCTCCAGGAACTTGTAAACAAAGGATCCCTCACACGCGATACGTTAGTGTGGAAACAAGGTATGACTGCATGGGTCAAGGCTTCAGAAGCAGGAGATCTAAATTCCTTGTTCGGTTCCGTACCGCCACCTCTTCCACCGCAATGAGTTAATGGAAGATAGGTCATCATGTAAACATGAAATTACAAAGAACGAGTTTGTAACCTTAACGAAGAGTCTGTTCTAAATATGAGGCGCACTCATCGATCACACAATACTATCTATGGATGATTTTGTAGAAGCAACCAATGTCATTAGTGATGAGTTGGCATGTTCAGGCTGCGGGGCGATTTTAAAATTCAAACCAGGAACTCATCATTTAGTATGTGAATACTGTGGTGCCCAAAATGAAATTCCACGACCCGAAGCATCAGGAAAATTTGAAGAAATTAGACTGGATGAATTCTTAGAAATAAGTTTTCAGCAGGAGGAGAAAATTCAGGTAACAACTGTAAAATGTGACAGCTGTGGTGCATCATCCACACTGGATCCAAAGATCAGTTCTGATAAATGTCCTTTCTGTGCCTCAATCATTGTAATCAAAACCGGAACAACAGCGAGCCTGCACAAACCTCAATATGTTTTGCCTTTTGGAATCGACGATCAAAAAGCAAATGAAAACTTTAAGCGCTGGTTAAAGGGACTTTGGTTTGCACCGGGAGATGTAAAGCACTATGCCGACAACGCAAATCGTTTAACCGGGATGTACCTTCCGTTCTGGACGTTCGATTGTTCGACTGACTCAAATTATACCGGGCAAAGAGGAGAAAATTATACCGTGAGTGAATCCTATACGGCGCATGAAAATGGTAAGGCTGTAAACCGAACCCGGCAGGTTACTAAAACACGGTGGTATCCTGCATCCGGAAGGATAAAGAATTCATTCGATGATATATTAATAGAGGCTACACGCTCATTACGAAAAGACAAACTACGATCATTAGAACCCTGGGATTTAAAAAATCTTGTTACCTATAATGACAGGTACTTAAGCGGATTTCGAACAGAAACCTATTCCGTGGATGTTAAAAGTGGATATAGCGAAGCAAAAATGGTGATGGACCCTGTCATTCAGTCTTCAATTAGAAATGATATTGGTGGCGATCAGCAAATGATCCATTTTGTGAACACCACCTATCACGACCCAACCTTCAAACATATTCTACTTCCCGTGTGGCTAAGTGCTTACCGATATAATAACAAGGTTTATCAATTTATTATCAATGCGCGGACAGGCGAAGTGCAGGGTGAGCGGCCTTACAGTGCTGTAAAAATCGGGCTAACTATTTTCTTTGGAATAGTTGCTGCCATAATCCTTTACTTTATGTTTTCGAAATAATAGGTGGCTCTGCAACATAAGTATATAAAAAACAGCCCCTGCATTTCTACAGGGCTGAACTTTACTTACGTTTACGCTTGCATCGTTTGATGCTCTCTTCCAACACTCTGCAATCCCACAACTCGGCGGAATTTTCAAGTGCAGATTGATAGTGCTCTATTGCTTTTTTGTATTGCTTCTTCAACTCATACGCCTTTCCGGCACCATGAAAGAGACCTGACTTAAATGCCTGCTTTGCCTTTAACCCTTTAAGGTAAATCCTGATCGCTTCATCATGCCGTTCCTCATCATTCAGAAGTTGGCCCAGGAGTACGTATGGTTCCGCAAGCCTTGGATCAAATTTGATCGCCATAGTGAAATGGCGTTCTGCTGCCTCTACATCTTCTGCATAGTAAAAATAAATTTTACCTAGCGTATTGTGCAGCCTGCCATAACCTGGCTCTTCATAGAGCAATTTATCAAGCAACTTTAAAGCCGGCTCATAAGAGTCTTCGCAAGCGAGACGCAATGCTTCCTCCAGGTATTCTTCTACCCATTTAATTTTTTCCATAAGATTGATTGCTACAAAGAATGCCTGCTGGATTTACACCAACAGGCGTCTTTAGAATGTAAACAACATCACCAATCTTTTTTTACGGCACCGTTTGATGCCATCCATCAGGTTGGTGATTTCAACACCTACTGTAGAAGCCAGTGCTTCCTTATAAGTCTTGATAGCATTTCTGTACTCTCCCTTTAACTCATATGCATGAGCGATACTCTCAAGAAACGCCACACGGTTAGCATTTTGTTTGGTTAACCCAACTTTAAGGCTATCCAGTGCCTCCTTGTACCGACATGCCTGGATATACAATTTACCCAGGTGTAAGTATGGAGCCATATATCCGGCATCAAAATAGATTGCCAGTTTCAAGTGACGCTCAGCTTTTGCTGTATCACTAGTGTAATACATATACGCCCAACCAATATGGTTGTGCAGACTTCCGTATCCAGGCTCATCATACAACAAGGTGTTCAACGCTTCCAAACCTTCTTCGATTTGGTAGTTGTAGATGAGCCTTTCGGCATCAGCCATATATTTTTCGATCCATTCGATTCTCATCGTAGTTCATGTTTAACGTTTTGCTTTCGAGGTTTGCCAAACAAAGTCAAGTAACCTTGAACCTCAACGTGCAAACCTGAAACTAATCTTCAGCGGGCGAATCATCGCCACACATTCTTACAATCTTCGGAATAAATTTTCCGAGTACTTCCACTAAATCATTCTGATAGTTCATCACTGTCAAAATATCTTTGTAGGCCATCGGCGCTTCATCCAACCCTCCACCTAACAGTTCTACACCTGACTTTTGCAATTCCTGCCTCACCATTTTTTTGGTGATACTATTCTTTGCAGCACTTCGGGACATTAACCTTCCTGCACCATGCGAAGCAGAGTTCAGAGAATTATAATTTCCCTTGCCTCGCACGATAAATCCCGGCGCGGTCATAGAGCCAGGAATCACACCCA
Organism: Chryseolinea sp.; assembly: GCA_041747735.1. GTDB lineage: Bacteria > Bacteroidota > Bacteroidia > Cytophagales > Cyclobacteriaceae > Chryseolinea. The sequence continues at coordinate 25,204 of JBGTEP010000059.1, forward strand.
GCACACCTTCTCCCGCAGGTGTTGCTCCTTTACGATGGACAATCACTTCACTACCGTCAGATAAATTTTCTTTCCAGGCGAAATTGTGATGATTTTCTACTGTAAACATCGGTCTTTCACCCAGTGCGTTTGCAATCCGATTATGAATCTGATGATGGTTAGCCGAAGCATAGTCACCGGCAAGATTCATCGCCATCCAATATTCCTGCCCAGCTTCCGAGCTCAAGTCAAGCCACGCGAGATTACCAGCTTCACCTGGCAGCAAACAAATTTCCCTTGCAAGCCGCGTATAGTGTCTGGCGATCTCAGCTCCAAGTCCACGGGAACCTGAATGCGACAACAACCCGAGATACTTGCCAGGTGTGAGCTTCCATTCATTGGCCTCCGCTAAATCGATCAATCCAAACTCCACAAAGTGATTACCACTTCCGGATGAACCTATCTGCATTGTAGCCCTACCTTTTAACTTTTTTAGAATTTGAATTTCATCAAATAACTTGCTATCCAGAACTTCGTGCTCTTTCGGACGATCGAATGTCTCCCGACCAAAGCAAGTATTTTCAAGTAAGATGTTCTTCAGGTTACTGCTATGACGTACCATAAACTTTTCATCGATCGGATATGCCGTAAGGCACATTCTGCACCCAATGTCAACCCCAACACCATACGGAATTACCACGTCTTTCGTAGCGAGTACACCACCAATAGGCAATCCATACCCTTGATGTGCATCCGGCATTAACGCTCCGGCAACCGAAACAGGTAACTTCATGGCGATGTCCATCTGATTGCGTGCTCCCGCTTCAATTTCAGCCGCACCATACACAGAATAATCGATCCGATTTTTAAGCAGACCGTGTACCCTCGATTTTTTCTCGGAAGGAACCAGTGCCAATGCTACTTTACTCCATATAGAATTGTCAACAAATTTTGCCGGATCTGACAGTACGGATTTGAGCATAGTGTAAATCTCTTCCTTGTCACTACGACGGAAATATTTTAGTACCGTATTTATAGCAATCCCAACCGATTTCCCTTCGGGGTAACCAAGCTTAATCAGGTCTTTGCCGCTCAACATTTTTCTTTTCATACATTCTCCTTTCCTCTTTGTACAAACAAAGATTTTCCAACCATCTTTTCAGATGATACTTTTTTAATTTTCCAATATTTGTCCGTTGTTAAACAAAAAACCCGGACGATGCCCGGGTCTTCAGCTGATGATCATTAAAGATCAACTGAAAATCCTGGGCGGTTGCTGAATATCACTATTCAGTATTTTATTAAATCGATGTGTAACTATTTGTTCCAGCATGGGCGCAAAGATAGATTACTTCCTTTCTGATTTCAAAATGATTGTGGAATAAAAATTTCGCGTTATGGCAAATTAGAGAAAGTCTAAATAAATCTATCGTCAGAATGTCGGCGAATGGTGTTACCTTTTGAAATAATATCACCCCCAGGTAGTTCTCTAAAGTAATACGAAGAAAATGAAAAGCGTATTGATTGTTGCCCTACTCCTTATAACGATACAAGCATCAGGTCAAAGTATTTCGGGCACTAGCACAGAAGACTTCAAAAAAATTCACTGGTTATTAGGTAACTGGGAGCGTAGCGACATGCAGGCAGGACTTACAGGCTGTGAGAGTTGGATAGAATGTTCACCCTATGAGTTTCATGGTCTTGGTATCGTCATGAAAGGAAAGGATACTGTTTTTGTTGAGAAACTGAAAATTATTCTCAAAGACGCTACTATCTATTATGTTGCAGTTGTCCCGGAGAACAACAAGCCTGTTTACTTTAAGCTTACCGAAATTACATCAAGCAGTGTTGGCTTCGAAAATCCTGATCATGATTTTCCAAAGAAGATTTCCTATAAACTACAACAACAGCGATTAATAGCCATAGCTTCAGGAGACGGGAAGGTTAACGAGTTTCATTTTGAAAAAAAGTAAACAAGTTTGAAAACGATATCCCGTGAAACAAAAGAAGTGTAGCATTCATAACTGAAATTGCGTTCATCTTTATATCTTAGGTTTTTTCATTAACATGAACGTAAGCATCCTTCTTATTCATTGCCCCGATCAACCGGGCCTGGTATTTAAAATAACACAGGTTATCTATAAGTACAACCTTAACATCATCAGCAACGGAGAATTTGTTGAACGCACCTTCAACCATTTTTTTATGCGTACCGAATTCTCGGGGGATTATGATGCAAATGTTTTACTAAAAGACCTCAAAGAATCACTACCTCCGAACGTGGCCGTTAAGCTAAATGCCAGGCAAAAGCGAGATATCTGTATTTTAGTCACCAAAGAACACCATTGCCTTAGTGATCTGCTGATTCGAAATAGCTTTAATGAATTGGATATAAATCTCAAATGCGTTATCAGCAATTATCAGAACCTTGAAGAACTTGCAAACAAGTTTCAAATTCCCTTTCATTTTATCACCCACGAAAAAAAAAGCAGAGAAGCCCATGAACAAGAAATTTTATGGGCTATAAATATATACAAACCTGATTTTCTTGTATTGGCAAAATACATGCGTGTACTTACGCCCACCTTCGTGAAACACTTTTCGAACCGTATTATAAACATACATCATTCCTTCTTGCCTGCCTTCGCCGGTGCGAACCCCTACACACAAGCCTACGACCGCGGCGTAAAGATCATCGGCGCGACTGCTCACTTTGTGAATGAAAATCTGGATGAAGGCCCCATTATTGCTCAAAGCGTGATTCCCGTAACCCATACCCACAGCTCCCGTGAAATGGCTCAAGCTGGGAAGGATGTGGAGAAAATTGTTTTGGCCAGATCTCTAAAGCTGGTGTTAAGCGATCGCGTTTTTGTTTACCGCAATCGCACTATTATTTTTGATTAGAGTGTTAATCCAGGGGACTGAAAAAATCTTCGGATTACTGACTATTTACAAACGTAGCCATCAACATTGTGAACTATCCATCAGAAAAAAAATTCGATGTGCTCATAATAGGTGCGGGTCCGGCGGGAACATCCTGCGCTATAGAATTAGCCCAATCAGGACTATCTGTAGCAATTTTAGATAAAGCTTCATTCCCACGCGATAAAACCTGTGGAGATGCTTTGAGTGTAGACGTCATCAATCAATTGTCCCTTCTGTCACATGAGCTGGCTGTCACGTTTGATACCTTCAGCTCAAAATTTTCTTCATTTGGTGTCAAGATCGTTTCCCCGGATCTTCATGAGATTAACATTCCATTTATCCATAAGGGAAAGGAAAAATGCGGATATACATGTTCGCGGTTTGATTTTGACAACTTACTTGTACAGTATATAAAACAATTTGACAATGTAAATCTGATTGAAAATTGCAGCGTCGATAAGATCGAATTAGAAGCTGACATAGTCAAGGCTCATTCGAATCTTGGTATCTTCAGTGCACCTCTCATCGTGGGAGCAGATGGAGCACATTCTGTTGTCGCCAAACAATTGGGAGATTTCAAGCTCGATAAAAAACATTACAGCGCAGGGCTACGTGTGTACTATGAAGGTGTTACCAACTTCCATCATCATCAGTATATCGAGTTATATTTTTTTAAAGATATTCTTCCCGGGTATCTTTGGGTGTTTCCACTCCCGGAAAATAAAGCTAACGTCGGCATTGGTATGCTATCTTCTGAAATTTCGGTAAAAAAAATTAATCTTAAAGAGACCCTTCAACGACTTCTCAGTGAACATCCGGAATTAAAACTCAGGTTTGAAAATGCCAAACCATTGGAATCTATCAAAGGCTACGGATTACCACTAGGATCAAAGAAGAGAAAAATATCGGGTGAGCGTTTTTTGCTTACAGGTGATGCTGCATCCCTTATTGATCCCTTTACCGGAGAAGGAATAGGAAATGCAATGCGCAGCGGAAGAGTTGCCGCAAAACACATTATTAAATGTTTCGATCAGAATAATTTTTCATCTTCTTTTAACCGGCAATTTGATGAGGAGATTTACAGGCGGATGTGGAGAGAATTAAAAATCAGCAGGACGTTACAACAACTTTGCCGATATCCGTGGCTATTTAATTTTGTGGTAAATAAAGCGAGTCAAAGTAAGCCAATACACCAGTTATTGGTAGATGCTCTAGCCCATGTAGACAAAAAAGAATCATTGCTGCATCCAGCGTTTTATTTTCGGATTTTTTTCTCTCGATAAGAGATCGATGCTATCGGAGCCATACTGTTGTTTAAAATGCGAAATGTGTGTTACGCGAATAATTTGTTTTGAACCGAATGATTTGCGTAATTTTGAATACACCAAACAGAATAAGCCTTGAAAAAACTACAACCTTTTCTTACAAGCATTGCCATGCTGGCGATGCTTGTGTTTAGCTCCTGCCAAAAATCCGGCACACAGCAAGAAACCTCTGCAACTGACACCTCCGTAACGGTAGAAAATCAGCTTACTGAAGAGGAAAAATCCGCAGGCTGGGAACTATTGTTCGATGGTAAGACCCTTGATGGATGGGAGCGCTTTAACCAGGATACAGTCGGACCATTGTGGAGTGTTCAGAATGGAGTGATCGTATGTGACGGTGAAGGACTGGGTGAAGGTACTGATGATATGGGTGGCTCATTAATTACAAAACGTAAATTCGGAAACTTTGAGTTAAGTGTTGACTGGAAACTCTCACCAGGTGGAAACAGTGGAATTCTGTATCATGTTGTCGAAGATCCAAAATATCAGCACGACTATGAAACCGGCCCTGAGTTTCAGCTAATGGATGATGGTGGTTGGGACGGTGAATTGAGAGATGAGCAAAAAGTTGGAGGCAACTACGATATGTATGCAGCGACTAACGATAAGAAAGTAAACGCTCCTGGGGAATGGAATACAGCACGTCTTGTTTATAACGATGGACACGTTGAACATTGGCTTAACGGAGAGAAGGTGCTGGAATTTGACGAGGGCAGTTCTGATTTCAAGGAGCGATTTAGTAAAAGCAAATGGGTAGAATATCCAGACTGGAACAAATCTAAAACGGGATCAATTTCCCTTCAGGATCATGGTGCGCCCGTTTATTTCAAGAATATTAAAATCAAAGCACTGTAAGTATTCAAGCTGATTGAGCACAAAAAACTCTGGACGAATCAAGTCGGTTTGTCCAGAGTTTTTTTTAGCAAGAATGAGTCATCAACCTTTAAACAGATGACTTCAACGTGTTAGAAACATTATTCCTTCAGACTTTTCAAATAGGCGATGCTTTGTGGTACCTGTGTGTTTACGCGGCTACTTTCATCTTCAATAAAATAGTGTTTGATGCCGATTTTTTTTGCCTCCTTTAAAATTCCTGGGATATCAATTTCACCGGTACCAAGAGCGACATCATTCTCCTGAGATGTACCTCCGGTCAGATCCTTTTGCACACCTTTTTTAAGATCTTTTAAATGCATAAGCTTCCACCGATCTCCATACTTCTTGAGAAGTGCAACCGGATCACCCCCTCCAAACTGTACCCATAGAACATCCATCTCAAACGAAACGTACTCGGGATTTGTATTCTCAATCATGTAATCTAATAAGGTGCCTTTTTCATGCGGCTGAAATTCATAACCATGAATATGATAGCAGAATGTTAATCCATTTTCCTTTAATATTTTACCGGCCGCATTGAAATCACTCACCGCTTTTTTCGCATTATCAAGATTAAACTTTCCTTTTTCATGTGGTATCCAGGCACACATAACGTATGAAGCTCCCAGGGCTTTTGCATCTTTAACGACAGCCTGGGGATCAGACACGAGTTTTTCATAACCTGTTCCGGTAGCAGGTATACTTATTCCTCTTTCATCACACAGCTTCTTAAATTCTTCAGGCGGCATACGTCCACCCCCACCTTCCAATTCTGTAAATCCCATCATCTTGATTGAGTCTAGCGTCTCGGCGACTCCAAGCGGAAAACTTTTCCGGAAAGTATAGGCCTGTACACCAAAGGGTGCAGTATACAATGGCTTCTTATTTTTTTGTGCAAGGGTGCTCTCAAAGCTAAGAATCACAAACACCATTGCGAGAGTGGATATGTTGTAGTTTTTCATAATTTTATTAAGTGTTTGTTTTTGGTTTGTCGTCGGTAATTTGCAATTGCTCATTCCTAAGACTTCAAGGTATTAAACTACTACTAAGTATAAAAGATAAATTTTATAAATGACCTAATCAAATACAGCAGGTTTCTTCCGCAGACATAAATTCTAACGGTTCTAACACATACTAAGCTATCGAACCTTACCGCTTAAATTATCATGCGTTTCGTCTATGATTTTTTCCAAATCACGCGGTGTGTAGTCTGTTTTATCAGAGATTTTAACCATAAGGTAGTCTGAATTTTCATTGCTGCTTTTAGATAGAATGATGTCCCCATCTTCATTAAAATCGAATTGACGACCATCTTCCAACTCAATTTTATCAGACGACTGATCACAATCGGCGACAGCGGTTGATCCCATAGAATAGGTTGTAAGTTTGTCACCATTCAAGATCCAAATAGTAATTATACCGGTGTCAATTTTATTGGCGACATACGTACCATCATGTTGATGACTAGCGGTGCAGCCAGCAAAAAAAATCACTAGTAATAGAAATAATTTATTATTCATTTGAATTTTTCATGTAAAGATAAATTGAATTCCGTTACGTGTACAATAAACAATCAATTTCAAATTACTTATAGGGCCTTATAGGTTAGAGTTCCTTCAACTTAGCGTAAGTAACCCGCGCTTAAGTGAGGCTTCCTATGATAGAAAGTTAAGCAGGCTTCAGCGCTGCAGGATTCTCCATGTTGAACTTCGCCAGAGAAATTTACTGTGTCGAGAATTCCCGCACATACACATCCTTTTCCGTTAAAGCCTTTACCGTCGAGATATCACGATCAAAAGGCCGATTCAAATTATTTCCCGATAAATCCTCCAGACGTGATTCAATCTGCAATTCATATATACCTTTTAGCCATGCCACTTCAGGAGTGAAGATGTATGTACTCTCTTCATTCCGGAGTTCTACCATACCCGACAAAATATTTCCATTTAAATCGGCTACCCGGATAGCTTCCTTCAACAGTATAAAATCTAATGGCTCATTTAAACTGATCACCAGCGGTTGCGTGGTTCCTGCTTCAGGGACGTTGAAAATCCAACCGTTCGGGTCAGGCGAAAGGCTATCACGAACCGAAACATAAAAATCCTTGGTGAAATCACGAACAAGCGAATTCCCGCTCTTATCCTGCCAGCCTGATGAAACAAATAGCCGGTAAGAATGTCCTTTCTTAAGCGGTTCGCCTAAACGTTGGCTGGGCTGCAAATGTCGTTTTATTCTGCCCGGATCGAGCCACAGTGTTAATATCGAGCCATCTTTGTTCCATAGCTCTGGTTGAAGATCTAAAAAAACACTATGCACTGTGTCCTTTCCATCTTTCAACAGTGTCACATAGTGGAGTGACTTACCCTCACGCATGGGCTTCGAAAAGTGGATATAAAATTTTAACAAGTTGTAAGGAAGTGTATCCTGACTTGGATATACTCTATTCACAGTGGGCGCGTCAACGCGGCTACCAAGCGGAATTGCTATACTGGAAACCAATCTACCTTTTTCCTGGAGCCCATACATAAAACCCCTTGTGAAAGGGACAATGGGTCTGTATATAATTATATCTTCGTGGATTGAAAAATCTCCAAATACAGCGGACTCCTCCCCCTGTAACAAATGAATGCTGAGCAACTGACTTACCGAATCGTCCGGCATATCCGGAAAATTTGCTCTAGGAATTTCCAAGCCCACGGCACGATCATTTTCCCAAAGAACGGAAAGAGCAACTTTTTTATTGCTTCGTCCGGCACACCCCCAAATAATAAGAAAGAACATCAGCAATAGCACGACACTATCCCTGAGCCTGAACCAAACTAAAACCATCTATCCCCCGAACTCCACAAATCGAGGTCACCATTCACCCTACGTTGCAAAAGCACAACCTGTGTATCATCCAGCTTGTCAAGTTGCAAAACATTGACAAACGGAAGTGTTACGAAATCAACCCCCGCAGTCGCATAACTTTCAGTTACAGGTTCCGTAAGAGATCCCTCATAACGCTCAAGATTTTTGTATTTCACCCGCATAACCGGACGGCTACTGTTTGCCATGATGAGAATAGATTCGTCACCTTTTTTTAACGTGATAATATCCAGCGGAGTGTTGCCACTTCCAAACTCTCCTACCGTTCTACCCTTTACATGCGTTCCTGATTTCAACTCATCTAACGGAAAAAGAACAAGGGGAGTACAAGTATAACTGGCGACAAGGTACTTCTTACCATTTAAGTCAGCAGTGGTAAAAGTTTTAATTGGTGAGTATGTCTCATAGCGACCGTGAGCTGCATGATAGATTTCCAATGAAGCCTGATCTTGTTTACTAGTAAATGGGAATGGGATAACTCTGAATGTAGAACTAAACTCCTGATTGGAAAGACCGCTCACCATAACTTTGCCATCGGTGTATTTTAAATCTGAAATTGCCCAAACCCTCAAAGGCCTGCCTCGTTGATCTTTAGCGTCTTCTGCAGGCGCATTATTAATCGAAAACACACTGTACGAAATATTTTTTAAATCAACAGGTACGATCTTTTGTCCTTCAATCGACAGCAACACATGGGTTCCGTTAGAATGCTGTACCGCAGCGTATACTTTTTTAGATAAAGGATTAACCGCAATATCCTGAATGACAATGTTGCTGGCCGTGGTACCTAAAAGCGAAGCAATTTTCTGATCAACATTTTTCATGTCCACAGCGGGAGCCTTGTCTACAACCACCTTGTCCTTCGTGTCAATTGCAAACACGGATGCACTTTTAGAATCTCCAACAAACAACACACCGTCGGGACCAAAAGCCAGCGCGCTTATGGATTGGATGTCAGGTGTTCCATTTTCAAAACCACCACTTGGAGCATGTCGATTTGTACTTGCCACCAGCAAAACGGCAGACATGCAGACGGCAACGAAGTAAAATAATTTTTTCATAAATTAAGGGTTTTTGATGTCTCAGAATGCTCAATGATCAATCGAAATGTAAACTACAGAGATCACTTCAGCATTCATAGACGAATTACGCAAAGGGCAAAAAGGGTGTACAACCGCGCTGTGTGCCTGCTGAAAACCTTGTGGGAACGTGAAATCCTTTTAACTTTATCCCAAATTGGATGCAAGATTACGCCTCCCTTGGTTTCCCTACTGAGTAAAGATCATAACACATCGTCATACTAGTTTATCAAAAAAATCATCATGAAAAAGAAAATTTTAATCGGTATTGCCATCGTTCTTGTTATTGTAATTGGGTTGGTTGTGTACGTGGCATTAACAACCAGATCACACAGCCCCTCTAAAATAACAGAGTTTAGTCATGAAGGATTAGAAATTAGGGTGGTGTATTGTCAGCCCTTTAAAAAAGGGCGATTGATATTTGGGGACCAGACCGAAGGAGCCTTGCAGCCCTATGGCAAGTACTGGAGGCTTGGTGCCAACGAAGCTACACAAATAACCTTCAATAAGAATATTGAGTTTGCGGGAAAACCGGTGAACGCAGGTACTTACAGAATGTATGCTGTCCCCGGATTAAATTCATTCGAAGTCTCATTGAATAGCGAACTAGGACAATGGGGTGCCTTTAAGCCTGACTACGACCTTGATGTAGTTAAGGTTGAAGTCCCGCGGAATGAAACCTCGTCCGAGACAGAACAATTTGTTATCAATTTCGGAGGCGATTCAACTGCGGTTTTGATGGAGTTCTCGTGGGATAAAACCAAGGTCACAGTACCAATTACGCTCCCATAATTTGAAAAATAAAATTTTCCTTTTGTAGTTTGATGATTAGAAACTGAAGATTTCAGTAATTAAAATACATTTCATTGAACGACCTGTATTCATTTCCTTAGAAGTATCCACATATATGATACCCATCGATCAACCTGAGGTGTGGCTACGTGGCCCGGTCAAAGGTATATCACCACTCCTGCAGCCTGTAGCCCATGCTTTATTGCAGTCACGTGAAGAAGTACTCCGAAATATGACTGATTTCCCAACAGAATTACTGTGGGAAAAACCTTGTGGTGTTGCTTCGGTAGGATTTCATCTACAACATCTAAGCGGAGTGTTGGATAGATTATTTACGTATGCCAAAAGCAAACCACTTACCCCCGATCAACTTGCTTATCTTCAATCAGAAGAACTTCCTCCAAATCAAGAAACGACCGTACAACATTTGATGAAAAGATTTGATGAACAAGTGGAGATAGCACTCGCGCAACTCCTGGAAACCTCAGATGAACAACTCCTCAACCCTGTTGGAGTAGGGCGAAAACAACTCCCTTCAACCGTCTTGGGGCTTCTCTTCCACGCTGCGGAACACACACAACGTCATACCGGTCAGTTATTGGTTACATCGAGGATACTCCGTTATACATCACCCTGAACTGCCGCACTATCAAATTAACTTAGATAAGTCGAAAACATTCCTAAAAAATTTCCGAAGTTTGAAATACTCGAACAGGTATACTTACGTATATAATGTAACGTTTGAACAACTTGATGGCCAAACTTGTTAGCCATGTAAATACGACGACAAAGTTACTTATTTCAACCATTCTCCTTAAAGAGAAAGAAGTAACTTAGTGATTCGCATTTTTATTTTGTTTAAAACGAAGAAACCAGCAGAATAACGTAATTTTAAAAATGGTGATCAGCATTTTCAATAATGAATATTTAAACTGTGAATTAGATGATTCACTGCCAGTTTTGCGTCACCGATGGAAACGCGCCACGGATGGAGAAGAATTCAGAACTAATTTGCTTAAGGTATTAGAAGAGTACAAAAAGCTGAAAAGCTCCTATTCATTGCTTGCGTGGCTTGCAGACACAACGCTTCTGGGCGAACTCGATGAGGAAACTGAACATTGGTTGGTTGATGTGTGGGAGGATCTGTTATTTGCACACCGCGAGGTTAAAATTCACGCTGTTATCCTGGGCAATAGTATTTTTGCAGACTATCCGATGGAAAACTTCAAACAAGATGCAGAACGAAAATTCAAAGACTTTGACGTCCAGCTTGGAGTTTTTTCAAATATGACAGAGGCGTACGATTGGATAAAGGAAAAACAACTTCTTACAAAAAAGTAACGCTACGCTCTCCTTAAAATGATCACACTATACTTACTGTGTTAAAAATAGGCATCATTGGCTTGGGTGATATTGCTAAAAAAGCTTATCTCCCGGTTATCAGCAAGCTCAAAGTAGAAGTCCATCTCTTTACCAGAAATCCGGCGACCCTTTCCCTGATAAGCGATCATTACAGATTCAACAATGTACATCAAACCTTGCAATCCTTAATATCCAGCGGGATCCAGGGTGCCTTTGTACATTCTGCAACAGCTTCCCACGATGAAATTGTTGAGCAACTCCTTTCAAACAACATTAATGTCTATGTTGATAAACCAATCACGTATCACTTCGATTCATCTGAAAAATTAATGGCGCTAGCCAAAAAGAAGAATTTAATGCTGAAGGTTGGCTTCAACAGAAGATATGCACCTGCGTATGTGAAGTTAAAGGATGTGAAGAGTCCTAACATGATCATCATGCAAAAGAATCGCTATTCGCTACCTGCAGATATACGGACATTTATTTTTGATGACTTCATCCATGTAATTGATACTTTACTGTTTCTTTCTCCTTACCCAATCGAAGACTTATTTGTCACCGGGAGGAAAATAGACGGTCTGCTTTATCATGTAGTAATTCAGCTTTTTGGCAAAAACGGCTTCACTGCAGTTGGTGTTATGAACCGCGATAGCGGAACCGTCGAAGAAAAACTTGAAGTATTCGGATCTGATGAAAAAAGAGTCGTGTATAATGTTTCAGATCTGGTAATTCACCAAAACAAAAATGAAACTTTGGTAGGCGGAAGCGACTGGGAACCGATGTTGCTTAAGAGGGGATTCGAACAGATCATTGAGGAATTTTTAAAGTCCCTCCAGGTTCCGTCGACCACTGATTCCATTAATGACCAGACGTTACTCACTCATAAAATTTGCGAAGACGTAGTTCAAAAACTAAATGAGATTTAAGCGTTTGCTCTGCAACTCATACTACACGGAAATTCGGAATTTAAAGGGGAAGAAATAAAATTGAAAGTAAAGTGATGTTCAGATGGAAGTATAACGATTAACTATGCCGGATCAAAATATAATTGTTTATACGGATGGAAGCTGTAACCCTGTTGTTAAAATCGGCGGATGGGCTGCAATCTTAATTATTTCCAATGAAAAAATTGTATTAAAAGGAAAGGAAGAAAATACAACCCATCAGCGTATGGAACTTTTCGCTTTGCTGAATGCACTGGAATATGTTCAGAAGAATAATTTGTTGGATCAACCCATTGGTGTCTTCACTGATAGTCAGTACATAGTTCAAATTCCGCAAAGACGAAACCAATTGGCCACGAAAAACTACATCACAAAAAAAGGAAACCCCATACAAAATCAAGATCTGGTTACACAACTCATTTCCTTTCTTGATTTAATGTCGATTACTTTTACCAAAGTCGTCGCTCATCAAAACAAATCCTCTTCTCCAAACCTAAATCGAGAAGTTGATATTCTGGCGCGTAGTATCGTGCGGGAAAATGTTAATGAGTAGTCTAGCTCCCGTTACAAAAAATATTACGCAAGTTCGCACTTCTTTTACTAAAAGTAGGTTGTAAATCATTAGTGGGTTTAGTCATTGTTTCTATGCGGATAGGGCACTTAAGCATGGCGTTTAAAATTCTTATGGTATGACTTTAAAATTAAGTGTGTTAGATCAGACTCCAATAAGAAGAGGCACAAATGCAAGTGAAGCTTTACAGGAGAGTATTCAACTTGCCCGGCTAGCCGACAGGTTAGGGTATACTCGTTATTGGTTATCTGAACATCACAATATTGGCACATTAGCAAGTGGCGCTCCGGAAGTTTTATTAGCCAGGATCGGTGCGGAAACAAAACATCTACGGCTTGGATCGGGAGGAATTATGTTGCCGAATCATAGTGCTTTAAAAGTCGCTGAAAATTTCAGACTGCTTGAAGCACTCTATCCGGGAAGGATAGACCTCGGTATCGGACGTGCAGCGGGTGGAGACAGACTTACTGCATCGTTACTGAATCCGTCGAATACTTTCAACCCAAAGGATTACGTACGCCAGATCATGGACCTTAAAGCATTTTTAACTGACAATGCCCAACCTGGAACCGTACATGAAAAAGTAAAAGCGATTCCGCAGATTGACACTCAACCCGCGCTATGGATGTTAACATCAAGTGGCGAAAGCGCATACCTCGCTGCACATTTTGGAATAGCACTGTCTTTCGCTTTGTTTATCAACCCTGTCGGAGGACCGGAAGCAATCGAAGCCTATCGGCAACGATTTACTCCTTCAAATGAATTACAGAAACCAAAAGCTAATATTGGTGTCTTTGTGTTTTGCGGAGAAACAGAAGAGAAAGCGAATCAAATGCAGGCAGTTATGGACTATCGACTACTGAGTATTGAGAAAGGTAAAGTTGACGAAGCCCCTTCCTTTGCGTCAATTAAATCGTATTCCTATACTAAAGAAGAATTAGCCCGAATCCAGTATAACAGGTTGCGCATGGTGGTAGGCACTCCGGATTTTGTAGCGGAAAAGCTCAAAGGCCTTGCAGCAAGATTTGATGTCGATGAAATTTTAATTGCGACTTTTGCAGACGAATTGGAAGACCGGCTCAGATCATATGAATTACTGGCAAATCTTTTTGAACTAACCCCTTCCTTCGGCGTAACACAACCAATGACATTTAGTTAGTCGGATTCAGGTTGCTACTGCCTGACAATTTTTCGGTAAACAATTTTTTTATCTGATGTTACTTCCAAAATGTAGATTCCACTTTTCCAATTGCCAGCGTTCAGTGTAGTGATCTCATTAATTTGTAAAGATTCCAGTTCCTGGCCCGATAGTGTGTAGACTTTTATTGTAGCCGGATAACATGAAAGCTCCAGTGATATATGATGTTCGAAAGGATTGGGAAATACCGTGATATCCAAATTTTCTCCAGGCTCTTCTTGACCGATAATCGTTCCTGCATTTTCCACTACATTGATTGTTCCGTCAGCTCCATAAGCGATAATATCAGGGAATGCATCTCCATTACTGTCTTTCACAATCCAAAAAACAGGCACAGAAGGCATTAGAAAATACTTAGGGGCCTGGAAGGTGAAATCGCCGTTTCCTAAAAAATAAAAGATAGTATCTGACTTCTCTTCAATTTGTGCTTCATGATCCATAATTAAATCCAGGTTCCCATCCTGATCAAGATCATCCATTAAAATTTTAACTGGTTTGACTGAATGGTAAGGAAATTGGATAAACTCGGATTGAAAGACTGTATCAGCTTCTCCGCGATGAAATTGTAAACCTAAGTCGGGATTTTCATACGCGTAATAATATGCTATTAAATCCTCCTGACTATCATTATTCAAATCAGCAAGGTAGTAGTTACTTGTAAAAGGGATTTTTAATTCAAGCGGCCAATAGCGGGGAATAAACGCTCCGTCAGATTGTTGGTAAAAAATAACGATATGGGGAAATGAAGTCGATACCATAATATCGGGCAGACCGTTTTGATCTTTATCAACGATCGTAATGTTTCTGTCTGTATGTAACAATGAACTGTGTACTCCTTTTAAATGCAGCGTACCGGTATTATCACCATGGTAAATATGTAATGTTATCGGTTGTCCTGACCCACCAGAAAGTGCAACGACGTCCAATGCACCATCGTTATTAATATCAGTCACCTTTAAGTTCTTTCCATGCCCCGTCAGCCCATAAAAATTCCCTGCAGTATACTCGCCGTTGGTATTCCCAGTAAAAACCTTAAATCCATTTCTCCAATACCCTGAAATAACAAGATCATCAATACCATCACCATTTAAGTCACCACGGTCTGAAAAACTATAGTTATCCTCCCGTACCGACAGCTGTGGTGTTTCGACAAATCCATTCCGGCTGCCCTTAAAAACACTTATGTATTGGGCCGCTGCTGGAGGAATAACAATGAGATCTGAATAGGCATCGTGATCTGCTTTTCCAACGAGGATGTTCACAGGTCGTTCCTGAACCGGTATTGTCTGGATTAATTTAAAGCCCTGCCATTGCGCGCAGATGTTAAAGTGAGCGAAAGAAAAAAGAATCAAACAAAAAACCTTCATGTAACTGTTGGATAAAAATCAGATCAATTTATTTCTGGCAATAAGGGTAACGGCAAGAATGAAAACAGGTTGCAATTTCCACAGATCAATCTTTTGTTGAATTTGCTTTGGAGACACCTATTGTGACAAAGAGGTTGTAAGCACATTTATCAAACCGTTATTCTTAAATTGCTTAAATGGATTTATCTACAGCGATTGGCTTGATTGAAAAGGGTGTTACGAAAAATAATAAACCACAATTCTGGGCCGACTTGGGCGCAGGAAAGGGATTATTTACCGAAGCTTTGGCAGCTGTATCAGAAAGCGGAAGTACGATTTATGCTGTTGATATTGATCAATCATCCCTTAACGTTATTGATATTTCATCTAAACATATTTCTGTCGAAAAGTTACTCGTTGATTTCAACTCAACCGATCTTAACATTGAACAGCTCGATGGAATCGTAATGGCAAATTCCCTGCATTTCATTGAGGAAAAATCAAACATTTTGAACCGGCTTCAAAAGAATCTGAAGCCGACAGGGATAATTATTATAATTGAATACGATCTCCTCACAGGAAATTCATGGGTGCCATATCCAATACCATATAAGGAATTGAAAAGAATTGCTATCGCTGCAGGATTTACACAGGTCGAACATCTGGGGGAGGTCCCTTCCCTCTACGGACGAGCTAACATATATTCGGCATTGCTTAAACTCTAGGGTTATCGACTAACCCGTAGCTAATGATCGTCTAAATGAATCATGTTAATGGTCCATACGAATATAGTAAAGAGCGTAAAATTATAACCTTTCTTTTTAGTCATGAAACAATGAATGCTTATACTTGTTGAACATAAAAGCTGCTCTTCATGGAACCTTTATCTTCCGTTATTGTAACATACAAACTATCAAAAAGCTATACGGTTCCGGTACTTCAGAATATAAACTTATCCATTCAAGCAGGAGAAATTATTGGCTATATCGGGCCGAATGGTGCAGGTAAGAGCACAACCATAAAAATCCTCACCGGTATTATCCCGGATTTTGAAGGAGAAGCTATGGTGCTGGGTATGGACATCCGGAAAGATGCTCTTGAGGTTAAAAAGAGAATTGGATATATTCCTGAAAACGCAGCGCTCTACGAAACGCTAACCCCACTTGAATATTTACACTTTGTCGGTCAGTTGTACAAAATGGATCGTTCAGTTGTTGGCAAGAAAGCGAAGGAACTTCTTAACGTTTTTGAATTAAGTAATTACATCGATTCAAGGATGACGACCTTCTCTAAGGGTATGCGTCAGAAAGTACTCCTCATTGCCTGAATGATCCACAACCCTTCCATTTTATTCTTAGATGAACCTCTCTCCGGTCTGGATGCCAATGCTGTTATACTGGTTAAGGAGATTCTGATTCAGTTAAGAAGAAGCGGTAAAACCATTTTTTATAGCTCACATTTGATGGATATAGTGGAGAAAATATCTGACCGTATTATGATTATCAATAAAGGAGAGATGATCGCCAACGGCACATTTAATGAACTGAATACCCAAGCCAGAGGATCGCTGGAGAAAATATTTACAGATCTTACCGGTAGCAACGCACATGAAACGTCGGCTGGCGAATTTATCAATATTCTCGAAAGCTGATTTTATGGAGACTTATCTCTTAAAATTTCTTGACTTTTTTACCTGGACCTTTAGGCTGATAAAGGTAGACTATAGTCAGCTACGTGCCATTGTCGCAACTAAACTATTGATAGATAGCAGGCGGCAACACATTTCATTCAGCAGAAAAAGCAACACCGAGTCAG
The DNA here is from genome assembly GCA_041747735.1 of Chryseolinea sp. Lineage (GTDB taxonomy): Bacteria > Bacteroidota > Bacteroidia > Cytophagales > Cyclobacteriaceae > Chryseolinea. The sequence goes on from JBGTEP010000059.1 coordinate 42,284, forward strand.
GCAACGCTTTTCTGATGACACTTTTTTTCTATGCGATTTTTGGCGGGTTTGTAGCACTTGCGATGTATAGTATTCCGTCTTTTATGCTGTCCATGATTTTTTTCTTTGCATACATCATGGTGATGGTTGCGATGACCCTGATAACCGATTTTTCTTCAATCTTGCTCGACACAAGTGATAACACCATCATCCTTCCCCGTCCCGTTGACGGGAGAACACTTTTTGTTTCGCGTATAACACACATCTTGCTGTACCTTGGCCAGCTTACTTTTGCTCTTTCGGTATTCCCGATAATCCTGGTGCTTTTGAAGTATGGTGGAATGCTTACTGTTTTCTTTCTACTCGCCCTGGTATTGTCGATCATAACCGCACTAGTCCTAACGAATGCTGTTTATTTGCTAATACTTCAATTTGCAAGCGAAGAAAAACTGCGGAATGTCATTAACTCATTCCAGATTTTTATGGCTGTAGCGATCATGGGAGGATATCAGATCTTACCCAGAATTATGGAACGACTCGACATGGAGACGTATGTATTCGAAATTAAATGGTGGAGCTATTTACTTCCCCCTGTGTGGATGGCGGGAATGCTTGAGCTTACCCATTTCGGCTTCGTCGACGCAAAACATATTGGACTTGCAATTTGCGCGATCAGCTTACCTCCCGCCAGCGCCTACCTGGTGAGTAGATACCTCACACCAGTATTTAGCAAAAAACTTGGAGCATTAAACGGCGGTATTCAACCAATAGAAAAACACAAAAAAGAAAAGGATGGTCTTGTAAGCAGAATCTCGTCCTGGATAACCAGTACCGCTGCGGAGCAAGGCGCATTCAATCTGATTTATAAGATTCTTGCACGCGACCGGAAGATTAAATTAAAGATTTATCCGGCATTCGGATATATCATAATCTTCGGACTAATATTCCTTCTTCGAGGTAAGGAAGACTTTGCTACAACGTGGGCTAATCTCCCTAATTCAGACTATCACCTGTTATTACTTTACCTCACGGTAATGGTTTTACAAGTCGCACTCTACGAAATTCCATACTCTGATGATTTCAAAGCCAGTTGGATATATTTTTCAACACCGATAATTAAACCTGGTGAAATTCTGGCCGGAACACTGAAAGCCATTTTTGTTAAACTCTTTCTGCCAGGATACATTGCCATTAGCACGCTAGTGTTGTTCGTATGGGGCATTGCCGCGTGGGACGACATTATCTTCGGCCTCTTTAATAACTTTTTGATGTTGCTGACCCTGGCACTTATAAACAAACGCCACGTTCCTCTGTCGATGGCACCAAACGTACGCACTCAGACTGGAAATCTGCTTCGTGGCATACTGACATTTCTATTGATAGCAATTCTAGGTATGGTCCATTACCTGCTAGCCAGGCAACCCCTTCTTTTAATAGGTATGATACCTGTACAAATGATCGTGATTTATTTCCTCCATCGCCGGTATACCCGAACGCAATGGCACCAAATCAGTCTTTGAACCGGAGTTTAAAAAATAAAAGTGTAGAGGCAAGCATCAAGGTTAATAAGTTAGCCGCTATCACTGGTATGTCTTTTACCAAAATTCCGTAAGCCAACCATAGCACTACACCAAGACAAAAAAGAGAAAACATGCCAAGTGATAAATCCTTGGCAGAACGGCTCTTCCAGGTTTTAATAACCTGTGGGAGAAAAGCTATTGTTGTTAACATTCCTGCTGCTAGTCCAACAAACTGTATCATATTCATAAGTTTTAATGTAAGTCAATGGCGTCACTTTGATTTATGCCACTAACACCATGCAAACTTAACGAAAGGCAACAATGAATAGTTGTTCCATGTAATTTTATATCATCTGGCGACAACTACAACGATTGCGGAAATTTTCTTTCGAAAAAGGATGCTCTAAATTCAGACGCGGACTTCATAAAAAACTTATGATAATTTAATTAAAACCTTAGGTAAGGCGTTGCGAGTAGAACTCCACCGTTTTATTAAGAAACAATGATTAGCGTCGGTTTATTTTTTTGTAAATTCAGGAATGATCATTCGGCAAGCGACACTGCAGGATTCAGCGGAAATTTCCAGACTGCTAACACAACTCGGTTATCCGCCACACGACGAAACTTTCGTCGCCAGACAAATTTCAGACTACTCAAACGAAAAGTATCACTTACTTGTCGGGACTATCAAAAGTGAAACGGTTGGATTCATTTCCCTACACTGGTTTAGCATCTTTCATTCTCCGGGATACATCGGCAGAATAACAGCATTTTGTGTTGATGAAAATATTCGATCGCGCGGTATTGGAAAAGAACTCCTTCAGGCTACTGAAAAATTTCTTGTCTCGCAAGAGTGCACGAAGGTTGAAGTAACGAGTAACCTAAGCCGTACATCGACGCATGACTTTTACAAGAAGAATGGATATGCAGAAGAATCAAAAAGGTTTAGTAAGCACCTTACAGAAAAGAACTTGTAGTGTCGGGTTTGATTTTTTTCAAACGTCATTTCCATTCACGCATAAGTTTGCCCAGGGTTTTGATTCCTTCCTCAATTTTCGGACTCCACGGTTCCCCATAACTGATTCGAAAACAATTTTCAAACCTACCCTGGGAAGAAAAGATTTGTCCCGGAGCAATGCCGATATTTTGTTTCAATGCACGTTTGTGAAATTTATAAGCGTTGATTTTTTTATTCATCTCAATCCACAACGTGAACCCTCCCTGCGGACGAGTGATACAGGTATCCTCGGGGAAATATTCACAAACTGCCTGAATATATCGTAACGATTGCGTATGCAGAGCCCTGCGCAAATGCCGGAGGTGTAATTCAAACCGCCCATTATTAAGAAAATCGGCAACAGCTACCTGCGCCAGCGTATTAGTGGAGACAGTATGCATTCGTTTCAAACGAAGAACGGCATCTTTATATCTGCCCGGAATTGTCCAGCCTATCCGATATCCTGGAGCTAATGATTTTGAAAAAGATGCACAATGTAATACCAATCCCTTTTTATCAAACGTCTTACATGTCTTTGGTCTGGTTTTTCCAAAGTAGAGTTCTCCATAGATATCATCTTCGATAAGCGGAATTTCTTTTTTTGCTAACATCACTACCAGGAGTTTCTTGCGATCATCCGGCATGCAACTTCCTAATGGATTATTGAAGTTGTTTACAACGAGGCAAGCCTTTATATCAAACTTCGAAATTGCCTGTTCGAGGTAATGAATGTCCATACCTGTAACAGGGTCAGTTGGAATTTCCAGTACTTTCAAGCCGTGGCTTTGCATTAACTGAAAAATGGCAAAGTAAGTCGGGCTTTCTATGGCCACGGCATCACCTGGCTTTGTGATCGCTTTTATACAAAGTGCTAACGCCTCCACACAACCTGCGGTGACAACAATATCGTCCTCGCCTGGTGCTCCTCCCCAGTTGAAGGCCTGCCGTGCAATTTGCCGTCGGAGTAGCTCATTACCCTGTATATGTTCGTAATGGAGGCAGCTTGTCTTAGACTGACGCAATGAATGAACAACCGCCTTATTTAGTTTAGCGGTTGGCAATAGCGATATTGAAGGTGCCGCCATAGAAAAATTCAACAAGCTCTTTGAGTTCAAATCGACGTAGACGCTATTAATCATATCATCAATTGTCACCGGCAGTGCATCATCCATAGGTTCGGATACCTTTGGCATATCAAGAATATGTTCCGGCGAATATTTCACATAGTATCCGGATTGCGGCCTGGCTTCAATTAGTCCCTTGCTCTCCAATAAATAGTAGGCCTGAAATGCCGTGCTTAAACTTATACCTTGCTCCTTGCTTAATGCACGAATAGAAAGCAGCTTGTCACCTACTTTTAACACGGCTTTCTCGATCAGCATTTCAATGCGTTCTGCTACTTCAGCATACTTGTGATCTGGTTTTGTAAGGAGCTCCCTCATTGTTTGAGTAGATTTAAAGGGGAAATGTAATTTGTTAAACTGGAACGGAAACTCATGAAACTGTTCCGATCAAAATTAACAAAAACGAAACTGTTATTTAAGTAAATCCAGACTTGGATTTTTCAGAATAACGGAAGTTGTATCAATAAAAATCTCCACCCAGTGACGAGCGGAGATTATATTTTGTTAATTAATCGACTTTAACTATAGTGTCTTACTACCTTTATTTTCTGCCGATACGTTGAACACCTTTGGAGATTGTCCACGTAGGAATTCCTTTTGATTCAACGTTACCTTGTGCAACTTCTTTATCACCTTCGGTGCGATGAACTCCTTTGGAAATCACCCAGGTAGGGCTAACCGGTCTTGCTTGTATATGTGAAGCACGGAGGCTTTCATCTTCAAACAATTTCTTATTTGCTACCTTCTGCACATCTTTGGAGGTAGTCCACGCTGGATTAGGATTTGTTTGAGCATATGCAAATGCAGCACTTGCTAAGAACACCCCTAATAACCCCACTTTTTTCGATACTTTCATGATTGTATTTTTCATAGCTGTTGTTCATTTGTTTCTATACAAATAAACGGCTGGCTACGAGCGGCATCGATCAGGGAGTTCACTAGTTTCGTATCCGTATTTATACGGATAGGGTAGGTGAATACTGGATAATTAGTCTAAAATCCGCATTTCTATGGCCTTTTTGATTAATTCGGCGGTGTTATTTGCTTTCAGTTTTTTCAACATATTAATTCTGTGGGATTCCACTGTGCGAATGCTGATTCCCAGGATATCAGCAACTTGTTTGGTACTATTTCCTTTCGACACCAGTTCTAGAACCTCCTTTTCGCGAGGGGTGAGATCCCCCAGTTCGACCACTTCTGGTTTCACAAAAGATTCAGCAAGAATATTAGTGATTATCGGGCTGAAATATTTACCTCCTTCAAACACAGCAATGATAGCGCGCTCCAGTTCAATCTGCTCAATATTCTTAAGTAAATACCCCGATGCGCCAATTTTAAGTGCGTGAAGTATATATTCACGTTCCTCATGCATCGTGAGGATAATAAATTTTATACCCGTATGTTGTTTTGCGAGTTTCTCAAGTGCCTTGAGGCCATTTAATACCGGCATACTGATATCTGATAAAATGATGTCAGGTTGTAAAATGATAGCCAACTCAAGTAATTCCTTACCGTTTTCAGCTTCCCCCACGATCTCGAAACGTTCGGTCTTGCCCAGCAGAGACTTAAATCCTGCCCGGATAAGAGGGTGATCGTCGGCCAGCAATATCTTAATCCTTTTCATGAAAGTCTAAAAACTAAGGTGTCGGAATGTGAATCTCAATAATGGTTCCTGTACCTGGCGTACTGTGTATTTCTGCAGTTCCATTTAAGATCATGGCGCGCTCTTTAATATTACGTAACCCCGAACTTGTACTGGCTCCACTGTCGACTACATTAAAGCCAATGCCGTTATCTTCCAGCAGCAAATAAACTTCGTCACCTTTGTCAAGTAAATAAAAGTTGACCTGAGTGGCCCGGGAATGTTTAATAATGTTGTTAAGTCCTTCCTGTGCAATTCTAAACACTGCGATGGTAACGTCAAAGTCTAGCTTTTGTTCCACCTCACGAACATAACGAAAGTCAATCGAAATGGAAGAGTATTTTTTTACGGTTTCACACAGACCATTCAATGCTGCTTCCAGACCGAAGTCGACTATCGCCTGTGGCATTACATGATATGATATTCTCTTGATCTCGGTGACCGCTGCATTAATCTGTTCCTTGATTTCATTCTTGAGATCACCTTCACCTTCAAGCGTATCTACCTGCATACGTATAGCGGTAAGCATCTGACCTACGCCGTCATGTAGTTCCTTAATAATCCTTCTTCGTTCATTCTCCTGCCCTTCTAATAAAGCTGAAGCCCTGGCCCTGGCCAACCTCATTTCTTTTTCATGAAAACCGCGAAGTTCGTCCCGCATTTGAATGAGTGCTGTACCTAGTACATCACGATCACTAAGTTTTTGAAAATCAGTTTCAAAATTTCCAGAACCAATTTCATTTGCAAATGCTGCTGTCTGCTCCAGCCCATTGGTTAGCTGATAGATTGCCCTTGCCATTTCACCAATTTCATCTCTGGACGTATCAGTATACCTGCGGGAAGGAATTATTCCATAAGAAAGTTGAACTATGGTTTCTTTTAGCAACAACACTGGTCCGACAATCGCGTTGGACAAAAAATAAGTAATTACAATAGTTAAAAGTATCATCAATACAGTAACAGCAATAAGATAGTTTCTGAGTTTAAGAATAGGCCGCATAGCTTCCGCGACATCTATTTCGGACATGATAGCCCATCTCAAGTCCTGATTTTCTATACTTCTGTAAGCACTTAATACCGGCACCTCCCGGTAATCAAGAAGAATTCCTCTTCCGGGTTGCCCTGAAAAAGAATTTTTTACAGCCTCAGTCTTAACTTTTATCAAACCTGGTAAACTGTCGGGAAAAAATCGCGATGTGGATCGCATGTTGAAATCTTGCCCTACTATGTACGATTCACCGGTACTGCCCATTCCTGTCGTTTCCAATAAGATTGTTTGAATTTTTCTAAAATTTTCCTGAACGAGAGCAATCCCGACAGAGGCAGAGTCTTTGATAATAGGGATATAATAGAAAAGTAATGTCTCATCATCAGTTGCATAGTGTGATGCGTCGATAATGCGTATTCTTCCACGCTCCCCTGAAATAGCGGAATCGATATTGATCAACAAATCCTCCGGATACATTTCTTCATCTGTACTAAAAAGCTGCTTGTGATGCATGTCAAAAACATGGATGTTCTTGAAGTTATATAGCTCACGTAAATTTTTTATGTCAACTAGATCATTATTCTCGTTGAAAAAAACGGGGTGGTTTAAAATACCCTGATAAATGTTCAGGAATTTATCCTCCACTACTAAAGCCTCAAGATTTTGTTTAGACCTGAATAAGTAGCTCTCCACAAGGTCTTTTTTAAGAATATTAATGGATGAAAGCTGGTCCAACGTGCGTTGCATTAAGGTCTCTCGCAGCAGAAAATAAAAAATGAACGATAAAGGAATGATCGCCAGCAAACCCAGGACGATATGTGAGAGGAATAATTTTGGGAAAATTTTCAGATTTCTCATGAGATGCTGATAGAAATGAAGTCAACAGCAACAGAAAATTATGCAATAAAATACAATGAAGCTAAAGCAAGACGGGGATAGTGTGGGCGACGAGTATTTCTATTCCACAAAAAAGGCTGCCGAATTATGGGCAGCCTTTTGATTAAGTTTCCTTAACGGATTACTTCTTTTTCTTAGCAGCTTTCTTAGCAGTTTTCTTTGCTGCTTTCTTAGCAGTTTTCTTAACTGCTTTCTTTGCTGACTTCTTCGCTGTTTTTGCCATAGCGTTTTTAGTTTTAGTTTGTAAAAAGATTTAAATCAACTTCATTTCAGAAAATTCTTTGTGAAATTGACTTACAAATATAACTTAGTTATGTTGGAATACAAACTTTTATGCAGGTTTGATGTATGATCACCGAATTAATCATACGATCTCATAAGATCGACAAATTGTAGTTAGCTTTTTTTAATTTTCTCTACGCTTCATTCAAAATTCCAGGCACTTGAATATGAATCAAGATCACAATGAATGAACAAGATGATTTTTTTTCAATGGCGGAGCAAACTCATGCCATTGTCTGGGGATATTGTCATCAGTGACAGGCATCTTTCTCAAAATTATGGGTGATTAAGGAATAGAAAGAGGTGTGCCAGTTCTAAATCATCAGCAGATCCAAAGTCTGATCGCGACCTTCAATCAGAAAACCAACATGATTATCTTTTCGCTACTGCTATAAATGAATTTCCAAGGATACTTTAGTCAAATGTCAATTGAAGATGTGAACATCCCGGATCACCACTCACATAAATATAATTCGCTTTAAATATACAGCCGGTTCATCATTTGATCTGAAAGAAATCTGTCCCGTCCATAGGAAAGATTCTGCTCAAACCATGGAGGTTTAAAATAGAATGACTTTATAACTGATGTATGAGCAAAAAACCAGCAAAGTAACGCCGTGCACTAAGGCATATTTATCACCGTATTGCGCCGATGTTCCTGCAATTATTTTAAATAATCCATTATTACGATTAGTTTCGCTGTAAGTCAATGTGTTTTTTTTCGACTCACAAACTAATTTTGATAGCAAAAAACTTATGGAATTTCTTGAAAATTTTGTCTCCGTTGCCAATGCAGTTATATGGAGTGATGCCCTCATCTATTTATTACTTCTGGTGGGCATCTATTTTTCTGTAAGGATGCGCTTCTTTCAGGTGAGGCTGTTTAGGCAAATGATTCGCTTGATGTTTAAAGGGAAAAAATCAAGTGCCGGTATATCATCATTTCAGGCATTAGCGGTTTCTCTTTCGGGAAGAGTAGGAACCGGAAATATTGCCGGTGTCGCTACGGCCATATATATAGGAGGACCCGGTGCAGTCTTCTGGATGTGGCTGGTAGCATTTCTTGGCTCCGGATCAGCGTTCGTCGAGTCAACACTTGCTCAGATATATAAGCGAAATGAAAAAGGGCAATATCGTGGTGGACCCGCGTTTTATATAGAAAGAGGAATTAAGAACAGAAGCATTGGAAAAGTATATGCTATCGTTTTTGCAATTGCTACGATATTGGCAACTGGTCTATTGTTACCAGGCGTGCAGGCCAATAGTATTGCATCGGCTGTTAACAACGCTTTTGATCTTGATCATACGTGGACGGGTGCGATTTTAGCATTCCTATTAGGATTGATCATCTTCGGAGGTATCAAAACCATAGCGCGTGTAGCCGAATACGTAGTTCCGTTTATGGCGGCTGCCTATGTATTGATTGCTCTCATTGTTGTGGTGATGAATTTCCAGCAAGTACCAGCAATTTTCAGTTTAATATTTTCAAGTGCTTTTGGTTTAAATGCGACCTTTGGAGGAATTGCGGGAGCGATGATCTCTATAGGAGTTAAGCGAGGTGTTTATTCTAACGAAGCCGGACAGGGAACCGGCCCACATCCTGCAGCGGCTGCAGAAGTTTCTCATCCTGTAGACCAGGGACTAGTTCAGGCTTTCTCTGTTTATATCGACACACTTTTTGTGTGCTCTGCAACAGCCTTTATGATTTTGAGTACAGGTATGTACAATGTAAAAGGGCCCGGTGCTGAATTGATTGTCGACCACGGTGTATACTATATGCAAGATGGAGTGAAACATGTAGATGGCAGTGCCATGTATACGCAGGCAGCAGTTGATAAAGCGTTTAGTGGGAGGGAAGACTTTGATTTTGATTATCGTGGTGTGGGAAGTTATGTGGTGGCCATTACATTATTTTTCTTCGCATTCACAACCTTGCTGGCTTACTACTACATTGCAGAAACAAATGTTGCTTACCTCACCCATGCCCGGGGTGGACCAGCACTTATGTTTTTACTTAAAGTAGGGATAGTAGCAGCCGTCTTTACAGGATGTGTAAAAACAGCTAAGCTTGCATGGGATTTAGGTGATCTTGGAGTTGGTTTGATGGCATGGCTAAACATAATTGCCATTTTGATACTTCAAAAACCTGCGCTTCGCGCACTGGTGGATTATGAAAATCAAAAGAAAACTACCGATAGCCCCGTGTTTAATCCTAAAACATTGGGTATTGAAGATGCGGAATTCTGGGAAGAAGAATATAATCCAGCAAGAAATGATGCCGAGGATAAGTAATCAAAAGCATAAAGCCCATGGCGCAATGTTGGGGAAAATTTCTTTTTGTGCAGGGAAAGAATTCTACATGGTACACCTATAAATTTCTCTATCAGAATATATTTTACCCGTAATTCTGGATAAATCTGCCATATTACGTTTTCCAACCGCACACTAGTCTCAACGGCTTTGGTAATAAAGGGATGATTAAGATCATTCGAAAAGCCAACAGCCATCATTGAATAACGATCCTAAAGCTCGTTGCTTTGTAATATGAAATGGCGCGAATTTTGACCACTGCGTGTGTCCTCTAACTCAAAATTATTAAGCACATGAAAAAGCAAGAAACAAAACAACAGGGTATGGAAAACATCAATCCCCTAAAATCGTTAGCTGGAAAAATCGCTTCAAATCTTGAAGGTGTTAATCTCGCTATTCAGGATCTAAGAAGAGAAACATCTTTTAATACAAGACTAGGTGTAACAATCGATTGGTCTACCGGAACAATGATTTTGGAATCAGACCGGAAGTAGGTTTGACTCAAAGCATTTTTGGTTATACCGCATGTGATTCATTTATATAGTGTCTATATAATAGTTGGTGATGGTTGTCTAATATTTATTGGCTAAGAGTTTAGTGATAACTTCACTAAACTCTTTTTTTTATCGGCAAAAAATAGTTTTAAGCCTGCGCGAAAAGGTTAACAAGTTTCTATTCACTGAACAAATTGAAACGCATTTCATTCTCTCTGTTTCAAACAATCATTCAATCTAACGATCATTCAATCTTTTGAAACGATTTAAGTCCGCTACCAGCTGCGGCCGAGTTCTTCCTTCCTCCGAAACGTTAACGTTTTGAAATAAGTCGATCAAGTAAAAGATTCCCGCTTCTGTATATGGATGGGGAAAAAACTTCCCAATCACTCATAAGTGTGGTACTGGCCCTGTGCAAAGGCCCAAAAATCATCTTGGATAGTAATTGAATTAACCCGTTTTAAATTTTGCAATCGTTGTAACGACTAGGGATAAGCTGAACCAAAAACTCTAACCATATTATTCTGCTCTTCGCTATGTATTCTTGATCGCGGCATGTCGTTTGGTATTCAACCTCGTAAATATTGAGGTTATCTAATCAATAAACGATTTACCTATGCCCAATGCATATTTGACGTTGTAAGTTGTTAGATTTGTATCCTTGGTTCACGTAATTACTGTACGTAAGTAAGAAATTTTAAACTCTATGGTTAGTATCGTCTTAGTTACCTATAACAGAGCAAAGAGATTACGATTATCCATTCAGGATATTTTGAATCAAAGTTTTACTGAATTTGAGTTAATCATTTGTGATGACTGTTCTACAGATGATACTGAAAAAATTTGTCTTGATTTTGCAGCAAAGGATAGTAGAATAAAATACTTCGGACACAAGAGTAATCTCCGCATGCCTGCTAATTGTAATTTTGGCATACAGCAGTCACGTTACGATTATGTTGCAATCCTTCACGACGGCGATCGCTTCAGAAAAGATCTTATTGCCCAATGGTACGCCGCCCTCTCACAGAATGAATCCGTGGGCTTTGTCTTTAATTCAATTGGTGTAGCGGATGGAGAAGACAAGTTACTTTCTGAGTATAAAGAATTTCCTGAAGGAGTCGTCAATAAAGACTATCTTCTCAAAGAAGTGTTCTTCAGGCGATGGAGATTTGATTCACCAGTGTTCGGTGAAGCGATGGTAAAAAAGAGCCTCCTAAAAGAAAAAGGTTTACTAAAAGATACCTATGGCTTTTACGCTGATGTTGATTTTTGGATGGAAGTACTTCATACCCATAATGCCTACTATTGCGCCGATACTTTAATAACAGGGCCGTCAAAAGACTATCAACCACAGTTATTCAATTACGGAATGATAAAGACTTTTAAGTTTTTATACAGCATGCATTTTTATCATAGAAAAAAAGCGTTTGCAGATCAACCCTTTAGGAAATTAAAAGAGCTAATTTTTTTTAGTATTCAGGGATTTTTCTGCCTCAATTACACACTTCTACTACTTATTAAAAACTACTCCTTTGGAGCATTTATTGGAGCAGCAAGCGCGTTAAAGTCCAATATTTTATTTTTGATTTCATGGCTAGCCCTACTGGTGTTTTATCCTATAATTTTCCCTCTGCTAAAACTTTTTGATGCAATCAAGTGGCTATTCAAAGGTGGAAGCAGACCTTCCGAGCAAACAGCACAATTTTCTGAAGCCAATCCTTCTTCGCGATAGTAAAGCCCTGTTTTATCCTCCATATTCTGTTCTATTCTATTCCTTCAATCCTAGGTAAGTCTTGAAAGAGTCAAAGTCAACCCTCTCACAAACTTTTCAAAAATGATTTAGAGCCGCACTCACTGGCCGTGTTAGTTGATGGAAAGAGAGTTATCCTTATGGATAGGTATGTTAAAGACTAAACTGATCTGGTCAAAATAAACAAAACTGAAACTGTTTTTTCAACGTATTTATAGGAAGTTTTGAATTAATCATTCACAATAACCGTAACCGTTTGAAAAAAGATTTACTGATCGCGTATCTGGCACTCGGCGCCATCTGTTTAATCTGGGGAACAACCTATCTGGCACTGCGAATTGGTGTCCTTCACTTTCCTCCCTTCCTTTTTGTAATTATCCGACAGCTAATCTCAGGAATTATTCTTGGCGGCATAGTACTTACCATTGGAAGAGCTGCAATGCCTTCGAAGGAGAATATTTTTCGCCAGGCAATCGCCGGATTTTTTATGATATCTATGGGTAATGGTCTGGTTGCCTGGGCTGAAGTACTTATACCGAGTGGTGTGGCCGCTATCATATGTTCACTCATGCCCATGATGGTGATTCTTATAAACCTTACTGTAAATCGTGAAGAGAAACCAACGATACCTATAGTATTGGGAGTAACGGTAGGGCTTGTAGGCATTATCATGATCTTTGGCGAACACGTCAGCGAGTTCTCAAAACTTGAGTATCAGGTGGGCATTCTCATGATCTTTGTGGCTGTGGTAAGCTGGGCCGGTGGAAGTGTTTGGTTAAAAAAGAAGAACACAGAAGGCAATTTGTTTCTCAATGCTTCACTTCAAATGTTCTTTGGTGGAATATGGCTTATACCTTGTTCACTATTGTTTGACAATTTTAATGGCGTGACCTGGTCAGCAGAAGCAGCGATTTCACTTTCATACCTTATCGTCTTCGGTTCCATCATCGCCTATGCTTGTTATTCCTACACCTTGCGAAAATTACCGATGACTATTTTATCCTTATATGCATATGTCAATCCCGTTGTAGCGGTCATTTTAGGATGGCTTGTTTTAGACGAAAAACTAAACGTAAAAATTGCTGTGGCGATTGGCATTACCGTGGCTGGGATATACATTGTAAACCGCGGATATCACTTGAGCAAATATTGGAAAGCACAGTTCTCCCGATAATACCCTTTATGAACCCTATATATTTTCAAACCATTGACTGGAATACTATACCGGCAACCCATCACGACGGCGAAACCGGTCTTGCCCAATGGAAAACAATTCAACACGAAACGTTCAGAATACGTATAGTTGAGTATTCAAAAGATTACCGCGCAGACCACTGGTGCGCAAAAGGTCATCTTGTTTACTGCCTTGAGGGCGAAATGATCTCTGAACTTTCTGATGGGCGTACGTTTACCCTTTCTGAAGGAATGAGTTATGAACTATCCGACGATGTTTCTCTGCATCGCTCGCATACCAAAAACGGTGTAAAACTTTTAATAATAGATGGTGAATTTCTAAAACATAACCAGCCAATAACCCGCAATCCATGGAGAATGTAGTTCTTGATATTATAGAATACAAGATAGAACACCAACCGTGGTTTGAGAAGTTAAACCGGGAATGGATTGAGCAACATTTTTCAATGGAACCAATCGATATTGAAGTTCTGCAGCAACCCAATGTCCACATTATCGAAAAGGGTGGATCCATTCTAATGGCTGTATACAACAACACTATAGCCGCTACAGTAGCCTTGAAGTTTGTGTCACCCGGTGTATATGAATTCACCAAGATGGCTGTAGACGAAAAATATCGTGGCAAAAAAATAGGATTTGCTCTTGCCCATGCCGCCATTAAAAAAGCCAAAGAACAGAATGCACATAAAATAATACTTTACTCAAACAGAATACTTTCTCCTGCCATTTCACTGTATAAGAAACTTGGCTTTGTTGAAGTTCCGGTTGATATGCTATATAAACGGAGTGACATCAAAATGGAATTAACACTAAAAAATACAGTTGATAAAATGACCGTAAAAGTCGCGTCGTTGCTTGATGTCGAGGTTCTGACTTCCCTTGGGGCGACAACTTTTTTTGAGACCTTCGAGTCTTTTAATACAGCTGACGACATGGAAGCCTATCTTGAAAAGAACTTTACAGTAGACCAGCTTCTCCTTGAGCTACGTGATGAAAGGAATCAATTCTTCCTTGCACGCGATGGCGAAACCGCTGTTGGCTACGCAAAGATGAGAAAGCTCGAACAGCCGGAAGGCCTAGATGAAGAAAATATCATTGAGTTAGAGCGACTTTACACCTTGCAATCCTACGTGGGAAAAGGGGTTGGCAAGATGTTAATGGAAACTTGTATTCGCTTCGCCACCGAAAATGGAAATAAAGTGATCTGGCTCGGCGTCTGGGAACACAACGCCCGCGCCATGTCTTTTTATGAGAAATGGGGTTTTGAAAAATTCGGCTCACATCCGTTTATGGTGGGTAACGATTTACAAACTGATTTGCTTATGAAAAAAGAATTGCGATAAACAAATTCATCCTGACCAAATACGAAACCACACCCGCTTATGTATACACCAAAACAATTTCAAAATAACGATGGCTCCAGCATAAAAGCTTTTATCCGGCACCATGGGTTTGGTATTTTAATCAGCAACGCCGATCAGAAAATACTTGCTACACATATCCCGATGGAATTTTCAGACGATGAAACGAAACTGACGGGACATATCGCCAGAGCAAATCCACAATGGAAAAAGTTTAAAGAAGATTCCGAGGTACTGGCCATTTTTTCGGGACCGCATGCTTATATATCTTCCTCGTGGTATGATCATGAAAATGTTCCCACCTGGAATTATATAGCGGTTCATGTGTATGGAAAAATCAACCTGATAGAAGGAGATCAACTATACCAATCCCTTACACACCTGGTGGATAAATATGAGAAAGGATCTGCCAATCCTGTTTCCATGGAGAAGATGTCAGCCGAGTATGTACAAAAATCTATTCAGGGTCTTGTTGGTTTTGAAATTTCGATTAGCGGAATAGAGGCAGCACGAAAACTATCTCAAAATCGTGATAAGAAAAATCACCAAAACATTATTCATGAACTCGAAAAAAGAAATGACCAAGCATCCCTTCAGATAGCGGAAGAAATGAAACTGAATGAAAAACCTTAAAGTCAACAGCTATGAATTTTCATTTAGTACAAGACCGTAAAAATTTGTCAGATCTCCTCAGTCAGGTAAAGCAATTGGCTGAAGGGTATTTTGAGCAGCAGAAAGAAATGGCGCCGGGCAGATTTGTTGAAGATATCGAACTAAAAAACCTTCACGAAACAGGCATAGGCGCGCAGTTAACACTTGAATACTTCGCGAAAAACTTCTCTGATCAAATCGCGAACAGTGCAGGACCACGCTATTTCGGATTTGTCACCGGAGGCTCAACACCTGCGGCCATTGCTGGCGATTGGCTTGTGAGTACATACGATCAAAATGCCTGCGGAGGTAATGACACCATTGCCCCCCAAATTGAACGGCAGACCATCCATTTTATTAAACAACTTTTTGGGTTAGACGAAAGCTTCTTTGGTTCATTCGTGACCGGTGCAACGATTTCTAATTTCACCGGGCTGGCACTGGCGCGGCAATGGGTGGGTGAACAGCACGGAATAAATGTAAGTGATGAAGGTTTGTCCATTCCGTTAAAGGTCCTCAGTGGAACATCGCACTCGAGTATTACCAAATCACTTTCCATGCTGGGTATCGGCCGTAAAGCAATCGTGAAAATTGATACACTTCCTGAAAGAGAAGCAGTCGACATCTATGCCCTTGAAAATTTTCTGAAGCGTCATCCCGATCCTTGTATTATCGTCGGTAATGCAGGGACGGTTAACACGGCAGACTTCGATGATCTTGAAGCCATTGGAAAACTAAAATCCAGTTATAATTTCTGGTTTCATGTTGATGCAGCCTTCGGTGGATTTGCAGCGTGCTCTGAAAAATATAAACATTACTTGAACGGAATAAACCATGCCGACAGCGTTACAATAGATGCACACAAATGGTTGAATGTTCCGTATGACGCCGCCATGCAGTTCACAAAGCATAAAGATTTACAATTAAAGGTTTTCCAAAACAGTGCTGCTTATCTTGGCGATCCGCAAAAGAGTCCGGATTACTTTCATTACACACCTGAAAATTCCCGGCGATTTCGGGCGTTACCTTCCTGGTTTACGTTGATGGCATACGGCAAAGAAGGTTATAAAGAAATCGTAGAAAGAAACTGTGATGTGGCATACTATTTTGGGCAACTGGTCCAGGGTTCTGCTGATTTCAAGCTGCTCGCCCCGGTAAACATGAATATTGTCTGCTTCACATTAAACCAGCCCCATTTAAGTGATTCTGATATTCGCAATTTCTTAAATGCCGTCCGGGATGATGGCCGCGTTTTCTTTACTCCTACAGTCTATAAAGGAACACCGGCAATTCGGGCTGCAATTTCAAACTGGATGACCGAAAGGAGCGATGTTGACGTAGCGCATGAGGTCATTACAATGGTTTACAAAAGTTTAAAAGTCCCTATTTAATTGACTCTGAGGATTAGCGTTAAAGACCTGACCTTAGTCAATAATACATAGAGAAACTGAAGAAATGCTGGTTTCACCCCTGCACATTGTGAAGCAGGATCACGGATTCAACCACTATATACCATCATGATTCTGGCAGTACTTGATTTACCGAATCTTGAAACCTGATTGTGACACAAAATATTTACCTAAACGGGGATTATTAACAGATAATTATGAAATTCACTCCTTAATTCAGAAATAAGATGACTACTACAACCACCTCTGTTGCCTTTACACGAACTTCCAAATCAACAATCAAGAGCGTTGACTTCAGCAATCTTGAATTTGGTAAATATATTTCTGATCACATGCTGATGGTCGATTATCTGGATGGTAAATGGCAAGAGCCAACAATTATCCCTTTTGGAGACATCCCCATGTCGCCCGCCATGCTATCCCTTCATTATGGTCAGTCGGTTTTTGAAGGCATGAAAGCATTTCTAAATAAAGATGGTAACATTTGCATCTTCCGGCCACAAAAACACAGTGAACGTTTGAATAAATCGCTCACCAGAATGTGTATGCCTGAAATTCCTGAAGAACTTTTTATTCAAAGTTTGCATGCACTTACCGAGATCGAAAAGAACTGGATCCCTACCACTGAAGGAGCTTCTTTATATCTGCGTCCTGTAGTATTTGCCTTTGAGCCCCGGCTCGGTGTCAAGATAGCAGACCACTTTAAATTTTTTGTGCTTACAAGTCCTGCGGGAGCATATTTCAGTAAACCTACTCGTCTCAAAGTTGAAGAAAAATTTGTTCGGGCAGCTGAAGGCGGAACTGGCTTTGCGAAATGTGCAGGGAATTATGGCGGTGCTTTTTATCCAACCCAAATGGCCCGCCAGGAAGGATTCGATCAGGTATTGTGGACGGATGCAAAAGAGCACAAATACATCGATGAGGCTGGTGTAATGAATGTGATGTTTGTTATTGGTGGCAAACTGATCACACCAAAATTAACTTCTGCATTACTGGAAGGAGTAACCCGAGATTGTATTCTGACGCTTGCACCAGGTCTTGGAATGACAGTAGAACAACGCAAAGTAAGTGTTGATGAAATAGAAGAAGCGTTTAAGGAAGGAACAATCACGGAAGCTTTCGGAACAGGAACGGCTGCCGTTGTTTCACCGATTGCAACGATCAACATACACGGCAATGACTACAATCTTCCTGCGGCCGGGGCTGAGAGCTTCCAGCAACGGGTAAAAGTAAAACTGAATAACATCCGCCTCGGATTTGAACCGGATGTACACGGGTGGAACTACATTATCCCATCCCATTAGTATTTGTGAACATGTTTCACCAGAGTATAATACCCCGTGTTTCAATTGCACGGGGTATCAATATTTCAAACCTGTAAATTTTAGTCTTTGACAATTAAACAGGCTTCCATTCATCGCCACACGTACGATAGCAAAAAAGCCTCTTAGCGTACACTTCAATTCCCCCCACTCCATGAGAGCAGTTTTTTTTAAAGGCAAAGATCAGCCACTTAGTATTCAGGAAATAAAAAAATTCAAACCCGTTAAAGATCAGGTACTGATAAGACTTAACAACGCCGCATTAAATCACCGTGACATCTGGACCTGGAGAGAAGCGAGTGTAGCAAGTGACGGTGTTATCCTGGGATCCGATGGTTGTGGTATAGTTGAAGATGTTGGAGAAGATGCAGATCCAATGTTGATCGGCATGGAGACTATCATAAATCCAAGTCTCGAGTGGGGTAACAATCCAATTGTACAAGGTAATTCATTCAAGATCCTTGGCTTTCCCGACAACGGAACGTTCAGCGACTACGTTGTAATTTCGAAAAAGTACATATTTGAAAAACCTGAACATTTAACCTTCGCTGAATCGGCTGCCGTTCCGCTTTCAGGACTAACAGCATACCGGGCACTGTTTTCTAAAGCCCGACTTCGGTCAAAAGAAAAAGTTTTGATTACAGGGATCGGCGGTGGTGCGGCGTTGTGGGCTTTTCAATTTGCCATGGCTTATCAGGGTCGCGTTTATGTCACCTCAGGTTCTGATACAAAACTGTCCAAAGCAAAGGAACTCGGTGCACTGGGTGGATATAATTATAAAGATCAGGAATGGACTCAAAAGGCATTGAAAGATTCAGGTGGAGGATTTGATGTAATCATTGATAGCGCTGGTGGAAATGAATTCTCCAAACTGATTGAACTCGCACTGCCCGGAGGAAGAATCGTAAACTTTGGTCGAACCGCTGGCAATATCACCGAACTTTCAACACGTCTTCTGTATTGGAAACAAATTTCAATACACGGCAGTACCATGGGCACACGTGATGAATTTATGTCCATGCTCGACTTCCTTGAAAGCCGAAAATTAAAACCAGTAGTCGATCAAATCTTTCCTCTGGAACAAATAGAGCAAGCGATGGATCGGCTGGAGCAGGGCGATCAATTTGGAAAAATCATTTTACAGATATCAAAATAAATGAGCACTTCAGAAATACAATACCGCAGTGATGTTAAAATCTCGGCAGAGGAATTTATTGATCTTCTTAAACGCTCAACACTGGATGCGAGGCGACCCGTCGACGATAAAGAAAGGATACAAAGTATGCTCGACAATGGAAACGTGCTCATCACAGCATGGTTAAACGATAAGCTTGTAGGTGTATCACGTGGATTAAGTGACTTTTCGTTTTGCTGTTACCTGTCCGATCTGGCAGTTGATGAAGCATATCAAAAAATGGGCATTGGAAAAAAACTGATTGACGAAACCCATCAAGTCTCCGGATATCAAACCATGCTTATTCTTCTCGCTGCGCCCGCTGCAAAGCAATACTATCCCAGAATTGGTATGGAAGAATTTTCGGATTGTTTTGTGATCCGAAGAAAAACTGAATAGGCATCACCACCAAATATGCCAATACACTTCTATGATGAAGATGTAATTGTATTGGTCTCGGCGTACACCGTAACGAAATCAGCCAGATCATCCTACCACCATCACGATTTGAATTTTTAACTTCGCTTCCTGATTTTGCACTTCATTTTTTACATTGCACATTAAATGATATATTGACTATGGAAAAACAAACAAGAAGAACATTTGTAGCCAGTGCCGTTGCCTTAGGTGCCAGTGTAGCTACTACCGCAATGCCGACTATGGAAACAAAAGATAACAAACAACTTGTACATCATGTGTTCTTCTGGCTGAAGAACCCTGATTCGAAAGAAGATCTTGAAAAGCTCCTTGCCGGATTACAAACACTCCGTAAGATTGAGACCATTCGTAAGATGCATATCGGAGTACCTGCAAGTACTGAAAAACGCGATGTCTTGGAAACAACCTATCACGCTTCTGAACTTATGTTTTTTGATGACCTGGCTGGACAAAAAGTTTATCAGGATCATCCGATACATCAGAACTTTATTGCGGACTGTTCGCACTTATGGGACAAGGTTATCGTTTATGATTCAATGGATGTTTAATCATAAGAATCATTCGATTCCGCTACCAATCAATCGTTAGTTTGGTAAAAATTTTTTAACAATTAATTGATGCCCGAATTAAGTTTTTTCATATTCGTGCTCAGAAGCTCTCTTGTTAAGTTTACATTTTCAGAATTAGGTACATCTCACATGAGATGATTTAATAAAACCAGAACTTTGCACACCGTCCCGTCACATCCCGATTCTTTTCGGATATGACGGGACGGTTTCATTTCAAACGATATAGAGCAAACTAACACTTGTTACAAGCTCATTTAATTAGCGGACAGTAAAACATGCAACAACCAAAAACACTTTTTGACAAAATCTGGGATGCCCACATTGTGAAAAACAGCGAAGGATATCCGGATGCATTATACATCGACCGGCATTTCATTCATGAAGTAACAAGTCCACAAGCATTTGATGGATTAAGGAAACGGGGAATTAAAGTTTTCAATCCTTCACGCACTACGGCAACAGCCGATCACAACGTACCCACTAAAGATCAACACCTTCCAATCAAGGAGGCGTTGTCACGTCATCAGGTAGAAACACTTCGAAAAAACTGTCCGGAGTTTGGAATAGAACTTTATGATCTTGGGCATCCATATCAGGGTATCGTTCACATCATCGGCCCGGAATTAGGATTAACCTTACCCGGTATGACGATTGTCTGCGGCGACAGTCATACGTCAACGCACGGTGCATTCGGGAATATTGCATTTGGTATTGGTACCAGTGAAGTCGAACAAGTACTCGCAACGCAGTGTGTATTGCAGTATCGACCTAAAACTATGTTGATTGAAATCAATGGCACTCTGCCAAAAGGTGTTGTTGCCAAGGATATAATATTATATATCATCTCCAAACTTTCAGCAAGTGGTGCTACCGGCTATTTTGTGGAATATGCAGGCGATGCGATCCGCAGTCTTTCAATGGAAGCACGGATGACCATCTGCAATATGAGTATTGAGATGGGTGCCCGCGGTGGCCTTATCGCTCCGGATGAAACTACTTTCAAATATATCAAAGGCAGAAAGTTTGCTCCTCAGGGAGAAACTTACCATCGTCTTGTAGAGCAATGGCGTCAGTTGAAATCAGACGAAGGTGCAACGTATGATGAGTTCGTAAAATTTGATGCTGCTGACATTGCACCGATGATTACATATGGTACAAACCCCGGGATGGGCATCAAGGTTACCGACCGCATTCCTACACTTAATGAATTAAAAAATATCAGTGAACAGACTTCTTTCTCAAAGTCATTGGATTATATGGGACTTGAGCCTGGCGCTGCGATACTAGGCAAGCTTATCGATTATGTTTTTATCGGAAGCTGTACGAATGCCCGAATTGAAGATTTGCGCTTGGTTGCATCTATGGTAAAAGGAAAACAGAAAGCTTCAAACGTGGAAGTGTGGGTAGTTCCGGGTTCAAAACAAGTAGAGAATCAGGCGCGGGAAGAAGGTCTGGACAAAATCTTTGAAGCTGCAGGATTTCAATTAAGACAACCGGGTTGTTCTGCGTGCCTGGGTATGAATGAAGATAAGATACCTGCCGGAAAATATTGTATCAGTACATCCAACCGGAATTTTGAGGGGAGACAAGGGCCAAAATCAAGAACCTTTCTGGCTAGTCCTTTAAGCGCCGCTGCGGCAGCCATAACCGGAAAAGTTACCGACGTAAGAGAACTTGTTGATAGTTTTTAATTATCGCTTAAAAGATTAAGAAGAACGCATTCATGAGTAAAGAAAAGTTTATAACCTTAAAAAGCACAGCGGTTCCGTTGTCTATTGAAAACATCGACACAGACCAAATCATACCTGCGCGCTTTCTGAAAGCGACGACACGCGAAGGATTCGGCGAAAATTTGTTCAGAGACTGGCGTTATACTCAACACGAAACTCCAAAAACTGATTTTGTCCTGAACGATCCGACCTATAGCGGAAAAATTCTTGTCGCCGGTAAAAACTTTGGTTGCGGAAGTAGTCGTGAGCACGCAGCCTGGTCAATTTATGACTATGGGTTCAGGGTGGTGATATCCAGCTTCTTTGCTGATATTTTCAAGAACAATGCATTAAACAATGCACTACTTCCGGTTCAGGTTTCAGATGAATTTTTGAAAAATATTTTTGAATTTGTTGAAAGAAATCCTGAAACTCAGATTACCGTCGATTTATCTCAGCAAAAGGTCGTGCTTGAAGATGGTACCTCAGAATCTTTTGATATCAATCCTTACAAGAAAACATGCCTGATGAACGGCTATGACGATATTGATTATTTACTAAGCTTAAGAGACGAGATTAAATATTTTGAATTAGCACACTAATTAACGCATGAAGAAGAAGATTATCATACTGCCGGGAGACGGCATCGGCAAAGAAGTTACCGCAAGCGGGAAAAAAGTGTTGGAACAAATCGCAGATTGTTTCGGGCACGAATTTATTTTTGACTACGCTACTATCGGTCATGACGCTATTGAAGCCACCGGAACTCCCCTACCGGAAGAAACATTGACAAAACTAAAAAACTGCGATGCTATTCTTTTTGGAGCAGTAGGTCATCCGAAATATGACAATGACCCTTCTGCCAAGGTACGTCCCGAACAAGGCTTGTTGAAGATGCGTAAAGAGCTTGGCTTATACGCAAATCTCCGACCCATAAAACTTTTTGACGAATTGCTTGCTGCCTCCAGCATTAAACCTGAAATATTGAAAGGCGCTGATATTCTGTTTTTCCGGGAGTTAACCGGAGACGTGTATTTCGGTGAGCGCGGCCGAAAAGACAATAATAACACCGCATACGATACCATGATTTACTCACGGTATGAAGTAGAACGTATTGCGCATAAAGCTTTTAAAGCTGCGCAGACCAGAAGTAAAAAATTAACATCTGTTGATAAAGCCAATGTATTGGAGAGCTCACGACTATGGAGAGAAGTCGTTCAGGAAGTAGCAACACAGTATCCTGATGTAAGGGTCGAGCATATGTTTGTAGATGCCGCTGCGATGAAATTAATTCAGGATCCAAAAAGCTTTGATGTGGTTCTGACTGGAAATCTCTTTGGTGACATTCTTACCGATGAAGCATCACAGATTGCGGGTTCGATGGGTATGCTTGCTTCAGCATCCATTGGGGATACCGTTGGTTTATACGAACCTATCCACGGAAGTGCCCACGATATTACCGGAAAAGGAATCGCTAATCCGCTGGCTTCAATTCTTTCGGCGGCATTGCTGTTGGATATCTCTTTCGGATTAAAAGAAGAAGCTGAAACTATCATCAAAGCTATAGAACAAACTTTAAAAGAAGGCTATCGTACACGCGATATTGCAGATGCATCGACACCACACGAAAAAATATTGGGCACTGAAGTAATGGGCAATGTCGTAAGCAATCAGATCAGAATGCTAGTAACTGTCGAAAGCAAATAATGAACTATAAAAAACTCACACCCTCACACACAAACCTGTCACACCGCACTAAAACCCCACAAGTATGAGTAACAAAATTCAAATCTTCGATACTACCCTCCGTGATGGAGAGCAGGTGCCGGGCTGCCAGTTATCAACCGATGAAAAAGTTGTCATCGCGCGAAAACTGGAACAACTAGGCGTTGATGTTATTGAAGCCGGCTTCCCGATTTCGAGTCCTGGTGACTTCCTTTCGGTAGTCGAAATTTCAAAAGCTGTCAAGATTGGCGTTTGCGCACTTACACGCTCAAGGAAAGAAGATATTGATGTTGCGGCAGAAGCGCTTCATCATGCGAAGCGTGGCAGAATTCATACGGGTATTGGTTCATCAGACATTCACATCAAACACAAATTCAACAGCACACGGGAAAAAGTCCTTGAGCAGGGCACCTGGGCAGTAAGTTATGCAAAAAGCAAAGGCTACGAAGTTGAATTTTTTGCTGAAGATGCAGGTCGCGCGGATCTGGCATTCCTGGCACAACTGGTGGAAGCGGTTATCGCTGCCGGAGCTGATGTAGTAAACATCCCTGATACGACGGGGTACTGCTTACCTCATTTATACGGAAAGCGTATTCAATATCTGTTTGAGAATGTTAAGAATATAGACAAAGCCATCATCTCCGTTCATTGCCATAATGACTTGGGAATGGCAACTGCTAATACCATCGAAGGGCTAATTAATGGCGCGCGTCAGGCTGAAGTTACAATTAACGGTATCGGTGAGCGCGCTGGAAATACTTCACTTGAAGAAATTGCGATGATTCTTCATACCCACAAAGATCTCAACTTGCATACGGATATCAAATCAGAAAAACTGTATGAGTTAAGTACATTGGTTTCAGAAATGATGCGCATGCCGGTGCAACCCAACAAAGCGATAGTTGGTGCTAATGCTTTTGCACATTCTTCAGGGATTCATCAGGATGGTTTTCTAAAGAATTCTGAAAATTATGAGATCATTAACCCTGCAGATGTAGGTGTAGCCTCTTCATCCATAATACTTACCGCTCGAAGCGGTCGCGCTGCATTGAAACACAGGTTGGAGTTATTAGGATATCAGCCTAGTAAACCAGAACTCGATCAGCTTTATGAAAGCTTTCTGGTTGTGGCGGATGAAAAGAAAAATGTTATCGACGAAGACCTTGTTACCCTGGTAGCGAATACTCCACTATTGGTTCAAAAATAGTAAAGAAAATTTCTGGCATTGTGTTTTGGCGCCATCCCTCGATGGCGCTATTTTTTTGCCCGAATACTTGACGAAAAACGAATGCATTAACGACCATTAAAAAACTCCGTTCTAACTCTGGCATTATTTTCTGTTAGCAATTATCTGAAAACCCCTTAACGGTTCAAGCATATTTTCTACCTTCATCCCTTAATCTAAATGGCGCATATGTTGATTTTGAGGCCCATCAATAAATTACATGTATACATATCCGTTCTAATTTCCTCAATCACCTTCTCCGCCACAGCGCAGGAAGTGGGATTACAGCTTTACAGCCTACGGAATCAATTTGAAAAGGACGTTCCGGGAACGATGGCGAAAGTAAAGAAAATGGGTATAAAGGAGGTTGAAATATCGGGTACATTCGGACTCGGTTTTCCTGAATTTATAAAAGCGCTGGCCCAAAATGAGCTTAGTGTAACAAGTTATGGTACAGAATTCGAAAGATTGAAAAACTTTCCTCAAAAAATTGTTGATGATGCCAGAGCGTATGGAGCTCAGTTTATCGTCGTTTTCTGGATTCCACACAATGGTGAAAAATTCACAAAGGAAGATGTTGATAAAGCAGCTGAAGTTTTCAATACTGCCGGCCAACTGATAGCACAATATGGCATGCTACTCTGCTATCATCCTCATGGATATGAATTTCAACCCTATAACGATGGAACGCTCTTCGATTACATGGTGGAAAAGTTTGATTCTCGGTTTGTTCAATTTGAGATGGATGTATTTTGGATAAAACAATCCGGTCAAGATCCCCTCGCTATCCTTAAAAAATATCCCAACCGCTTCGTGCTCATGCACCTCAGGGATAGAAAAAAAGGCACGCGTAATACCGATAATGGCAAAGCTGATGTCGAAACAAGCGTTGTTTTAGGTACGGGTGATGTTGGTATCGCTGATGTTGTACGAGAAGCCAAAAGAATAGGTATACAGCATTTTTTTATTGAAGATGAATCTTCACGTGCTGAAGAACAGATTCCTCAAAGTATGAGATTTCTGCGAACAGTTCGGTAGTTTATATCAGTAGTCATTCCGGTTACGGGATAGTAAAACGACTGATGTCGGTATAGAATTTTATCCAGCTTCCAACTCTTCAAAATCAATATCAAGCACTTCAAATTTCTGCCACCCAATAAAATCGAAGTGCCACCATTCGGAACTGTTGACTTTAAAACCATGCTTCTGCATCGCATTGATCAGCAACGTACGATTCTTTCGTATGGCAGGGTCACTGACAGGTGTAGAAGGCCAGGCTTCTTTCTTGAACGAATCATAACCCGTTGGCATTTCGAGTTCCTCCCCCGACTTTAAATCAATTAAGGTAAGATCAATCGCACAGCCCCGGTTGTGTCGTGAGCCTTTATATGGCGAAGCAACGTAGGTAGTATCTCCATACACTTCATAAAATCTAACGGTAGCCTTATACGGTCGGTATGCATCAAATATTTTTAGTCCCAAACCCTGTTGCTTCAAGTCAGCTTGAATTTTCTTCAGCGATTCGGCTACCGGCTTGCGGGCATATGCTTTAGGAAAATTATAGATTTGTTCTCCGGTAAAATTATTCGTGGTAGCATATCTGATGTCAAGTGCGAGGCCTGGAATAAAAGTCTCAAGGTCTATTAATTCTTTCTGAGGATTCGACTTGACACTAGCCTGATACCCTGCCAACGTTGTGGCCTTTAATCCATATTTATTCTGCGCATCAATTGTAAACCAGCTCAGAAAAAAAAAGATA
Source organism: Chryseolinea sp. (assembly GCA_041747735.1). Classification (GTDB taxonomy): domain Bacteria; phylum Bacteroidota; class Bacteroidia; order Cytophagales; family Cyclobacteriaceae; genus Chryseolinea. Next base: position 68,803 of record JBGTEP010000059.1, read on the forward strand.
GCTATAAAATTTTTCATAGTCGATATTAGGCCTTCAATTGATCTGTATAAATCTGAAAATTTTCCTCATCAAAACAACAGAAAATTACTTGTTGAAACGACTCATCTTGTGCTAAAAAGTCCTTTACTTCCTGAATAGCAATTTCTGCAGCGAGCTTTTTTGGAAATCCATAAACACCCGTGCTGATATTTGGAAAGGCTATTATCTTGACCATATTGTTAACCGCGAGTGTAAGACTGTTGCGATAGGCACTCGCAAGTAACTGTTCTTCTCCTTCACTCCCTCCATTCCAAACGGGACCAACGGTATGGATAACAAATTTTGCTTTCAGGGCACCTCCGGTAGTAATTACAGCGTCACCTGTAGGGCAGCCGCCTTGTCGCTTGCGAATGGCTGTACATTCATCCATAATCTGTGGGCCACCTGCTTTATGAATAGCCCCATCTACACCACTTCCACCACTGAGTTCATTATTCGCAGCATTGACAATCGCATCCGCTTCGATGGAGGTGATATCACCTTGTATGCATTGAATCCGTATCATACCTTATTCTTTGTATTTATAATTATTGTAACCGGGCCATCATTGACTAAACTTACTTTCATATCAGCACCAAACTCTCCGGTTTTAACGCCTTTACCCAAGTTGCCCTCAACAGACATTATAAATCCGAGGTATAAAGGAACTGCAATATCAGGTTTGGCTGCATTGATATAAGAAGGACGATTTCCTTTTTTTGTGCTCGCGTGTAAGGTAAACTGACTTACAATCAAAATATCGCCCCCGTTATCCTTTACACTTACGTTCATAACGCCTTGATCATCGTTAAAAATACGAAGGTTGACAATTTTTCCAGCCAGCCAGTCTATATCCTCTTGATGATCGGCCTCTTCGACACCCACCAACACAAGCAGACCACTTTTAATAGCTGCGGTAAGATTATTTTCGATGGTAACGGATGCTGAGGTCACACGCTGTATAACTGCAATCATACTATACGAAAACCAGATCAGTACTGCTGCAATTCCTTCGACTCATGAATGAAATTACCTTTTTTGTTTTGTGATGCAAGTTGAAGCATTGCCTTTGCAACTTTTAACGAATCGATCGCCTTATACTTTTGAGGAATTAAAAAACCGAAAATTTTATAAAAGACCTTGGCAGCACTTTCACCTGAACGGCTCTCTTCTCTCGGACCGGTGAGTAGTGAAGGTCTGAAAATATGAATTGTACCGAAACCAACAGAAGTAACAGCCTCTTCAACCTCGCCCTTAACTTTGTTATAATAGATGGAAGATTTTTTATCTGCTCCTAAAGCAGAAACAAGAAGATATTGTTTTGCCCCGGCAGCATATGCTGTTTTTGCCAGAACAAAAGGATAATGAAAATCCACCTTGTAAAACTTTTCCTTTGATCCGGCAGTAGCCATGGTTGTTCCCAGGCAGCAAAAAACATCATCTGCAATTAAGGAATTACTATAATCGGTTAATTTTTCGAAATCGATTTTAAGTTGAACCAGCTTAGGGTGCTGAGGTAAATCCTTCCGGGTAAGCGCAATCACCTGTTTATACTGTTCGCTTTCGAGTAAAAGCTCAAGCAGCTGTTTTCCAATAAGGCCTGTACTTCCGGCTAGCAGAGCAGTCTTCATAGTGGCTTTGTCTGAGATTCCTCCCACTCCAGGAATCGATCTACTTCAACGCCGAGCGTATTGTACACCCAGATCAGTATGGCAAAGTCATCAGTCAGGCCTGCCACGGGGATTAAATCCGGAATCAGGTCGAGAGGATTAACAAAATAAATTACCGCCGCCAATAAAATAAGCATCGTCTTCCACGGAATAGCCCTGTAGTGACCCAAAGCATATGCTTTGGCCATTCGACCAAGAACAAAAAATTTATCTTTTACCGCTTGCCGCTGTTGTACACTTGACCAATGCACTGAGCCTAGTTTAGAACCGAACCTGGCCAACAAAGCCAGAATACGTCCTCGTTTCCCTGACAACCTGGCTGCCTGGTCCGAAGCGATATCAAAAAACCTGTTTCTCATAGATGTTTATCAATGTTCAAGGGTACCACACAAACAAAGCTCCAAAAACAACGATGAGTGAGTGGGGTCATTGATTCCTCCACTAAAATACGCGTTGAATTTCTTTTTTTAGCTCTACCAGGGCGTGACCCAACGGATCAACCTGTTTGTTAATCGATTTTTCAAAGATCCTTTTGGAGAGATCCAGACTCGAGGACTCCATCGACATTTCACTTGCCGCATCGTTTATCGAAACGATCAAGTCCTCCTTTGCATTTTTTATTAGTTCCCATACGTCCTGACTGATGTAAACTTGCTGTGATACGTTGTGGTTGTACTCATTGCGAATCTCACTTAGCAACAGCTGATGAAATTCCCGGGCGGGCATGCCGGTCGTACTGAGGCGGACGAGCAGATTCTGAGGAGACATTCGCTCCAAAAACAGAACCATTCTCTCATAAGCCTGCAGCCGATTGGGAAGAACGGTCTCAATACTGCGGCCTCTTACCTCCAGCTTCTTTAATTCGATTTCTTTCTGAACAAACGTCCGAACCAGTAAATACGCTGCATATAAGACGACAGAAGCGGGAACAAGGATCTTTATAAACTCAACTAGTGCATCCATAGAATTATATTAACCTTAATTGTGTTTGAAATTTAAATAATTTAGATCGCAATTCACGTGTCCCAGAAAATGTTTGAAAGTATACATCCGGTTACAATCTCGTTGCGGGCAGCTGCTGAAATACGGAAGATCATGGAAACTAAAAATATTCCGGCCGATTATGGTTTACGGGTAGGTGTAAAAGGAGGTGGCTGTGGTGTCTCATTGCTAATTGGGTTTGATAAAAAGAAAGACTCTGATATTGCTTACACGATTGATAAAATCCCCGTGTACGTTGATAAAAAGCATACCATGTATATCATCGGGAAGGAAGTAGATTTCTTTGAAGGGGAAGATGCCAGGGGCTTTATGTTTGTTGATCCCAAAGAAAATACAACGATTAACAACGGTTAATTTTTTCTTTTCTGAATCAAGCTCACCGTCGCCTTTTTGCATTTGCCCCCTATCGGTGGGTTCAGCTTGGAAATCTTAAGCTCGACCGACATGGCGGTAGGTAAATTCGCCAGAACATCATTAATAATTTTCTCAGCAACAGTCTCAAGCAACTTCGATGGTTGCTCCATTTCATCTTTTACGATACGGAACAACGTTTCATAATTTACAGTACCCAGCAACTCATCTGCAGCCGCTGCTCTGGAAAAATCCGTTTCCACAGCAATATCAACTTCGAACCAATTTCCTGATTCACGTTCATGAGGATACACTCCGTGAAAAGCATGAAACTCAAGGCCCTCCAATGCTACTCTCCCGTTCATCCAATCTCGTCAAAAAAAGATCTCTGCACTTTTTTCGGCTGAGGCTCCACAGTAATAGTACGTTGTTCGAGAATGATTTCCTTTTCCCGAATCGTCACCGGAACCGGGTCAGGACGAGTTGTCATTTCGAAGTCAGCAGTATTTGGAAATGCCACTCGTTTCGCCTCACGTTTCGCCATTGCCATGTGTTTATCGGGATCAAACTCTTTCGCGACATAACGTGATCGCTCAACGCGTTCAAGAGCATCTGTGGCGAGGTGCTTAAAGTTTGCCAGTAGGTCTTCGCGGGAAGCCTCCAGCATTTTATAATTTTCAGCCAACATCTTAAGCCTGTCTTCCATCTCGGCCAGAATTTCTTTTGCCCGCATATCAGACTCTTCAATCGTATTTCTGGCTTTTGTTTTTGCTTCATTCATGATCGCTTCAGCCTGCATCTGAGATTCCCGTAAGTGCAGATCCGCCGCCATGCGGGCTTGCTCGATTACGTTAGCACCTGTATCTTCCGCGGTCTTCAGTGTTTTGTAGAGTGAGCTTTCAACCTCACGCAGTTTCGTTACTTCACGTTCTGTTGCTTCGAGCTTTATCCGTAGTTCTTTGGTCTCATCCAGGATTCTTTCCCACTCCTGAGAAAGCGTTAAAAGGAATGCATTTACCTCGTCCTTTTCATATCCCCTGAAATTCTTTTCAAAGGTTTTTTGCCGTATATCTAATGGTGTTACTCTCATAAAGGCTCATTTTCAAAATTAATATTCCAGACTGATATTGAACGATCGTCGCTGGCGCTCAGTAACTGATCGTGATAAGTTGTCCATAAAACTCTGTTGACAGAAGTGCCATGCCCTGCATGTCGGGCCCGATCGATGACTTTTAATAACTTCAACTTCTCAGTATCCCACACTTTAATGGATTTATCCATGCTACAAGTTACAAAATGTTTGCCATCTGGGCTAAAGTCCAGGTGATTTATCGCATACAGGTGAGCAACCACTTCCGTCGTCTGAAGGTATTGCGTATCAACGTCCCATACTTTCAGGCGAGCATCACGTGAGCCACTGATCAGGAACTTCCCATCAGGTGTATACCTCACGGTGAATACCGAATTTGTATGCGCTGCCCATTCATACTTCAGTTTGAGATCATCCAAATCAAAAATCCGAATGCTACTATCACTATATCCTACAGCCACCTCTCCCCGCGACGTGCTGATTGAAATCGCACGAGCACTTTTATCTGAAGCCTGGATCTGCCTTGATACAAACATGTTTCTGGAATCTACTTTTAAGAGATTACCTTCACCCGTCGCGATCCACAAAAAATGACCCTGAGATTGTATATCAAAAATGGCAGCCTTCGTAAGTTGTAACGAACCGACCTCCTTTTTATTCTGCCAATCAAGGACATGAATGCCTTCGTAATTGTGACCTGCGATAAGTAAGTCACTTTCAGGGTGATGGTGCAACGCATAAACCGAGTTGGGAAGCTTTGCTATGAGCTGTCCTTCTTCAGGATTGGCTAAATCCCAAACAACAACCATTCCATCTCCTGATCCGGAGAAAAAAAACCGATTACTTGAAGACCCCTGAAGCGTATACACACAATCACGATGGCCTGTTAAAGTATGAAGCTTTTGGATGTGAACTTTCAATTAGTATCTATTAAGTCCGAAAGTTCTTACTTTGTGAGACTTATTCATCATGCCTTTAGAAAAAATAGTTCAAGAAGATAGTCGTGCCTGGGCCTTATGGCGGATAACGGAAACTGAAACCACCCTTGCTGACAGAATTAGTTCATTTGAACAGGTGTCTGACACCATAACCCACAACAACAAACGTCTGGAGTGGCTTGCCGGACGCGTACTGGTGAAAGCACTATTGAATTATATGATGTTAGAATTTCAAGGTATAACCAAAGATGTGCACGGAAAACCGTTTCTCAAAGGATATGATTTCTTCCTTTCGTTGAGTCATTCCTTCCCTTATGTTGCTGCCATAATTGACAAAGTTGAATCGGTAGGGATCGACCTGGAACAGCCGAAAGAGAAGCTATTACGCATTGCTCCCCGCATATTTCATATTCAGGAATTAAATGATGCAGGGCGCGATATCACAAAACACTGCATCTACTGGTGCGCAAAGGAAACGCTGGTAAAAGTTCATGGACAGAAAAATCTGGTGTTTGCAGAAAATATTGTGATTGAGCCATTCTCACTTGAGAGCGAAGGGGATTTTAAAGGCAAAATTATTATCGAAGGGATTGAAAGGGTTATACCTTTACATTATATCGTCTACCCGAACTTTGTGGTCGTTTTTAATCAAAGATCTACATCATGAATAAAAAAGTAAACACCCTTGCTTTACTGTGCCTGATGATTAGCTGTGCTTACGGACAGCAGGTACCTAACTTTTCATTGGTAAATGTGGTCAACGGAAAGGAAGTATCACTCGATACCTATCCTTCTTGTGCCGGTGTTGCTATTGTATTTACAAGTAATGATTGTGCTTTTGATGAACACTATCGCGGCAGAATGAAGAAGCTATCGAAAGACTATCAGGACCGGGTACCACTATTGCTGGTAAACTCAAGTGCCGATCCTGTAGAATCAAATGAAAATATGGTCATAAAAGCTAAAGCCCTTGGACTTTCAATACCATACCTGTCGGATAAAGATCAGAAGCTGATGAAGCAACTGGGAGCAACCAAAACTCCACAAGTCTTCCTACTTAAAAACAACGGCGGCCAATTTTCCATTGTATACCGTGGCGCGATAGACGATAACGCTCAGGTTGAGGCGGATGTTCGACACGCGCATTTAAGAGACGCGATTGACATCATGCTTACAAATCAAAAAATTGAAACTTCTGAGGTCAGGCCGGTGGGCTGCACCATCCGAAAGAAATAGCCCAACAATTGAACAAATCCGGCTTTACAATAATGGCCGGCCACTCATCATGATTGTGGCTATGATCAACGCTAGTGCAATGGCATTAAAAATGAACATTCGCTTATGCTTCTGCTGATCACTGCTCAACTTCTTAGTGGTTATTCTCGCCATTGTAATCAGTACAACAACAATAATCATCGTCATGATGTGTTCCACTGTCCAGTAGCGTGTAATTTTATCACTCATGGTTTCTGAACCAAATTTCACAAACGGGCTTACAAAATACAGAATAAGTCCTATTAACAACTGCATATGGGTAAAGATGAACAGGTATAGTCCGAGTTTATTATCCCATTTCCCGTAAGGTTGTTTATTGATTAATCCCATCAGTGCTTTGATGATTACAACGACAAGCGCAATGAGAATAAAATAACGCAGTAATGAATGGGAATGAAGCAATCCTGTATACATAATGAAAATGATTTTAGCGACCCGAAAATAACATAAAAAGATCAGTTAAGGATCAAATCAGGATAATTGTAGCCTGACTTTTTTTAAGTCTCTTGGGATTAGCTGTTATTGGAAGTAACGTGGATTTTTCGAACGGAAGTTTCGTAAAGATTAAATCATTCTCTGCCTTGTTTTGTTACATTCGAGTGAACCGTTCGAAGCTGATGTGCAGGCCCGTAATTGATGAAAGGAATGGTTTTTATTCTGCTGGATAAAAAAATCATTTGAGATTACTTTTCTTACAACATGAAACCGCAGGAGTCATTCATATTCCACCCAAAACAAGTTCAGGAGCTTCGGGATCTTGTTTCAAAAGGCGAAGGAACGACCCTGGAATTCAAGCGCAAGGCTGCATACCCTGAAAAAATAGTTCGCGAAATGATAGCCTTCTCAAACACCAGTGGTGGGACGCTTTTGGTAGGCATCGGTGACGATGGTAGTATCCCCGGCTTGAAGTTTCCGGAAGGGGAATCGCATGTTATCCAGGCAGCTTTGAAACGCGTCAGACCTGCCCTGCAATTGGAGGAAGAATTCATTCCACTCGGTAACACCCGGTCCGTCTTGAGATATATAATTTCTGAAAGCAAAACAAAACCACACTACCTGGTTTCTGAGAATCAATCGAAGGAGTGCTTCGTTCGTGTAGAGGATAAAAGTATTAAGGCAAGCAGGGAAGTCAGGGAAATCATCAGACGTCGGCAGCATGGAAAAGATATTCGCTTCCGTTATGGTGATGATGAAAAACTTTTGATGAAATATCTGGATGAAAATAAAACTATCACACTAAAGGAATTCATCAGCATAAGCCGTTTAAAGCGATTTTATGCCTCCAGAAAACTGATCCTTTTAGTACTGGCAAATGTGTTGCGCATCATGCCTCATGAAAAAGGCGACCAGTATCTGCTGAACTTCGGTAAGAATTCATAAAAAATTATTTTTAAAAAGCACTACGCTTTCATTTCCATTCATTACATTTCGAAAACCAAGTTCTTTGTGTCGCATGGCTAAAACCAAAAAGGAAAGAAAGATCTTCGTACTCGATACATCAGTTATTATCTACGAACACAACTCCATTCTTAATTTTGATGAACACGATGTCGGAATTCCAATTACTGTTTTGGAGGAACTAGACAATTTCAAAAAGGGGAATGATACTAAAAATTTTGAAGCACGCGAGTTCATTCGCCTGATTGATAAGCTGGCAAAAGGCCAGATGCTCCACAACTGGAATCCCCTTAATGGAAAGGGAAAGGGTGTCTTTAAGGTATTGATGGACACTAAAAGTACAGTTGATGCCAACAAGATTTTTAATGAAGACAAACCTGACCACCGTATACTTAACTCCGCACTTCAGCTTCAAAAAGAAGAGAAAGGGAGGAAGATTATTCTTGTCTCCAAAGATGTAAACCTCAGACTCAAAGCCAAAGCCTTAGGACTTCAGTCAGAAGATTACACTACCGGGAAAGTACAAAACATATCATCACTCTATACAGGCAAAACTATTATTGAAGATGTTGATGCAAACATGATCAATCTTCTTTATGAAAAAGGATATTGCCCTCCCGGTGACTTATTGGGCAAGTTGAAGGCTGTAAAAAATCACTATTACATTCTGAAGAGTGGCAAAAAATCAGCGTTAGCTTTTTACAATCCCCTCAACGAAATGTTAGAGCACGTTGAGAAGAGATCTGTCTATGGTGTAAAGCCCCGGAACGCTGAACAAACCTTTGCCATTCACGCAGCATTAAAACCTGAGATTAAACTTGTGTCCATTCAAGGGGTTGCCGGAACGGGAAAAACACTGCTTGCACTTGCCGCCGCGCTGGAACAAAAGAAGGAGTACAAACAGATTTATCTCGCACGCCCAATCGTTCCGTTAAGTAATAAAGATATCGGTTACTTACCAGGAGATATCAAATCGAAAGTCAACCCTTACATGGAACCGTTGTGGGACAATCTGAAATTTATTCAGAATCAATACAACGAAACGGATAAGGAGTATTCGCGAATTACAGAAATGGTTAATCAGGAAAAACTAATGATTACCCCGCTGGCGTATATTCGTGGCAGAAGTTTATCCAACATCTGCTTCATTGTTGACGAGGCGCAGAACCTTACACCGCATGAGGTAAAGACAATCATTACACGTGCCGGAGAAAATACAAAAATCATCTTCACCGGTGATGTTTATCAAATCGATACACCTTACCTCGACTCTCAAAGCAACGGGCTTTCAACATTAATCGACCGGCTTCAGGATCACGAACTCTATGCACACATCACCTTAGAAAAAGGTGAACGTTCTGAACTGGCAAACCTGGCAAACGAACTGCTTTAGTGCTATCGGTTTTGATTCAGGCAATTGATTGTTAACGCATAATCAGTACTTCTCCTGATCATTGGGGAAATCCTTTGCCTTAATATCACTGATATACTTTCCAACCGCATCCGTAATTACGGTGTGCAAATCAGCATATCGTCTTAAAAACCTCGGTTTGAATTCCTTATTAATACCCAGCATATCCTGCATGACCAACACTTGTCCATCGGCATCAGCCCCTGCACCAATACCTATTGTTGGAATCTGAATGGACTCGGATACCTCTTTTGCAAGGGTTGCTGGAATTTTTTCCAATACCATACCGAAGCATCCACATTGCTCCAACATTTTCGCATCATCAAGCAATTTTTTAGCCTCCGCTTCTTCCTTTGCCCGGACGGTATACGTTCCAAATTTATAGATCGACTGTGGTGTAAGGCCCAGGTGACCCATGACTGGTATCCCGGCACTTAAGATACGTTCAACAGAATCTTTTACTTCACTACCCCCTTCAAGCTTCACTGCATGAGCACCACTCTCCTTCATAATGCGAATGGATGACCGTAAAGCCTCTCCCGAACTACCCTGATAGGTACCAAACGGAAGATCAACAACTACGAGTGCCCGTTTTACAGCTCGTACAACAGAAGCAGCATGGTAGATCATCTGATCCAAAGTAATTGGTAAAGTAGTTTCATATCCAGCCATTACGTTAGAAGCAGAATCACCAACGAGAATAATATCAATTCCCGCACCATCAATAATTTTTGCCATACTGTAATCATAGGCTGTAAGCATTGCAATCTTTTCCCCACGATTCTTCATCTCCTGAAGTTGATGTGTCGTGATGCGTTTAATGTCTTGCTTCTTATGAACTGACATGATTTCTTTTAGTGTTTATGGTGGGTTGAAAAATCGTGAGTTAGTTTTAGGTCCCAGTTAAGATTACACGGGTTATTCAGCAAAATGTAGTGGGCTTAACCTAACATTTTGAATGCACCCGAAGGATTGTTAGCTCCTCAAAACTTCCTCTGATTTAATTGTAGTGATGCCATGGAAACCTACGAATTATCAAACTAAATATACAGCAGTCTCTTTTCCTAAATGAACCTCAACGTGATCTTTAATTGTCGTTGCCAGCTCATATCCGGTATACTGTGGATAGATAGGAAAAAGTGTGTGGCTACGGTTTACAAGTACCGCTGTCTCAATTTTTTTTACCTCGATATCCAGAAACGGTTTCATGCCGTATGCAAAGGTTCGTCCTGTATTCAACACGTCATCTACCAGCACAATACACTTCTTTTTTAGCATCTTCACATCACAGTCTAAAGTCACTTCACTTTGCTGGGGCATGAGTTTGTCAAGACTTACCTTCACGAGCTTGACTTCCAGAGGCGAAATAAGCTGAACTTGTTTTACCAGAAGTTTCGCCAGGATATACCCCTGTCCATCTATCCCCGCCACAACAATACTCTTCTCGCTAAAATTGTGTTCAAAGATTTCAAACGCCATACGTTTGATTTTCTGTTGTACCTGGCGGTCATCCAGAATCAATGTCTTTTCAACTACCATAAATTTAAGTGTTTGAAAGCTTACCCCAAACTTATAACATTCCCTACAACGGAAGGGGCATTGACTTACTGTCTTTGAAGGTAGACAGAATCACCATCGACTGAAGACTATCCACCACTTCAATATTCGATACTTTCTCAAGCATCAGTTGTTGGTAGGCAGCAATATCTGCACAAACAATTTTAAGAATAAAATCGCCGGCGCCGGTGATGTGATGACATTCTACAACTTCATCGATGCTCTTAATTGATTGTATAAACTTATCAATGTTATCCTTGTTGTGCCCCTTCAAAGTAACCATCACAAACGTACTTACGCCGATCCCAACACTTCCAGGATCAATAACAGCATGATAGCTTTTGATTACACCAGAAGTCTCGAGTTTGTTCACCCTTTCCAACGTCGGTGCCGGTGATAAGCCGATTTCTTTCGCAAGTTGAGCATTTGTGATATTTGAATTAGCCTGGAGTATCTCCAGAATCTTCCGATCCGTACCGTCTATTTTGATTGGTTTCATAGCAATTGATGTTGAGGAGTTGTTCCAAATAAAATTTGGTAAAAATAAGGGAAAAATGCTATTGTTTGGCTAACGGGTGTTAAAAGATTGTTTTGAAAGAGCGGAATCGTAGACGGATTTGAGTTTTCCGACGGTATTTTGAAATGAAAACTTTACCCGAACACTTTGGTAGGCGTTCTTAGCCATCACTTCACGTTCCTCTGGATGGGTAATCAAGTATTCAATCGCCAAAGCCATCCCCTTAATTTCATCCACCTCCACTAAGATACCTGTTTGATATTGTTCAATAATTTCAGATGGCCCTCCTGATTTGGTGGCGATTACAGGACGACCATAGTAGCCTGATTCAAGGCAAGTCATCGAAAACGATTCGGATTGAGAAAAGTTCAGTATAAATGCGGCCGCCAAATACTCTCCCTCCATATCCGAAACAAAATCGGCCCATTCGATTTTGGTAGAAATTCCAAGGCGGATTGCTTTCTGTTGCAATTCCAGCTTAAATAACTGATTCTTTTTCAAACCCATGTCGCCCCCTAAAAACTTTAACTTCCATTGAGGATGCTTCTGATGGGCAATGGCAAAGCTTTCCAGTGCATATTCGTGACCTTTACCCTGAATGTAGTTTGACGGATATAGTATAGTTTTTGACAATGCGGGCATGTAAGCAACAGCACGAAACGGAAGCTCGTTCCCTATAACCACAACTCTTGCCTGAAACGGGAGTTCATTTTTTACAATATCCGAAACCGCCACTATACCAGCAGCAAAGCGATGGTGAAACCAAGACCATAGTGTGACAAGGACTGACGGGAACTTTGATGGTCTAAATCTCACATAACAAACATACGGCACCTTCCATCCAAAAAGTGCATACATCGGGGGGATCAGATTATAAAAATCGTTACACAATACAATATTAATCTTTAGTTTTTCAACTATACGAACAAACCGGAAGGTGTTAATGAGGAGTAAGGGGATATACAGAATCAGAGTGATCCAGTCTTTCTTCATCTCCTTCATTGGCAATGTATATACTGGGAAGCCAAGGTTTTGAACATAAGGTATAGCCCTACTGTTCTTCGGTAAAATAAAAGAAAAATTAAAAGATTTTTCTAGCATCATGGAGCTGCGCAAGATGGAGGTTAATGCGCCGGTAACGTCAACCGAATTCTCCAGGATAAGGATGTGTGGCCTGCTCATAAATATTTTAAATCCGCTTAACAACTTACGCCTAAAAAATGATTTGTTCAGGCATATTGTATGATAAGGGTAATCATAAATGATAATTATATTTTGACTAAAAACATTTGGCCGGAACTCATTTGAATGGGAACAAAACTATTTTCCGCTTTACTGATATACTCCATTGTTGCTGTAAATGCGCCCGCTAGAAACGGGGTGTGCCCCTGATCCTCAAGGATGATTATCCCCCCCTTTTTGACTCGAGGCCCTACCTTTTCAAGCGCTGCAATAATGGCTTCATATAAATCAACATCAATATTACACAAAGCAATTTCAGCAATAGCTGAAGGTAACTCATCTGCAATTATATCGAGTTTACTCACCGTTACGTTATCATAACCTTGAAGTAGTTGCTCCACAAACTCAAAAGATGTATCAATGTGAGAATCAAGCCACACTGCATCCTTCGATTGTTCTGATGACTGATTCGTAAATCCCTTAAACAAATCGAAAAAGTATGATTTCCTTTTTATTCCCGCTGCTTTCATATATTCAAGAGCTGCATGGGCGCTATCCCCTCTATAGACGCCGATTTCTACATAATCACCATCAAGCCTTTTGGTGATTTCCAATGCCTGCATTATGTTTTCAAAGTCAGGCAGGTCGAATTTACCCAAGTTTATATTTAGCTCTCTAATCAATGTTTCCCTGGCAACGGTATTCCTATGAAGATACCTAGCCGTTGGTATGTAGCGAAAAGGGCAATAATAAAATACGTTTTGCATGCCTTTAATTATTTGTACGGCATCAAACAGCTTTTCGTCAGATTCATAAGCGCAAATCACGACGTGCACCTCTTCGCGAGATAACTTATAAAGATCTTTAGTTGAAGTAAAAAGTAGGCCCTCATCTTTAGGAAAATCTGCCCTATCAGTAAGTAAAAATATTTTCTGATCGGCTCCAAATCGGGCCTTTATAGATTGAATAGGTAATGAAAGGTCAGACCATAAAAAACGATGTCTAAAAAGATCACCATTTCCATTTAACACAATTTTGCTGTGGAGCCAGAATTCGTCATCATTTTCATGCCAGATTTCAAGCAATGATTTCTTTAAATAAAGTGGGGTGTACTTTCCTAAAAATGACTTCAGGGCAACCTTTAAACTATGAATCATTATGTTCGATCTTAATTGTCTTAATCCGTAAGAGTACTAAAGATTGCATTATTATAAACTGTCTGAACGGTGTTGATAAAATGAAAATTGGAAATTAGAAATTATACACCTCAATGAATTTCTCAACCGGTTTCCATCCGAAGAAGCTTGTGTGGAACATTTTAAAGTCGTTTTCACTTCAACCCCGTAAAAATCGATTCCCAGGACCGGCAAAAATATCGCATTTCAAATGCATTTGAACGTACGACAGATTTTGCTTCATAGTTTGATTTCAATTTTGAATCCCTAAGTAAAGTATTGATAGTTTCAGCCCAAACATCGAGCCTTTCGTTTTCCGATAAGTTATTTGAAATTAAGATGCCATATTCTGAAAAGATACTGGAGTCCCATGAGTCTTGTTTTATATCGAGGATTTCACTGGGTCCATAAGGGCAGTTACGCGCAACAATAGGCAAACCACAGGCCATAGCTTCTACCAGTGCCATAGGAAAGCCTTCAAAGAGAGAAGGGAAAACAAAGATGGATCCTTTTCTTAAAAACTTAAAAGGGTTGGATTGATAGCCCAGAAAAAAAACATCATAGCCTTCACCGTCCAAACCAGTAGAATGATACGTCCTATGTCCTAATAAATTCGAAAAATCAATAAGATTTTTCAGTAGTGGTCCATCACCGAGAACTACTAAATTTAGTCTCCCTTTAATAGTTTTATGCGATAACAGCTTAATCAGGAACTGATGATCTTTTTCCTTAGCCAACCTGCCGTGTGTAATAAGTACAGGCCTTTGATACAGCGAGTGAAATTCATCACCTATAAGATCTTTGGACTGATCCCGAATTCCTTTAATATCGAAGCCATTATTTATGACTTGAATTTTCTCCCCGGGAATACCAAAAACGGTTGTAAGTTCATTTTTGATCCCTTGAGCGACAGCAACTATCATTGAAGCTCTTTTGTAGAGTAACGGCAACAATATTTTTTTTCTTACCCAGCCTAACGCTCCAGATATTGCAATGTCATGAATTTTTGATCCGTGGACACATAAAATAGTTTTCTCTTTCGTAAAGGATAACACATTTACATAATCCGCTCCTTCGAGATGGCTTATCGTGAAGTCCACATTCAGTTGATGTTTCAGACGTCTTAATCTGTGAATCCTTTGCAAGAAATACCACACCTTTTCAAAAATATTGGTTCCGCCAGGAACGTCTAACGAAAATATTTGCCGGGAGTGGGCATAGCTTGTCGCGCCATCGAAATTGAAAACACATTCAAATACATCATAATTTTGATTAAGGCATAAAACTAAATCGTGAAACACACGCTGGGCGCCTCCAAATCCAAGATTAGGAATAATCATCAAGATCTTCTTTTTACCGGCCATAGCAACGTTTTAAGCTCATCCCAAAACCTTTTCCTTTTAACCACTTCGATCGATGAGAAGCAAGACGCAACGAAGTATGTTAGAGAACTTATAACAGAATGTCTTTGAGCAGATGTCATGGCGATAACCGTGTGCCTTTCTGCAACAAGAAAATGAATCACTCGACAAACTTGTCTTGATATGAAACCGTATCCACAACCCTAGTTTTCTGCGATTATAATTCTCATGTCCTCATCAAAAAATACTCCATAGCGACTTGCCTTCTAAGAAATACTGATCCACAAGCCAGGAAATATTAAATTCGATATCTTTTGCGAAAGACGCGCATGTCCTCTGCGGCAAAGTCAAAATTCCCTGTCTCGGGTTTGAAATACCTTTAGGGGCGATGGCTGTTAAAAATTACTTTTAACCTGCCTGGTGTTCTCCTGACCCCTACCATCGATCTATGGTAAGTATCTAAAACCAAAGGCAAAGTAACACTTTTTCAAAGCATTTGGGGCTAAAATACTTTAGGTTAACCTTGCAAGGTCTTAATATCCTAAGGTAAGATGGAAAGAAGTAAATGTTTGATTGAAGCCAAAAATCTTTTTCGGAAGATTACTGTCGGATCGTAAATAGTTGCTTTTATTAAATACTTAATTGTGTCAATTCGTCTGTTTTTATTAGTTGACAGGATTAGAGTTACAAGGGTATAATGATTCGCAAAATGATACGACACCCTTTCATTATATTCCCTCAAGAAGAAGGCATCATTTTTTAGATGTTCTATCACACATTTAGTACTTGCAATTAACTTATCGGGGTCTATATTTAATAAACTTCGCTCATCATGGTGAATAATTGCCGACGTGACGGTGTTATCAAAGCAAAATTGATAACGCGCTGCCAACCTCAGCCATAGGTACCAATCCTCAGATACAGTTGCAAAAGAACTTGGTATAAAATTCAGTGTGTTGACTACATCTTTTCTGATGAATATTGCATTCGAACTGAAGATGTTTTCATGGATCAATTTCGTCTTATAAGAATTATCAAACGAATTTTGTAACAATAACGATTCGCCGCGAGTACTAACAATCTCATACCCTAGATGTCCCACTTCCGGAAATTCATTCCGTCTGAACATCTCATATGCGACAAACAAGTGATTGGGATAAACAAAATCATCGGAATCTAAAAAACCAACATACCTCCCCTTTGCATGCATTATTCCATAATTGCGGGCAATACTTCGTTCCTCATTCTGTTTGTAGAGATACTGAATCCTATGGTCACCTTCAATTAGATCTGCTATTAAATCCTTGGTGTTATCTGTACTACCATCATCCACAATGATTATCTCATAACTGGAAAATTCCTGAGAAAGAACAGAATTCAGTGCCTTAAGTATAAACTGGGCTCTATTATAAGTAGGTATTATAATTGAAAAAAAAGGGGGATCTCGTTTTGTTGGCCCCAAGAATAAATCATTCTGACTTTCCATCACTAGTAGCAATTACTATTTTTCGTCCGGTGTCCAACAGGCATCTGCTCTGGCAAAGGTTTAACCCAATAAGAATTTAAAACTATGATATAGTATGAATCATTTTCCCATCGGGACCTTTTAATCTCAAACAGCACTTGGATAATACCTCCAAAATGAATCGCCTTTTTTCCTAGATTTCCCTTTATCGCTGCAGCTCATGGCATCCCGTAAGTTCCACCACCAAAGATAGCAATATAAAAATCCACGTTAGAAATATCTGATTTCCTAGATTCTAATACACATGAAACCAATTATCAAAATTCTCTGGCAATATTTCCAGCTATGATTTACCCTGCCCTGCAAAATGGCAATTCATCGGGTAAACAATAAACGTAAAGCAACGCATGTAATCTACTCAACCCGAATTTTGAAACGGGTAATGGTAAATTTAAAAGCAACTCATTTCGGATCAGGCTTGAATAATCCTCATCAAAATAGTCACATTATTAGAACTCATTTCAAACCTATCTGGTAGCTAAACAGAAGCCTGATAACCACTGTTTGTTTCAAATGCTTTCATTCAACAACGAATAGATAATTTTTCGATATCAAATAACCAGGCTTCGAGCAATTTCAACTCCTCCCTGCTACTAATTATGTTTTCATTTACTAACGCAGTGTAACATTTCATTAGGTTATGAGCTATGTTTTCAGTGCCGGATCTTAAAGCTGTATCTTCCAACAGCCGTTTTATTTTGTTATTCAATAAATAACCTGGAACTTCTTGCTCAAAATCTTTAAGTAGGTTGTGATCATTCCTATCCTGATGGACAGTTGCGTTATGAAATATTAGTCCCCAGCCACACTCCCAGGCAATTCGTTGGGCGACAAAACTTCGCCAGATGTCTGTCATTCTAAATGAGCAAAAAGAGGGCAAGTAAAGTAATGGAAATGCCTCTTTAAACCACGTTGTGTTCTGACTGTTAAACGGTGACCACAATCCCGGATCGAGTCTTATGGGCAGTGATCTCGTATTAAAATCCAACGGTAGAGGATGTGTCATTCTGTAGACAGCATCCACATCGGGGTTACCGTTTGCTAGTCCTTGCTGGATTGGACTAACGTGCTGATCAGTTTCATCGTGGATTTGAACGCTACCAATGTCCAAAACATTTTCAAGGGGTAACCCTCTTGGCCAAATGCGGTTGTCACTATAGAGTGAATATACATTGAACCAGCCCTTTCCGCGGACTAATGATGAATTTAAAAACTTGTTCCTGGGAATCCAGAAGGTTTCCATGGGCATATTATCATCATCAGTCTCAATTATGACGCTGGACTTATTCTGACAAGCCAAGAGGTAACCCAAGTTCTTGCGGGTATAGTGACCCAAGGGGCACAGCTCAGCCAGCTTAAAATCAAATTTCTTCTGTTCACTAACATCAAAAAAACTAGCCCCTTCGAGAAAAAAATCAGACGGAGATTTTGAGTCGCCAATTATAATAAACTCCCAGCCATTTCTCACGCCCCCCCTGGCTAACTCTCGAAGCTGAGCGTTAGGTTTAAAAATTGACGTCACTATTATGGAAACTTTTTCAGCCATTGTGTTCTTGCAATATTTTCAACATTTGATTTGCCCGCTTACTAGTCAAATGATTTTCAAGGAATGATGTAAAATCAGGAACCGTCTGTGTCCTCAAATATTCACGAATTAAATCCTTGAATTGATCATAACTGGTTACGTTGCGGCAAATTTCATTAATTCCGTAGTATTCAAAATCTGCATTTTCCGGATAGATACCCAGCAATTTACACCGACAAGCTGCACTTTCAAAAAATCGTGGTGTTACAGGTGAAAATCCTCCAGTGCGTTTCCTATCGTCATCCAACCCAGGAGCAGACACCAAGCTAATCTTTGACCGATTAAGTAAGGCAATGAAATCCTCTCGTTTATTAAACACGTCGATAAACCCATATTTATTGGACATAATATGAATTTCGTGGTTCTGCCTTCTTGCATAGACATAATGAACATCTGGAAACTCAGCTAGAAGTTCCTTCATATAGCCATCAAAGGTTTCATTGTTCCTCCCTATTTGAATAACGTCAATGTCGCGTATCATAGAAGTTGTTGCCTCTAAAAACTTGTCGGGCAATGACAGAGCAAGGTGCTTTATCTTAACCTCAGTTGTCACACTCTTTAAGTAGTTATAAACCTCACGACTGGAAATAAGTACAGCCGGCGACAAACGAAATATCGCCTCGAACCTTTTAATATTTTCATGCTTCCAAAAATCAATAATTATCGGAATCACATTCTTACGTGTATAAAATGAATACACTCCGGGGGGACCAATATGAAAAGCCAAATAATGATTTTGAGGAGAAAAGAAATATTTATCCCATAGCTGATAAGCATTAATTCTGTTTAATATTTTTTTTAAAGTAGAGGGCTGGTAAATTTCGTCATACTTTTTACCTACTGGAATCAGCGGAATTCCTAACGTGTGAGCTATTTGATCTTCCCATTCATAAACAATATCCCAATAATAAGGATGGGGGCAATCGCGAATCGTATAGATGCCACTAATCCGTATCACGGCTGAATCATTAAGGTTAAATTATCACGAAGTTCAAGTATATTAACAATAAGATTTGCTTTTTGAACTACAGTATCGCTGTCCGCCTGGCAAAGCTGATAATAATATTTGTGTGATAGTGTGTTACTTAGTGAATAATAGTAATAATTGTCTCCATTTACCTTCGTTGTTAGTTCAAATACCATCGAATGGGTAGGCATAAAAATCATATTGGTCAAGCCGGCGCCATGTACTCCAGCTAGTATTCCGGTCTTGCCCAAAAAGGATATTTGATCTTCAAAAGTGAGTTTTTCAAATTCCACAATACAAAAACCAAACGACCGGAAAACGTCCAACACCTCCTCCTCATTGAGTATATGTCTTGTGGCCTTGGAGCTACGGTGAATAAACACCCTTTCATTTGCCGGCTCGTTGATTGAGCCTCTTGACAACCTGTCACGCAAGGTTCTAATCAAATCATCATTGTAATCCCCGATTTGAATATCGTGTGTGGGGTATAATACATTACCCAATTTGTAATATTGATTCACATTTTGAATTACCTGGCACGATTCAATTTGAAGTAGCTTTAAACTGGACCGATGAAATTCCAATTGATGATCTTCGGGGATAACTAGAACAAACGGCCGGTTTACGTGCTGCTGAATAAGAAGGAGCCGTGGAAGTGCCTGAGTAATCCAATGGTAATAATTTTTCGTCCAAACATCGTGAATGATTACGTATGGCCGTTCTGTGGCGATAAGCTTTGTGCGTTTCCACTTAATTCGAATATAGAGTATACCTTTCCAATTATGGTGTTTTAAACGTTTTCTGAAAAAGGGGAAACTTTTCTTTAGAGGAACAATTAATTTAAAAAGTGTGCCGTCTGGCAATAAATTTATTGATCTAAATTGATAAATATGAAGGTCCGGACAATCATAGTGCATCACACTTTCAAAATGCGGAACATCGACCGGTCGGATATTCGCTGGCAATCTCCTAACAAATCTCTTTTTCCCAAATTCCGTCCTCATTTAAGTGCAGTTTTAAAGCACGCCCGGCTGCCGCTTAATCGCATAAATTAAACCAGTTACAAGATTGTTTGAGGTTGATTTAACCACATCAAACCCGCTTTGCAAAAAGCGCATCTCAATATCTTGAGTATCGCCGAAATGCCACTCGATAAGGTAAACATCTATTAGCCCCACGACATTTTTTTTAAAGAGTTGATCAAGAATTTCAAACTCAGCTCCCTCGCAATCCATCTTGCAAATTTTCTTTAAACCGTACTCCAGTTGACTTAAGTCAATCATTTCTTCGGCGACGTCTTTAACTGACACTTCAACCTCAACTGCCCCAGGGAATTTTTCAAACGAAGAAATACCCATTACCGCTTTATTCGCTAGAGAGTATGGCACACGAAGTTGTCTCGTTTCCCGCCCTAATCCCAGGTTCTTACTTATAATTTTCGAAGCATCATTAAGCGACAAATTTCTTTGGCCTGCCAAGTACGTCTGAGGGAATAGCTCATATCCATATACACGTTTTACATTATTATGTGTAGCAAAAAATAATGAGGTTGCCCCTATATTTTGTCCTATATCTATTACAACAACTTCATCGTTCGTTTTAAAATTGTAGTCTTCATTTATAAAAACTTCATTTATCACGTACAACTCATCAGTGTAATTGATAAAAAAATTAACGCCTTGAATTGACAGCCGAAGCTGCTGTTGATCATCATAATGGAATCGACCTCCGCCTTTTTGGGCTATTCTCTTTGCATTTTCGTATCCAAGAAGTATTGGTGATTCGAGATCTGCCACTGCCAGATTAATTAATTTTAAAAAAAACATCTTTTGCCTCGGCTCCCATTCATCTAAGGGTATACCGAAGTCACGAAGTTTATTAAATCTTGGAAAGCTGGTATTCCTGATTTCAAGACCAAGTAGCGAGAAAAGGTATTTTGTTATGCGTTTAACCATCTAGCTGTCTTTTTTAAAACTCAATTCCATCACGCCGCGATACTGTGGTGAATATCGCTGAATACTTGTTTGGGGATTATCGTCAATTGCAATAGTTGCAATGTCCTGTACCTCTCCTACAATATAATCAATTCCAAAATGTAGACCGATCTGATAATCACCTTGAACTAGATTCAAGTTCAATATTAAGCCACGAACTAAAATTTGATTGGAAGTGTATTCAAAATCTTTAAAATAATCTCGCAAGTCAATAATTGCAACCCGATACCCTCTAAGGGTATAAATTATTAGACAGAACTCAGTGATTACTGGAAGTTTTGATTCATAGGACAATGCAATCGAAATGGGTACAGTTGAGCATGAAGTAATTCTGCCCGTCCCAAAAGTTATATTGGTCAACCAGACATTTTTGGTCAATTCTCTCTCCGTTACAGCTGGCGTTTTCTTTTGTAAATAATGATTGACAACTTCACTAGTATTAGCGATCATGTGAATAGTACCAGCCTGCAAAAGGACTGTCCTTGAACAGAGCTTTTCAACTGCCGAAAGGTCATGACTTACAAAAAGTATTGTCCTTCCACTTTTGCTTACATCCTCCATCTTCCCTAGACACTTCCGTTGAAAATCCGCATCCCCAACTGCCAATACCTCATCAATAATTAACGTCTCTGGCTCTAAAAAAGCGGCCACTGAAAAAGCTAACCTCAACTGCATACCGCTAGAGTAGTGCTTAAGGGGAGTGTCAAGAAATTTCTCAACACCGGAAAAACTTACAATCTCATCAAATCGTGTTTCAATCTCCCTTCGTTTCATTCCCAAAAGAGATCCATTAAAAAAGATATTTTCCCGTCCTGTGAGTTCAGGGTGAAAACCCGTACCCACTTCAAGTAAGCTCGCAATTCTTCCCCTGCTGATTATCCGTCCCCGTGTAGGCGGGGTTATCTTAGAAAGTATTTTTAAAAGAGTCGATTTACCAGCACCATTTCGTCCTATTATTCCTATCGACTCCCCAGGATAAACGTCAAAAGAGATATCGCGCAGTGCCCAAAAATCCTCACTCTCTTCTTTCTGAAGTCGAAAAGGTCGAACCATTCGTTCACGCAGGCTAAGATACCCGCTTGATAGATGACTTATCCTATATTTCTTTGCTAGTTCGTGTACTTCTAGAATTGGTTTCATTTTAGTTACGCAAAGTCAGCGAAATAATCTTCAGTCCTTTTAAAATAAACAAGTCCAACAATTAATATCATTACTCCTGCAAGCAGACTTATAAACATGAACGTCACGTTGATCTCGACCCCAGTCAAAGGATACCGGAACAATTCAACGGCCGCATACATTGGTGACATCACGAGTGCATACTGAAGAAGAGGATATTTCAAAACGGATACAGGGTAGATGACCGGAGTTAAAAAGAATAATACCTGAACCAGAAAGGGAATTATATATCTGAAATCTCGATATTTAACATTTAGCGCTGCTAGTAGGCAACCGGGGCCAAGCGTAGCAATCAGTGTAATTAGTAATGCTACAGGCCAGCACCAGAATACGTTGAGGGATACCGGTTGCTTATAGAAGATTAACAAAATTATGAACAATGCAAATGACATAATGAAATCAAACAATGCAACTAAAATTGAAGACACAGGAATGATCAGGCGCGGGAAATATATCTTCTTAATGATTGGTGCATTGTTTAACATGCTATTTGCAGAGCTTGTCAACCCGGAAGAAAATGCGTTCCAGAGAAGTAGACCAGATAAAACAAATACCGGGTAAGGCAAATTTTGAGAAGGAACGCCGAGGGCACGGCCGAAAAAGACCGTAAAAATAATCATCATGAGCAACGGCTGAAGGATAGCCCACAAAAAACCAAGAGCAGTCTGTTTATACTTGATTTTTATGTCTCTCCATGTAAAGAAATAAAATAGTTCCTTGTAATACCAAAGCTCTTGCCAATCAAATAAAGTTCGCTTCTCCGCATCAACTACAAATTCATCATGTTCTTTCATTTCCGGGAAACCTCGTCAGGTATTAAGTCCTAAGCCGTAAAGTGGTTCCACTTTATATGCCAAGTTAGTATGATTTGCTCAGGATGACAATTTTTAAATGCCGAACACATCGCAGAATTCTAAAAAAGAAATCTATAATTGTGAGAATACTTCCCATGGCAAAACGAATACTCTTTCTGGTTCCCTATCCATTAAAGGAATCGCCATCACAGCGCTTCCGATTTGAGCAGTACTTTGAGTTGCTTTTAAATAATGGTTTTCAATTTGAAGTTCATAGCTTTCTAAAGTCTCATAACTGGAAAATATTTTTTAAATCGGGACAAACACTAGCTAAAATACTGGCCTTGGGAGCAGGTTTTTTCAATCGTGTTCTCTCCCTTTTTCATTCCCTTTCTTATGATTTTGTTTTTATACATCGTGAACTAACTCCGTTGGGTCCACCGGTATTCGAATGGATGCTGGCCAAAATTTTAAGAAGAAAAATTATCTACGATTTTGATGATGCTATCTGGCTGACTGACCGGAACGAGGAACCAAGATTACTCAAACTTTTAAAATACAGGAGCAAAGTAAAATCAATTTGCCGATGGTCTTACAAGGTAAGTTGTGGCAATGAGTATTTGGGCGACTTTGCTGGTTTGTATAACAAGCGAGTTGTGTTCAATCCGACAACAATTGAAACGCAAGCAAGGCACAACCCTGATTTAAAAACAAAAATATCATTAATCAAAAATCGGATAACAATTGGCTGGACCGGCTCCCATTCTACTTTAAAATACCTGGACGAAATTGAACCTGTTTTGCAAAAACTGGAGAATAAATTTCCTATGGTGCAAGTGTTGGTGATCGCAGATCGTAAACCATTGTTAAAACTGAACTCATTGTTATTCATTCCTTGGCGAGAGAAATCTGAGATAGACGATCTACTAAAAATTGACATTGGCATAATGCCTTTACCAGATGATGAGTGGACGAAAGGAAAATGTGGCTTTAAGGCTTTACAATATATGGCCCTTAGAATACCCACTGTAGCGTCACCCGTAGGAGTGAATTCAAAAATTATTGATCATGGTGTAAACGGGTTTCTTTGTAACACTCCCGAAGAGTGGGAAAATGCATTAACAGAACTTATTGAGAATAATACACTAAGAAGTCAAATGGGGGAAGAAGGAAGGAAAAAAGTAATCAATCATTATTCAGTGACATCAAACTCTGATAATTTTCTCTCATTGTTTGAATAATCCAGGATCAACACAAGGCCTACCAGAAAAAACGGCAACAACGGTATTTTGTATCGAACGAGTGTTCCGAAGTTGAATGTTGAAACACCCACAGCAAAAGCGAAGGTAATTGAAAAGATCAGCGAAAAAAAAACATCAGGCTGAACCACAGCATGACCGATTTTCAGATTCGTTTTAACCAGAATATAAAAGCAAAGCATTAATAGAACGAGACTCTCTAATGCTGACAGAAGCATTAACGGGTTCCTAACTTCCCAGATGTAAGGTCTAAAAAGAGAGACATTGATCGCCTGTGGCGCCAGCCTAACCAGCGATCCGAAAGTCCCGTCAAGTTCTCCGAGAGAGTAACCGGACCCTGCATCTCGGCCTGTATAATATCTAATATCATATGCAGTTATCTGCGCAGTCTTAGCCAAATTATCTAATGCGTACTTCTTATTGTCCTCCCCAGCTTTCAGCATAGCGATATAAGCCAGGGCTATCGCAGAACTAATTACAAATGGGAAAATCATTATTTTCAAAACGGGAGACCTGATGGTTTGCAGATTAGCAATAAACACCCATAAAATGATCCCCGGCAGAAACGTCAACAGAATGTAAATTTTGATAGAATATAATCCATACAATGCTAAAAATAAAATTATCCAGTTTATGAATGAACTGTGTTTATGAATAAAAATCCTATAAGTCTGATACGTAGCAATTCCCAGGCAGCCTAACGTAATAGTATCCTTTAACAGCCCTGATCCCCAAAAAAATACCGAAGGAATAAAAAAAGCGGCCACTGCCAACCAACGATGAAGATGGGGATACTTTTCATAAAACGTCAAAAAAAACATCCACATCCCCACAAAACTGAAAACGGCAAACAGGATGGCCGTCGCAGAGTATGTTGAAAATGTAAAAAGATCACAAAAAGCAGCGATCCGCACGATCGCATATGAACTTGGGTCAGTAAAAAAAAGAATTTTGGACGAGTATTTATAAATGTCGGTTTGATCAATTCCATCACTTAGGAATAACTTAATACCCTTTGCTGGCGAGTGCGTAAACGCCTCCCAAACATGCCGGCTACCATGTGTATGGTAATTAAAGGTATCGCCACCACTATAGTAAAACTGATAAATGAAACCCAGTGCAAGAGCACCAATGATCTTTACTGTTAAAGCCGGAATAAAATAAACACGATTCAGCCCATCGGTTACGGATGGCCGAATTGCATAAGCAACCCAATAGACTAAAATAATAACTATGGGTGTAACAATTATATCGCGTAGTTCCAATAAAGCAAAGGTTACAACTTCAAAGTTGAGGGTTTGAAAACTAGTAAACAACTTAACGAGCAGACTGGCACTTAGTCTGCTCCCTTCTCCATCCTCTTCAACCTCCTCCTTGCATCTTTAAAGGCTTCGTCTTTACGACCTGCTCTTTTCTTTACGTCCTTGAAAAGGCGCTTGGCTTCTGCTTTGTTACCTTGCTTCTCAGCGATTTCACCTAAAGCAATCATGGAGTATAAGTAATAGCCAGATTCTGTTGCATCAACCTGTTCTGCATACTTCATCCCCAGTTGATAGTATCGTTTAGCATCGTCGAGTTTTTGTCGCGCCTCATAAATTTGCCCTAAGAAGAAGGCAGCATACCGCCCACTGGTTGCTTCATAGCCCACTTTGCCACTGTCAATGAGTGCCAGAATCTTCAGGCAGACAGGTTCAGCCTGAGTAAACTTACTCTGATAGTAAAGCATCCGCGCATAGTAACGGTGGAAGTACGGGTTGTCGGGATAGGTCTGGTGTAAATACTCACTCAGTTGAAAAGCACGTGGCTGATCGTTTTCATAGCTGTTAAGAATTCGCATCAACCATACCATTGCTTCAGTTCTGGTATAGAATGCGTTGTAGGACACCTCCTTCAGTTGTTTTAATCCGAGAGCTTTATCGCCTTTTCTGAAAAACCATAAAACCGGCTTCAGCGCTGGATAATTCTCGGGTACCCAAACCGAAAAATAGTTGTACAGAGCATCGCCAAACAAAAGTTCAGGGTTCAGCCCCTCCTTCTCCTTGCTGGTCTCCAGATAGTTTAAAGCTGTTTTTCCAACGGCCGCGGCCTTACCCCAATTCCGGCGCTCTTCGTCTGCGTACAGTCGTCCTTTAAAACCGTATGCTGCGGCGAGAAAAAATGCTGCCTCAACTTTATAGGGGGGATGCTTCTTGTATAAGTTTTCGCCCACGAGAATGGTGCTATCCATATACGCCAGGAAGGTTGCATCATGTGACTGGTCTTTGGTGTTGGGCATAATCTTCCACCATTCAATTAATCCCATCAAAAAGTAGGGTAAAGGATGCCAGGGATAGCGGATTTTCAGATATCTAAACTGGTTCTCCGCCTGAGGAAACTTAAAGTTGTAGAGATCGTTCAGAGCCTGTGTACACTCCAGCTGCACGTACAAATCTGAGATGAGGATAATTGTAGTATCTTTTTTTGCATCAACTTGTGCTTCCACGCATAAGGCAGCGACCAATGCGATGCACGCAAGTATGGAGCGCTTTCTCCAGACCATTTTGCTTAGCAACGGATTATCCAATTGTAAAAAAGAACACTTACTCATAAACTTGCACACTCTTAAATCCATACCCACCTAAACGATGAAAATTCACGCATGACTATTCCTCAGGAACACGAAACTAAGTCATTCTTTGCAGCCGACAAAAGGTTACTTTGCCTGCTACTTTGCCTGGCAACGCTTTTACTTCTTTACATCAAGATAAGTTTCATTGAGAATGAAACGGCGGCATTTGAGTTCCTTCAGGATCGCCCAGAAGGATTGATCTTACGAATGATCAGCGCCCTGAAATTCCTCTCTATTCCCTTTGTTTACCTCTGGAAGTTTACGGTCATAGCCTTTGTGGTCTGGGTAGGGTGTTTCATGTTTGGATATCGGGTAACGTACAGCCAATGCTGGGGTGTTGTGATCGGCGCAGAATATATTTTTCTGGGGGCTGAGGTTCTGAAAATTTTTTGGTTTATGGCCGTTCATACGGATCCAACCTTAAATGATATCAGTGCTTTTTACCCATTCTCACTCATGCATTTTTTTGATTATTATACTATTGATAAACGTTGGGCGTATCCGCTGCGAGCATTAAATCTTTTTGAAGTTGCCTATTGGTTTTTATTGGTTGAAGGCATTCAGCATTTTGCGCGTAAAGACAAAAAGTATATCTGGATAATTGTATCCTGCTCGTACATTTTGATTTTCTTTTTGTGGCTTCTCTTCTATGTAACAGTATATAAATAAACAGGCGAGCTTCCCAACTACCCCTCGACCCTATAAAGTTTTGTAGAACTGAACGATGTGGTCACAAATGTAGGTTACCTGATCCTGACTCATTCCAGGCCATAACGGCAAGCTTAGTACTGTTTCAGCCATTTTTTCGGTGATCGGAAAGACACCCCATCGGAAATCTGAAGAATATATTTTTTGGAGATGAGGCGGTATGGGATAATGCACCATCGTCTCGATTTTGTGAGATCGCAGGTACAACTGAAGTTTATCACGATGAGCAGACCTTATCACAAACAGGTGATAGACATGCATTGCTTGCTCCGGACAGTATGGAAGTTGCAGATCCCCAACTCCATTAAGCCGTTCGAGGTAGGTTGCTGCCAGTTCCCTTCGTTGTGAATTCCATTGTTCGAGATGCTTCAATTTTATACTCAGAATTGATGCCTGCAGCTCATCCAATCGTGAATTGACACCAAATTCGGAACAAACACCTTTTCTTTCGAATCCATAATTTCGATACCGTGTAACGAATCCTGCCAAGTCCTCTTCATTGGTTGTAATCGCCCCGCCATCGCCCAAAGCACCCAGATTTTTAGTGGGGTAGAAACTCGTTGCGTTGATTTGTCCAAAACTACCTGTCTTTTTCCCTTGCCAGGTTGCACCATGCGCTTGTGCATTATCCTCAATCACAAATAGGTTGTGTCTTTTGCCTATTTCAGTCAGGGCGCTCATATTGCACGATAGACCGTACATGTGAACGGGCAGAATAACTTTTGTTTTGGCGTTAATGTGCCTTTCAATTTCGTTTACGTCTATGCAAAATGTTGAAGAATCGGGCTCGACCGGAATTGCCTTAGCTCCGGTATTGCTAACAGCCAGCCAGGTAGCAACATAGGTATGCGCGGGTACAATCACTTCATCTCCGAAGCCCACACCGCAAGCTTTAAGGGCAATAAAAAGCGCGTCATATCCACTTCCAACCCCGATACAGTGCGACACCTCGTTAAGGGCTGCATACTCTTGCTCAAAGGCAACAAGAGCATCACCCATTATATACCAGTTTTTCTCAAACCCCTTTTTCAATGCCTGTATCGCGGCATTATGGATTAAGGTATGTTGTGGATTTAGCGATAAAAAAGGAATCGATTCCAAATAGCGATGCAGTTTCTGACACGAAAATACAGCTAAGCAAAGAATACGAACTCGTTAGGAGAATTTTTTTACACCCCGTTTTGAGCACTGGCATCAACCTACTTATTCCTTTATCCTGGACACATGCTCTCCTTCTGCTCTGCTTGTGCTCCCCTTCTCCTCTCCTTCTGCTCTGCTTCTCGACTCCCGAATTTGCCGCATTTCTTTTCAGATTCGAGTGGCGCTGGCATTGGGACCCAAAAGCAGTAAATGGAGTTAGAAGGAGAAGCTTAAACGCTGGGAATACAAAATTTCCTTATTTTCGGGCTTTTGTTTCTTTACGTCAAATAATGATTTAAATCGGGTCATGAAATTTCAGAAAATTAATAACATCGCGGGTTGGGCAGTTTTTGGTGTGGCGCTGGTAGTGTATTGGCTTACAATGGAGGAAACCGCCAGTTATTGGGATTGTGGTGAATTTATTGCCGTATCGTATAAACTGGAAGTTCCCCATCCGCCCGGAGCTCCATTTTTTCTTCTCATTGGCCGCCTCTTCTCGTTTCTCGCTTTCGGTGATGTTACCCAGGTTGCATATTGGATAAATTTTAGCAGTGTACTGGCCAGTGCCTTTGCCGTGTTGTTCCTTTTTTGGTCGATTATACTCTTCGGCAGGAAGTTGATGAAAATTACCAAGCCCGAAGAGATGACAAATGAAAAGATGTGGGTACTTGTCGGCGCAGGTTTGGTTGGGTCTCTATCTTATACATTCTCGGAGTCGGCCTGGTTTTCCGCTGTTGAGGCAGAAGTGTACGCGATGTCTTCGTTTTTTACCGCTTTTGTAGTGTGGGCTATGTTGAAGTGGGATGTAATTGAGGATGAGTCTAAAGCTAATCGGTGGTTATTGCTTATTTTTTATATGATGGGTCTTTCCATCGGAGTTCACTTGCTGAACCTTGTTACTATTCCCGCGCTTGCGCTGATTTATTACTTCAAAAAATATCAAAAACCTACAACCTGGGGTGTCGTGGCATCCATGATTATCAGTCTGGCGATTATCTTCTTTATCAATGATATTATCATTCCCGGCCTTCCAACCATTGCCAGTCATTTTGAAGTGTTTTTTGTCAATAGCTTAAACCTGCCTTTTGGATCAGGTGTAATTGTTTTCGGCCTAATGTTATTAGGCGCCTTAGTGTATGGAATCTTTTATTCACAAAAACATCAAAAGGTAGTACTCAATACATTTCTTACTGCTACCGCTTTCATTTTAATTGGCTATGCATCCTATGCTCTGGTCGTAATACGATCAGCGTATGATCCTCCGATTAATGAAAATGATCCTTCCGATGTCATGAGTTTCGTGAGTTATCTGAAGCGTGAGCAGTATGGAAGCCGGCCATTATTATATGGTCCATACTTTACTTCACAGCCGGTTAATATGAAAGAGGGTGCTCCTATTTATAAGAAAGGTAAAGACAAATACGAAATTAAGGATCGCAAATTTGAATATGTTTATGAACCCAACTCCCAGACAATTCTTCCCCGTATTTGGAGCAGTGATCCACAGCATGCAAAAGTCTACCGTGAAAATCTGGGATTAGCAGAAGGACAAAAACCGACGTTTGGTGATAACCTTAAATTTATGTTCCAGCATCAGACCGGGTGGATGTATGTACGCTATTTCTTTTTCAATTTCGGAGGAAGAGAAAGTGATATTCAAAATGCCGATTGGCTGGGGATCTCAGGATGGTTTGAAAAACTTCCCCCTATTCTCGCCGAAAACAAAGCCCGGAACAATTTCTTTATGATCCCTTTTGTATTGGGATTAGTCGGCATGTTTTTCCAGTCAGCAAACAATACTCGTAGTTTTATGGTAGTCGCACTGCTCTTTATTTTGACAGGAGTAGCACTCGTAATCTACCTTAACTCTCCGCCGACTGAGCCACGCGAACGAGATTACATTTATGCCGGATCTTACTATGCTTACTGTTTCTGGATTGGATTTGCTGTCATTGCCATGGCAGAGGCCTTTGTGAAATTTACCAAAAGCCTGAAAACCGCAGCTATTATTGCCACATTGATCGGATTTTCAGCGCCAGCATTGATGGCCGCTGAAGGCTGGGATGATCACGATCGTTCCAATCGCTATTTCTCTGTTGATTCTGCTATCAATTATCTACAGTCCTGTGCTCAAAACGGAATTCTTTTCACCGGTGGTGACAATGATACCTTCCCTCTTTGGTATGCCCAGGAAGTGGAAGGGATAAGAACTGACCTGAGGGTAATCGTTTTAAGTTACTACAACACGGACTGGTATATTGATCAAACTACACGGAAAACATATTCATCGGAACCCTTCCCCTACACGCTTACTCCTGAAAATTATCGCCAAAGTGGACTGAATGATTACCTGCCCTTCTATGATGCCGGTATCAAGCAAATGGATCTGATTAAATTTCTGGAGTTAGTGAAAACGAATAACAAGAGCTTGTTACATCCGAATTACGGCGGCGCCCGCAATATGCTTCCCACAAAGGAAATTGTACTTAAAGTAGATGTTGAGAAAGTAAAACGACTGGGCATTATACCCAAAGGAATGGATAGCCTGATTGTGCCTGAAATGCGCCTTCGTGTCCGTGGTGGCGGCCTTGAGAAAAAGGATCTTGCCATGCTTGATGTCCTGGCTACAGCAGATTGGGAGCGTCCACTTTATGTAAACAACACATCGTTGTCGCAGTTCAATGTTGATCTGAGTCGTTATGTGGTGCAAGAAGGAAATGCATACAGAATTTTGCCGGTATACAATCCTCGACCATTCAACCAGCTTGAACTCGTGAACACGAAAGTGAGTTATGAAAACATCATGACGAAATTTCAGTTCCGGAACCTGGATGATCCAAATGTTTATTACAATCAGGACTACCGTAATTTCGTACTCAACCATCGCAGCAGTTTTAATTCTCTGGCCGAAGCACTCATTCTTCAGGATGAAACAGAAAAAGCACGTGAAGTATTACTCTACGGACTTGCCCGTATGCCGGATATCTCCATCCCATATGATTACACCAATGCACAAAGTGTGAACATGTTGTTTGAGGTTGGCGAGAAAGAAAAAGCACTGGAGATCGCTAACGTAATGAGTACACGCGCAGACGAACTTGCATCACACTATATTATGAAACGTGAGTTTGGAAGAGAACTGCAGGTAAACGTAGTAATCCTGGGCGAATTACAACGGGTACTCTACAAGTATGGAGAAGCAGATTTGGCGAAGAAGATAGAAGAGAACTATGAGAAACATGCCACCGTTCTTCAATCCGGAGCCGACCGTTCAGGATTCTGATTTGATTAAAATGAAATCACAATACAAAAAAAGCGCCCGGGATCCGGGCGCTTTTTTTAATCGATTTATTATCAGACTCCTGGATTCTACAAGTGAATTACTTCACCATAAGCAGCAGCGGCAGCTTCCATAATGGCTTCGCTCATGGTAGGGTGTGGATGAACTGATTTTATGATTTCGTGACCTGTGGTTTCAAGTTTACGCGCTACAACGACTTCACCGATCATCTCCGTTACATTGGCGCCGATAAAGTGTGCACCTAACCATTCACCATACTTCGCATCGAAAATTACTTTTACAAAACCATCAGGTGCACCTGCTGCCTTCGCTTTTCCGGAAGCTGTAAATGGAAACTTACCAACTTTAATTTCATAACCTGCTTTCTTGGCAGCTTCTTCGGTATATCCTACGGATGCAATTTCCGGAGAACAGTATGTACAGCCTGGAAGATTGTTGTAATTCAACGGCTCAGGACTATGACCTGCCATTTTTTCAACGCAAATTATGCCTTCCGCGGAAGCGACGTGTGCCAACGCAGGACCTTTGACGATATCTCCGATTGCATAAATACCCGCGACATTTGTTTTGTAGAAGTCGTCTATAACAACTTTACCCTTATCGGTTTTCACACCAACATCTTCCAGTCCGATACCTTCAAGATTAGTTGCCACGCCAACAGCAGATAGCACCACATCCGTTTCAATTTTTATTTCGCCATCAGGAGTCTTAACGGTAGCGACGCAACCTGAACCTGAAGTATCTACTTTCGTTACTTCCGAATTCACATAGATTTTCATTCCCGCCTTCTTGAAAGATTTATCGAGTGCTTTCGATATCTCTTCATCTTCAACAGGCACTATGCGCGGAAGAAATTCTACTATCGTAACTTCTGTACCTATAGAATTGTAGAAGTATGCAAACTCAACACCAATGGCACCGGAACCAACCACGAGCATTTTCTTTGGCTGCTTGTCCAAAACCATCGCTTCCCGATAGCCGAGAATTTTCTTGCCATCAATCTTCATACTGGGAAGTTCACGTGAGCGTCCTCCTGTAGCCACAATTATATTTTTTGCCTCGTAATCCGTCTTCTTACCATCCTCAGCAGTAACTTCCACTTTACTACCCTTCTTCAACTTACCATGACCGAGGATTTGATCGATTTTATTTTTCTTGAGGAGAAACTGAACGCCTTTACTCATTCCGGCAGCAACATCACGGCTTCGTTTTACCATTCCTGGTAAGTCTGCCTTGAAGTCTTTTGCTTCAATACCATAATCACTGGCATGTTTAAAGTACTCAAATACGTTGGCACTCTTCAGCAATGCTTTGGTAGGAATACATCCCCAGTTAAGACAGATGCCACCAACCTCAGCCTTTTCCACAACAGCCACTTTCATTCCCAGTTGAGATGCCCGGATAGCAGCAACATATCCTCCCGGGCCACTCCCGATCACAATAAGATCATATTTTGACATAGTATTGTATTTAATATTCGCTGCCAAAGATAAACCGCAGAATGCTCTTTCAAAAAGTTTACAGTTTTTAATACCAACCGACACTTTGCAATGGTCCTCGAAACATTTAGAGAGACATCGATAACGTTAAATTCTGATAGATTTGGCTATTTTTGGAAAAATTAACGGAATACTAAACTTTGACAGTCGACCGTGGACTGTGTTAACTTTATGAAATTATTACAAGGAAAAACCGCTCTTGTCACGGGAGCCTCCAAGGGAATTGGCAGATCCATTGCCTTTCGATATGCTGAACAGGGAGCTAACGTTGCATTCACGTATTTGTCTAGTGTAGAACAAGGTTTGACACTGGAAGAAGAACTCAAAGCAAAAGGTATTACTGCAAAAGGATATCGATCTGATGCTTCAGACTTCGGGCAAGCTGAGAAATTAATCAATGACGTAATAACTGATTTTGGGGGATTGGATATCCTTATTAACAATGCCGGAATTACGCAGGACACATTGTTACTTCGGATGTCGGAAGAGATGTGGGATAAAGTTATTGCGGTAAACTTGAAGTCATGTTTCAACACTGTGAAAGCGGCAACGAAGCAAATGATGAAGCAAAAAAGTGGTTCGATCATTAACATGACTTCCGTGGTAGGGCTAAAGGGAAATGCAGGTCAGGCAAATTATGCAGCCTCTAAAGCCGGCATAATTGGTTTTACTAAATCTGTTGCACTGGAATTGGGCTCAAGAGGCATTCGGTCAAACGCCGTTGCTCCCGGATTTATCGAAACGGAGATGACGGGAAAACTCGATGAAAAGACTGTACAAAGCTGGCGTGATGCTATCCCATTAAAGCGTGGTGGGAAACCCGAAGATGTGGCTGATGCCTGTGTTTTTCTGGGATCTGATATGGCATCTTACATTACAGGACAAGTCATCCAAGTTGATGGAGGTATGCTGACGTAACTATTAGTTTTGGATCTCAACAGAATTTATTTTTACACTGACGAAAATTTTCGGGGAAGTGCTCCAACGCTCTCCCGAAACCAACCTCCCTGCAATTGATCACAAAATTTTTCTGCACTTTACACTCTCGCGAGTTGAATATTACGCCAGTGGATCAGATAAGCAGCAGCGTCAAAAAATTGGCATTTACATTCCTGAAAACAGGGAAATTCAACTAAGCTGCTAACAAACGTGAGCCCCCTGTTAACAAAAAAAATTTTTGTTAACATTTGGAAACAAGTCTTCAAGGCTATACGTTTGTGCTATCAAAGTCGAATAAGCCTATCTGCTTAATCGATTTATAAAGAAGCGTGGAGAGACGGGCTCTAAGAAACGCTAGCAACCTCTTCCGATAACAATCGGAGAAAGGTGCTAAATCCTGATCCGCTAAGGCGGTAAATATAAACCGATTAGAAAATGAAAAATCGTATTAAGATCAACATTACAGGTACACGTTCACGCGTTTATTTCCTAACGCTCCATTCCATTTGCAATTCGATCACCAACAATACAAGTATGTGTTGTTGCTGCGCCTGATGTTGCATGTCCTGGTTTTAGAAAATCACAGCAACACATTAGCTTAAGACCCTGCCATGTGACAGGCAGCGTGGGTCACGGCTAAGTTCAATTGACTTACAGTCCCTTAAATCATAATCTCAACACCTAAAAAAACTTCACCCATGTCAACCTTACATTTTGAAACACTACAATTACACGCTGGCCAGGAAGTCGATGCAACCACACGGTCTCGTGCTGTACCCATTTACCAAACTACTTCTTATACGTTTAAGGATTCTGAACACGGCGCTAATTTGTTTGCGTTAAAGGAATTTGGAAATATTTACTCCAGGATTATGAATCCCACCAACGACGTTTTCGAAAAACGTATTGCAGCGTTGGAAGGCGGTGTGGCTGCATTAGCAGTAGGATCAGGACAAGCAGCGCAGTTTATTGCGTTGAACAACATCCTTGAGTCCGGCGATAATTTTGTTTCGACCTCATTTTTGTACGGAGGTACCTACAATCAGTTTAAAGTTGCTTTCAAGCGATTAGGTATTGATGTTCGCTTTGCTGATGGCGATAAACCGGAATCATTTGCAAAACATATCGACAAGAAAACAAAAGCGATATACCTCGAAACAATAGGTAATCCGGGCTTCAACATTCCCGACTTTGAGGCAATTGCTGCGCTGGCGAAGAAACATGACTTGCCATTATTTGTTGATAATACTTTCGGAGCAGCCGGATATCTCTTCCGCCCGATTGAACACGGTGCTAACGTAGTAGTTGAATCCGCCACGAAATGGATCGGAGGGCACGGAACCTCTATCGGTGGCGTTATTGTTGACGCTGGAAATTATAACTGGGGAAATGGTAAATTCAAGCAATTCACTGAACCTTCGGAAGGCTATCATGGATTGAAGTTCTGGGATGTTTTCGGGGAAGGCAATCCCTTGGGACTACCTAATATCGCTTTCATTATCCGCGCACGCGTTGAAGGTCTGCGTGATTTCGGACCAGCACTTAGTCCGTTCAATTCTTTCCTGCTACTTCAGGGATTGGAAACATTATCACTTCGTGTGCAGCGTTCGGCTGAAAATGCTTTGGCATTGGCACAGTGGTTAGAAAAACATCCACTGGTAGAACATGTCAATTTCCCAGGCCTGGAGAGTAGCCCTTACCATAAACTTGCTAAGAAATATTTACGCAACGGGTTTGGTGCAGTCCTTTCATTTGCCGTAAAAGGGACTAAACAACACACTACAAAATTAGTGGACAACTTAAAGCTTGTGAGTCACCTGGCTAATGTCGGCGATGCCAAGACACTCATCATTCAGCCTTCAGCCACTACGCACCAACAGCTAAGTGAACAAGAACAGATTGCATCCGGTGTACTTCCAAATGTACTGCGTATTTCCGCCGGCATTGAACACATTGAAGATATAAAAGCTGACCTTCAGCAAGCCTT
The DNA here is from genome assembly GCA_041747735.1 of Chryseolinea sp. Taxonomy (GTDB): domain Bacteria; phylum Bacteroidota; class Bacteroidia; order Cytophagales; family Cyclobacteriaceae; genus Chryseolinea. The sequence continues at coordinate 105,233 of JBGTEP010000059.1, forward strand.
TGAAAAAGTGTTTGCGGGAGAATTGGTTAATTAATTTAAGTATCCGAGAACTGGAGGATTTAAGTTTCTTCGGATAAGAATTTAAAGGTTTAACAAAATTAACAAGGAACCGATTTACGTTTATCACTTCTGAATTCGGCTTCAGCGATTATGGAAAAACACGATCACACATTTCACTATCAACAAAAATTTTCTCTGGAAGCCGGTGGAGAACTCGCTGGCTTCCAGCTTAAATACACCACACTAGGCAAACTGAATGCTGACCGGAACAACGTGGTTTGGATCTGCCACGCGTTAACTGGCAATCCGGATTTTACCGATTGGTGGAGCGGAATGTTCGATGAAGGGAGATTTTTTGATCCATCTCAATACTTCATTGTCTGTGCAAATGTGCTGGGTGGATGTTATGGATCAACAGGCCATCTGTCATTCAATCCCGCGACAGGCAAACAGTATTTTCACACCTTTCCTTCCTTAACGAATCGGGATGTTGTGAATGCTTTTGATTTATTGCGTCAGGAACTTCGAATTGATCAGGTGCATACTCTTATTGGGGGATCGCTCGGTGGCCAGCAGGTTTTGGAGTGGGCCATTCAGCAACCCGATGTTTTCCAACATATTATTCCCATTGCTACAAATGCCAATCATTCACCTTGGGGTATCGCCTTTAATGAGGCACAACGCCTTGCGATTGAAGCGGATGCCACCTGGAAGCAGGATGATATCCGGGCGGGAGTCGATGGCCTGAAAGCGGCACGTGCTATCGGTATGCTCTCGTATCGTTTCTACGAAACGTATGAACAAACCCAGGGCGAAAAAAGCAATGACAAACTGGATGAATACCGAGCTTCGACGTACCAGCGGTATCAGGGCCAAAAGCTTGCAAACCGATTTAATGCTTTTACTTATTGGGGACTTTCTAAAATGATGGATAGCCATAACGTTGGAAGAACCCGAACAAGCATCCAGGCCGCATTAAAGAAGATTAAAGCTAAAACATTAGTAGTTGGTATTGACAGCGATATCTTATTTCCCTTATGTGAGCAGCAATTACTGGCACAAACCATTCCCGATGCTAGACTTGAAGTGATGACATCGCTTTATGGTCACGATGGATTTTTGGTAGAATTCGAACAACTCAGTAATCACATCAGGAAATTTTTTCAGGAAGACCTGGTAACCGTAACAGCAAAAAACAATTGATTTAGTATGACACTAGAAAAACACAACGCGACAAATAACCATACAAAACATCGTCACCTCCGATTGGGGTTGTTCGGATTTGGATGTGTTGGCCAGGGACTTTATCATGTTCTGGATGAAACTCCAGGCATCAAAGCAGAGATAAAAAAAATCTGTGTAAAAACACAAGGTAAGGCGAGACCTTTGCCCGAGGATTTGTTTACCTATTCAGCTTCAGCCATACTGAACGATCCGGAAATTGATGTGGTGGTCGAATTGATCGATGATGCGGACGCTGCATTCGAAATTGTTAAAACCGCCCTTCAAAACGGAAAAGCTGTTGTTACTGCTAATAAAAAAATGCTGGCGGAACACCTCGAAGAAATTTATCAACTTCAAAAGACTTGCGGAAAACCTGTTCTTTACGAAGGGTCTGTATGCGGAAGCATTCCGATCATCCGAAACCTGGAGGAATATTATGACAACGATTTATTAACCGGAATAGAAGGGATTTTTAATGGATCAACCAATTACATTCTTACAAAAGTTTTTGAAGAGAAGACGAGCTATTCTGATGCACTAAAAAAAGCCCAGGAGTTGGGTTTTGCTGAATCAGATCCAAGCCTGGACGTAAAGGGATTTGATCCTAAGTTTAAACTGGTGATCGCCATCGCCCATACCTTCGGTGTTTTTATAAAACCGGATGATGTAATCAACATCGGCATTGACCGGATCTCCGATCTGGACCTTAAGTTTGCCCGGGATAATGGGTATTCCATTAAGCTAATTGCAAGAGCGTTTAAAATTGACAACCAGGTATTTGGATTTGTTGCTCCACAGTTCATCGAGTCCACGCATCCGCTATACGCGGTTCGCAATGAATACAATGCCGTACAGGTACAAAGTTCCTTTGCAGAACAGCAGCTGTTTGTTGGCAAAGGTGCGGGAAGTTATCCTACAGGCTCAGCGGTGCTATCCGACATTTCAGCGCTGACTTACGATTATCAGTATGAGTACAAAAAATTGCATCAACCACACGACCTGAGATTCTCTAATCAGCTGATTGCGGAGGCCTTCGTTAGTTTTGATCTCGGCACAAAAATTTCCATCAGTGACTTCGAACAATTTGAGTCCGGGTATGCGTCTCATGGTAAGCAGTATATGGTAGGCAAAGTAAGCCTCGAAAAACTGCGGGAATGGTCAACTTGGGACGGCGTGGGGATTATTCTGGCGCCAAACGCCTCTTTAAGCCCAAAAAATGAGATTAGACAAACAAATGAATCGATTTTAGTATAATTTTTTTCATAATTCCCAGTGTATAAGGTCACCCGCCATGGTGACCTTATTTTTTGCCTGGAAATCTCAAAAAACAAGGCATTCTTTTTCAAAACACAAATGGTTGAATACTTGTTGAATCATTAAAAAACTGTTCTTTTTATGTAGTTTCTAAGCCATGGTCAATATATTTGTAGCCGTTAAAATCCTTATTTAAATGATTATTCTATCTTCAATTATAGCATTCACGGTAATTATCCTTTTGTTGGTAGGACTGTTGCTTTTCGCTCAGAAAAAGCTTGTTCAGACCGGCCCGGTAAAACTTGTGATCAACGGCGAAAAGTCCTTAACTGTTTCCGCAGGAAGTTCTCTGCTTACCACATTGGCAAACGAAAAGATATTTCTTCCTTCTGCTTGTGGTGGAGGTGGAACTTGTGCGATGTGCAAATGCGTAGTTGAAACCGGAGGTGGCGATGTACTTCCCACAGAATTGGGACATCTGTCCAGACAGGAGAAGAAAGAACAAGTGCGGTTAGGATGCCAGGTGAAGGTAAAGCAGGATATGCACATCAGAATACCAGAAGAAATCTTCGGTATTAAGAAATGGGAGTGTGAAGTGGTTTCAAACTACAACGTATCAACCTTTATTAAAGAATTCGTGGTAAGACTACCACCTGGAGAAACCCTGAAGTTTGAAGCAGGTGGATACATTCAGATCGACGTACCTGTTCTTGCCGTCGATTATAAAACAATGGACATCACGCCACACCCTGAACTGGGCCACAAGCAGGATGTATTTCAATCCGATTGGGACAAGTTCAAGTTGTGGGATCTTAAAATGAAAAATGACGAGCCGATCTTCAGAGCATATTCCATGGCGAACCATCCTGCTGAAGGAAATATCGTCATGTTAAATATTCGTGTAGCAACACCACCCTGGGATCGCGCAAACAACAAATGGATGGATGTAAATCCAGGCATTTGCTCTTCTTACATCTTCTCCCGCAAACCTGGTGATAAGGTCACTATTTCCGGACCCTACGGGGAATTCCATATTAATCCTACGGAGCGCGAAATGATTTACGTCGGTGGTGGAGCCGGTATGGCTCCGTTACGTGCGCAGATTTTCCACCTTTTTCACACTGAGAAGAGCAAGCGTAAAGTTTCGTATTGGTATGGAGGTCGCTCAAAGAAAGAACTTTTTTATGTAGATCATTTCCGCAAGATTGAAGATGAGTTTTCGAATTTTCAGTTCAACATTGGTTTGTCAGAACCACTACCAGATGATAACTGGAAAGTGAAAACCAGCCTTGAAGACAGGGAAGCTGATGGCTATGTAGGTTTTATCCACCAATGCTTGTTTGATCATTATTTGAAGAACCACCCGGCACCAGAAGACGTCGAATACTATCTATGCGGCCCTCCGCTAATGAACGCCGCTGTTTTGAAAATGCTGGACGAAATGGGGATACCTAAAGAGAATATCAGATTTGATGATTTCGGAGGATAATTCCATTATAAATATTCTTATCAAAAAGGGTCGGCAAAAGCCAGCCCTTTTTAGTTTTAATTGACTTCTGTTCTGTTATTTAATTTCAGGAATTGCAAGCGTGACGATGGTTCCTTTTCCCACCTCGGAAGCAATTTCGATCTTCCCGTTTAACTTGTCTATTGCTTCTTTCACGATGTATAATCCTAAGCCAGAACCTGCACCATCATCAGTGGCACGATAAAACATCTTATAAACATTCGGAAGATGATCCTTTTCAATACCCTTACCGTTATCTTCAATCGCCAATGTTGCCTGATTTCGGTTAATAACAACATTAACCTTTATAATGGGATCCTTTCCATTCCTATATCGAATGGCATTCGATATTATATTATTCAGAATGACCTTTAATCTCCAACGATCAGAGTAGAATGGCTTCTCTTGTTCAATCTTGATGATCTTTTCTACAGACTGACCTGTACTCGTAGCAAACCTCAACTGGGTGAATGTTTCATCTATTAGAGGCTCAAACAATATTTCCTCACGTTTTACCTCAAGCCTCGAGTTTCTTGACTGATCCAGTATCTCTTTTATAAAATCATCCTGCTGCATGGCACTCTTGTGAATCATTTCGAGGTACATATCCTTCATGGAGACATCCTTGTCCTTTTTTGCAAGATTGATTAACCCCAAAACCGAAGCAATCGGTGCGCGCAGGTCATGAGAAACACTGTATACGAAATTATCTAATTCTGTATTTCGTTTACTAAGTTCCTGATTTGTGCGAACGATCTTTTCTTCAGCCTGCTTACGGGTATTAATCTCCTCATTAAGAGCCTTGGTTCGATCCTGTACTATTGTTTCGAGGTTTTCATTGAACTCCAGCAACTTTCGTTGAGCCTCCCCTCTTTCCTTTACAGTTGCTGATAGAACAATTGTAGAGATACTGATTACCCCTATAAAAATCTGAAGCAACAGCATAGAAGCATATGCGTCCGACAATACAAATGGCCCGACTCCTAAAATGGTAGTATATATAGAAACCAGTGATACTACAAGAACTCCGGCGATTGCCACAATTAATTCAAAGCGAAATGCCAGCCACAAAAGAAAGGGTAAGACAAGAAAAGGCAGTGTACGTTCAAGGGTCGGCCGGAGATAATCAACCTGAAGGAGAATATAAATTCCGACTATACTAAGCAGAAATATACCCACTTCCATCGCTCTTTTCGATGAGAATTTTATAGCATTCTTTTTTGCTGCGGCGAGTATTATGGGTGTAAACAAAAGAATACCAACGACATTGCCTACCCACCATGAGAAGCCTGTTCGCAACAGATTTGCAGCAGATGCCGCAAGGTTGAAGTATAAACTAAGCGTTCCGATACCTGCACCCAAAAGGCACATAAACATGGTTACAAACAAAAAACGAAAAGCATTCCTGGCATTCTTGAAAGGAAAGTCATCTTTTATCCAGTGCTTAACTAAATAATTTCCAGTAACAACTTCTATAGTATTCCCAATAGCGATCAAGCTGCTTATGGTAATTATCGTTTGGGCTGGTAGCTCCGGGTTATTCCAGTAGGCCATCACGTTTGCAATTAAAGCGCCTATAGTAATTCCCGGCCATGAAGATCTTCCTAATAAAATGATAAGTGCGAAGCCGATCCCGGAAGGTGGCCATGCGGGGAGTGCGGTGGTGTTTTCAAATGCAAAAAAGTAACCCAACCTCGCAGAAAGGTAGTAGAGCAACGCGACCCCTATTATTTTTAGGTCGAGCTTGTATTTAAGTGACAGTTTAGATATCAAAATCAATTAACTCATTATCAACCAAATATAGCATTTTAAATTTCAGAACATCTAGAATTTGGATTGTGACCTACAGTTTTTAGGGATGAGTAGCTTTTTTAGGGGTTAAATACACCGCGGAGCATCCCATAAGTCATCGACAATGATGATATTCAGAGAATTCAGACCTTAGCCGTCTTCGGATGTAAATTTTCGGTACCATGAATTCTGAAACCTATATCTTCACGACATTATACTTTTTATATGGATTTAACAATCTTGTTCTCTCCTGTTGATGAAACCCTCTACTCGGAGATTTCGGCGCCTTCAAGCTTTTTCAAAAACATTCGTGTGTTTGGCGAAAAGATGCCAGACTATAAGGGTGCACACATCGCTATTTTTGGCATCAAAGAGGAGCGCGGAACGCTTCGAAATAAAGGTACTGCTTCCGCTCCTGATGAAATAAGGAAAAAGTTATATAACCTCAAACGCGGTGCAGGATCCTACAGAATTGTTGACCTCGGCAATCTTAATGCAGGTTATGATTTGAATGAAACTTACGTTCGGATAAGTGAAGTGTGTCGCATCTTGCTTGAACATAACGTATTACCTGTTATCCTGGGTGGTAGTCATGATCTTGATTTTGGCCAGTATGGCGGTTACGAAAGTCTCGACAAGTTGGTTAGTCTATTAAATGTTGATGCCTTTCTCGACCTGGAAGACAAAAAAGAAACTGGAGAAAGTCAGCAGCATATCCACAAGATTTTACTGCATGAACCAAACTACCTTTTTAGCTATACGCATCTTGCCTATCAAAGCTACCTGATTGATCCATTGTCGGTCGCCATTCTTGAAAAGCTATACTTTGAAGCCTTTCGTATCGGACAAATGCGAACCAATTTGCAGGAAATCGAACCCGCTATCCGAAATGCTGACATGGTTTCCTTTGACATTACCGCTATTCGTTCATCCGATGCTCCCGGAAATGCAAATGCACAACCCTTCGGATTAACGGGCGAAGAAGCTTGTCAGATTTGCTGGTATGCAGGATTAAATGAAAAACTAAGCTCGATTGGTTTTTATGAATACAATCCTACGATCGACGATGTACACAAAAATACTGCCTCTGTAGTGGCTACGATGATTTGGTACTTTGTTGACGGATACTATCATCGTAAAAATGAACAGAACTTCAAAAGCAACGACTTCATGAAATATTCTGTATCAATGCCAGTCGAGCCCGAAGTTCTCACATTCTTTAAAAGTAAAGTAAGTGAGAAATGGTGGCTTGAAGTACCCTATCCAAATGGAAAAGAGCGTTACGCAAGAAACAGCATTGTACCTTGCAGCTATAATGATTACCAAACCGCAATTAAAGGCGAAGTCCCGGAAAGATATATTAGTATGCTTGCAAAATTAATCTAGCCTTTAGTATGAAATTCTCTATTGTACTTCTTGCCTTCGTTATCATTTCATGTTCATCCGGGAAAAATGACGCTCAGAAAATAATCGATAAAGCCATTCATACCGCCGGGGGAGATAAATTTCTTAACAGTACAATTGAATTTGACTTTCGAGACCGGCATTATACGACACGGAGAGATGGCGACAATTTTTCTCATGAAAGAGTATTTCAAGATTCCACGGATACGATTCATGATTTCCTGAATAACAAGGGCTTCTATCGCGAAATAAACAACCAGAAGGTAGATGTACCCGATTCGATGGCCGTTAAATATGCCCGATCAGTAAACGCCACAATCTACTTTGCCCTTCTTCCTTACGGCCTTAATGATGAAGCTGTACAGAAGAAATTTATGGGCAATACTACAATTGATGATCAACCTTATTTTATAGTTGAGGTATCATTCAAGGAAGAAGGTGGAGGTGAAGATTTTAATGATGTCTTTTTGTATTGGATTCATGAAGAAAACTATACCATGGATTATCTGGCATACCTTTATTATACCGATGGAGGAGGTCTTCGATTCCGAAACTTCTACAATCGCAGAAGTGTAAACGATATTCTTTTTCAGGATTATATTAATTACAAACCTAAAAACGACGCAGCTACAATCACCGAACTTGAAGACCTGTATAAGAAAGGTGAATTGGAAGAATTTAGCAGGATTGAATTAAAAGACATTAAAGTGTACTAGTTCTCTCCGCTTGGGTTATAATAAGAAAAGATATCAGCGCAACGACAGAGAACGAAACTAACGCTGTAATCAGAAGATGTCCCGACGATTGCAAAGAAAAAACTGATATTATAACCTTGTCAACATTGTTCAGGTCATAATATTAAAGATCCAGCCTGAAATGTTTTTCCAAAGGATAACAAAGGCAATCACGGAAATAAACACTGTAAACCATTGCATTTGTACTCCGAACAACAAATGAAGTCCTGAAGCCGCGCCAAGAATGTAACCAGCCTAGTAAGCTGCACACCCTGCAATTACACTTCCACCAATACCCCATTGCAGCAACCTCCCGTTTCTGAATCCAAATTTTTTAATGAGTGCCTGGCCAACATTAAGTCCACTGGCAATTGTAATTCGTGCAACCATCTCCTGTGAAATGATACACACTACAGTGGCAAATAAAACCGCCAAAGCAAATCCAGTGAAAATAATGAGCCGGCAGATACAGCCGTCGTAACCGTGCCTGGACCGATAAGGGCAGCTGAAATAATTGACCAGATAACGACGCTTTTCCAGGTTTTATTTTTTCCCATGGTTACGTATCCTTTATTTTAGATCGGCTTTGGATGAGCGCTTTGCTTCTTACACCACGTTACTCAGCTGTTCCTTTATTTTTTCCAGTTCCTCTTTCATAACAACAACATGTTTCTGAATTACTGCGTCACTTGCTTTTGACCCAATAGTATTAATCTCTCGTCCAATTTCCTGAGAAATAAAACCAAGTTTCTTTCCATTGTTCTGTGACTCTTTTAAAATCTCATTAAAATAATCAAGATGAGATTTTAGTCGCACTTTTTCCTCGTTGATATCAAGCTTCTCGATATAAAAAATTATTTCCTGTTCCAGTCGATTAGTATCATAACCCTCTTCTCCTAAAAAAGAAACCACGTTTCCTTTCAACCTTTCGCGAACGCGTTCAACTCTCTTCGGATCGAGTAAGGCAACCTGATCGAGTTCACGACCAATTACTGAACAACAGTCAGTGAGCATTTTTTCCAGCACTTTGCCTTCTGCCTTCCTGAATGCCTCACATTTTTCAATAGCCTCCACGATACAAGCCCTTACCTTTTTCCATTCCTCTTCGCTTGCACCCTCCTTCATCCTGTTTTGAATCACATCCGGAGAATTTAATGCTAGTTCGAACAAGCCGTCATATGGTGACACTACTCTGTCAGCAAGCTTTTTTAGTTCAGAATAATAGGCGGCAAAAAGATTCTGATTGTAAGATTGTTTGATGTCTTCATCTCCATAACGCTGGTATTCTATGCTAACCGAAACTTTACCTCTTTCCAGTTTTTCACTAATCATATTCCGCACTTCTATCTCCTTGTCTCCAAAAATTTTCGGAAGGCGAAGATTGAGATCAAGAAATTTAGAATTAAGACTCTTGATTTCAGTGGTAATTTGTACCTGGCCATCATCATTAATACTTTGGCCAAACCCCGTCATCGATTTTATCATGCACTATTATTTTTAACAAGCAAAATTGCAAACCAAAGCATCCAATATGGGGTAAAATAAAACAACATTCTAGTAAGGATAAAGAGATTTGTAATAAATGGATCCATGCTACGAACAACAAGCTTTGGCAAATTCAGATTTATCAGCTTAACAAACGATTCATCTAAAAATCAAACCCAAGTGTAACGTGGAATCGTGGATTGTTTACTTCATAATTTTCAACCGGCCAGGCCAGATCAAACTTCATATAGTATCCTAATATTACGGTTCGCACACCAACGCCGTAACTATACAACCACGGGTTTAAATAATTCTTGAGTTGTGCTTTGAATGGCCCGTTTTCAATTTCTTCATAACTCACACTGTTTTGCGAGTTGAAAGGAGGTGCTCCTGACCAGCTTGTTCCAATATCGTAAAATGTAATGAACTGCATGTTCCGCAGAAAGTTGGATGAAATGGGACCGCTTGACAGCGCCCTTATCAAAGGAACTCTTAGTTCAGCATTACCCATGATTACGCTGTTACCAAAAAGAGTAGCATAATCAAAACCACGAAGTGTTGTAGCAAATTCAACAAAAAGAAGATCCTGAGTCTCCCCCGGAAATCCAAGCGGATTAGGGGCGCCATCACTCGTTCTTCCACCGATTCGCGACCTGTTAAAGAACCAGTTATCCATACCTCCCAGCAAATACTTCTTAGGAGATCGACCAAAAAATGTTCCTCCAAAACCGCGAACAGCAAAAACAATCTCTTTGTAAATTTTTTGATAGTGACGAACATCGATAGAAGCCTGACTGAAACTCAAATTCTCATTTTGCAATCCCTGATAGTGCTGAAAGCTAATTTTACCACGCGTCCCTTCAATCAAATTCAAGCCAGTAGAGACTGAGTTGTCATAAACCAGTTCTGACTTAATACCTGCGTAAAAATTGTTGATTGGAGATGTCGAAGGCGGTCTCGACGGATAATCTGCAGGGCCGAGCGCAACAGACCTTGCCAGTGCTCCAAACGGTTTTAAAGTAAACCGAATTCTATCAGAGATAGGCAGAGAGGCACTTACTTCAATTTTGTTTAATGAGTAGTGAAAAAGATTCCCTTGTACACCGGGTTCAGCAGGTTCGGCTGGCCACCTCAGGCCTTTGCGTTCTATGCGTGCACTGAAGTCAATGAGCGATTTTAAATATTGAAATTCTCCGAAGAAATCACCATTTCTTAACTCTACACTAGTCATCAGACCACCAAAAAAGCGGTAGTTTTCCAGCATGTCGTTCATTTGGGTTTCAATTGAAATCCCTAGACCACGAAGTGGATCCACTACCAGGGAAGTAACAAGGTTATTCGAACTAAACTTTGACTCATATGGGAATGGCCCGGTGATGCGGCTCTTTTCTCGTGCCTTCATGTACCGTGTGAGGAACGACTCACCTGGCTGGCTTTGTTTTACAGCCTCATCTTCAAACACGTAATTGTCCGTGTTCACCACATCTTTCTTAGCGTCCTCTTTAGCTTCCTCCTTAGCTTCTTCATCAAATTGATAGTTGTCTGTATTTACTTCACCTGTTTTCGGTTCTCCTTCAAATGCATAATTATCTGTATTCAATACTGAGTCGGCGCTTACAGTAACAGAATCCGTACCCACAGGGATATTCTGAACGACGAGAGGGTCTCCTGCTGGGTTAGTCAATGAATCTGCTCCAATTTCTCCGAGCGGAATTGTATCTCTCTGGGGTTGAACTTCTTTTCTTCTGGCATTCAAAAGATCTTTAATACTCATACTGGTATCTTCCTGCTGTTGTTTCCTTCGTTCGCGTATGACGCGCGCTTGCTGGAGATCCTTTCTTCGGGTGGCCGGCGTAAAAACGTGGCGGTTAAGATTAAAGTCACGGTTGACAAAAATATTTTCTTTCAGATTTTTAGTCATTACCATCGCCATCGTATTGTTGGAGAAGTTGAGGTCAAAATCCTTGATTCCCGCTGAAAAATTGGTGATCTGAGAATAAATTCCGGTTGAACGATTAAACTTGAAAACATTTACAATACCTCGCTGATCACTGAGGTAGTAAAAGTTATTATCATCTAATGCCTGTGGGGAGTGGTCTTTACTCAAGGTGTTTGTAACCCGGGTAAGTAAAAACTTTGTACTATCAAGATCATAAATGAACAAATTATAATTGTCGGTTAACTGCTCAAACTGAAGCTTCATGTTCGCGCGCAAAGTATCCGTAGCGCGGTTTGACGTAAAGACTATTCTGTTAGAATTTGGAATAAAACTCGGATCAAGATCATCGTATATATCGTTGGTTAGTCTGCGCGGAGCCCGATTCCTTGTTGCACTCATTAAAAATAGGTCGCTTTTGCCCTCAAAGTCTGCACTCAGAATAACCAACCTGCCGTTGCTGGAAAAATCAAAACTTCTTACGTTGCTAAACCTCTCCAGGTCTCGAGGTACTTTTGTCTTTGTTGTAAAATCATACATCCAGAAAACGTATTGACCATTTTTCACCCCGATCACGCCAAGTTTGTTAGCATCGGCCCAGGCAATGAGTGGTAGGCGGTAATCTACCCTCTGATTGATTACTTTACTTCCCCCGGAGATCACAATCTTTTCCTTTCCCGTGTCAAGTGAACGAACTTTGACAATGTATCGTCCACGGTCATTTTCCGCATACGCAATATTGCGTCCGTCCGGACTGATCTTCACCGTGGTGAACTCTGTCGTTTTATTATGCTGCCGGGTAAAAGAATTAGAATCCTGAGGATATATATACGACTGACTGACACTTACCTCCATATCCGAATAGAACTTTTTCCATTCGCTTAGCAACTGCCGAAACGAAATACCCAACGTGATTAATATACTTTTTTCTTCATTTCGGGTAACGCGGGTATAATTTAAAATGTTAGCGACACTACTCTTACCATACTTCTCGGCAATAAAATTCCAGATCGATTGCCCCACCAGCCCGGCTTCTTTGCCTGACAGCTTCGTCGCGCGTTTGGCTTTACGGCTAGCCATTAACTGCCGAATGTAGTCATCCATGTCCATACTCCATCCCTTGGAAACATATAGAGATGCACCGTCTACAAACCAGTCGGGTAGATTCATCAAAATAGAACTCTGAAACATATCTTTCAGATTTCCACCAAACATCATCTCTTTCACCATCAGATCCGATATCTGGAAAAGCAGTTCTTCTTTAAATTCCTGCGCTGTTCCAAGATGGGCAACTTCAACGTACGGCTTAATGAATTCCGTCTCCCCTCCCACGTTAAACACATTGTGATTCAAGCCGACATTACTCTGTCGCAAGTCACTAAGAGAATTATAAAGAAATACCTTCGTCTTAAAATAAGGCGGATAGCCAATCAAATCTGTTATACGATCAAATTCACCCTCCAGATATTCAAGTGCTTCTTGCGCGACCGTGCGTCTGGCATCGTAATAGTAAACATCAAAGTTTTCTCCACTCAGATAAAGCCAATCAAATTGTCTGTATTGGACTCTGTTTTTGCCAAATACTTCCCTCGATTGTTGCGCCTGGGCCAGAGGAAAACTCAGTAGGATTAACGCTAATGTTGATAAAATTCCGCTTCGCAAATTCATATTCTATTTTGGGGAAGACCAATATAATGATTTATAACGTTCAATGTCTACCACTTTGTTTAGAGGTTGTTCATTTTCAATCGAATCAATCAAAACTTCTGAAAAATAAGGTGCCAGACTCACACCCTTAGTTCCCAGCCCATTAAAACTAAAAACAGCCTTCAATTCAGGATGCCTCCCTAGCAGAGGTCGCCGATCCGGCGTTGTCGGCCGCATTCCCCACTCCTGCTCAACAATATTAAAAGGAAAATTGACCAATTGTTTCATTTTTTCCACTAATTCTACCCTGGACTGCCCGGTAACACCTGGGCTGTCATCGTGAAAATTATACGTTGCTCCAACCCTCCATTCTCCCCGTGTCCCCGAGGGAACTATATAAACACCTCGGTTTATAATTAATTCATCCGTTTGCGAAGTTTCTATGCGAATTGTTTCTCCTTTTAACGGCCGTACTGGAAGCCAATCAAAACTGCCTGTTGCATGCACACCATTGCAAAAAATTATTCGATCGGCCTCGTAATTTTTATACCGAATTCCAGATTGCCCCAGTGAGATATTCGATTCGGCTGCGTCCTCCATTAAAAAAACTGCGTTCCGTTGAATGAGCGATCTTACAGCGTTTATATAGCTTGTTGTATCCACGTATCCGGACTGCTTAAGCAATAATCCCCCAAAGTGATCATTCATATAAGAAAACTGTGACTGCGTAAATATATTTTCGATATACGGAGCAAAATCAGCCTCAGCGCTTCTTGCCATCCATTCATTCTGTTCTTCGATCGAAAGAAATGGACGGTAAAGGGGCATCGGATGAAAAAACTTTTTTCCTGATAACGCTTCAACCTGTAAATAGTGGGTGTAAAGGCAGGGAAATAATTTGTCAGCCAGCCAGGTTTTTACCATTTTTTTTCCGGTGATAGGATTAAATAGACCAGCTGCAATTCGCGAGGATGTATTTTTCGAAGGCTGATCTACTACAAGGATGCGTTTGTTGCGTTTCAACAACTGAATTGCAACCGCTGATCCCGCAAGACCCTGCCCTATAATAATGTAATCGATGTGTTGCGTTGTCGTCATTCCGTTACCGGCAAACTACATAAAGGGAATGACAGTTATATTAAAAAATCACCGCCCAGAAACCGGCTTATTTAAGTTGACAAAAACTGAATCCTGAAAAAATTCGCTTTACTTTTGACTTAAAATTATATTATGCTAAATGTTCAGGTCTTTGTTTTTAATCCCCTTCAGGAAAATACGTATGTCTTATTTGATGAGACCAACGCATGCGTTATTGTTGACCCAGGATGTTATGACCAGGATGAAAAAAATGAATTGGCTGAATTTATTGGAGCACACAAGCTGAAGGTTGAAATGTTATTGAATACACATTGCCATATCGATCATGTATTGGGAAATGCTTTTGTGAAAGAAAAATTTAATACTAAACTGTACATTCACCCGAAGGATGAGCCCGTGCTCAAGGCTGTGCAAGCTTACGCATCGAATTATGGTTTTCCTCAATACCAGGAAGCTACAGTAGATGGATATCTGGAGGTGGGGAACAAAATTACTTTTGGTAATCAATCATTTGAAATACTATTTGTACCCGGCCACGCACCCGGCCACGTTGCCTTCTACAATGCAAAAGAAAAAGTGGTGATTGGCGGTGACGTGCTCTTTCGAAACAGTATAGGTAGAACCGATTTGCCTGGAGGTGATTTTGAAACACTTATTAAAAGTATTCATGAAGAACTATTTACATTACCCGAGGATGTAATTGTCTACCCCGGCCATGGACCCGAGACTCATATAGGTTATGAGAAGGTATCGAATCCTTTTTGCGCACTTACTTCCAATTGATTTTAATGCTTAAACATCTCCCCAATTTATTAACCTGCTGTAACTTGGTTTGTGGTTGTGCCGGGATCATCTTTTTATGGGAAGACAAGACCATACCTACAGCCTATTTCATATGGGCAGCCTGTATCTTCGATTTTTTCGATGGATTCGCCGCGCGAATGCTGAAAGTATCGTCACCTATTGGAAAAGAACTGGATTCAATGGCTGATATGGTGAGTTTTGGTGCATTACCGGCTCTTTTTATGTATAAGCTTCTGGATTTTGAGTCTCCATTTCATTACCTGCCCTACATAGCCTTACTGATTGCTGTATGCTCTGCTCTCAGACTCGCCATATTCAACCTGGATGAGACCCAGTCCGATTCTTTTAAGGGACTACCTACTCCCGCAAATGCACTGTTTATCACCGCCATTCCATTCCTGGATTTCTCTTTCTTTGATTTCATACACAGTCCGGTGACACTGGCTGTTATTACTATCATTTTTTCGCTGCTGCTTGTGTCAAGAATTGATCTGTTTGCCCTTAAATTCAAAAATTTCTCTTGGAAGGATAACAAAATCAGGATTACTTTCCTTTTACTTTCAGTATTACTGCTGGTCAGTTTACAAGTCGCTGCCGTCCCCTTAATAATAATTTTGTATATCGCCATGTCGTTAGGTATCCGGGTAATTTCGAAATAAGGAGCTAATTTCAGGCTTAAAACCACTGGTTTGCATACGTTTTACATTATACGGTTCCTCATATCCGGCTTTCTCGCCCTGACAATTACTGTGTGTGATGCCCAATCCGTTCTGCAATCTGGCACGTGGTTTAAAATGGGGGTTGAAAAATCGGGGATATATAAAATCAGTTTTGATCAATTCAAACGAATGGGCTTCAATCCTTCGACTACAGATCCCCGCAAAATCAGGATTTATGGCAATACGGGCGGCATGCTACCTCAGTCAAATGCTATTGCACGGCCGAAGGATCTTACTGAAAATGCAATTTTTGTAAGCGGAGAAGCAGATGGCTCATTCGACAAAAATGACTACATCTTGTTTTTTGCAGAGGGACCGGATAATATTTTCTGGGATACAGAGCGAAATATTTTTTCCATTGAAAGCAATCTGTATAGTGATAAGAATTTCTACTTCATCACCATAGCCTCCAATGACGGAAAACGGGTTACATTTTCGGAAAATCTAACAGGTGATTATCCGGTTATCGAGCACTTTGATGATTATGTTTATCATGAAGCAGAAGAATATAACGATTTAAAATCGGGCAGAGAATGGTTTGGCGAACGGTATGATCTGATTACCGAATATGCATACCGATTTGATATCAATGGAATTCTTGAAAACTCAACCATAAAAATAGTGTCTGATGTAATGGCTCAGTCCTTTAACGGCTCCTCATTCAAACTTCTTTTTAATGGAACACCAATTGGTGAGCAAGTTGTTCCAATTATTTCAAATACCCAGTATAGCATAAAAGGCCGACACAAAAGAGATACACTAGTGGCAGATGCAAACACGATCTCTGCGCCTGGCAGAACGCTGCAGGAATTTCGGTATCAATACGTAAAAGCAGGTTCAGGAAGATCTGTCGGATTCCTCGACTTTTTGTTAATTAACTTCAAACGGAGGCTGGCATTGTATGATAACCAAACCATGTTCACCGCATCTTCCAGTCTGCAAAATGCTGTTTCAACTTACAGGATTGGCGGAGCATCAGCAAATTGTCTCATCTGGGATATCAGCAACCCTAACGACATCAGGCAGCAAACTTTTGTCCATCAAAATGATTTTATGAGCTTTTCAACGCCGAGCAATTCGCTAAAGAAGTTCATTGTTTTTAATGAAACCATCCCTTCACCGGAGTTGGTGGGCAAGGTGGAGAATCAAAACTTACGTGGACTTTCCACTCCAAATTTTATTATCGTAACCCATCCAAAATTCAAAACGGAAGCACTACGCCTGGCTGAACACAGGCAAGCAAACAATAATCTGACTACTGCTGTCGTAACTACAGAGCAAGTTTTTAATGAATTCTCATCCGGGAGGCAAGATGTAACGGCTATTCGTGATTTTGTAAAACTTATGTACGACCGAAGTCCAACAACATTGAAAGCTTTGTTGATGATGGGTAAAGGTTCGTATGACTATAAAGATCGTATTCCTAACAATACGAATTTTGTTCCGACCTATGAATCACGTAACTCCCTTGCCCCACTTGAAACGTATTCGTCCGACGACTATTTTGGTTTTCTCGAGGACAATGAAGGTAACTGGGGAGAAGGTCCGGTCCAACATCACACAATGGATATTGGTGTTGGAAGATTGCCCGTAAAAACCCTGGCAGAGGCAAGAGCTGTTGTGGATAAAATAATTGCTTACGATACAGATAAAAAGAATGATGGTAGTTGGAGAAAAGATATCGTATTTGTGGCCGATGATGGTAGTAACTCCGATGGATTCAGCACCACACACCAGGCACAGGCTAACGCAATGGCTACGGAAATTGAATCATATTTTTCAGAGTTCGACACAAAAAAAATCTTCCTTGGCACATTCACCAAAACACCAAGACCAAATGGCGAAGTAATTCCAGAGGCAAATAAGGCAATCATCGGTTGGTTTGATCGTGGTGCACTCATCATTAACTATACTGGCCACGGAAGTGAAAAACTTCTAGCTGACGAGAGGATTTTTACCGATGTGGATATTCGTACGCTAAGCAACAAGCACTATCCATTCCTGGTTACAGCAACATGCGAATTCGGCAGGCAGGATGATCCAACCATTACTTCAAGCGCAGAGCTTAGCGTGATTCAAGCGGAGGGCGGAGCCATCGGATTGGTCACGACAGCGAGGCCAGTCAATTCTTCCACCAACTTTCTGCTAAATCGTGAATTTTATGCTTCGCTTTTCCAAAAGAATTTGGGGCAGTATTTAACGCTTGGCGAGGTGTTCAAACGAACTAAGAACAACAGCTTCAGCGGAGTGTCGAACCGAAATTTTTCGCTCCTCGCCGATCCATCCATGACGCTCTCACTGCCGTCCAATGGAATTAAAGTGACAGAAATAAAAACTGCCGCCGGATCCGATACTCTTAAGGCTTTATCATCGGTTGTCGTAAAAGGTGAAATCATCGGTCTTGAAGGAAGTCTGATCAGTGATTTCAACGGCACGCTTGAGGCCACATTATTTGATAAGGCTGTACAGTCGGTTACGACAGGAAAAAATGACCCTGCTTTCAAATTTGATGAATGGACAAATACCCTTTACCGTGGAAAAACGTCTGTAAAAAATGGGCAGTTCGAATTTCGATTCATTGTTCCCGAAAGCCTTGACGATGAAGTAGGCATAGGGAAACTTAGCTTGTATGCGTCAGAAAAAAATGGGCAACGGCGGGACGCAAGCGGAACCAGTACTTTTGCAATAGGCGGAAGTGAGGAAGCGCCGACTCCAGACACCACACCACCCTCCATTAGCCTGTATATGGGAGATACTACTTTTATAAATGGTGGTATAACCAGTCCAAACACAACCCTCATTGCAAAGTTGAAAGATGATAGCGGGATCAATCTTTCAGGTTTTGGTGAGGACAACACATTAAGGGCAGTGTTGGACGATGGACAAGAAATTTTTATGTTAACAGACTATTTCGTTACTGAAACGGATGATTTTACGAAAGGATGGATTCATTTCCCTATAAAAGACTTATCGGCAGGCAGGCATTCAATCACAATGAAGGCATCGGATACACATAATAATCCTGCAGAAGCAAAAATCGACTTCATTGTCACCGACGGGCAGGCTCTTGTTATTGAATCGTTGGGAAACAGCCCAAATCCTTTTGAAAATGAAACGACCCTCTTTTTTACGCATAATCGCTCTGGCGATGATTTACAGGCACTTCTGCATATCTACAGCCTGACGGGGCAAGAGATGAAAACCTATGACTTTGAGCTCCCGGCAAGCCCTTACCATGTGGAATTGCTGGAAATCAACGGACTGGCCGACTTTGGCAAAAAACTTCCCGGCGGGGTATACTTGGCCCGTTTGGCTGTTCGTTCATTAACGAATGGCTCTAAAAGTGAGCGTGTTACGAAGCTTATTGTGGTGAATTAATTATCTTTGAACTCTTGAAAAAAACATTGATGTACTATCGCGTAATCGCTTTATTAGCCTTTGGGCTTATTAAAGTTCACAATTCATTCTCCCAAGGGGTAGTCGGCAATCCTGACGATTTGCTTGGCGGTCAGAATGCAATAACTACAGCAGTACCTTTCCTGGCAATTTCCCCGGATGCACGCCATGCCGCGTTGGGCGAGGTGGGTGTAGCGACTTCTCCGGATGCGAATGCTTCGTATTGGAACGCAGGTAAGCTGGCTTTTATTGATAAGAAATATGGTGGCGCACTTTCCTACACACCCTGGCTTGGTAAGATTGTCAATGACATGTCGATCTCTTACTTATCTGGTTTCTATAAGATCAACAATGAAGAAACTATAGGTGCCTCAATAAAATACTTTGATTTAGGTGATGTCAGTTTTCGGGATGCTGTTAATCAGCCGCTCGGAGATTTCAATCCACGGGAATTTGCGTTTGATGCAACCTATTCCCGCAAGCTTTCTGAAGAATTCAGTATGGGCATCACCGGTCGATATATCTTTTCTAACCTTACAGGTTATTTTTCAACGGTTGATGCAAAGCCCGGCAATAGTGTTGCGATGGATATTGGAGCCTATTATACCAAAGAGCTACAAACAGCAAGAACATCAACGCTATCACTGGGCGCAACGATAACGAACATTGGAGCGAAGTTATCTTATACTGATAATCAAAATAGAGATTTTCTGCCTACCACACTTAGGTTAGGTGGTGCATTTACTACCGAGTTAGATCCTAACAACTTAATTACCTTTATTTTAGATTTTAACAAGTTAATGGTGCCTACTCCACCGATCCGCGCCACGGACGGTACAATTATACATGGCAAAGATGATGACCGCTCTCTTTTGAGTGGAATGTTCGGGTCATTTTCAGACGCGCCAGATGGTTTCCGTGAAGAGATGCAGGAAATTATGACTTCCGCAGGAATTGAATACTGGTATAATAACATGTTCGCTGCACGCGTCGGATATTTTAATGAAGCAAAAAATAAGGGCAACCGTAAGTATATGACCGTCGGACTGGGCTTTCGCAGAAAACAATTCGGCCTTGATGTGGCATACCTGGTACCTGTTAACAAGCGTGAAAGTCCACTTGCCGAAACACTTCGCTTTACGCTGCTTTTCCAGATTGCTCCGCGTGCAAATGAAAGAACTGAATCTGTTACAGACTAAATCCTGATGCTCGACCGTACGCTTGCTCCCCCTTTTAACAGGAGCACATCCTTTAATTTAATAGTTCCCGAGAAGGTCGTCCTCAGCAATGGGGCAGAACTATACTTCATACTTGGCGGAACACAGGAAGTGTGTAAAGTAGAACTCATTTTCCCTGCAGGCCGTTGGTTTGAAAAAAAATGGGGAGCTTCTTACTTCACATCACAACTGCTGTCGAAAGGAACAAAGAACAAAGGGAGTTATGAGATTGCTCAATTGTTTGATCGTTATGGTGCCCATCTGGAAATCAACGCGGGGTTAGACATCGTATCGCTATCACTTTACGCCCTGAATAAGAATGTGGAGCGGTCTCTAAACCTTCTGCTCGAAGTGTTGCTGGAACCAACCTTTCCCGAGAAAGAACTTGAACAGCTCAAGTCCATTTACATTCAAAATTTGAAAGTAAATCAGGAAAAAATCAGCTTTCAGGCATCTGCGCTTATTAGGCAAAAAATTTATGGCAATACGCATCCTTATGGTAAGGATTTAGAAGCATCGGATGTTAATAGCCTGGTTCAACAGGAATTAGTCGATCACTATGGTCAATTTTTTAATTCTGTTACAATCCTCGTTTCCGGTAACGTATCAGCAGCAAACAAGGAAATTATTACCACGATACTTTCACCCTTTTCAAAAAATCAACTGGATTCACCGAAGCAAAAAGATACGTGGATAAAAAATTCAGAAAGGCAGATCGTTGAAAAAGAAGGAAGTATACAGTCTTCTATTCGGATCGGAAAAAAGTCTGTAAGTCGCGCTGATGCTGATTATCCGGAAGTTCTTTTTGTCAATCACATTTTGGGTGGTTATTTCGGCTCGCGTCTGATGAAAAATATACGGGAAGACAAAGGCCTTACCTACAGCGTCTCTTCTGGTTTGCATACGATGACCAACGGCAGTCATCTCGTTATTGGTGCAGACGTAAACCGGGAAAATCTCGTCCTTGCTTTCGATGAAATTCGAAAAGAAGTCAGGCGATTGCGCGTTGAGAAGATTGACGCCGAAGAACTTGAGACGGCACGCAATCATTTTATCGGCAGTCTGCAACTCGAAATCACCACCTCCTTTGCGCATGCTGATAAGATTAAGAATATTTTGATTTTCAATCTTACTAGCGATTTTTATCAGAATCTAATTACCCGAATCGACAATATCGCAGCATCCGATCTTCCCAGAATAGCAGAAACTTATTTTGATGAAGAAAGCTTTATTGAGGTTGCTGTTGGTTAACAACGATGTTCCCCGACGCCAATCAACCACTCGTTTGTGTTCAAGCATTCGCCGACAAACCAGTTAAGCCATAGTAATACCTGTAGTCGGCATGGCAAGGTGTAGTTATCATCTGTTTTTAATTTTCTAAATACAAAATAACAATGAACATCACTAAAACAGCCCTATACATTGTATTCATCTCATATAACAATCCTTTGCTAATTCTACGGAAGTACCTAATTTAGAATTTCAGGTTATCGGCTGTGCAATAGAAAAAAGAAAGCCATCCTATGTAATATCATTAAATCTTAACTTTTTCCATTCTTAGTTTAAAAACACTACCCAGAAAAACAATTTACACCGCAATGAAATTCAATACTTTCGTATACACTCTGCTCATCATAGTCCTGTTGAGCACTGTTCTGATATCCTGCAAAGAATCAACACCAAAAGAAACGCCTCTTATTGTGCGGGAAGATGTTTCAAAAAGTGCCGCAAATGCAGAAGAAGTTCGAAAGAATACTCCAATTCAAATCGTAGATGGACTGACTATCAGCTTATGGGCATCTGACTCCCTCGCGCCTGATCCTATTGCAATGTCTATTGATGATGACGGAAACGTTTACCTTACCCGCACGAACAGGCAAAAGAATTCTGAATTTGATATTCGTGGCCATCGCGATTGGATGATAGCTTCAATAAGCCTTCAATCCGTTGAAGATCGGCGGGCATTTTTACGCAGTACTTTTGCGCCGGAGAAAAGCAATGAAAACGAGTGGCTCAAAGACCTCAACAATGATGGAAGTCACGACTGGAAAGATCTGGCAGTTGAGAAAGACGAAGTATGGAAGTTAGAAGACGCTGACGGTGATGGAATAGCCGATGTATCTACCCGGATTTTAGAGGACTTTAATGAAGAAGTGTCAGATGTTGCCGGCGCATTGTTAGTTCGTAAAGAAGATGTTTTTGTTGGAATAGGTCCCGACATGTGGCGTCTCAAAGATTCCAATGGCGACGGAGTATTAGATCACAAAGAATCCATCAGTCATGGTTACGCTGTACACATCGGATTTGGTGGTCACGGTATGTCTGGAGCCATTGAAGGACCCGATGGAAAAATATATTGGGGGATTGGTGATATCGGCGCAAACATTAAAGCTCCGGATGGAAAAATTCACGCTTACCCTAACGAAGGAATTATTGTGCGTTCTAATCCCGATGGTAGCGATTTTGAAGTCTTTGCTGCTGGCCTTCGGAACACACATGAGTTTGTGTTTGATGAATATGGAAATATAATCAGCTCCGATAATGATGGTGATCATCCAGGCGAAAGCGAGAGGCTGGTCTACATTGTTGAAGGTTCTGACGCGGGATGGAGATCAAACTGGCAATACGGCAAATATGTTGATCCGAAGAATAATACTTACAAGGTTTGGATGGATGAACAATTATTCAAACCAAGGTGGGAAGGTCAGGCTGCCTATATCATTCCTCCTATCATGAATTATCACAACGGCCCAACTGGAATGGTATATAATCCAGGTACAGCATTAGGTTCAGACTGGAAGAATAAATTTTTTCTCGTTGAGTTTGTCGGTAATCCGAGCCGCTCTCACATCTGGTCCTTTAGCTTGAAGCCGAACGGAGCATCTTTTGAACTTGCAGAGGAAAAAGATGTACTAAGTGGCATTCTGCCTACGGGTATAAAGTTTGGACCCGATGGCGCTTTGTATGTAGCGGACTGGATTAACGGATGGGATACTAAAAATTACGGGCGAGTCTGGAGGCTGGATGTTAGCGATGACAAAAACGATCTGAAACAAATTCGTCAGGAAACACAACGCCTGATGACCCTGGATTATTCAAAACAGTCGGTTGAAGAATTATCGGGTCTGCTCGCCAATGCCGATATGCGTATCAGACAAAAAGCTCAATTTGAACTAGTAAAAAGAGAAAAGAAAGGATGGGAAGCTTTCAAGCAGGCTATTACACAAAAGGATATTCAGCTGGCACGCGTCCATGGCATTTGGGGAATCGGTCAATTGGGCTGGAAGGATAAAAAATATGCAGAACCCCTCGTGGCACTACTGAAAGACAATGACCCGGAAATCGTAGCACAGGCAGCCAAAATTCTTGGAGATGTTAAGTATTCTGACGCTGGGAATTCTTTGATTCCGCTGTTAAATCATGAGTATCCACGGGCCGTTTTTTTTGCCGCCCAAGCCCTTGGAAGAATTGAGCACCAAAATGCTGTGGCCCCATTACTTAGCATGTTAGAAAAAAATAACGATAAGGATTTATACCTCAGGCACGCAGGAGTTCTGGCACTTACGCGCATCGGTCAGGAGGCTCCGATAACGGCGTTAGCATCGAACGACAGCAAAGCCCTTCGAACTGCGGCTGTACTAATACTTCGGAGAATGAAGAGCGAGAAGATTGCACTTTTCTTACAAGATAAAGACGAGTATATCGTAACGGAAGCTGCGCGTGGAATTAACGACGACCTCTCCATTGAGAAAGCCCTACCAGCCCTGGCTGGAATTCTTAATGACAAAAGGTTCACCACTGAGCCCTTATTAAGGCGAAGCATCAATGCCTCCTCACGGATAGGTGGTGAAAAAGAAATGGATATGCTGATTTCTTTTGCAAAGCGGACTGACGTATCCTCAGCGTTAAGGGCAGAGGCTCTTGCAACGTTAGGTGTATTCGCAAATCCATCTGTCCTTGACCGGGTAGACGGGCGTTTTCGGGGAAAGGTGGAGCGTGATCCTTCAATAGTAGCCGCAAAAGTACGCACCCTGGCATCACCTTTTCTGCTCAATAAGGACCCAGACATTTTGGTAGCCACATCGAAAATGCTTACGTCACTTGAGATATCAGACTACAATACCGAATTGGTTAAAATTATGCAGCAACATAGTAACCCGGCAGTTCGTTCTGCTATGCTAACAGCGCTGCATCAGCTCAAATATGAAAATATTGAAGCCATTGTTAAAAGAGGAATGGAGGATAAGGATGGTAGTGTCCGGACCGCAGCCGTTGGGTTATTGAATGTTCTGGATATCACAAAAGAGAATCTTCCAGGTATTGTCGGGCCAATATTCCGCAACGGCACGGTGCAGGAACAGCAGCAATTGTTAAAAGTGTTAGGTGAAATGTCGGTTGAAAAAAGTGAGCCGGTGTTAGATGGATTAATTGATCAGCTGGCAGCCAAAAAGCTTACGCCATCTATTACGCTAGATCTTTTCGAGGCAGTAGACTCGACCCACTCAGAGAAGCTGATTACTAAGTTAAGCCCGCTGCGTTCTACCGGAAAAGACACTGATGGTTTCCTTGATGCACTTTACGGAGGTGATGCACGACGCGCACGCCGATACTTCATGGTAAACTCTACGGGACAATGCGCACGCTGTCACGCCATTGGGGGTGAAGGAGGAAACGTTGGTCCTGACCTGACCCACATTGGCGACAAACTAAGTCGCGAAGAATTATTACGCGCACTGATTGAACCAAGTGCCCGCCTTGCACCAGGATATGGATCTGTTAAGCTTACGTTGAAGGATGGACAAGTCGTAACCGGAATTCTCGCGGAGGAAACAAAAAGCGAACTGATTCTGAAAACTTCCGATGCCGAACCTCTTAAAGTAGCGATTGGCAGAATTGAAAAACGAGAGAATATGGTTTCAAGTATGCCACCTATGGGAACATTAATGTCTCGAAGAGAAATACGAGACATGGTAGAATTTTTGTCGAGCCTAAAAGAATAAGTTAAGAATAACTGGCGCAAGGTACTGTCATTAAATCAAAGCATATTTTATAATTTTTTAATAATTTTGTTGTACCGAAAAGAGAGCTTCAGGTGATTGAATACACGGAAGTTCATCTAGTGTAGCCATTGATTTTCAGTGGCTACTTCTTTTTCCGGCCCTTGCGGGCCGACCGAAAAGAGAGGCTTAGGATCATGAATGCCGGAAATACTTTTGGTCAAGTACGCTGGATCAAATGTTGAATCCGTTTTCCAAAGTGAGTAAATCAGGCAAAGTAGTTTTCTCTGCACAGCGACAAATCCTTTCATCTTAAGTTTTGTTCTATCGTAAACTCTCTCGTAGAGTTGATGAAAAGAACCGACCTTGTAACGTACTACATTAAATGAGGCCATGTGCATGATCCGTCTGATATGTGTGTTACCTTGTTTTGATATTCTTGTCTTTCCTACGCGCTTGCCGGACTGGTTTTCAACTACATCGTAGCCCGCGTAACTCACTAATTGTTTTTGATTTTCGAAGAGTTGAAAGCCGCCCGTTTCCGCAACGACGGTTGCAAAGGTTAGAATCCCCAAACCCTTAATTGGCTTTACTAATTTATATTTTTTAAGCAGTTCTGAATCTTCAGAGACAAATTCCGCAATCCTTTCCTTAAGGTTTTCGACATCTTTGTCAATTGTTTTTATCAAAGACCTCAAATTCTTGATGACGATCTTATCACAATTTGCTAAATGAGTCGCGGATTCCAACTGGTTTATGAAGGCCGTTCTACTCTCCTGAAGCATCTGCACTTGGCGTGTTAAACTGCGCAGGATCAAAATATTTTTCGAGCACGGTTTCCATACCTCTAACTCTTGGTGTAATCCCATTTGAGCAAGTCCCTGAGCATCGATTTTATCGTTCTTACTTTTCATCCCCAGGCTTTGCATGTAACGCTTTGCTCTGAGAGGAAGAATAATGTGAACTTGATAATCCAGCTGATGTAAGAACCAAGCTAAATGCTCGTGATAAACACCTGTTGCCTCCATAATAATTTTTAAAGGTGTCTCATTAAGCTTTCTGTGCTTCTTAATCCAACTGTCCAGTTCTTTGAACCCTTGGCCGCTGTTGCTGAAAGTCTTCGACGCCTTAATCGAACTTTTACTTCCGAGTTCTACGAATTTTAGACATGCTTTAAAGCTTGCCTTGTCCACATCAAGGCCCAGCGAGTAATAGGTTTGCATAAAGTAAAAATTTAGATAAATGATTTACTGAACCTTTTGCTGGAGACTTGACTCATGATTAATTCAAGATTGCAATTGATAAAAGCATCTTTAGGTACTGTTCTGTCTTTAGCAAAGGAAACAGGCAAGGATATCTCTTGCGCTCAATATAGTCGGTGACTTATTTAGTGTTCGGAATAGGTACCTTACCTGCTCAGTGTTTGTTCAAAAATAAATGGTTTTGATTTATTTCAAAGATATGAGTGTTGTGCGGTGGGCCATTGCGCAGCTCACTTGTGCCTACCATGAACGAAGTCTTCAGACTTCCGCACTTTCATTTTATTAACTCAAGTCCGAAGACTTGATACATGTTAGGTCCAAGTGTCTCGGCCCGCAATCTCACACTCAACACTTGAACCAGTTGACTACTTCTTTAGTACAAACCTGTAATATTGGCGTGTGCCATCTTTAAGGGTTTCATAAAAACGCGAGCCAACAACACCAGCAAATTCTGAAAAAAGTTTCTGCCACTTTTGTGGTATCAAGGTCCTGATACGTTCCTTTTTAGTAGCATCTTCCGCCTCAATGGAACGAATAACATTGGGCGTAATGTTTTCTTCTTCTAGTATAACCATTCCTGTACTTCGAAGTTGGTTCTTCAAAGTGTTCATATTCTCAACATTTTTTTCATTGCGGAAATCAACCAGCAATAAATGTCCGCCCGGCTTCAAGACCCGTTTTACTTCACTCAAAAATTTATCGACAGATCCATATGCATGACAAGACTCAACATTAACAACAACGTCAATACTGTTACTTTCAAGTGGTATTGCTTCTGCGCTTCCCTGAATAAATTTCAGGTTTGGTAAAATATGGATCTTGTTTGCTAAATCGACAGCGCTTTGTGCGAGGTCCATTCCGATATAGGAAGAAGGTTTTAAAGATCCCGCAATATGCCGTGCTCCGCCGCCACGTCCGCTACCTACTTCCAGTACATTCTTTCCCTCAATTTCTGTCTTCAACGCCAGATAGTGATACATCTGTAAGGGATATTTTTGAATTTTGGTATCATCCGGAATATCCAACGGTGTTTCTGTGGCATTTGGTGTATACCCATAATTCATGAAATGCCAGTCCGCAACCGGTATGTGCTTTGCCAAAAGCTCGTAAGTGACTTTTGCATTAAACCTTTTAAACCAGGCAAAACGCTTCAAGGCGTGGATAATCATTTTAATCATAGCAAGAATTTAATTGGCGCAATTTAGGATTAAAAACTCATTTCCTTCAAGCAGTCTTTACAGGTTGACAACCCAATAAACTCGTACCCTACAGTCCGCTCTCTTTCAAGGGCGGATTTTTTTCTTCCCATAGATATCCCTTAAATCTGTTTCGAATAGGGTATATGGATCGTGATAAAATTTCATAAAATCCGGGACACTTATCTGCCCCGGGAACGGTGTATAATAGTGAGTTTCGCTGCGTCTGTCGTTACGCCAAACCAGGACGTAACTGAGGCGCATTTTGTACTTGCGCATAACAGCCAGCAAAGTTTCTGTCCACCAAGTTGGGTTGGGTATTGATTCTAGTCCGGTTTCCGTGAATGCCGCCAACTTTCCTGATTTCCTGGCATAGTCAGAAACAATTTTCAATTTTAGTGCCGCGGTATCAAGGTCATATCGGTTGCGTCCCATATCACCATAGTTGTCCATGCCAACCATATCAACCCACTCATCACCTGGGTACCGTTCCAAAAACTGATCTTCAGTTTTAAATTTATTGTCAGGAGAAAACGCGTAGATAAAATTATGAACGTCTGGTGAATCCCTTAGGTATGAGACTGTAAATCGCCACAAGGAAATAAATTCTTCTTTGGTAGAATGTGGTTTGCCCCACCAAAACCAACCTCCATCAAATTCATGATAAGGTCTGAAAATCATTGGAACTACCACGCCATCTGAACCTATTACACTTTTAGCCCACTCGCCAATCCCGTCTAAAATACTCCTGTATTGATCGTGAGCCTGCCCACCTGGTATAATATATCTTACGGCTGGAAGTGAAAGAGAGTCAATCCAGTTAAAACCACCTTTCGATACTGGATTTGAAAAGTGCCATGCAACTGTTGTTATCCCACCACGGTTATAAGTGTCTGCTACATTTTTCCTTAGCTCGTCCTTAGTTCGTTGAATCATTTCAGGTGACCTCCCTGAAAAGCCCATCATATCAACACCTATCACTGCGGGGTGCGATCCTGTAACAGACTTCACATCTGATCTGTCAGCATCTCCGGACCAACCATGACCATACTCGGTTGCATGTTGATGTCCAAACAATGTGTGTTTTTTGGAGAGCTTGCTCAAACCCTTATACAAACGTTTTGTTTCGTTGGAGGCATCGCTATCAATCAACCGTTTTTTTTGTGCGTGGACGTAACCCTGTAGTAACATCATGAAAAAAATTGCCGACAAAACGTTTCGTAATACCTGCATATTGAAAATCATCAAAGCAAAATAGAAATTAATAAACGTTGTGATTGTATTGTTACTGAATTTTACTCCAACGGTATTACGTGGGTTTCAAGGAAACGTCTGTCTTAAATATTATTGATAATATTGATTGTAATCAAATACCAGAAGATATGTATTCCAATAAAATAAACAGAAGAGATTTTATAACGTATACCACGGTTTTGGGAGGAAGCGCGGTGTTGTATCCAGGTTTGGGAAACGCATCCGTTAAATTTGTGCCAGACCAAAAGATATATTGGTATAACAAACCTTTGAGAATTCTTCAAACCGTCCTTCGCGAACCGGATGCATCTAATTATGACGCCAAAAACGTTGTTGAATATATGAAAAAATCAGAATGCAATACTCTGGTGGTGAACGCCGGTGGTATTGTAGATTTTTTTCAAAACCCTTTACCTGCTGCGAACATCAATTCATTCATGGGTAAGCGCGACATTCTCAAAGAAATAACCGAAGAGTGCCACAAGAACGGAATTCGGGTTATCGCTCGTGTTGACTTTCGCGGTGTGGAAGAAAAGGTGTTTCGAGAATTCCCCGACTGGTTTAGTGTAGATAAGGATAAAAAGCCGGTCCAACTTAGTTATACGAGACCACAGCTTTATGCGGCATGCTATCTGGGCTATTACAGAAATGAGCACGCAGAGGAATTCATAAAGTATCTAATGACTAATTATAAGCTGGATGGTATCTGGCATAACAGCATCGGCATTTCTGGAATTTGTTATTGCAAACAATGTGAACTTTCTTTTAGGTCTAAAGGAGGAAAAGACTTACCGACACTTAACACTTCCTCAGAAACGGATTTGGGTGAATACATGGAATGGAAATCCAGTGTAGCAGATCAACACATGACACGGATGAAAAAAACCGTGAAAGCTTTTGGCAATGATAAAGTGTACACAGCAGAAGTCTTTAGTATGTTTGAAGCTGGGAGCCGAATTCATTCGGGAATTGACCTCTACAATGCTCGTGATCATTTTGATTTCCTGGTGAGCGTCGCCTTTCTCACAGAGAATTCAGAAGACATTCACTACCAGGATTTATCATACGCAAACACGATAATTAAGTTTCTAAAATCCATGTCTCCTGAAAAGGAAGCCATCATCCTCTATGGCGGCAATGGAACATCGCACCGCTACGTAATGGAACCATCGTTGGATTTGAACGTTTGGCTCTGGGAAGCTTTGGCCGCAGGCGGAAGATTTTGGAACTGTAACTTTACCGGGACGAACCCTGACTCTACTTACGATCGGAGAAACGCATTTCAAAATAGACAGGCGTATACATTCGTAAAAAATCACGAAGCACTTCTTGCTAACCATGTACCCGTCGCTAACATTGGAATATATTATTCCAAGGCAACTCGACTGTATTATCGAACTCAAGATGCAGGAGACCGCTTCGATGCTTCCATCAAAGGCATGGAAAGCATATTGATTGAAAATCATATCCCATATGACTTTATCCCTGACCATCTGGTAAATGAAGTACGACTTTCACGGTATAAGGTAATCCTCTTACCAAATGTAAAGTGCCTGTCAGAAGATGAATTAAATTTGCTTCGGAACTACACAGGAAATGGTGGAAAAATTCTTGCTACGTTCGAGACTAGTTTATTCGATGCCAACGGAAAGAAAAGAAAGGATTTTGGTCTGGCTGATCTATTCGGTTGCCAGTACACAGGGGAGAAGGTTAACACAAAGAAGGACTGCTACCAGTTTATTCTTGATAGTACGCACCCGATCGTAAAGCCCGATAGTGACCAGACAGAATTGTTAATAAATGCTGGCTACACGTTATTGTGCAAGCCTATAGCTAATTCGAAAAAGATATGTACCTACGTACCGATGGTCCATAACCAACCTCCCGAAAAAGCCTGGACAACTGAATGGTCCAGAGAATACCCAACTGTATTAGAAAATGTTTTTAAAAAAGGGCAGGTCATCTACTTTTCTAACCAGCCAGATCAAATCAGTTACGACATGGGTCATCCTGATGTTCGTAATCTCTTGGCAAGAAGTATTAGGTATTTGGCTGAAGGAACAATTTGTATAGAAACTAACGCTCCTGAAAGCGTACACATTGGTCTCACGAGGTCACTATACGCTAGAGGGGAATACATCTTTTCACTCGTCAATATCACGTCAGGTCCTGTAAGACCACTCCGAAGTATAATACCCGTAAATGACCTGAATATCAAGCTAAGACTAGGTGGCGCGCTTAAAGGACACAAGGTACTTCGCAGCCAGGGAAATTGTCACGTTAAGGAAAAAAACAAAGAAGTAAATATACGTCTGGATACACTACAAGACTTTTTCTGTATTCACCTTACCATTTCCGCTTAAATCAATGTTCAAATGTGAACTTTGACTTCTCCGTAATACCTTTCCATGTATCGGTACGAAACGGAGATGCCGGAAAACCATCAATGTTAAAAAGATTAGCATCCTCAGGATTGTCAGCCCATGCAAAACGAGCCGCAACAGGGGTAACAACTTTGTCTGATGAAACAACAACTTCATTCCCTTCGATCCAGGCCTTGGCAAAGTAAAATTTCTGATCCGCGCCTGCTATTTCAAATCCCTTTAGATAACCATATTTATCTTTAGCCATTAGTCCGCTGCCTATACTTGAAAATGAGATTCTGATCTTGTTTCCTTCGACATTCATGGATTTATAAACGGGTCCGCTAAAAACATTTTTTTTATCATAGACCTGATTAAGCGCAATAGAGGCTAACCGCTTGCCTACATCCTGCTTGTTGCGGGGATGAATATCGTTTGCTTCTCCTATGTCAGTTGTAACGGCCATTCCTGTGTTGTGCAGGGCGAGCGTCATCGTTTGAGCCTCACGAAGTTCTGCCCAGTTACTGCCTCGTTCACTATTTCCATTTGCGGAATTAAAACTTGCTAACTGAACAAAGTAGAAAGGAAAATCACCCTGCTTCCAATGATTCCGCCAATCCTGAATCATAAGCGGAAATGCCGTCCTGTATTGGAAAGCTCGACCTGCATTTGATTCTCCCTGATACCAGATTACTCCTTCAATACTAAAATTCAGAATTGGATTAATCATCGCATTAAATAATAATGTCGGATAACTGTTGGGCCCTACAGATACATTGCCTTCCGAAAGCTTTTCAATATTAAAAAACCAGTCGCCACTGAGCGAGATGGCAGCCTTAGAATGGGTTGACAACAACATGTCCTTCGCGTCACCATAGATACCTCCACCACCACCTGTATCCTCTACGCGTACAGCGATAACGTTAGACCCTGCCTTAAGCACACCCGGGGGGATAGTGTATTCCCTCTTTTCATTATAACTTTTCGTGTGTCCGACTTTTACACCATTTACGAATGTATCATCTGCATCATCAATCATGGCCAGCTTTAGTAGCGCTTCTTTTTCCGCATCATTTCCTGTTATCGTCACGAATTTACGGAACCAGACTACGCCATCGACATCTTTCAATCCCTGATCCTCCCATAACCCAGGCAAAGTCATGGACTTCCAGTCATCGCTACTATAATCCCTATCCTTCCAAAGGTTTACATCTTTTGCAGGCAAGGTGATTTTCATGTCCTTTATCTTTTTCAGCTGCTGTTCATGACGTTTCTTAGCTAATGTTTCAAGATCAAGAACGGGCATCGACGCAATCAAATCTTTGAACTCATCACTTTCCTGAAAGGCTTTTCTGCTAGTCCATGTTTCAGAATGCGTTCCTCCCCACGATGCATTAATCAGCCCAATAGGAACCTTCAATTCATTGTAAAGCTCGCGGGCAAAGAAATAACCTACAGCGGTAAAGTTGCCTGCATTTTCCGGGGTGCAGGGTTTCCAATCTCCACCTTTTACATCTATCTCCGGCTTTCCCGAAACTGATTTTTGAACCAGAAACTGTCTTATCTCAGGATAGCGGGCATCCTGAATTTCCTTATCGGGATTCATACTGTTGCGTACGGTCCATTCCATATTGGATTGACCTGAACATACCCATACTTCACCCACCAAAATGTTGTTCAGTACAATCGTATTCTTCCCCTTTACAGTAAGTTGAAAGGGGCCACCTGCGGTTTCGGCTGAAAGCGTGACCATCCATTTTCCAGACTTATCAGCCTTGATGGTTTTGATTTGATTTTTAAAATAAACAGCAATCTTTTCATTCGCTTCAGCCCATCCCCAAATGTTGATCGGTTTATTGCGCTGCAAAACCATATTGTCGTTCAATATTCTTGGAAGGGTTACGTTGGCATTACTGAGATGCGAAAAACCAGCGATTATGAGTAATAAAAAATATTTCATCCGGTAAATAGTTTAGATAAGTATGCAGGACTAGGTGACGACTTGAACGAAAGCTCGTGTTTATTACCGAACCAGAAAAGGAAAAGTTTACTTTCCAGGTGCTGATTTCTCGACCCTTAAGCCGACAGCGGTTATGCCAGATAGGGTATCCATTCGCATAAACTGCTCAAAAACAACTTGATGTTTACCACCATTCTTGAACTCATAGTCTTTGAGCAAAAGAAAGCGGTGGTCATATAAATCACCGATACCACTTTTACCAAAAGGCTTTCCGGTTTTTGAATCAAATAAAAATTCAGTCTTTAAGTTTTTATGGATTTCCGTTCCGATGGAATCCTGTAGATAAAAAGTAAAAAAAAATCTGGAATAAGGATAAGAGACCGTGTTTCTTATGTCGGCATAGAGATTGTACCGCTGCGTGCTGTCATCGATGACAAATTCAAATACCGGCTTGCTGGAGACAATCCAAACTCTTTCTTCAAAGTCGGTTATTTGTTCATAAACTCTTGTATCATCACAAGCAGCAAGCAGTACGACAAAACAGCAAACAATTAAAATCATTCTCATCGCTGAGGCCCAGTTTTCGGGTTACGGCTATTCCGGTTATTGTTACTACTATTCGGATTACGGTTATCACTTTTCGGAGGTTGTGTCCCTCCCCGATTCTCAGTTTTTGGTGGTTGTCCACCGCTCGTTCTGTTTTGTGAGGTATTGCGATTTTCATCACCGGGTTTGTTTTCGCCACCACTGCGTTTCTTCTTACGTTTTTTGGATTTCCCTTTGAACTTTTGATCCATACGAGCCAGATCGCTATTCAAAGTTTCTACCGGAATTTTTTCCGCCAACACATCAAGGTCAAGATTGGCAGGTTTTTTACCCTCACGGTTTAACAATAAAATTTCGTTGACGCGATCCACATTCAGCGGATACCATGTATTTTCTGAATGAAATCCGAACCACATAATCTTCCTGAAGATATCGGTCTTCTGAAGAGTAGCTTCTCCCTTTTCGGTGAGCAATGGACCTTCTATTTTTGGAATATGTTGTAAAGCTTCCATATAGGTTTCAAGCTCATAGTTAAGGCAACACTTAAGTCTGCCGCATTGCCCTGAAAGCTTGCTTGGATTAAGCGAAAGATTCTGATATCGCGCGGCACTGGTGGCCACGTTCTTAAAGTCACTTAACCACGTTGAACAACAAAGTTCTCTTCCACAAACACCAATTCCCCCTAACCTTCCGGCTTCCTGGCGCAGACTTATCTGACGCATCTCCACACGAACCTTGAATTCACCTGCCAATAATTTTATTAACTCACGGAAATCAACCCGATCATCGGCAGAATAAAAGAACGTAACTTTAATATTATCCGCCTGATATTCGACATCGGAAAGTTTCATTTCAAGTTTCAAGTCCCGAATGATTTCGCGTGTACGATAGAGCGTAGGCAACTCGCGCTTTTTTACCTCCTCGAATTTTTCTAAATCTTTCTGATGCGCCAGTCGATATATTTTTTTTATTTCACCATCATTGGCCACCTTCTTTTTTTGCATTTGAAGTCTTACCAACTCCCCCTGCATGGAAACATAACCAATGTGATGTCCACTTGGAACCTCTACCACTACTGCATCACCTGTAGTGAGGTTAAGCTTTTCAGAATTCACATGGAATTCCTTTCTTCCGTTTTTAAAACGCACTTCCACAACATTGAACTGATCTACACCTGGCATATCCATATTGGAAAGCCAGTCGAAAACATTCATCTTATTGCATCCACCTGTATTACAGGCTCCGTTGTTATTACATCCGGAAACGACTCCGTTCTTAGTTGATCCACATGAACATCCCATCCCGCTTATCCTTTATAATTCAATAAATCCTGTCCTATATCTTTTCGGTAATATAAACCATCCCAATTTATCTGCGCTGCAGTTTTATAGGCACGATCCTTTGCTTCTGACAAAGATTTACCTTTTCCGGAGACAGCCAGTACCCGGCCTCCGTGTGTTACTACTTCCTCTTTCTGGTTTGCCGTTCCCGCATGAAACACCATCTCCAACCCTTCTTTTTCCAATCCGGAAATGACTTTGCCAGTGTGGTATTCGCCAGGATAGCCACCGGAAACCAACGCTATGGTTACTGCAAAGTTTTCATCAATATCAATTTGTGCGCCACCAAGCTCACCTTTTGCTGTTGAAACCAGAAGCTCAACAAAATCACTTTTAATCCGGGGCATAACAGCCTGTGTTTCCGGATCGCCCATGCGAGCATTGTACTCAATAACAAACGGGTTTCCACCCACATTCATGATACCTACGAAGATAAAACCTTTATAGTCGATACCTTCATTCTGCAAACCCGCAATGGTTGGTTTGACAACCAGCTCTTCAATTTTTTGCATGAACGATGCATTCGCAAAAATTACAGGTGAGACTGCTCCCATTCCTCCTGTGTTCGGGCCAGTATCTCCTTCACCTATGCGTTTATAATCTTTTGCCTCAGGTAAGATCACATAATCTTTTCCATCTGTAAGGACAAAGACAGAAAGCTCTATACCGTTTAAAAACTCCTCGATCAATACTTTCGCACTGGCAGCACCAAACTTTTTATTGACCAGCATCTCTTTAATAACCGCTTTGGCTTCTCCCTGGCTTAAGCTGATGATGACGCCTTTTCCTGCAGCAAGACCGTCCGCCTTCAATACAATAGGCGGTTTGCACTCTGAAATGTAGTCTAATGCCTGACTTAAGTCTGAAGCAATAAAGCTTCTCGCTTTTGCAGTTGGTATATTATTGCGAAGCATAAACTGCTTGGAATAGTCTTTACTGCCTTCAAGTTGAGCTCCGGTTTTTCCAGGGCCAACCATCAATATTGATTGCAATGAAGAATCGCTCTCAAAAAAGTCCCGGATACCGTTTACCAACGGTCCTTCCGGACCGACTACAACAAGGTCGATTGTATTTTTGATGCAGAAATTGCCCAATCCCTCAAAGTCATTGACATCCACGGGCACATTCTCAGCTAAAATGGCCGTTCCCGCGTTTCCAGGTGCAACAAAAATCTTCTGGCAAAGCGGACTCTCCCGGATTTTCCAGGCGAGGGCATGTTCCCTTCCTCCATTACCAATGATAAGAATGTTCATGGGGTTCAATTTCGGTTGAATCCCAAAGATAACCGCGAAATTGGTTAAATAAAAGAATGATAACTCCCGTCATGACACAGGGTTATCTAAAAAGGGACTGAATAGAGAAAAATAAAAGAGGACTACGGGTGAAGGCCTCGAAGATTCATCATAATCATTTAATTGGCATATTCCGACATAAACTTGATCCTCATCATTCGTATCTCTTCTTCAGAATAATCAGACATAGACCCATCAGTTAAGGCAGCAGCCAGGCTATCGGTTTCTGCATTCATAAAGTAATCATGAATATCATCCTGTTTGTGTCCATCAATTACCTGATCAATATAATAGCCGAGGTTTAGTTTTGTGCCTGAATAACAGATATTTTCTATTTCAGTTAATAGATCCTCGAAAGACATTCGCGCTTTTTCCGCAATCTCTTCCAGATCAACTTTCCTGTCAATTTGCTGTATGATTAGAATTTTTGTCTTGGACTTATTTACTGAAGACTTAATGACAACTTCGTTCGCGGTTTCAATGTCATTATCTTCAACATACTTTAAAATTACCGATATAAACTCTGCACCAAACTTATTTACCTTCCCCATGCCGACGCCATTTACTTGCGCCAGTTCATCTTTGGTAGTGGGATAGGTAGTAGCCATTTCTTCCAGCGAAGGATCCTGAAAGATGACATATGGCGGAAGATTTTTGTCTTTGGCTATCTTTCTCCGAAGTGTCTTAAGAATCTCAAATAGTTTAACATCGTACGATTTGGTATTCACTGGAACTCTATCGGCTGATTCCTCCTCTTCATCTATTTCTGTAGTGAAATCATGATCACGGGAAAGCTCAATCGGATGAGGGTTCTTCAAAAATTTATCACCGCGCTCACTGATCTTAAGAACACCAATATTATCAATATCCTTTTCAAGGTATTGGTAAATCATAGTCTGACGAATAACCGACTTCCAATAGTCAGCGTCCTCATCTCCACCCTTACCATATACGTCGAGATCAAAATGACCATAACTCTTTACATATTCATCTTCGATACCACGGATAACGTGCACAAGGTGATTAAGACCAAACCTTTCATTGGTTTGCTTAACAGACTGCAATACTAACTTAACTGCATCAGATCCTTCAAAGCGTTCGCGTGGATGCACACAGTTGTCGCACATGCCACAGTTCTCCTGTGTATATTCTTCACCAAAATAATGAAGTAGCTGACGACGGCGACAAACGGGAGATTCCGCATAGTACTCCATCTCCTGAAGCAGCACTCTTGCATTCTCACGTTCCTGAACAGGTTTATCTTTATTAAACTTCTCCAGTTTATTAAGATCGTTATGACTGTAGAACATAAGACATAAACCTTCCAACCCATCGCGGCCTCCTCGTCCAGTCTCCTGATAATATCCTTCAAGCGACTTTGGCACATCGTAGTGAACGACGAACCGAACATCTGGTTTGTCAATTCCCATTCCGAATGCAATGGTTGCTACAATAATATCTACCTCTTCATTGAGAAAATCATCCTGGTTTTTCATACGAACATCAGGATCCAGACCAGCGTGATAAGGCGCTGCTTTAAATCCATTCACATTTAAGAGCTGTGCTATCTCCTCTACTTTCTTCCGACTTAGACAGTAGATAACGCCAGACTTTCCTTTATGATCTTTTAGAAACTTTATGAGTTGCTTCTTCGTCTCCTTTTTCGGACGTACTTCGTAGTAAAGGTTTTTACGGTTGAAAGAGGAAATAAAAACATCAGCCTCCTCCATCTGTAAGTTCTTCTGAATATCAAGCTGTACCTTAGGAGTAGCGGTAGCGGTAAGCGCAATCACCGGCATCTCACCGAGGTTGTGAATCATCGTTTTTATTTTTCTGTACTCAGGTCTGAAGTCGTGACCCCATTCAGAAATACAATGCGCTTCATCTATCGCTACAAACGATACATTAACTTTCTTGAGAAATTCAATTGTCTCTTCTTTGTTAAGCGATTCCGGCGCAACATATAGGAGTTTTACTAAACCGTTCATACAATCTTTCTTCAGTCGGGTGATTTCACCTTTGCTGAGTGTAGAGTTTAGAAAGCGGGCGTTGACACCATATGCATTCATTTGATCCACCTGATTTTTCATCAATGCGATCAGTGGCGAAATAACAATGGCTAATCCTTCTCTAACCATTGCCGGCAGCTGATAGCATAGTGACTTCCCGGCTCCGGTGGGCATTATCACAAATGTATTCTTGCCATCCAGAAGATTCCGGATGATTGTTTCTTGATTACCCCTGAACTGGCTGTAACCAAAAATCTCTTTCAATCTTTCTTTGAGTGCGTCTTTCTCTTCGACCAACATCATTTTCATCGTATAAGAACCTAAAATTGTATCTTTGCTGTATTGCTAACAAAGCTAACTTTGAAAAGCCATTGAATTTAGTAAAAAATATCAAAAAAATTGCACGAGATGTATTAATAAATGAATCTCAGGCAATTCACAATCTTGCTAATTTAATTGACGAAAGTTTTGAGGATTGCGTCAAAGAAATTTATTCTGCAAAAGGTCGCGTTGTCGTTACGGGCGTTGGTAAAAGTGCCATTATCGCCAATAAAATTGTTGCTACACTTAATTCCACTGGAACACCAGCTATTTTCATGCATGCTGCAGATGCCATCCATGGCGACCTGGGCATGATTCAATCGGATGATATTGTTGTGTGCATTTCCAAAAGCGGAAACACACCTGAAATTAAAGTCTTAGTGCCGTTACTCAAACGCAGAGGATCGAAACTTGTTGCTTTAGTAAGCAATACAAATTCTTATCTCGCGCAGCAAGCTGATTTTATATTGAATGCAACGATTGCAGAGGAAGCATGCCCTCATAACTTGGCTCCAACAACCAGCACTACAGCGCACCTTGCTCTTGGTGATGCTCTGGCGGTTTGCTTACTGGAGCTTCGCGATTTTTCAAGTCGCGATTTCGCAGAATACCATCCGGGAGGATCTTTGGGAAAACAACTCTATTTAAAGGTATCTGATGTATATATTCATAACTCCCTACCAATTGTACCGCCCGATGCTCAATTGAAAGAAGTTATTATTGAGATCTCCTCTAAAAGATTAGGATGTACCGCAGTAGTAGATGACAAGGATATGTTGTTGGGTATTATAACAGACGGTGACCTCCGCAGAATGCTTCAGAAAGAAATACCTATTGGAGACGTACGGGCAGTTGATATAATGTCACAATCACCAAAAACAATTGAAAAAGATGAATTCGCAGTGAAAGCCTTACATCAAATGCAGGAAAATAATATCACCCAACTTGCTGTTATGGATGGGCACAAAATTGCTGGTTTTATCCATTTACACGATTTATTAAAGGAAGGAATTGTATAAAAATCACGAAAAGGCTTTCAAAAGATTACGTGACTAACGTTTTTTACAGAACTTTTTACGTCCAATAACTCAATGAACAAAAACTTATTTGTAGTACTCATGGCTGGTGGAGTAGGTGTACGCTTCTGGCCCTATAGCCGAAATTCAAAGCCTAAACAATTTTTGGATGTATTGGGCACTGGCAAAACTTTGCTTCAGTCAACCTTCGATCGATTTCTGCCTCTTTGTCCCGCAGAAAACATCTTCATCGTTACCCATGAGGAACACGCCGGACTTGTGAAGCAACAATTGCCGCTGCTTACAGACGATCAGGTTTTAGCTGAACCGATGCGGAAGAATACTGCTGCCTGTATAGCCTATGCGAGTTGTAAGATTGCTCAAAAGAACGCTGACGCAGTAATTGTAGTGACACCCTCAGATCATTTGATCATGATGGAGGGTGAATTTCAGGAAGTCATAAAAAAAGCAGCCGATCAGGCAAAAAGCCAGGATAAACTGATTACGCTTGGTATACCTCCAACCCGACCGGAAACAGGTTATGGTTATATTCAATTTCACACGGAAAAAACCTTCATTAAAAAAGTAAAAACCTTCACGGAGAAACCCGAACTCTCTCTCGCAAAAAAGTTTATTGAAAGTGGTGATTTTGTATGGAATTCCGGAATATTTATCTGGGGTGTTCAGGCGATCAATGCTGCCTTTCATCAATATCTTCCTGAAATGGCTGAGGTATTTGATGAAATAAAATCCAAACTAGGAACTGAAGAAGAAAAAGAGGCAATCCTTAGCACCTACTCTCAGTGCAAGAATATTTCTATTGATTATGGTATTATGGAGAAAGCTCAAAATGTCTTTGTCTGTCTTGGTACGTTTACCTGGTCTGACCTTGGATCCTGGGCATCCATCCATGAAATATCTGAGAAAGATGAAAACAATAATGTAATCAGTGCGAACGCTCAAACGTACGAAACGCGCAATTGTATTATCAAGGGCTCTCCCGATAGGTTGATTGTTGTTCAGGGCCTAAACGGCTACCTTGTCGGTGAGTTTGGAAATGTTGTAATTGTTTGTGAGAAAGATCGCGAAGAACAGT
Organism: Chryseolinea sp.; assembly: GCA_041747735.1. GTDB lineage: Bacteria > Bacteroidota > Bacteroidia > Cytophagales > Cyclobacteriaceae > Chryseolinea. The sequence continues at coordinate 146,101 of JBGTEP010000059.1, forward strand.
TCCGTAGATTTGTAAGTGATCTTAAAGCAAAGTCTAACGCAGCCGATTTTATTTAAACACTTTTATGATTAAAAAACAAAAGAGGGTTTGACCGAAATTGTCATACCCTCTTTTGTTTGTATAGACTGTTTATTCTATTACTTCTTGTCAGGCATAATGCGCTCATCACGATTGGCAATTTCCCACGCGGTGTGAAAAACACACTGTGTTCGTTTCGTCAGAAGATCAAATTCGATTTTTTCAACTTCATCACTTGGCCTATGGTAATCTTCATGTATGCCATCAAAGTAAAAAATAATTGGAATATTGTTCTTTGCGAAATTCCAATGATCTGACCGATAATAAAGTCTGTCGGGATGATTCTGATCGTTATACGTATAGTCAAAGATTAGATTCGTATACTTTTCATTTACTTCTTCACTTAGTTTATGTAGTTCTGTTGAAAGCTTATCCGCACCGATAACATATACATATGGCTCACTATCCTTATGTTGTGCATCCCTTCTACCCACCATATCTATGTTTAAATTTACAACAGTGTTGGCCAGCGGGAAAATCGGTTGTTGCGTGTAGTATTCAGAACCAAGCAATCCTTTTTCTTCCCCTGTCACTGTCATGAACAAAATACTGCGTCGCGGGCCTTTACCATCTTTTTTCGCCTGAGCAAAAATTTTCGCTATTTCCATGACGGCAACTGTTCCGGAACCATCATCATCAGCTCCATTATTAATCACGTCACCGGTTCCACCTTCCGTTATTCCAATGTGATCGTAATGCGCGGTGAGGATTAACAACTCATCTTTTTTATCCGTCCCCTCCAGGTATCCCAAAACATTCTCTGTCTTCACCAGCTTACTGTCTGTAGAGATTTTATACTTTATTGTTGTAGGCTTAATTTTCTTTAGGGCCTTCTTTTTCGGATCTGCTAAGGCGGCCTGTTTCAACTTTTCCAAACTTAGTCCAGCTAACTTATCAACTACTGCGGGGGAGACCACAAAGACCCCGGATCTTCTGCTGTCACCCGGCGATGGTTTAGTTAGACTTAATCTTGAGCTACTCCGCGACTTGATTTGACCAGCCAGCGTTTCATAATCTTCTTTGTTTTCAGTATTGCATACCAACACCATCTTCGCCCCCTTTTCAAGCGCCAGTGCTATGGCCTTGTTTCCTGCCAACCATTCGCTTTTTGAAAGCAATAAAACAGCCTTGTCTTTAATATCTACCTGATCCAGGTCAGCTTGCGAACCGTTTCCGATAAATATCAAGGGCAAAGAAACCTCACCTCCGCTAAGTGCCTGTCCCGAATACGCAACCTCATTGAAATTATTTAGTCGAACATCGCCTGCCGATATATATGTTTCGCCGGGAATAATTGTATACAGTTCAACGGGCTGGTAATAGCTACCCGATACAGGACCTGTCAATCCCAGTTCTTCAAAATGAGCCCTTATAAATGCGGCTGCCATTTTTTGCCCGCGTTCTCCTGTCTCCCGGCCTTCCATAGCATCTGAAGCAAGAATTGACAAATAATCTCTAAGGCCCGCTTCTGAAATCTTGTTGCCATATTTGAGCGCTACAGGTTCCTGCGCGGATAGGTTGACACAACCATAAATCAGCCCGACAGCCAAAAGTAATTTGAATCTATACATACATTAAAGCAGTTAAGCTGGCAAGATGATAACGTTCACTGAATTCGACAATGGATGAATAATGAAAAAATCAATTATTACAAGAGTGGCAACTTACCCCGTTACGGAGTTGCCTTTATGCTAAAAACAGTAACGATTTGCTCCATTATTGAACTGAAAGGAAGCGACACTGTTAAATATCTGATTCCTGAATTACCTTTGCGTCGCGAAAGTGTTCAATGAAGAGGATAGCGCCTGCCAGCAATGCCTTAATTTATGGACGCTGCTTACGCCTCGATAAAAACATCCTCAGCAGAAAATATTAAAATAAAATTTTACGGTTCGCCCAAGTCAAAAAAGCTGATCGTGGTTTAATAAATGACTAAAAAAAGTTAGAGATGAAAATAGATTCACAATACGTTGAAAAGTTTGAAAGCCGGCATATTGGACCAGATACAAGCCAGGTAGAAGAAATGTTAAAGGTCATCAAAGCGAACTCTGTTGACGAATTAATTGAACAGACAATTCCCGCGACGATCAGATTAAAGAAACCGTTGGCACTTCCTGATGCTAAATCTGAGTATCAGTTTTTACAAGACTTCAAAAAAATAGCTTCGAAAAACAAGGTATTTAAGTCCTTTATTGGCATGGGTTACTACAATACCATCACTCCAGGAGTAATCCTTCGAAACATTTTGGAGAATCCGGGATGGTACACTGCCTACACGCCTTATCAGGCAGAAATCGCACAAGGACGTTTGGAAGCCCTTATCAATTACCAGACTATGATAATTGATTTGACAGGCATGCAAATCGCAAATGCTTCTTTATTGGATGAAGGTACCGCAGCTGCAGAAGCTATGCATCTGATGTTTGCCTCCCGAAAGGTATCCAAAAAAGCAGCAACTAAATTTTTTGTTGATCAAAACATTTTCCCACAAACTCTTGATATCCTCAAGACTAGATCCAATCCGATAGGCGTTGACCTTGTAATTGGCGATGTAACCACGCTGGATGTTTCCGATCCAGCCTTATTCGCTGTTTACCTGCAAAACCCTGACAGTAACGGCGCGATTAAAGACCATACTGCTTTTGCAACAGGGGCGCACCAACATGACGTGTTTGTCGTCATGGGTGCTGACTTAATGAGCCTTCTTTTAATGAAATCTCCAGGAGAAATGGGTGCGGACGTGGTAGTTGGTTCAAGTCAGCGTTTTGGTGTACCCATGGGATTCGGAGGACCTCACGCGGCATTCTTTGCTACTAAAGACGAATTCAAGCGCCAAATGCCGGGCAGGATCATTGGTGCTTCGGTGGATTCCGCCGGTAACCCCGGGTATCGGATGGCGTTGCAAACCCGTGAACAACATATTCGCAGAGAAAAAGCTACGTCAAACATTTGTACCGCACAGGTCCTGCTTTCGGTCATGGCGGGCATGTATGCTGTATATCATGGACCAACAGGATTAAGGAAAATTGCAGGACGGATTCATGCATTAACAAAGACCTTGAATGCCGGTCTGAAATCCTTAGGCTTGAAACAAGTAAATGAACATTACTTTGATACGCTAAAGGTAGAGATTGCTGACCGAAAAATCCTTGAGCAGGAAGCCATAAAGCGGGAAGTCAACTTTCGCTTTTTTTCTGACAATCATATAAGCATAACGCTTGATGAAATCTCGTCGGTAGAAGACGTGAATTTAATACTTGAGATTTTTAGTGCTTCGCTGGGAAAGCAGTCTACCATGGTGTCGCCCAACGGGCAAGATTTGAAATGGCCCGAATCACTCATTCGAAAATCATCTTACCTTCAACACCCGGTGTTCAACACGCATCATTCTGAACATGAAATGTTGCGTTATATCAAACGGCTTGAGAACAAAGATCTCTCAATGGTGCATTCCATGATCTCACTGGGTTCGTGTACCATGAAACTCAATGCAACTTCAGAAATGATCCCGGTAACCTGGCCGGAGTTAGGTAACATTCACCCTTTCGCGCCCGCAGATCAGACCCTCGGCTATCTGGAAATGATTGATGATCTTGAAAAGTCATTGAAAGAAATCACAGGGTTCAGTGGTGTATCATTACAACCGAATAGTGGCGCACAGGGTGAATATGCTGGCCTGATGGTCATCCGTGCCTATCATCAGGATCGGGGAGATGCCCACCGTAAAATTTCTTTAATTCCTGCCTCTGCCCATGGAACCAATCCCGCTAGTGCTGTCATGGCGGGTATGGATGTCGTTGTAGTAAAGTCGGATGTAGATGGCAAGATCGATATAGCAGATCTAAAGGCGAAAGCCGAACAACACAAAGATAAGCTCGCTTGTTTAATGGTTACGTATCCATCCACGCATGGAGTTTTTGAAGAAGCCATAACTGAGATTTGTGAAACCATACACCAGAACGGCGGGCTTGTATATATGGATGGTGCAAACATGAATGCTCAGGTAGGGTTAACGTCACCTGCCAGTATTGGTGCCGATGTATGTCATCTTAATTTACACAAAACGTTCTGTATCCCACATGGTGGTGGTGGTCCTGGCATGGGTCCGATCTGCTGCAATGACAAGTTAAAACCATACCTGCCAGGTCATGCTGTAATAAAGACGGGAGGAGAAAAAGGAATTCATGCGATCTCAGCCGCACCGTGGGGAAGTGCAAGTATCCTTGCTATCTCTTACGCATACATCAAACTTATGGGTGGCGAAGGGCTGACCAATGCCACAAAATTTGCGATTTTCAATGCCAATTACATTAAGAATCGACTGGAAAACCACTACAAGATTCTGTATACTGGTGCTAACGGAAGATGTGCTCACGAGATGATTGTCGATTGTCGTGATTTCAAAAAAGCAGGAATTGAAGTCGAGGACATCGCAAAGCGGTTGATGGACTATGGCTTTCATGCACCAACTGTTTCTTTCCCAGTAGCGGGCACGTTAATGATCGAACCGACGGAAAGCGAAACGAAGGAAGAGCTGGATCGATTTGTAGAGGCATTAATTGAAATCCGGAATGAAATCAGGGAAGTTGAAGAAGGGTCAGCAGATAAAGAAATGAATGTATTAAAGTACGCTCCGCATACCGCAGCCGTTATAACAGCCGACGAATGGTCCCGACCCTATAGCAGACAAAAGGCAGCATACCCGCTTCCTTATGTGAAGGAAGTCAAATTTTGGCCCTCTGTAGGCCGGGTTGACAATGCATATGGCGATCGTAACCTGGTATGCAGTTGCCTTCCCATGGAAGATTATTCTAAGGCGGAAGAAACCTCACAGGTATAAAATATTTTTCATAAGCATTCGGTCGCCCTGGTCTATCACCGGGGCGTTCGTTTTCTATAGTTTAACCAGACCCCAACCATGGTTAATATATTACCTCAAAAGCAAAATACACTGCCCTGGTGGACCTGGGTGCTTCCGGGTATACTTACGCACATCGGGACGCAAATGTCGATCTGGTCTCATGTAACCACTGGCTCATCCTTATTTTATTTTCCGATTTCGATTGCTCTCATTCTTACATATTGGTGGGGACCTCGTGTTCTACTAGGCTTTTATCTGAACGCTGCCGCAAGTGCCGCGCTATGGGGACTTCAGGAACCTTTGTATTATCCTTTATATGCATTGCCAGAAGTATTATTTGTTTTTCTTTCCTGGTTACTCTTTATAAAGCTCGTAAATGGAAAATGCTGGTTACCGAACATCACGCATGTTGCTTACTTTTTATTACTAGGACTGGTCATTCCGTTGGTCATTTACAAAATGATACTGGAAAGCCTGTTTGTGTATTTTGGCGAAGTACAAAGTCAACTTTTCTGGAAATTATTTGTTGCAACCAGCCTGGGTGATTTTATCTCCATTTTTGGTTTCTCAGTTCCCGTGTTGTACCTCGCAACCGGCTTGATGACCCGAAATAAACTAACGTACTTCGCTGCAACGATACCGCACCGGTTCACCACTATAAAAACAAAATTTAAGTCAACCCAACATGTTTTAGAAATCGCGCTCTGTCTTTTATTCACGCTGGCGATAAGCCAGGCATTGAACTTCGCTGACTACTGGTATCTGTATGGAATTCTTTCCCTTTATGTCGCGATTCGATTTGGATTCGGCTTTGCCATTGTTTTCAACTCGTACATCCTCGTGCTAACATATTTTTTACCATCCATACTTTACCCAGAATTTTCCAGGGCTATGATCATTAACAATGAAATGGTAAAAATCCAACTAGGTTCTGCTTTGCTTTATGTGTTCAGCACAGTAACCGGGCGGGTAATGTCTGACGCCGGAGCTTTAGAGAAACGCCTTAGTCAGCAAAATAAAGAATTGGAACAAGCCAATAGAGAACTCGACCGATTCGTATACAGCGTTTCGCACGACTTAAGTGCACCCTTAAAGTCGATTATGGGATTGGTAAACATTAGTCGTTTGGAAAAGGAAGAAAAACAACTTCGTTTCTATATTGACAATATTGAATCCAGTGTACACAAGCTTGAGAATTTTATTAATGAAATTCTTGACTACTCCAGAAACGAGCGGCAAGAAGTTATACTCGAGGATATTAATCTTTCGGAACTCTGTGGAGATATTCTTGATAATCTTAAGTATCAGGAGAATTTTAACAAAATCTCCATTGACTTAAATGGTGTGAAGGACAAGGTTATCCATACTGACAAAATGCGGCTAAAGATTATTCTCAATAATCTTTTATCGAATGCTATCAAGTTCCAACGTTCTGACAACACTAATCCATACATACAGGTCCGTCTGAACACAACATCAGACAAACACATCCTTGACGTTGAAGACAATGGTGAAGGAATAAAACCTGATGTGAAGGAAAAGATTTTTGAAATGTTTTTTAGAGGAACACAACGTTCCAAAGGATCCGGCCTTGGGTTGTACATCGCACAGGAGGCAACAGAAAAAATACAAGGAAAGATTACTGTCAATTCAGAATTTGGACGAGGCACTGTATTTCACGTAGAACTAAAGAAGTAAGATGAAATCTCAAACAATACTGTTCGCCGTTTTCATTCTCCTTGGTTTGACCCAGGCTTATGCGCAGAGTACTACTTATAACGGCTTCCCATCGCTCGTTTGGCCAAAACTTTATGACATATCATTTGAAAAAGCAAAAGACGACCTGGGTGAATATGACAAACCGATTTTTAGTCCGAGTGCCAAAGCCCTCAACGGAAAAACGGTGACCATTCCGGGGTATATGGTTCCCTCTGAAACCTCAAGAAAAGAAAGTCATTTTATGCTTTCATCAATGCCGCTAAATGCCTGTTTCTTTTGTGGCGTTGGTGGTCCTGAAACTGTAGTCGAGGTTTTTCTAAAGGCTCCGATTGCCTACACCGAGAAACCAGTTCAGATCCGGGGTGTTTTGAGACTTAATGCTAATGATCCGGATAAGATGATTTATCTCCTGGAAAACGCTGAAGTAGAGGGCATCGTAGAAGATTAATCTTTACAGTATCAAGAATACAGTATTGACAGAACTAGTTAGAGGTAAAATAAAAATCACCCATCAACGAATTGCTTTCCCAGGGAACCTGATTATTTTTTGATTCATTACTTACTTCAATACGCACTTGTTTAAATACATCTTCAATGGTCATTCCGGGCACGTTCATGTATTTCATTAGTTTGGCAGTATACAATCCGTTTCTTCCCGTACCGTCTGATGCTGTTTTTCCCGGAGCAGTAGAATATGCAACAATTGAACCGGTTGGTGCTTCTACTCTAACCATTCCCTTTTCACCTGATCGCGAAAAAGACTTAAAAGGACTATTACGGCAGGCATCCAGTATCATTATGTTAAGTCGGTTGTTTGTCGTTTCCATGTACTTAAGAATTGAAGCTACGCTAATACACATATCCTGCACTTCTTCTTTATACTCATAGTCAGCATCGACAGGAACCAGATAATTGTCTCCATCCAGTTGTACGCCGTGACCAGAATAGTAAAACAATCCCACACCTCCTTTAGAAATTTTTGCGGTAAATGCACGAACAGCGTTGCGCATTTCCAGGCGGGTGCCATCCATTACCTTTTCCACTTCAAAATTCTTTTGCTTCAGAAGTTCCGCCAGATCGTTCGCATCGTTAATTGAATTTTGCAATGGTGCTATTTTATAGTTCTTGTTCCCGATTACGAGTGCAAACCTTTTCTCAGAACTTTTGGCGGATGTGGTACTGTCTTTTTCTATTCCCGTTATGGAATAAATTCCCTCATCGCTTTTAGCCTTTATCACTGTCTGCGCAAATACAGGAGAAGCACTGACCAATAGCAGGCTAATAAGAAATGGCTTTGTCATTGGATTGGTCTTTTCGTTTCATTAAATTTCGTTAATAACTCTCATTCATGAAAGACCCCGTAACACGTTTAATTTGGTTCATCGCCATTATGCTTGTGTTCGTACATCCTGATTCAATAGCCCAAATTATCGGTGAGATCAATCATGAACCCTTCCGTGACAAAGTTTTGATAACCTATAATTTGAACGGACTGGCCAGCCATCAGCGTATGGAAGTAAACTTATATTGTTCTGATGACGGGTTTAAAGAGGGCCTAAAAAACATTAGTGGCAACGGAACCGGCGCAAACGTAACCGGCAATGGCCAGAAGACCATAATCTGGGATGTGCTGAAAGACCGAAACACTCTTACGGGTAAAATTTCCTTCGAGATTCGGGCACTGGTATTTAACGATAACAATACCACGGCGTCGCTAAACACAACTGCGGTAATCCCGTTAACGATTGAAGAAAAGAAATCTGCGCTATATGCAGACATATCTGGAACGCTGGGATCTTTTATTATCGAGGCCAAAGATCTTGTTAGCGCTTTTCGGCAGGCAAATACCGGAATCTTTGAAGATAATGTAAATCTCCGCAAAATTACGGATGCCATCATTCAATACAATGACGCATTCAACAAGCTTAACGGTGAAAGAATGACTTATGAAAAACAAGTATTGACCTTTTGGAAAAAT
>JBGTEP010000060.1:0-5578 GCA_041747735.1 Chryseolinea sp.
GCCGAATTCCATTGAACACTTGCATAATAGGTGCCGCCACTTTGCCATTGCGAGGTAATAGTACCCAACATTGGGCCCAGCTGCCAGGACGGATTAAAAACCATACCGAAGTAGTCGTAAGAATAGACAGCTGTGCTGCCAACGTTCACCGGAGAAGGACCCATAATTTGAGCCTTTATTGCTGTTGACAAAAACCCCATTACCAGGGCCATAAAAAAGATCGTGTAATTTTTTCTTTTCATCGCCGTTTAAATCTTGGTAATTGAATTGATGTCCAGGACAAGATGGGGTGTTCGTTTGTCGGGTTTAACAAAATCCAACACGATTGTCACTAACTTCCTTCTGCGGGAAATGTGAATAGTTCCTTCAATTTCGTTGCAGACTGCCGTGTAGACCAACTCGCCATCCTTCGAGGCGTCCTTCCAGTTGCCCCTCACGGATTTCACTTCAAACACATATTCACGATCTACATTATTTTGATGCCACTTAAAGCTCGTACCACCATAGCTGATGATAGTACCGCTGAGTGATACGGTTTCCTTCTGAACTCTGTTTTCAATCTTTTTGTATTCCCATTTGACCGTATCAGTTTCGGGATTGGTAGAGCTCTGGCCATAGGAAGAAAGGCAAAGCAATACGAACAGATAAGGTGATTTTTTTATGAGCGTATGCATAGTTATCGGGGTGGCTAGTTAATCTTATATTGGTATTCATTCCGGGCTTGAATGTTCCGCTCTTTGTCACGCACCAGGCGCAGGCGGCCAAAAGCATCGTACTCATAATAGGAAGTGGAATTATTGGCATCAGTAACCGATGTTATTCCGAAGATTGGATGATACGTATAGGTAGTCATCTGAGCATCTGTGGGATGAAGTCGTACTTCATCAATTAGCACTGTTGTACCTGTCCCTTTGGAAACGGTGAGGGAACTAACGCCAGTAACTATGCCCTCCCAGTATATCCAGTTGTTTCCCGGATTGGTATAGGTGACTACAGAGCCGGCAACGGGTGTCGTAGAAATGTTGACGGTCCCTCCTTTGTACCAATAAGAGAGCTTATACTTCTTCGCAGTAGTCAAGTTTGTTTTTTGAAGTGAATTTGCAATGTTGTGCGAGATCACTCCGGTGAGGTAGTCAGTGGTTACATTGCTTGACGTGTACGTCCAGTTTCCTTTATTTTCAGATTCAAAACTGGTGCTGGCCACATCATTAAGAACTGATACATTTGTTACCTGCGCCACCGGGTAAGCCTCAGCATATCCCCAGAGATACGTGATGGGAAGATCATCCGTTTTCAGCACCGACTGAATGTTACCGGAAACGGCGTAGCTCTGCATCATGATCCGTGACTTATAACGTGTGTCCATATCAAGACCATTATTAGAGCCATTGATAATGGTGGTTGTTGATTTAGGCGACGGTACTTCTGATTCCCATACATAAATCTGATCGGGTACCACCTGAGTTGTATTGCTCGGATTTTTTCTAAAACTGGTCAATTTCCCTCCTATGACCTTATCTACGTTTTCTAAGAATTTATAAGAATATGTTTCAATAGGTGTTGTAAGAATATTCTTTTGATTGAGCATATAAATCCCTTCCGCTACGCCAGTAGAGGATGCATTCGCATTGAATTCAAAGGGGTACTTATTGATGGTCCACGTTGTCTCTCCACTTTGAGTCAGGGAGCTTTGGAGAGGTTGTAATTTATCCGCGTGATAGGTATGGGTGGTCGTGGTTTCCAAAAATTTATTTACGTCTGTTGCCTGAAAAAGTCTTTCAGTCCGTGATGTTTCAAGGGAGGCACCTGTATCCTGATAGTAGCCCGTCCAATAAATGCTGTTCATGTAGACAAAGCTTCCTTGCTCAGATTGGCAGGTGTTCAATTGTCCATAGCAATTGATCTGCGCTATTGGATAGTATTGATGGACGCCGAATCCAACATGGCGGCTTTCGCTTTTGTAGTGAGAATAATTTATAATCGACTCCTGAAGCTTATTGTTATTGGCATTATACACCGTCCTGCTGGTAAGCTTGCCTCTCTTCCAGGAAAGACTATTTCTAGACGATTTTCCAGACGCAAAGGTGATATCGTTAAGATCACTTACTGGTAATCCGCCATCATAAACGTAAATGATTTTACCGTTTGTTGTACCACCGAAATCACCTATGTACTCTGTAACGTGCGTATACATAACCGGGTACGTTTCGTAACTAAACGAAACATTTGACTGGTATGATCTTATTTGATATTGAACTGTAGGACTGGGAGGAATGCAGTTAAAATCTATATAGAACTGAGAGCTGCTATAATTAAATTGATTCTGCCAAAAGTTTGGATGACCATACCCCGATTCATTCTGGCCATACTTATATGTCTTAATTAGTGGGGGATTACCATTTCCATCGCTGCTTGTAATTTTCGTGACACGCAATCCACCGACAAGTGTCGGGGTGCTTCCATTGAGGTATTTGTTGGACTCAAAATCAAATTCCGTAAAGCCTCCGGTGGGAAATGTAATTCGACGGAGTACTCCTTCTTTAACGTAAGCCGCATTAACCGAACGATTAGTTGCGCCTCCAAAAGAAATTGTAGTTGGCGATCCTACATTCGGTTGATACGGGACTGTTTGAGGTGTGATCAAATTTGTATTGCCGGTAGCTCCATTAAAATAGCCCCAAAGATCACGTGCATTCAAATCACTATAGCTCTGAGGATTACTACGCTTCCATGATACAGAATTGGTATGGTAATCAAGTTTATAATTCTGAATACTTACCCCTGTACCATCGATAAACTGCACGAGATCAAGTTTTAAGGCAGCCTTGCTACCGTTAGGGCTCGTAAAGTACGAGTAGTTAAATTTTATTGTCTTGATAATAACGCCACCCAATGTTTGGATCTCAATTCGGTCAAGGTATTTGATATTTACGTCCTCTCTTGCAACTGAGCTGGAAATAAACTTAACTTTTCCTGTCGCAAAAGTTATAGTCGATGGACCTTTTTGATCACCGCTACTGGTTACATGGGTGGTTTGTGTATGTAGTGGTGCCTGCGGAGGACAAGACGCTCCGCCGGACGCAGTGCATTGGTCTGTAACAGTGAATGCATAAGAAACATCATGCATGCTGAAAAAACCGATATCTTGATAATCAATTAAAATTTTGTCAGTCGAATTTGGAGCAGCGATTTCTGTTAAATGCCATGCTGATCTAGCCCCGGTAGAAAGATCAGGTCCACTCTGCGTATAAGAATGTTCAAAACTTCCGTTTTGCCCAAAACGATGAACGATCCCTTTTTCATCGGTAATATCGAATGTGTTTAAACCCGATGAGGGCACTATTTTTATTGGAGCATATGGAAACAAATAAGGACCATTGCTATGGGTCATCATGAATTTTCCACTGCGGTTTCCGAAAGAGTAACTGAAAATATCAGGTTGGACATCAATATTTCCATTTGCTGCATTCGACAAATAAAAAAACGATTGACATACGTTTGGCGCCGGGTTAAGTGGCGCGCCAGAATAGCCGTTCCCAACAGCCTCATCTGCCCTTCCATTTAAACTGCGCGAAATTTGTCCCCCCGTCGAGAGTGACCATCCGGCGCCAACCCAGCTTGCGACATCGGTCGGTTTGATTCCCGATGCATGGTAACTAAGTACTATTGGGATAGTCAAACCTCCACTTTTAACCTCGTATATAGGAATGGAAATATTTGGTAAGCCCGTGAAGTGACTTACTTCGTAATCACCAAACTTGCCCAATGATGCGACGTTCGGCGAGGCGGGAACAGGAGTTGGCATCATCTTGTTGACCAGGTTTTGTTCGCCTGGTGTTTGAGAATAAACAAGGAACGGACTGAGCCAAATAATTAAAATATGAAACTGCTGGAAAACTTTGCTACCATTTTTTTTCATGGGATACTTGAAATATAGTTAGTGATACCTTCGGTTTAGTCAATAGAATACCATCACACGACAAGGCGCATTTTTATATCATTTAAAAAAAAGAAAACTATTAAAAACCAAATGTTGAGGCCGTTTCCGAATCACAAGGCATGGCTACTCTAAAGCACAACAGATAGTTAAACTTTTTTTACCCAACCGTTTTTTCTTTCACACAAATAACCGGTATCGCTTAAAGGGTTGGTATGTTTACTGAGAGGAATGAACTAATACTATTCGATACAACACTCTATCCATCACGTGTTGATTGGATAAAAATGATTGGAAAGGCGGGACACAATTTAACAGCAGCCTCCATTTCTTCCAGGCATACCACTTTCTTCCAAAGGCTAACGGCACTAGGCATAGGTTTGTTAGGTTTTATAATCAATACGCCATAAAAACATTGAGACGTTAACTCGCGTTGTTTTGTTTGGCACTTATCAAATTTATTAAATTGATTTTACCAACAAAATTATTTTTACTTTTTTTATAGCGTATTTATAAAAAATTAATTCGCATCTCCTTAAATACCGATCGACGATTGGAATAGCGAAGCCAGTCGGGCGATTCGCATATGGGATAAATATTAAAAGCAGAAAAAAATTTCCCTCTCTCCTAAACACTTACACGTCCATACTTACTAGCGTTCATTTTGAATCTTAAAACTTAAACAGCCCCAATCATGATCGGTTCATGCCGGCTAACTATATATATAGAGAGAGCTTTTATGGAGATGTTGTTATGTAGTTAGGTAACCTGACTAACAGTTATCACTGGCGAGTTACCGTCAGCGCCTGTAGGGACTCTTCAAAAACTGCGACCTCACTTTTACTAACATTATCGAAATAAGCACACCCGTTTTATTAGCCATCGTTACCTCCTGCCAAAATTTGCCAGTTTTCTTATCGCATCCCTTCCTAACCATCATCCCATCTATACTTTCCTCACTCAACACTTTGTAGTTTTTACCCTTTAACAAAGGCAACAACATATTGCGCCCAACAAACAACCCTATCCTTTGGCCAGAAGGAAAAGAAAAAGACCGAAGGGTTCCCTCAGTATAAGAGCTCGTTCTCTCCTGATAAGGTAAGTCAGGTAAAGAGAAGGAGTAGGTCATTCTATTGTAAAAGAATTGAATATCCCGAGGCTGTTGCGCTAGAAGTGTATAAATGGTCAGTACAATAGTCACCTTATAAGAAACCATAGTCATTCAAATTCATCCTCAATCACGAGACCGATCAACCGAAATCCAGGTAAAAGCTATGTCCTCATTTTCTTCTTCATAGGAAACTCAAACCCCATCCGCATAATTAATCTATTGGTATAGGGACTGCGGTGATGAGGATCATAGATGTTATAGAGTACATGAAACATGCCTTTTACGTTCTTATAAAACTTATACTCCCGTGATAATCCGGCCATCGCACTAGGAACCCATTCCCTTCCATTCGGATCATGTTTTCCAGACGAAAACCGAACCGGCACCAGCGTATTCATATACTCCACTTCGGCACGTGCGCTAAACCCCTTGCCGAACATAAAAGAACTATATACTCTCGGTCCATAAATTCGGGCATCTGAATTAAACATATCGCGCTCCGGGTCATAGGCAAAGCGTTGATTCCATCC
>JBGTEP010000061.1:0-16079 GCA_041747735.1 Chryseolinea sp.
AAGCCCTATTGCCACGTTGAAAAGCAAAATACTGATTGTATTGATATCTCCTGCTTACATCAAAGTTGCGGTCTTCCTCGAACAAATCGTCCCACTCCCATAATATCTTTCCGCTACTGGAAGACAACATAGCCATTTTGATTGCTTCACCATCTTGACTGGAAAGTAAAACGTTATTGTCAAATGATACACTTTCTCTAATTAGACCGTATATCAAACCTCCATCAGTGCTCAATGAAGTTTTCCATTGATAAGGCATGCTGGTAATTACACCCTTACTATCTTTCGCTAAAGAAATCTGCTCCTCGTTTTCGCAAGAAGAGATTCCAACTAATAAGACTATTAATAAAAGGGAAACAAGGATGACTTTTAGTTTTTCCATTTTAATTATCTCTGATGTCTTCTAAGCCAAAGGCACTACGATGTAGTCTTATTTCGGCGAGTAAAACTACCGGGCAGCTTCATAACAAAAAGCGTTCAGGTAGCTACTGGTCAATACTCTTCCTTTCTTTCCATTTGTACCGGCAGGAAGTATCGCTATGTGACGTTTGAACCAAGCGCCTGTATTAATTTTTAAATCGGGAGAGTGTATGCGCCAAAGATGCTTACCAGTCTCTACCTCTACAGCATGCAACAGTCCATCACCTCCGCCAGTAAAGTAAACCACTCCGTTGAGATATGCCAATGGACTGCTGGTACCGGATGACTTTTCTTTCCAAAGTTGCCTGCCGGTATCCGAATCAAAGGCGTAAAGATAAGTATCCTCGCAGTTGGCGAGCAGTTTGTCCTCCACAACAATCATGTCTGAGAAGCCTTCGCTGAAAGTTTGCTCCCACATCTTTTTGCCTGTAGCTACCTCATAGCAAAACAGTTTTTTACTTGATTGTAGGTAAACTTTTTTATGAGAAGAGCTTAAGGTTAAGCTACCCGCGCCGAAAATGGAATTTAGGGTTATGCTCTTGTCTGAATACTCCCAACTGTTTTGCGTAGCGTTGTAGAGCCCAAGAAAGTTGTCGCTTTTCCAATCTGGTAGCCCATTGCCGTAAGACATAATTATCAATGTATCGTCGGTTGCGTTTACAAAAGGTTCTAAACTATGTAGATAGCTTGCTCTGTTCAAAGAATTCACATATTCATAAGTAAAAGGAGGCCGCACTAACTCACGTTGTTCACCAGTTGATGCGTTACCAACAGTTACAATCGCTTCTAAAAACCCGCTCTGGTTAGTGATTTCTTCTGAAAGAAAATAGTGCTTTCCTAATCCCTTTATCAATGACCCCAGATCGTTTTGAGATTCTTTTCGCCATACTGATTTACCATTATTCATGTCAATACAATAAGCACGGGAAGCTTGCGATACAACTAAGTATTTGTCGTAGACGTGAAAATCGCGTATGTCCAATTGTTCGTCCTGTAGAATTAGATCATCCCATTGCCACAGCGTATTTCCATCATTACTGTCAATTAAGAATAAGACTTGTCGGTTGTTCTTCCACCCACCAAAAAGGACATAATCATTCCAGGTAATAGGGACGTGTACTCCTCCTGAAATTAACGCGCCATCGCTCAAAGAGGAGGACCATATGAAAGGCAATTCAACAAATACTCCGTTCTCATCTGTTCGGGTAGAAGTAACTTCTTCCCGCTCACAGGAAGAAGCTATAATACCGACTATAAATACACCAATTAACAATTGTTTCATAATTGTTGTCAAGGGGTTAGGAAAAAGATTGGCACTCTGGTATCTCTTCTATCGAATATTACATTGAGGATGTCTCTCGTCCCCGGATGCTCATTGTACTCACTATGATTAGCTCCGATTGCTTCAAAAGTCGCATTCGGTACCCAACTGCTGGTGGTCGCGTTGGTACGCTCCCCAAGCTGCGTGCTTTTGTGCAGCAGACCATCACTGGGTTGATTGTAGTGTTGCGTAATGGTACTGCATTGGTCTTGATAACAACGTGCCTGACAATTCAGATAATCCTGATAAGTTACTATACTCTCGTAACAAGAATAATCATTGTTACATATCCAAACACTGTAGCAGCTTGTGCGCGATTCGGTTCTCGTTGCTCCGGTTAAGGTATTCCATCCTTTCTCCGAACCATGGTCTAAGTAATCCCGGCCGGCTTTCCATCCTGAAGCCTTGGCAATGTTGATGAGGTTAAAAAATGTCGCTACATTTTTCACATAGAATGCGTTGTACACAGCCCTTGCTTTGCCAATAACTTCTGGAAAATAGCCATCGGGCTTTCCGGAAAAAGTCGAAGCAAGTCGATAATGCACCGGACTATTTTCATTCCCGAAAATACTAATACGGGGAATAGTCATATTATAATTTCTAGCCCGATTCATGTAAGCGCTGTTTTCGGCTAAATCATTGGTACTTGGATTTCCAAATTCTGTCATAACAAGATTGTCAAATCCCGCTTCATCCAAAAGGATTTCCTGAAGATCTCGTCCTGTAAAGGATCGTGCTGCTACCCTTACAATTATATAGAGTTCACCCAAAAATTCTCGGGCCGGACCTTTGATAAGTTCATTGGACCCGTGTGATATATATCCTCTAAATTCGCCGTTGTTCAATGCGTTCGCGACCCTTGCACCGTTCATTGGAGACCCCACTGTGATGATACCACCAAGGTGGTTTCGATTGATTTGATTCTGTACCTCCCTAAGAACTACACCACCCATGCTATGCCCAATACCAATATTGTTCGCACCAGCAGGGGTGCCCGCGGCAACAAGGTTCGCCATTGCCCGTACACCATTCACGCTATTGAAAGTACGGTTGGTAGACCTAATGTTTCGGTGTGGAATTGCAAAATCGGCAGCGTACTGGCGCCAGAATTCGTTTGTACCAGTAAGCCCATGTTGCCAGATTACATTTCGCTGCGCCAGTAAATTGCCTGAAGCAATCAAACAAGCAAAAGTTATATAAATTAGTTTCATGATTAGTTCGTTAGTTAATTTTTAAAGAGTAATTGTCGTAATGGTAGGTTGTTCGGCTTATATAGCGGCTACCGGTGACCTGGTCTGTGACGTACTCCTCATAATACATTTGTTTGGGTATCCATTCGTCTTTATCCTCTCTATAGTCATACTTATGAGTCATTCTGCTTATTAAATCACCATTAGCTTCATGGAGGCTACTTCCTAATAAAATATTAAGATCGGGTACAATTACTTCTTCGGTATAACGGCCACTGCTAACTCTTAAAGCTGATCCTTCGTTCGGGCCTTCATCTACCAGTTTACGAATAAGTAGAGTAGTCTCTGATAAATTTTCCACTATAGCTCCTTCGGCTTTAGCCTCAGCTTCCCAATCATATTGACCTGTAAGACGAAGCATCAAACCGCGCATTGCAAAGTCTTCTTCCATAGGATGCTGATATATGAGGTTGCCTTGTTCATCATAGAAGAATGCGGTACCATTTGTGATCTTAGTCTTTGTTACCGGAGCTGTATCATCCGGCGGAACGCCTTCAAAAGATGGTGGCAAAGAAAACAATTTTGGAGAACGTTTTTCAATCAGAAAATCAGCACGTCCATCTTCGTAAAGGATAATTTCAACAGCTTGTCGACTTGCAACCTGTTCGCTGGCAATCTCATCTAAAAAAGCAAGATTAGCATTTTCGCCTGGGTCTAGAA
The DNA here is from genome assembly GCA_041747735.1 of Chryseolinea sp. Classification (GTDB taxonomy): domain Bacteria; phylum Bacteroidota; class Bacteroidia; order Cytophagales; family Cyclobacteriaceae; genus Chryseolinea. Next base: position 3,652 of record JBGTEP010000061.1, read on the forward strand.
CTTCACGTTGTGTCAAAGACTCCAATTCATAGCTGAGTTTCATAGCTATCGGTTTGTTTTGTCCAGACAATTGATTGTGACTCTCAGATAAATCATTGTCAGAGCTACATGCTCCTAACAATAGTACACCTGCAAAATGCAGATACTTAATACGAAAGGGTTTCATAACGGTAGGTTTTTAAATTATGGGTAACGGAACTAATGATGAAATAAATATAGCAAAAAAAAATTAAAAAAATATGCATGCCTCGAAAAACTAAGATTGTTGAGGATTGAGAAATGCCCAATTTTGACAAGGTTCGAAGAATCACGCTGAACAGATGTGATAAAATCTTAGGATCTTGCAGTTTATGGAGACTCACCTCGCAGCGCTGTTGTTTGGTGTTTTTTAGTTTTCGTCTTGTCTTGTGAACACCGTTTGCTCGTTCATATTCGCAGCAATTTGATTGCATAGTCAACACATTTACAATACAAAGATGCCGCAGCATATAGTCGGGTAGGGTGAAAGCTATCTCGTTCGATAGTAGTCTGACATTTCCTTTTTAAATTCTGCTGGCGTCTGGCGGGTAAACGCTTTAAATGTTTTTGCAAAATATGAACTGTCGGTAAAATTTAATTCGAAAGCAATTTCGGCAATAGTTTTGTTGGTAAAAGTTAAGAGTCGTTTCCCTTCTAAGATACTTCTTGCTCTTATGATTTCGGTTGCAGTATTGTTCGTAATTTCTTTGCATACCAGATTTAAATGATGCTGTGAAATGTTCAACTGATTGGCATAAAACGACGCGGTTTTGTTTTCAGAAAAATGCTGTTCTAAGGTTTGCTTAAACCGCTTGAATACAATTAAGTTTTTTTTATTACGTCCTGTTGGGTTCTCAGCATCTATAAAGCGTTGAATCTGCGAAAGGAGAATATGTAGGTAAGCTTGAATGATAGTAATATTCTCATCCTTTCGACTGTGTTCAATTTCAATTTGGCCAATTATGTTTGTTATGTCCGTAAACTCTTTTTTACCAAGTTCTACGAACGGATTGTCGTATAAGTTGTCCAAAAAGCTAAGTTCCAATATTGTGTCTTTATTGTTTCTGTTGAGCAAATAGAAGTCTTCCGTAAACAAGATCGTTCCGCCGTTCAGCGATTTCCATTCTTCGAAATGATGGACTTGATTAGGCGAAATAAAAAATAGACTATTTGGCTTGACTTCATATTTTTGATAGTCAATAATCTGGCGACTTGTTCCTTTTTCTGTCCAAAGAATTTCGTAAAAAGTATGCTTATGGAAGTCGTCCACATTAGGTTCTTCCATTGTCTCAAACCGCAAGAATTCAAACTCTGAAGGTTTTTCCGGTTGATTGATGAAGTGACCGATGGAATAAAAAGGAAATAATTTCTTCTCCATCCTTTCTAAATGTTTTTGCCTTGCCAAACTATTTTAGCCACTCCGCCCATGGAATGCTAAAAGTCAAAACTAAAACCCAAACTACAAAAAATGCAGCCATTCCTGATGGATAACTTTGTTGATTTTTAATTGCTGGGATAGCAACGACTAAAAGCCAAAGAGCTTTGTAAATAAGTTGTAATAATAAGACAGGTACAAATGTGAATGGTCGCCAAAGTCCTGGTATAGATAAAACGGCAATCGCTAACCACAAACAACCCACTAATCTAATAATATCGGTCGAGTGGTAGACATTCTGAAAAATTGTTTCTGATGATAATCTAGGAAAAAGTAATGATGTCACTCCAATCCAACCTGCAAAAATGATATTGGCTATGTAAATTAATTTTACTGGTGTCATTTCGTATTGGCAGGTATCCTTCTTTAAGTCTTAACAAAAAAGCAGACCCGGTGTTTTATTTTGAATGGAGTATTGCAAGAATCAGAGTCACTTTGGTAAGTGATCGATACAAAGGGCGGGATGGTTAGATTATGCCAGGGTGTATTTATTTCTACCCTGTCGTTCGTTGGTCGAACCGAGTTCCTTGTTTCATAGTAAAAATATGCAGGGAGTTGTTAAAAGATGAGAAATGCCATAAAAATCAGAAAGGTAATAAACCCGAAAACTATCGAGAGTACTGTGTAGACGACACTTTTAAGTTCTTGTTCTGTTGCTTCGTGATCGTCAATATTTTTATTTGGCATAACGTAAAGTATTGGATAACATTTGCGCCTGAGAATTAATTATCAGGAATCTTAATCTCTGCGATAAGATAACTCAATTATAGGAAAAATATTGCAGGGGACGAAATTATCGGAAACAACCTGGAGCCAGAATGCCTCGGCCAATAGGATACAGTCTGTGGAAATAGCCAATTTAATTGATACAAACGAATGAAATGTGATCGATAAGATTGTGAGGTCAGAAAATATTCTTGAGTTAGTCGGTGATGGTACCAGAATACTATCACCATCCTCATCAGGAAGCAGACAATCGTTTACAGTGCTCGCTTTTGGTCAGGCATCGATAACTTATTAGTTGCTGAGGAAAATTGCTTGGTCAATCACGTGGATTAATATCAAGCATCCAGCACAACCCATCAGTCTGAAAATAAACCAAGCAGAAACTCAACGCTACCTGTTACTTGGTTAAAAATTGAAGTAATGTAATTCCGCATAATGAGGTGCGTATCAATCGCAGCGTAGACTCAAGTATTAAAATCTAAAGGACTTGTCCTGAGGGCAACGCAGTGCGATATTATAGCCTACAGATAAAGTGATGCGATTAAAATAGCAATAAAATCCTTTAAATGAAGTCTTAACTCCTTTACGGATTTATAAATATGATATTCGATGGCCTTTTGCGAAAGATTCAACTTACGCGCTATTTCTTCGACGGTCTTTCCTTCTATCCGGTTCAGGCGAAAAACCTGTTGTGACTTTTCAGGCAACTTCAAAACCCCTTTTTCCAGGGCGGATACCAGATCGTTGTACTTAACTGATTCTAAGGTTTCTTCTTCGCTGATCGTTTCCAGGGCAATGCATGCGTTACTATATTTTTCGAAGTGTATCCGCTTTTTGATATGATTGATCGCCTGATATTTTACAGCCGTAAAAAGGTAAACTGAAAGGTTCTTTATCTCAACAGAACTTCGTCGCTCCCAAACATCTAAAAAAATATCCTGAATAATTTCCTCCGTTATTTCTTTCGAATTGACCTTCGAATAGGCCAACGCCCGCAGTTTCCCCGCATATCGGTTGTACACCTCTATAAAGGCTCTGTCATCGTTTTTTCTGATTAACGATAGAATCTCTTCATCACTATGATGGGTATAGGTAGTCACCACCTGTTCGGGTTTGATCTTCAAATATAAACAATAAAAAAAACAATAAGCAACGATTGCGAAATCGAGGCAACTGAAAAAAAGATTGGTCAAGGTTTAGGAAAAAGTCGGAGTTGATTTACTTACTGTTATATGAAGGGCAAAAAGAACGTCGAAGAACTTCTGAATCGTTACCTCAAAGGTACTGCTACCGACCAGGAAATAACCTTGATAGAGGAATGGTATAAAAGTCTGGATCAAATCAATGATAAACCCCTTTTGAATAGTGAGGACCAGATTTTTTTGCATGTTTCAACACGGATGGAGATTGAAAAACGTCTTACTAAAAACCGGCGAAGTGTACTGCATTTGTGGCCTTTGATGGCTGCTGCTTCGGTCATCTTTCTTGCAGTAGCATTTGCTTTCCTTTATTCTTCCAATGAATCGGTAGATACGGTAGCAGAGTCGTCTACCGTATCTTATGCATCTCCGCTTATACTTGAAAACAAAGCCGGTTCTGATCAGTTTTTTGTACTTCCAGATTCTTCAACAGTTAGACTTACCGCAAATAGCAGATTAAGAATTGATGATGATTTTAATAAAAACATTAGGAAGGTAACACTCCACGGAGAAGCATTTTTCGAGGTCAGGCATCACCCGGAGAAACCATTTTATGTTCATGCTGGTGAGGTTGTAACAAAAGTGCTGGGGACCAGCTTCGTTGTTCGTGCTTATGATGATACGGATAGCATCACGGTTTCAGTCAGAACGGGTAAAGTGTCTGTATTTAGTTCAGAATCTCCACAAAATAGCGATACAGAAAATGAATTAGTTATTTTGCCCAATCAACAAATTGTTTTCAGTCGGGCAAAAGGAGAGGCTTCTAAAATGCTGGTCGAAAATCCTGTAGCGCTGATACCGGAAAAGGCAAGCGAAAAAGTAAAATATGTGTCAGCTCCAATCAGCGAAGTCATTGAAGCCCTTGAGGTTTTGTATGGTGTTGAAATCGAATATGATACTGCCGCATTCTCGTCATGCAGACTCACTACAACATTAAGTGGTGATGGAATCTACTCGCGGTTAAATAGCATCAGCAAAGCTATTGGATCAACCTACTTTCAGGAAAATGGAAAAATTTTCCTTCAAGGCGAAGGTTGTAAAGAGTAATGTTTTACCTAAACAAAATATTATGGATGACTCTACCTAACCACAAAATTTAAAAAAAAATACCGGAGATGTTAGCGCATCCCCGGCTCTTTTGAAAAGCATCCTCCATTAAGGATGCCATTGTTTTTGCGTCTAAACAAAAACCTATTAAAACTATGAATAAACCTCGATCTATTCAAGAAAGAATCTTATTTCTTATGAGAGTGTCATTGACCCAGTTTCTGTTCATGATTCTCGTGGCTACGATAGCACACGCGGCCAACTCAATTGGCCAGGATGTGCTTTCCAAAAAGGTATCTCTGCAGTTAAAAAACCAGAAAATTCAGTCGATTCTCGGTGCAATCGAACAGCAGTCGGACATTGCATTTACCTACGGAACTAACCTCATTAACGTAGATAAAAAAATGTCTGTATCGTTCGATAGCGCGACAGTATTATATGCGCTTAAAACCATTTTTGATTCCCGCGTTTCCTGGGAGGTAATTGATAACGAAATTATCCTGAGGCCCCAGGTTGTGGAAGTCGGCATTTCTGATCTAAGTATAGAGGGCTATGTGGGTGATGAAAATGGAGAACCTCTTCCAGGTGTTAATATACTGGAAAAGGGCACCACTAACGGTGTAACTACCAATAATGAAGGAAGATTCACAATGGCGGTGAGGGATGAAAAAAGCGTTTTAACTATATCCTTTATCGGTTATGCTTCGCAAGAGGTAACGATCGGTGCGCAGACGTCGCTAACAATAAAGATGGAACCAGAAACAAGCACACTCCAGGAAATTCTGGTTGTGGGCTATGGTACAGTAAAAAAGAGTGATGTTACTGGTTCTGTTGCATCGGTAAAGTCCCAGCAGCTTGTGGCTTACCCGGCAAGTGGTGCACTTCAATCATTGCAAGGACGTGCTGCGGGTGTAAATATCTCGTCGAACAATGGTGAACCAGGAGGAACTTTTAAAGTTAGAATCAGAGGAGGATCCTCGATCACGGCCAGCAGTGATCCGATTTATGTTGTTGATGGATTTGTAGGAGGCATTTTGCCACCGCCGGAAGACATTGAATCTATTGAAATACTGAAGGATGCTTCAGCTACGGCGATTTACGGATCGAGAGGTGCAAACGGTGTGGTAATGGTGACAACGAAAAAAGGAAAATCGGGAAGTCCTCGTATTGAATTTAATTCTTCGGTAACCGGACAGAATGAAATCAATCGCCTCGATCTATTGAATGCTGACCAATATGTTGACTATATAAATGAGGTAGATCCGAATTACGTTAGTAATGGTGCCGATACTGATTGGCAAGACGAAATTTTCAAACGCGGACTATTACAGAATTATCAGCTTTCAGTTTCGGGGGGAAGTGAGAATATTAACTATTATGTATCGGGTACTTATTTTAAGCAGGACGGTATTATTACAAACTCTGCCTTTAACCGGTTTTCAGCGACGAGCAACCTCGACATAAAGGCAACTGAAAAACTGAAAGTCGGGCTGAATCTTTTTGCACAACGCAATATTAAAGATGGTGTTCGTACGCAGGAAGGATCCGGAGGCGCCAATGAAGCTGGTGTAGTTGCTTCTGCTTTCCGATTTATGCCCGATGTCCCTGTCTATAAAGCTGATGGCACATTTTCAACCGCAGTTAGAGGTGACCCTATCGATAACCCGTATGCCATTGCAACGCAGAGGATAAATGAAAATATTACTGACCTGCTTCAGGGAAATTTCTATGCGAGTTTAGACATTTTAAAAAATCTAACCTTCAGAACAAATTTCGGTATCAACACATCAAATGGAAGAACGGGCGAATTCATTCCCACCACATTAAACCAGGGAATAAACACGGGTGGCTTTGGAAGGATAACGGCTACAAAAAACACCAATTTCATTAACGAAAACTACCTGACGTACGCACTGGAATTTGCAAACCAACAAAAAGTCTCGATTATGGGGGGATACTCCTTTCAGAAAAATGAAGATACCGGATGGGGTGCAGCTGCACAATCGTTTATAACTAATTCGGTTTCCTTCTGGGATCTTGGGAGCGGGGCCGTTGTCCAGGCACCAAATTCTTTTTTCCGCGAGAGTCAATTATCCTCATACTACTCCAGAATTAATTATTCTTACAAAGACAGATATTTACTCACAGCAAACGCGAGGTATGATGGCTCCTCTAACTTCAGTAAGAACAACAAATGGGCGTTCTTTCCGTCGGCAGCACTGGCGTGGAATATGCATAATGAAAATTTCTTTACAAACGTCAATGTTATTAGCAACTGGAAATGGCGTGTAAGTTATGGTTTAACGGGAAATCAGGCTATCGCTCCTTATGAAACACTGGCGCGTTTTTCTCCCGTATTTACCATCATCAATGGAGTACCTGTAAACTCAGTTCGTCCAACGTCGGTTGCAAATGATAACCTGACGTGGGAAACAACAACACAATTTAATGTGGGCGCTGATATTGGAGTCTTCGGTGATCGTATAAACCTAACGTTAGATTATTACCGGAAAGTAACGTCTGATTTGTTATTAAATGTGCAGCTTCCTTCTTATTCCGGGTATTCATTCCAGCTGCAAAATATCGGCGAGGTTGAAAATAAGGGCTTCGAATTTAACATCAACAGCCGAAACCTCGTAGGCGATTTGCAGTGGACAATGGATATCAACGGTGCCGCCAATAGGAACAAAGTATTAACACTGCCCGGAGGAAATGATATTCTCTATAGCTCAAGACCAGGTCACTTAATCGGTTTAGGTGATACTCAAATCCTTAGGGAAGGTGCCGCAATAGGTAGTTTCTTTGGCTGGATTTACGATGGTGTTTATCAGGCCGGAGATACCTTTGTTCCAGGCGCAGGATTTGAACAAGTCGCTGGTGGAGAAAAATTCAGAGACGTCGATGGACTCCGTGATGGCAACAACGCTCTTACTGGTGAACCCGATGGTAGACTGAATGCGGACGACAGACGGATAATTGGTAACCCTCAGCCTAAACTCGTATGGGGATGGAACAACGAGTTTAAATGGAAGGACTTTGATCTCAATATATTCCTTCAGGGATCTTTTGGAAATGATCTCTTGAGCTATACGCTACTTGAACTTGAAACATTAAATGGAACTATTAACACAACCACCCGAGCTCTCGATCGATGGACTCCAGAGAATACAGTTACGGATGTACCCAAAGCAGGGCCAAGAACGCAACGTGTGTCTACACGCTGGGTTTACGACGGAAGCTACGCACGTTTGAAAAATATTGCGCTCGGATATAATGTTCCATCCGCAGTGCTGAGCAGACTATCACTTCAGCGTTTAAGAGTATACGTAAGTGCCCAAAATATTCTCACGTTTACCAAGTACGAAGGCTACGATCCGGAAGTAAACTACTCATCCGAATCAGGTGCAAACTCAAACCGAAATCTAGGTATTGACTATGCTTCTTATCCCAATGCAAAATCGTATACGGTTGGTTTGAATATTGGTTTTTAGGGTAGACCTGACTTTTTAGAAATCAATCTTAAACTGATTGGTTAATAGATCATCAAATAAACGAGACAAAGAATGAAAACATATAGAATTATCATCGCCTGCCTGAGCATCCTGGCTATTACAGGTTGCGCAGACTTAGAAGAAAAGCCTGTGGGCTTACTTGCTCCGGAAACTTTTTTTGCAACAAAGAAGGATGTAGAAACCGCTGTGCTTGGAACCTATGGATGGATCGCCTCTGAGCCATTGTATGGAAGACAATTCGTATCAGCATTGATGCTTAGAAGCGATATGGTTGATATCGGCAACAGATCAACTGCTGCTGAACGAATTCAGGTAAATGATTTTACTATGGACTCCAACAACGGTATGGTTAGAGTCTCATGGCAAGCCTGGTACCAGGTGATTAGCGCTGCTAACGCCGCGGAATCCGGAGCAATGAGAATCAATTTACCTGAAGCTGAAATCAATCCATTGATTGCGGAGGCACGGTTCGTACGTGCATTTAGTTATTTTCACCTTGTTCAAATCTTCGGTGCTATTCCGTTCATCGATTTTTTTGTAACTGACCCGAGTAGTGTCACGAATATTGAAAAGACACCTGAAAGCGAAGTCTACGCAAAAATCATTTCTGATCTGCAATTTGCAAAGCAATGGCTACCCGACAGGCAGCCAAATAATACCCGGTCCAGGCCATCCAAAGGTACAGCGGCATCCTTCCTGGCATCAGTTTTTCTTACGCGCGGGGAATATCAGAATGCATACGCCGAAGCAAAGTATGTCATCGATAACAAAGCGGTTTTTGACTATTCACTTGAAGCGGATTTTCAGAATCTTTTCAGAGCACCGATTGCCAACACACTGAAAGAATCAATTTTCACTATCGATTTTTTGAGCAAAAGAAATGTAGGTAATGCAAATGACGACCTGATGGGACCGATGACCGGTGTACTCAATTATCAGGCTGGCTTTGGCGTTTTGGTTCCATCCTTAAAAGTTTATCAGGAATGGGACAGCAGGGACTATCGAAGAAAGGTGAGCTTTGAAGACACGTTAGTGGTCAACGGTGTTAAGCAACCGTACACAAGTTTCACTACGCCACGTCCTCATATCGCGAAATGGCGAAGGTTTCCAGGCGACGCTAACGCAGATGGACGATATTCTGATCACAATTATCCTGCTTTTCGTTATGCAGAAGTGTTACTAATTGCAGCAGAAGCTTTGGCCGAGGTAAGTGGACCCACGGATGAGGCTATCGGTTACGTTAACGAAGTGAGAAATCGTGCAAGAAACTGGGCAGGGGAGGTAACAGGTTTCCCGGAAGATGTAGCTGCAGGTATTACCAAACCTGCGTTTATTGATCTTGTTCTTGAAGAACGGCGTCTCGAACTGGCATTTGAGTACAAGCGTTGGTATGACATCAAAAGAAGAAATCTGGGTGTGGCTGCTTACGGGCCGGCTGGTTTGGAACCTCGTACTGAATTTTCGACTGATCGCGATTACCTGATGCCATTACCTGCAGTTGATTTGAATATTAATCCAAATTTACTCCCCAATAACCCTGGCTATTAAGTCTTGGATTGTAGGTATCAAAGCGTTAAGTGAAATACAAACGTGGCTAGTGTTCAAATTGGACGTTAGCCACGTTTTGTAATATATGAGAAATCAATGTATCTGTGCACCTGCAAAATTAAGGATGATTATTAGACAACAAGACGGAGTTTACACGTAATTCATTCTTCTTCCCTTTAGTTTTATATGACCTAAAGGCTTTATGGTATACCCGGTGGTCAATACTATTGGTTGTGAAACGTCATCGGAAACAATAAGCTCGGCTCCGAATTCTTTACACATTCCTTTTACCCTGGCCGTTGTATTGAGAACATCACCGGAAAAGTAATATCTCTTTTGATGGTTCCGATCTCACCGGCAACAATTTTTCCGAAGTGGATACCGCCCTTAAAAGTAGGTACGATGCCGAAGTTTTTAATATACCATGCAGTCTTGTTATGAATTGTTTCCGCGATATCAAAAAAGCATTGAACGCATTTCGTGTTGATTTGCTTTTCATGCAGCCACTTAATAACCACTTCATCTCCTATGTATTGATAAATTGATCCTTCGTTGTCGAGGATAGGCTTGGTTATATCTGAGAAAAACTCCTTTAGGAATAAGTGGTAATGCTATCTCCTAATTTTTCAGCAATGGAGGTGGAAGCATTCAGGTCAAGAAACATAAATGTTCTCGTTTCTTCTCTGGTATTTTGATATTTACCGATTAGGAGATTCCAAAAATTTCCCCTGCCGAACTTTTGACTTACCTGAACCGACAGTTGTGTAGTAGCTACAACTAAAATCCACGCTACTCCTGCTTTCAGTGGCGCTACATCGCTGAAGAAGTTCACAATGGCTTCCCTCGAGGCAGGATCGAATAGAGAGGCGTTCGTTTCGATCGGGATCAATATTAATCCCATAACAAGTGTGATAAATATTACAATTAGAATAAACGCCACGGAAACAGAGATAATTGTATAGAGATATGGCTTATCCTGATACTTTACATGGAAGACCATATAGCTGCCGCCGAGGATACCACCAATAAACCCGGCGCCAACATGTCTCAGCGTTAAATTCAGAAACGAGTATTCTGGTGACGATCCCAGAGCCGGACCTTTTAACGTTCCATCTTTTTACAGCACGAACAACACGTCTACCAGACCATTTCAATATGAATATTCACACTACCGCGTGAATTCATTGTTTGGTAATGTTGACTTAGGATATAAAGATTACTTGTTCCTTACCTAAACAGCACGAAACGATTGGTTCTCTACGCTTAACATCAATTCGAACAGCTACCTCTATCCATAAGTCAGTGGCAGTTTCGTTTTCTCAGAAGCTTTTCAATTGCCGGATGTGATTACGGTTGGAGGCTGTCTCAAGATATCGAGACAGCCTTTTTTATTTTACCCAGATCACCCCAACAAGTTCACGTATGCAATAGGTATCCAATTGCTATTATTAATATTCCCTTAGATCGGACTAATTTTTAAAGTTGTAATCGCAGCACTGATAAATCAGAATTAATATGCTGAGGGTAATAATTTTGAGGCAACGATTTTGCAGTATATTAAAATAGCTGGATGCAACTAACAATATATCCTATTAAAATTCGATGTAGGGATAGATACCGACGAATAGATTTTGCTGCCTTGAACATATGATCACGTACTGTGCCGGTTGATATACCCAGATTTAGTGCAACTTCCTGGTAAGTCTGACCTTCTACTTTACACAGTTTAAAAATAAGTTGACGCTGAGGGGGTAGTTGCTCCAGCGCTTGTTGCGCTACCTGTTCCATCTCGGCCATATTAGAATTTTCTTCTTTACTGAGCGCTTTGTACTCGTGCATAATCCTTTCCTTGAATTTATTCTCGCGTGCCATTTTTTCAATTGTCTTGAGAATAGAATTCTTGCAAATCGTATAGAGATAGCTTTTGAAACTTAGTTCGCAGTTTAATTGCTCACGTTTTTCCCAAACTTTGATAAATGTGATTTGTGTACACTCCTGAGCAAGTTCTTTGGATTTAAGGAATTTATAACTGAAGCTGTAGACATTCGAAAAATAGTAGTTATAAATTTCACTGAAAGCAGACGAATCACCTTGTCGAATGCTTTCGATCAGAATCTTCCTACGGTGGTCATTGGGGATCATAACGTTTTCAAACTCTACATGAAGTTATTTATAAATTCCCAGATTGTACAACGATTTAGTCCTTTTTTCAAACGGTTGCATCAACGAAGGCTAAAAAAATCGTTTTCAGAAAATAAGTCAAAAAAAGCCTTTTACCCAGCATGACTTTTTTTAAGGGTCAGGATATTAGACACAGAGTTAATACCATGGCCGATAAAAACGATATGAAATCGCTCGTTCGGAAGTTTGTGGAAAACAAAGCTTCAGAGAATGAAATTGAATTGCTACAGGAGTTTTTTAAGACACCTATTGGACTTAAGTGCCTTGACCAAATCATTGATGAATATGCTTTAGATTTTGACAAAGCTCACCTGGTGCAGACGTATCACGATCCTCAAACTGTTGTTAAAGAACATGGAAATGGTAAAATGGCCTCACCATTTCCGAGACGTTTGCAACTTGCTATTGCGGCGTCCTTTATTGGAATAGGGATAGTCGCTAGCTTGTATTTTTTTAATTCTTCGATCGAAGAGTTAACAGTTTATGAGACTGTAGCGGGGCAAAGAACGACCATCACACTTCCCGACAGCACCATTGTTATCCTCAATGGAGCTTCGTCATTGTCTTATTATAAAGATTGGGAAAAGGAAAAATTACGCTCCGTTACCCTTTCGGGTGAAGCGTATTTCAAGGTTTCTCCAAATGCGCAAAAGCCTTTTGTTGTCAATACTTCGTTCATTTCAATCAAGGTACTTGGAACAACTTTCAATGTGAAATCCTATGATGAAGATGAGGCGGTAGAAACGACTTTGATAGAGGGGA
>JBGTEP010000062.1:0-10163 GCA_041747735.1 Chryseolinea sp.
CTGACGATAAAAGAAATGCTGCAAGAAATACATTGAAAAGAAATCGATTCATCAGGCTGCTAATAGATAGTGGACAAGTAGATACAGAAAATGAATTTGAAATATTTCACTGAATTTGAAACTGTCATCTCTCAATAAGGATCGTTTTACGGACATAGGACTTCTAGCATTAGAAGAAGACAATGGAGCTTTTTAACTCACTAAGAGGCAATTTATTTTGCCGATATTAGTCAACATGACTCTCATACCTGGCCTTTTGTTTGGATGATTGCTAAATATTAAAGATGTTAAAGAAAAAAAATGCCTCAGAATATTACCGGTTATTCAGGAGGGATTGTTGAGCATTTGGACATCACTTTGATGCCTTAAGAATAACTATCAATCATTTTTGATGCACCTCCTGATTGATAGTCCATGACTATTTTTTTGCTAATTCGTCAGCATTTAAAAAAGGAACAGCCTCACTCAAAAACAATTCAGGGAGTTGAAATAGAGATGCATGCCCTGCATCAGGATATAAGGTCAACTTGGAGTTGGGCATGTTTTGGTAAAGGTGGAAGGAATTCACAACAGGAACCAAGATATCATACCTTCCTTCAACTATTAACACTGACTGGGTGATGTTTTTTAATTCATTCAAAGCGTTCACATTCGGTTGTGCCCATCCCACAACCGGCGTCAATTGCGCGCCGATTGTTTCATTGGTGACGGGAGTATCGCGGTTAACGGTCCGCTGCTGAATTCTTTGAAGTGAAAGCTTACATCTTGCCAGATAATATTCAGAGCATTCCATTATACCTTGAAACAGTTCATCGCCTTCTTATCATAGAAATATTTTGAACTTAGTCGCTTAGGATTTGACGAAAAGTCCCGTCAATACCTCGGCCCGGAAATGCTCCAGGTCATCAGCGCCAGCTTCTGTTATTACATCGAATATTTATTCTGTTTCAATATTTCGTGCCACTTCTTCTCGTGGATGCCTCGCTACTTTGCCTCCATTTTTGCCTTATTCTTTGAAGCCATTGTATCTGTTGCCAATAACTTTTAATCATAATTTGCCCTATTTTATATCAGGACGAGTTTTTACTACTCCAAATAATGGGGATAAAGAAATTTCGTTAGTTAGTGAGAGAATGTCAGCCAATTCCTTAAATAAGCGAGCAAATCGTCGAATGTCTTATTATCTCCAAGGGCAAGGGAGACGATGAGCAGTGATAACCTGAAAGAATTATTAGATTCCACAGACAATTTGATGTGGAGTGTTGATAGAGATTTTAAGCTAAACGCCTCAAAACGGCCCTTTCGGGAGAAGGCTAAACTTTTTTCCGAAAAAGCTGACGAGGCAGGGAGCGATGTACTATCTATTCATCTGCAATTCATGGCATTCTATGAGCGTGTATTTTTAGGAGAGACATTTGTAGAGGTTAGACATCCAACTGACTCAGTTGAATTATGGTCAGAAATTTCCTTTTTTCCAATCCGCAAAGGTGACCAAATTATTGGGGCGGCTTGTTGTTCCCGTGATATTACGATCTCCAAAAGAGAAGAACATCGTTTAAAGCTGCTGGAATCAGTAGTCATAAATGCTACGGATTCGGTATTGATCACCGAGGCTTTCTCCCTTGATGAAAAAGGACCAAAAATCGTATACGCTAACAACGCCTTGACGAGAATGACTGGCTATACGCAAGAAGAGATTATCGGCAAGACCCCACGCATGCTTCATGGACCCAAAACAAACAAGGAAGAATTAAGTCGCGCAACTAAATGTCTGACCGAATCTAAGGCCTGCGAGGTTGAAATTGTGAATTATAAAAAAAACGGAGATGAATTTTGCATGCATATATCGATCGTGCCTGTTGTTGGCAGCCGTGGGTTGCCGACTTATTTCATCTCCATTGGCCGAGACATCACTGAACGTTTTGAAAATATCAAAGCCATTAAAGAACAAAACCAAAAGTTAGCTGATATAGCTTGGGTACAATCACATGATGTACGTGGACCGTTAGCCCGCATTAAAGGACTGGTGAACTTATTGAGTAATCACTCCCACTCTGAAGATGATACTGAATTGATCGGTTATTTAATGAACGCTTCGAATGAAATGGATGATGTTATTAAGAAGATCAGTCAACAAACAGAGGAGGTACACGGATTTTTAAAATAAAAAGTATTGTAATCTGCAGCATTCTGACAAATTGCTAATCGGACTTGACCTTTAGACGATTACAACAGCCTTTGCAATAATAACTATTCACAGCTTTCTTCCCATTTCTGCATTTGATAAACTACTTGTTCTTTACTGACTTTGTTTATTTCATAAAGTTTATCGGAGACAACGATTTGAATATTATACTTCCCTACGAGATTCTTTACAATGTAGTGATCCATACGTTTCGCTTTTGGTTACAGGGGTACTGAATTATTTTCGTGGATTCAGATGTTGATTTTAATTTGATTAGTTCAGACGTTTAGCGTTCCGTAATTATTATTATAAACTTTGCCTTTTTTAGGATGAGTAAACTTTAAGGCGGACCAGGTAGAATCTACACTCAGTGCGGTACTTTCCACGAGTCCAAAACCGTATCCTAGGTTTATTATTTTTGTAAGCGAGATGTCAGTTTCCAGTTGTCCATTTTTAGGCCAAGAGACCCAAAGCATTCCGCCTGGCTTTAAGTGAGCTTTACTTTTGGGAAAGTGTTTCTTCAATGTTGACTGACTTTTAGCGAATAAGTGGATATAGTCGAAAGAGCCAGAAAGTTTTGATGCAATGTTAATAGTAGGCAGGTCAATCGCTTCTATTGCTTCTGTTGGTGCGTCGATAAAGATTGAGCGTATCAACCGTCTTTTATTTTTCAACAAACGCACTTTCACTCATTTTATAGTTGAGTGCAGTTGTGCTGCCAGCGGTTACATCAATCGTAACTCCGGTTATTTTTGCTGCCATACTGCTTCCCAGAAATACTGCAACGTTGGCTATATCTTCCATCATCGGTAATTCTTTCAGCATTGTATCATCAGTCATTTTTTCAAGAAACTGTTCCGTTTTTTTTGGGTCAGCAGTAAGAGCATCTTTAAAAGGCCTTGAGTCTGGCGAACCGGCTGACCTTATATTTATTACCCTTACACCATGTACGCCAACTTCGGCAGCCAAGTCTTTTGAAAAGCTTTCTATAGCCGTACAAGCGGGCCCAAATCCACCTACCATTGCATAGCCTATTCCGCCCGGTGTTGCAGTAATAGAAAGTATAACGCCGCTGCCTTGCTTTATCATTACCCTTGCTGCAGCTGTTGCTGTAATGAATTGCGTTTGCATAGCAGTACTTATCGGCCGTATAAAATCTGATAGCAACATATCCACCAAGGCGATGCCTTGTGTGTCTTCTAGCCCGATGGCATTAAAAGAAATATCCACGCTTCCAGCTTCTTGAAACACCTTATCAACATGGGCCTGTACTTCTTTTTCATCCATCGCATTTACAATAGCAGCTGTTGCATTACCACCTGCAGAAACTATTTCATCGACCAGTTTATCCAACCCATTCTTACTTCTTCCAGTAACGAAAACCATTGCGCCTTCACGGGCAAAGGCATGGGCAACTGCACCACCAATAGATGGGCCGGCTCCATAGATAATGGCATTTTTGTTTTTAAGTAGCATGATAAATTTTTTATTTAGTTTATATTCGTTTTATAATGCAGTAAAACATTTTCGTTTTTAAATGTTCTCGTATTTAATAGTTTCAACTTAAAATTGCTTTTACTAGTCTCAAATAATGTCTTTCCATTGACTATCAAAACCGGATTCATAAAAAATTATATTCATCAATTAACCCGAGGTCGGAAAATTGGGAAACTATTGTACCGCTGCCAAATATCAATATGTCTTTGCCTGGCTGATTTTTTATTTAGTCGATTTCTGTTAAATCAATTTCTCTCTTCAAAGGTGAATTATTCCATTCGGCCGTTTTTAAACTTTTTGAAAAAATTATTTTATGCGTATTGTTCATAAAATCAACCATTTCTTTATCGAGTGAATCTGAAGCAGACGTAGTCCAGTCTTTTACTAATACCTCATAAGTTGTTTTCCCAAATAATAGTGTATCTGGCGTATCAAATACTTCTTTTGCATGGTCGTCCATTTCTTCACTGCCAGCCATCCAATCTATTTCTTCATTTGAACCAGCAAAAAAGCCATCAAGCGTCATCCATTCGAGTGCGATTATTTTTCTCATCATTCTAGATTTAACTAATCTTCATCTAATATTTCTCATACTTCATCGCCGCATACCCTAACTACCTGCGCCACAAAGCAATTTGCCCAATGCAATTAGCTTCCCTGTAAATAGTAAAAACAACGATATCAAAAAAAGACATTTTCATTCCACCCATTTCTATTTGGTTGTCTCTGTAAAGTGAAATTTCCATGCCGTGAATAATGTATCCAAAGCGCCTAATGGGGGCGTATCCTTTAGAAAGAATGGGAGTTTGCTCTACACATATTTATCCCATACTCACTTTATGGGATTACCTAAATCATCCCAATGAGACATTGCCGCATGACTACACATAATTATTCTTAACTCCCTTCAAGTATATCTGACTGAATTTTAACTTTAATTCAACTTGATTTTGATCACTGCACGTGTGTGAGGTATATTTCACACAGTCCTTATTATCTTTAAGATATTTGGGTTGCCTAAACGTTTCAAAGTGTCGTTGTCAGACGTTGAGGAAATGTTTAAGGCTGCGTAGTATTTTTTTGGTACGGGACTAAGGATTGACATGATGGATCCTTTATCATTCCTTATAAGGAAATAAGGCACCAACGTGTTCTATTTCCTTATTACAGGCAAATGCTATCCACTGCGATTAACTATTATGGCAAAACATGAACTGACAATCTCAGAACTTTTTGGCAAAGCCGTTTGGCTATCCTTCGCAAAATAATGAGAAGCAGCCCAACCGCACAAAAAAAAACAACGGTTCGTCGCTTCACATTCTGTTTTACCCAAACGCACAACTACCGTTTTTCAAATAATAGGGTTAAATTTAAATTTACATTTGTAAAATGACGATAACTTCCATAAGCCTGTTACTTGCCGATGATGATACGGACGATTGTTTTTTATTTAAGGAAGTAATAGAAGAACTCCCCATATCCGCAAAACTTACAACCGTAAATGACGGAGTGCAACTCATGCAACTACTTTCTGCAAAAGAATCACCACTACCCGATGCTCTTTTCCTAGACCTAAACATGCCCCGCAAAAGTGGATTCGAATGTTTATCAGAAATGAAAACAATCGATAAATTGATGAACATTCCTGTAATTATCTACTCCACCTCTCTTGATATGGAAGTTGTAGATTTACTTTACCAAAAAGGGGCCCATTATTATGTTCGTAAACCAGGTGAATTTGATAAGTTAAGAAAAGCAATTTTAGAAACTGTTACACTCATATCACAAAGAAAATTAGCTCAACCTTCAAGAGATAGATTTATACTTCACCCATAAGTAGTGTTTATATGAGTAATAAAAATTCTGATTATTATTTCCTTAAAGGGGGTGGAGAAATGGGTACCCTGATAAGAGCAAAAGATTGGAGTAAAACATCTTTAGGCGACCCTGCAGACTGGCCTCAAAGCCTTCGAACCATGGTCGCCGTAATGCTCGTTAACCCCTTTGGTATGTACATCGCTTGGGGTAGCGAATATATCCAGCTTTATAATGACGGGTATCGTCCCATCCTTGGAGCTACCAAACATCCACAGGCGCTGGGTATCAGCACACGAGAAACATTTTCAGAAATATGGCACATCATAGAATCCATGTTTGACGGAGTAATGAAAGGAAAAGCAGTAGGCTTTCCGGATTTTATGTTACCCTTAAACAGAAATGGATATGAAGAAGAATGTTATTTTGATTTTTCCTATAGTCCGATAAGAAAAGACAACGGAGAAGTAGGCGGAGTATTGGTTACTGTAATTGAAACAACCGATAAAAAAAAGGCGGAAAACCAATTAAAAGAAAGTGAGGAACGCTTCAGAACCATGGCAGAAGCTTCGGATATTTTAATTGCCGTTGGTGATGAAACAAGCAATGCCATTTATTTTAATAAGGCATGGGTAAACCTTACTGGACGACCCATGGATGACTTGCTGAAGTTTGGCTGGGTTGATCTGGTTCATCCGGATGACAAAGAAAGATATGTAAATATTTACCTCAATGCATTCAAAAAGAAAGTTGCCTTTACCGGAGAGTTCCGGGTGCTTGGTAAAAATGGCGAATACCGTTGGTTGTTAGCGCAGGGGCCTCCTCTTTTCCACCCTGACGGTTCGTTTGCCGGGTATATAAGTTCATGTATGGACATTACTGACCAGAAAAATGCTATTCGCAAAACGGAAGAAAGGAAACTGCTTTACGAAACAATAACCCGAAACACCCCCGACCTTATTTATGTATTTGATTTAAACTACCGGTTTACCTACGCCAATGAAGCATTACTAAAAATGTGGGGACGCACTTGGGATGATGCTATTGGGAAAGGTATGTTAGAAGTAGGATACGATCCTTGGCATGCCGAAATGCATCAGCGGGAAATAGACAAGGTTATTGCTACAAAAAAGCCTGTGCGTGGCGAAGTGTCTTTTCCACACGCCAAGTTGGGTATGCGCATGTACGATTACATTTTTGCCCCGGTAGTAAACAAAAAAGGTGAAGTGGAAGCTGTAACCGGCACCACCCGTGATATTTCTGACATAAAAAATGCCGAGGAGGAATTGAAAAAGAGCAAAGAACAGTTCAGTACCCTGGCAGATAATATGGAAAACCTTGCCTGGCTTGCAGATGGGGAGGGAGAAATATACTGGTATAATAAAAGATGGTTAGACTACACAGGGCTTTCCCTGGAAGAAATGCAGGGTTGGGGCTGGCAAAAGGTACACCACCCGGATCATGTAGAACGCATATTGGAACTATCAAAAAAATTATGGCATATCAATGAAACATTTGAACTCACGTTTCCGCTTCGCAGGCATGATGGGGAGTACAGGTGGTTTCTCACCCGCGGCTACCCGGTAACAAACGAAGAAGGAAAAATTATACGATGGATAGGAACCAATACAGATATTGATGAGCAAAAAAAAGCAGAAGAACAATTCAGGGTATTGGCAGACCAGGCGCCTATGTGGGTTTGGCTAACCGACAAAGAAGTCAATGTTTTATATGCTAATTCTGAGTTGCTGCGGTTCATCGGCATTTCCCATTATACAGAATTTACCGGGCATTTGTGGGAACAAAAAGTTCATCCGGATGATATTGCAATGGTGTACAAGTCTTTTGGCGAAGCAGCAGCCCTGCAACAATCCTTTTCATTGGAATATCGTGTTCAGAATGCGATGACCGAAGAGTTTGAATGGTTTTACATTAAAGGAGTTCCCCGCCTCGAAGCAGGTGAATTTACCGGCTTTATCGGTACCGGAATAAATATCAACGATCAAAAATTGATATTATCCCAGCTTGAATATCGCAAAACCTTATTGGAAACACAAAACGAGGCAAGCATTGATGGTATTTTATTAGTGGATACAAAAGGAGAGATACTATCCTATAACCAACGATTTGTAGAAATATGGAATATGCCACAGCAAATTGTATTGGATAAAGATGATAAAAAAGCATTGGAATTTGCATTAACACAATTGGTAAATCCTGAAATGTTTATTGAAAAGGTAAAATGGTTGTATGAAAATCCTGATGAAACAAGTACGGATGAACTAGAATTTAAAGACGGAAAAATAATAAAAAGATATGGCTACCATGTTGCTGGCGCAGATGGAAAGTACTATGGCTGTAGCTGGATCTTCAGGGATGTTACCGAGCAACGAAAATCTGAAAGAACGGTAAAGGAAAGCGAAGAACGTTTTCGTTCTCTTGCGCAAACATTACCGCAATTAATTTGGGTTACAGATGCACAGGGCAATCAGGAATTTGCCTCTTCCAGATGGAAAGAATATTCAGGCTTTAAACCCGATGGCGAAAAAGAATGGAGGGAAATGGTTCATCCAGAGGATTATGATAAGATGAATGCAGCATGGACACGCAGCCTAACCACAGGAAAGATTTACACATTTAATGTGCGCCTTAAAAGTAAACATGGTGAATACAGATGGCACCTTGTAAAAGGAGAACCTGTTTTGGATGCGGCAAATAAAATCGTAAAATGGGTAGGGAGCTTTACGGATATACATACAGAAAAAACTTTTACCCAAGAGTTAGAAGAACTAGTAAGTGAAAGGACTGCAGAGCTTACCAAAAATAACATTGAACTTGAAAATAAAACCATCCAGTTTGAAGAAGCTCAACAATTGGCACATATAGGAAGTTGGGAATGGGATGTGGTGACAAATAAAATTGAATGGTCAGATGAACTCTATAGGATTTTACGGCTTAACCCCGCAGGAATTTGAAGCCGACTATGAGAATTTTATCAAGTATGTTTATGCTGATCACAGGGAATATGTAAATTCAATTGTACGACAAGCTTTTAATGATCATCAGCCATACAGATTTTTCCACAAGACAGCATCTGCTGATGGAAATATTCGGATTTTAAGTGCAACAGGAAAAGTAATTACAGATGCTGATGGAAATGTTATTAGAATGTCGGGAACTGCACAGGATGTAACAGAGCAGAAAAAATATGAGGAAGAATTGAAACTCAGCGAAGAACGTTTTTTTAGAATTTTCGATAATAACCCAGTTCCTATGTCGCTTTCCGAAATCGGAAACAGTAAAATTAGATATGCCAATAACCGTTTTTACAATTCTTTTGGATACACGAAAGAGGAGGTAATTGGTCGTTCTTCTGAGGAATTGAATTTGATGGATCCTGAAGAAAATAAACGTGTAGTGAAGTTGATATTCGAATACCTTCTTGAGGACCGTCCTCTTGTTGAAGTTCGGGCATTATCAAAAGAAGAAAAAGAAGCACTCCTCTTAAAGTTAAAACAATCGGAAAAAATGAAGGATTTCGAAATACTTTACACCCGAAAAAATGGAGAAAAATTTCCTGCTCTTGTTTCCTATGAAGTAATCAGAATAGGTGTTGATAGTTATACTGTAACATCATACCACGATATCGCAGAAAGGAAAAAAGCGGAAGCGTTACTTAGAAGCCAAAACGATAAGCTTGAAAGGATGAATAAGGAACTTGAATCATTTACCTATATTTCAAGCCATGATTTACAGGAACCTTTGCGTAAAATTCAAACTTTTGCATCACGCATCACAGAGAAAGAAGAAAACAATTTATCAGACTATGGCAAAGATATGTTTAACCGGATGCAGGATTCGGCCAAAAGAATGCAAACCCTCATTCAGGATTTACTTGCCTATTCACGTACCGGCACGAAAGAACGAAAATTTGAAACCACTGACCTTAATGAAATTATTGCTGAAGTTAAAGAAGACTTAAAGGAAGAACTGGGAGAGAAACATGCTACCATAGAAGCAAACCAATTATGTGACGCAGATATAATTCCATTTCAGTTTCGGCAACTCATGCATAATCTGATTGGCAACTCTCTAAAATTTTCAAAACAAAACGGTGCGCCACACATACAAATCACAAGTGAAATTGCAACGGGCAGCGCACTCCGCAACCCAAAACTTTCACCGCAAAATAGATATTGTCATATAACAGTAAGTGATAATGGAATAGGGTTTGAGCAACAATACGGTGAAAAGATATTTGAAGTATTCCAGCGCTTGCATGGAAAAGAAGAATACAATGGAACAGGCATCGGGCTCTCCATTGTAAAAAAGATTGTAGAGAACCACAATGGTATTATCACCGCAAAAGGACAACCAAACAAAGGCGCCACTTTTGATATTTATATTCCTGCAACATGACAACTTAAAAAAGCCTAAGCAATTGGCGACAAATTTTATTCCGACACAATGATTTTAGATGGCAACGAATGAAGTTTGGTAATACATTAATAACTTAAACAAATCAAATACAGTACTAGCTAAAAGAGATGGGTCTTTTTTTTTGGAGGACTTATCGCCATTTCTCTCGGAATTGTAGAACTCAAAAGGAAAGCAAAAGAGAATCATAAAACGGCCAGAATATGTCTTAACCTAATTTTGGTTGTAA
>JBGTEP010000063.1:0-20105 GCA_041747735.1 Chryseolinea sp.
ACACATCACAAATTTGAACACCTTGTTTTAAGGATGCGAGTTTATCTTCCCGCTTGGGAATGAATTCCTGTGCGACATAACCTTTAAATCCAGTTTCAACAATAGCTTTCATGATAGCAGGATAATTCAGTTCCTGTGAATCATCAATCTCATTTCTCCCAGGAACACCTCCGGTATGATAATGTGATATGTATTGCTGGTACTTTTTTATCGTGGCAATTACATCGCCCTCCATAATCTGCATGTGATAAATGTCATACAACAACTTAAATCGATCCGAGCCAACCTTGTCACAAAGCGCTGCACCCCAATGTGTACGATCACACATATAGTCAGGATGATTTACCTTACTGTTGAGCAACTCCATCACCACGGTGACCTTATGCTTTTCAGCAATTGGCATGAGTCGCTTTAATCCAATAGCGCAATTCTCCATTCCCTTTTCATCGTCCATACCTTTTCGGTTGCCCGAAAAGCAGATAATCTGCGTCAGCCCGGCGGCAGCAGCTTTCGGAATCACCTCAGTATAGCTTTTCACCAATTCATCGTGAAGCTTCAGATCGTTAAATCCATCAACGATACCCTTACCAGCGCCATTAGGAAGAGCTGACGTAAGACCATACTTCTCCAGCATTGGCCATTCTTCCGGCCCCGTAAGCTCAATCGACGCCAGTCCGATATACTTTGCAGCCTTACAAAGATCCTCCAACGGAATACTATTGTAACACCAGCGGCAGACAGAATGATTGACTTTTCCTTTTAAACCCTCTTCGAGTGCCGACTCAGCAGCAGTAAGACGATTTGATAATGAAGAACCAACGAGCGCAAGCGCTGTAGTCCCAGCCATCTTTTTCAGTGCACCTCTTCTGGAGGAAGTTCCCTTTATATTCTTCATGGATATCTATTTTAAATATGCATAAAATCAATAGTTATACAAAACAAAATCTAATTCACGGAGCCACGTCAAATCAAAGGGCAATCCACTGTGATCACGTTTTAAATTCATTGTTGGTAACGCAAAGCAGGATTGTCGAATTGAAGTGACTTGATTTTTAAAATCCAGCGATCTCCTCTACAGATAATCGATAATTATCAAACATCACATATTTGCACACCTTGTTTTAAGGAAGCGAGTTTATCTTCACGCTTCGGAATAAATTCCTGGGCGACATAACCTTTAAATCCTGTTTCAACAATGGCTTTCATAATAGCAGGATAATTCAGTTCCTGTGAATCATCAATCTCATTTCTACCAGGAACACCTCCGGTATGGTAATGCGATATGTATTTCTGATATTTTTTTATAGTAGCAATTACATCACCTTCCATGATCTGCATATGATAGATGTCATATAACAACTTGAACCGGTCAGAGCCGACCTTATCACAAACTGCTGCACCCCAATGCGTACGATCGCACATATAGTCGGCATGATCTACTTTACTGTTGAGCAACTCCATCACTATTGTAACCTTATGCTTTTCAGCGATCGGCATCAGACGCTTTAATCCAATGGCGCAGTTTTCCATTCCCTTTTCATCATCCATCCCTTTTCGATTACCAGAAAAACAGATAATCTGGTTTAAGCCGGCAGCAGCAGCTTTTGGGATAACCTCAGTATAGCTTTTTACCAATTCGTCATGAAGCTTCAGGTCATTAAATCCATCAACGATACCCTTACCTGCTCCCCAGGGTAAAGCTGAAGTGAGACCATACTTTTTAAGCACTGGCCATTCCTCTGGTCCTGTAAGCTCAATTGATGCTAGTCCGATATCCTTCGCGGCCTTACACAGATCTTCCAATGGAATACTATTGTAACACCAGCGGCATACAGAATGATTGACTTTCCCTTTTAAACCTTCTTCGAGTACCGACTCAGCAGCAGCAAGGCGATTTGATAATGAAGAACCAACGAGTGCAAGCGCCGTGGTTCCAGCCATCTTTTTCAATGCTCCTCTTCGGGAGGAAGTTTCCTTTGTATTTTTCATGGATATTTATTTTAAATAAGCATAAAATCAATAGTTACAAATCCAATTCTCATTCAGGAACCGTGGGTACTGGTAAATATTATGCCCAAATGAATGTTCAATATACATGTTAGAAAATTAATCATCATCCGGAAAAGAATATACACTTGCCTTTGCATCATTCCTCGACACTATAACTCTTTTGCCCCCACCTTTGAAACTCATGATTACAGCGTCACGAATATCGCCTGTTAGCCAGACATTCGAAAGAGAACCCTGCTTAACTTTCAATTCTCCTTGTTCATAATGGAGCACAATTCCCATCGAGGCATCACTTCTACCAAATTGCGGTTTGTATGGAAAAAAATTTCCAGCCGCCAGTAACTCCTTTGAGCCATTCCCATCAAAATCGTCGAATAAAAATTTGTTTATACTGGACAATTGCGCCATCACCGGCAATGAACGAAGTTTAAAGTCCTTTCCATCCAGATTTTCCAGCCACGCAGATTCAAGCATAAAAGCATTGAACTTGTACGATTTTTTCACCTGCTCTTCCGTAGCAATATCTTCCAGCTTTGCCCTGGAATAATCTTCATACTTGATAAATTTTTTTCGAAGTGAACCAACCTGATCTAATAGTTCATCTCTGCTGGCCACCGGATATGACTGACCTTTGATATAGTAAGTAAGTAAAGGATCGAGAACACCATCCTGATTAAAATCCCCCGCATATAGCTGAACCGGTTCGGTGGCAGACGGCTTGAATTGCAGGTTTCGGCCTGCATTACCTAAAAAGTAATCGATATCACCATCACCATCTATGTCAGCGGGGAAAACACTGCACCACCAGCCATCACTCTTTTCAAGGGCATTGATATCTTTGCGTTCGATTAGCTTTCCCTTTTTATTTTGAAATAACCGAACACGCATGAATTCGCCTACCAAAATCAAATCCGGCCATGAGTCGTTATTAAAATCGGTCCAGATGGCATCCGTTACCATTCCAATATTGGTTAAATCAGCATTTACCTCACTGGCGACGTCGGTAAATGAGATCACACCATTTTTTGAATTATTCTGTAGCAAATAACTCCTTGGAATTACGCCATAGTTTGATGGCGTATGCCTTCCCCCAACGAATAGATCCAGATCACCATCATTATCATAGTCAGCAGCGATTACACAACTTCCACTTGTTGTTTCCAGTGGTAATGCCTGTTCCGCTTTTCTAAATGTTCCATCCCCTTCATTTATATACAGACGATCCTGATAAAGTGGAGCACCTGTAACAAATTCACTTCCTCCACTAACGACATAAAGATCATCGTCGCCGTCACCATCTGCATCAAAAAACAGAGAACTCATATCTTCAAAAGAAGCATCCACTTGCCAGGGTTGAGATTTTGCCCGTTCAAAAGTTGCATCATCACGTCCGAGGAAAAGCACGCCGGCCTGCCCGGAAGATGCACCAAAAAAAACATCATTATTTCCGTCATTATTGACATCTGCCTTAGACATCCTGCCACCAAGTCTGGAGAGCTGATAGTACAACAATCGCTGCATCTTAAAATCGATGAAATTGTTTTCAATATGTTTAAAATTAATCCCTGATTGCGGAGTGACATCCATCAATAAAGCATGATTGGGTGAATCCTTGCGGTTTTCTGCTGACAAGGTTGCTGTATTTTGGTTGATTGAAACCAATTGATTACAGGGAATATTCTTGAGTGTTGACTGCAGCCCATCCGGCCAGATAACGCTAATCTCCTTAATGCTCCTAACTTTACCCAACCCTACCGTTAGAACAGGCTCCACACTGGATGCATATCCGCGAGTATAAAATGCTTCCTGGAGTATCTCAACCGAATCAGTAACGATCCGGATTTTGGATCCAATACCAAACGTATTTGGAGCATTACCCTCCAATTTTATTTTAATATAATTATTCTTTTGTATCTCATTCTGATTGTTCCTCAGTATCGAAATGTGATCGTTTAGGTTGTTTACGATTAAATCATAATCGCCATCGTTATCAAGATCTGCATAGGTCGCGCCATTAGAAACCGCTTCACGTGTCAGTCCCCAGGCCGTTGTAGCGTTTTCAAATTCAATACCATTTTTGTTTCGGAATGCATAGTTGCTGACGCGAGTAACCGGAAGTTGTTGAATAAGGGTTAAATAGTCCACCGGCTTATTGGCAACCCTGGCTTCCTGATAAACTGTGCTGGTATACTTCATAAAGTCGAGGTTGGAAAAATCGCGCAGGTATCCATTCGTAATAAAAATATCTTTTAATCCGTCATTGTCAAGATCAACGAAAAAGGGTGACCAACTCCAGTCTGTATTTGATATTCCGGCCAACTGACCGATTTCACTAAATCGCGGAAGACTGTCTTTTTCAAATCCTCTGTTTAGCTGGAGTGTGTTACGCATATACTGATGATGGTATCCACTATCAACTGCAAGAGTATATCGATCATATTCATCCGGTCCTTTCAACAGTTTTTGTCTTCGGTTATCTTCGGGAAGCATGTCAAGCACCAGTATATCCTGAAGGCCATCATTATTCATATCGGCTATATCAGAGCCCATGCCAAATTTTGACAGGTGTTGAAAAAGTGTGTGAGACACCTCCCTGAACGTTCCGTCCCGATTGTTGATATAACAAAAATCTTGCTCCTCATAATCATTGGTGACATAAACATCAGGCCAGCCATCAAGATTAAGATCACTGATGGATGCACTAAGTCCAAAGTTCAGTCCACTGCCATGAAAACCAGCAGTTGCACTTACATCGGTAAATACCATAACAGTTTTGGGAGAACTCCCAGGTGGAGTATCGTTCCGGAATAATTTATTTCCAAAGTAAGGGTGTCGCAGGTTTCGGAGTCGCCCGGTATTGAGAAACGCTGCATAAAACATATTCGCATGATTTACCAGAAACATATCCAGGTCACCATCCAGGTCATAATCAAAGAAGTATGCTTGCGTTGAAAATGATCCTGCAGCATCCAGCCCATACTCTTTTGCACGTTCTGTAAACGTCGGAATTCCTCCGGGTTCACAGCCATTGTTAATAAAAAGTTGATTTGCTCTGTTTTGATAGTCCTTCACAACCGGTAGATTGTATCCTTCTCCGGGTGCGTTGCCGGAATAACAAACATAAATATCAAGCCAGCCATCGCCATTGACATCAGCCATCGTTACACCTGTCTTCCAGTCTTTTCTGCCTTCTGTTTTTGATGACAGCGTGATATCTTCAAATTTCCAGTTGCCTTTATTTATATATAGTTTGTTAGGAACGGAGTTTCCCGAAAAATACAGATCCGGCAATCCATCATTATTGATGTCTCCAGCAGCAACTCCGGCGCCATTGTAAGAATATTCATACGTCATGATGTTAGTATGCTGAGTTTCCACAATTTCATTCCGAAATTCTAATCCGGTTTCCGTTGCTGAAAGTTCAGTGAACTGCTTCTCCTGTTTTGAACATTGGAACAAAATGAAACCAGCCATTAAACAAATGAAAGGAGCTATTCTGTACATCCGGATTGATTTCTTATTTCCAAATACTATTTGTTCGCCTTGAAAGACTGATGATTAAATTCGATTATACGATGACTGCCTTTGTAATCGTAAACATCGATCTTTTTCACCGTTACCGGAATCAACATACTTCTTGTTGATTGAGAAAGATAACCGGAACCATAGTAAAACTCAACCTTCTCCCTCTTCCCATCATCATGCTCGAATATAGCCCAACTGTCTAAAGGGGAGGGTTGAAAAAATCTTTGTTTGCCTGCATTTGCGACAGGAATATGCATTCGCAGACTATCGAGGTTCTGGGTAGAGATCAATACTTCGTTACCCAATGCACTTTTTAATTTCCCCAATGCCTTTGCATCGCCATCAACCTTAAAGCCGCTCTTCGTCGTCGGGACTACATCAAAATCACCTTTGCCGTTACCCAATAAAACTAATCCCCTGGAAGCATCATACCTTCCTGAAAAGACTTCATTTCCATAATCATTTCCGATGATCACGACATCCAGATTGCCATCTGCATTTATATCAGCTGTGGTAATTCCATTTACAGGTGATACTTGTGCCATTCCCGGTAAGGGCTTCAATATAAATTTCCCGTCGCCCTGATTCTCCGCATAGCTGGTCTGCGAATAGTTAACCTTCAAAACCAGCATACCACTTGTGTCATAGGGTTGGAGAAGCCGCTCCATACTCGCTGAACCATATTGTTTATAACTACTGAACTGATTTCTGAATTTAGGACTTTGGCTGTTGAGTTCATCCCAGAAATGAACCGGATATTCCCGTATATCGCCTTCCTCAGATTTGAAATAACAACTTAAAATAGCATCGATGCTTTCATTGGCGTCAAAGTCTTTCGCATACACTCTAAGCGGATGTTCTTCAGAAATATTGTAGTAGTTATTTAGTCCGAGATTTCCAATGATATAATCTGTATCCCCGTCTTTATCAAAGTCAGCACCTACAATACTATTCCACCATCCGGCATAACCTTCTAAACCTGACTCACGAATCCGGATAAGTTTTTTGCCGGTATTTTTAAAAATGGTTGCCGGCATAAACTCACCTACCACGATCAAATCCAATTTAGAATCACCATCGACATCAGACCAAAGCGCATCCGTGATCATTCCTGCATGCTGCAGCTCCGGAGAAACTTCATATGTAACATTTGTAAATTTACCACCATCATTCCTAAGCAGATAACTTTCCGGAGGTAACGGATAAGCCCCGGGAACAACTCTCCCCCCTACAAACAAATCAAGATCGCCGTCACCATCGAAATCACAGGCCCTTACACAAGATCCACTTGCCACCATCTTCGGTATTGCGTCTGGAGCCAGCGTAAAATTTCCTTTTCCATCGTTGATATAAAGTCTGTCCTGATAGCGGGGATCATGAGCTTCCGATTCATAACTACCACTTACAACGTAAAGATCCAGATCATTATCATTATCGGCATCAAAGAGAAGTAGTCCCTCATCCTCTGATTTATTTTCTGATGTCTTGATCAAACGTTGAGCAGAAAAAGTACCATCATTTTTTTGAATGAATATTGTAGCATCATTCAGAGAAGATCCACCGACAATAAAGTCTTCCAACTGATCTCCGTTGATATCGCCAATAGCCAATCCAGGTCCGGCTTGAGAGAATTTATGGGGAAGAGTACGCTGCCTGTAGTAATCAATCTTATCCCGCTCGTTGTGTTTGAACATTACGCCGAGCGATTTTGACACCTCATACAGCAATGGTTTCGGGTTTTGAGATTCCCGCTTAATGATGCTTCCGGAAGGACTGTATTTCAGTTCGAGAACCTGATTGACATTTACATTAAATAACATCTGAATATTCCCGTCGGCCCATTCAACTTTCAATGTATCTATGCTTTCACTTAACCCCACTCCAAAATGAACGACATTCTCTACCGTAGATAAATAGCCACGATAAATTGAATGATCATGGTACTGAGTTTTTCCATCATATGAAATAGCAACTTTCGCTCCCAGGCCTGAGTTGTGAACATTATCACCCACCAACTTAACTCTGAGGAAATTATTAACCGATTTATTCTCGTTTCCGGAATATAGATTATTCTGATAAAGAAATGCAACATCATTGATATTATTGACCACGTAGTCCAGATCACCGTCATTGTCTAAGTCCGCAAAGGCCGCACCATTCGAAAACGATGGACGGAACATTCCCCAATCTTTAGTTTTATCCTCAAATGAAAAGTCACTGTTATTTTGGAATACATAATTCGGCACTTTCAAAACCGGAATAGAATCGATAAGAGACCGGTGATTGTTAAATGCGCCTACCTCTCTTTTGAACATGACATAATCTTTATCGGTAACATCTTTCGGGAATCCATTGGTGATGATCAAATCGCGGAACCCATCATTATCCACATCCACAAACAGTGACGACCAGCTCCATTCAGTCTGATGTATGCCTGCCATCTGGCCTAGTTCACTGAAAGTACCATCACCATTGTTTACCTGGAGCATGTTACGCATGTATTGAAACTCATAGCCGTACTCGATATTGTTAATGTATGTGTAATAGGTCGCACCGGCGCCAGAGACAGTCTTTCTACGTAGATTGTTTTCAGGTAACATATCGAGTGAAATGATGTCGAGATGACTGTCATTATTCACATCTGCAATATCAATACCCATTGAAAAAAGTGACTGATGTTTTAGCCTGGCTTTAATTTCATTTGTAAAGGTACCATCCTGATTGTTGATGTAAAGAATATCATTGGATACATAATCGTTTCCAATATAAATATCTGGCCAGCCATCCTGATTGATATCGGCTATTCCGATACCCAGCCCGTAGCCTTCTATTGATATTCCGGCTTCGATAGTAACGTCAGAAAACGTACCATCACCATTATTGTGATATAAACGGTCATTGTTCAATGCAGACCCATCAGTTATGCGAGGTCTGTAGTTGCTGGGAATTTTGTCACTTTCGAGATTTGTCAGCACGTAAAGATCCAGGTATCCATCTCTGTCATAGTCCAGAAATGCGGCATTCTGACTATAGCCGGTATCAGCAACACCATATTTGCCCGCTTCATCTACGAAAGCAGGAATACCTTTGCCATTGGTGCCCTTGTTTATAAAAAGCGAATTTGCTCTTTTCGCTGGATCATCATTTATCGTTGCACATACATATATATCAAGCCAACCATCATCATTTACGTCGGCAAGTGCCACACCTGAATTCCACTTCCCCTGTGCACCAATTCCAGCAGCTTCTGAAACATCTTCAAATTTCAAACCTCCACGATTAATGTACAATCGGTTTGGAACCATATTGCCGCTAAAAAATATATCCGGCAGATTGTCATTATTAAAATCACCAATCGCTACAGCCCCACCGTGATACATATATTCAACGGTAAGGATATTGATCGAATCTTTTTCTTCTACTGTATTAATGAAATCTAACCCTGAATCTTCAGGACGTACAAGTGTAAATAAGGTAGTTTTTTCGTTCGAGCAGTTCGTAAAGAGAAGGACTACGAACAGAAAGCTTACCGTTTTTCTTAACATACCAAAGTGCAGGTGTAGAGATAAAAAAAGCCATCCGGTTACCCAGATGGCTTTATAAACAGCTTATTGATTAATAAAATGGATTTTGAATCAAGTCTTTGTTTCGATTAATTTCGTCCAGAATAATTGGGAGGAAATACATTTTATCATTCCAGGCCCTATCCTGAATTTTGTTTCTTGTATACGACACTGGGCCAGCAAGAGGCTGAGAAATTACTATACCATTTGCATTTCTGCCCAGATCCTGTGGTGCGGTCATCCATCGACGCACATCGAAATAGCGATGCTGCTCGAAAGCCAGCTCGACTCTACGTTCATTT
Source organism: Chryseolinea sp. (assembly GCA_041747735.1). Lineage (GTDB taxonomy): Bacteria > Bacteroidota > Bacteroidia > Cytophagales > Cyclobacteriaceae > Chryseolinea. Next base: position 9,401 of record JBGTEP010000063.1, read on the forward strand.
CTATAACGATCTCGGAGAGCTTGACCGGTTTCAGTAATGTCTGGCATACCTGCCCGGTCACGCAGTTGATTAAGATAAATTTTTGCCTCGTCATCTTCACCCAGCTCTATACATGCTTCAGCGTAGTTTAGCAAGATTTCACCGTAGCGAAAGAAGTGCCATGGAGCCTCCTGATTTCCTCCCGCAGCCGCATATTCATGGACCACCGCCGGGTCGATGAACTTCCGTAAATAATATCCGGAGTATCCACCATTCCAGTCTTCAATAGGACCATCGCGTGTATCGAGGCCAGGAGTAAATACACCCGGAGCAGTTTCCACCTCGCGGATGATCACTTTACCAATAGGGTCGATGTCTACAACATCACTTGGACGAGGACGCCACATAGCCTGATCATAGAGGATACTAGCCGCGAATCTGGGGTCTCTGTTTTCGTAAGGCACTGCAGCATGTGCAGGATTATTCCAGTCAAACTGGTCTCCATTGGTCATTTCATAGTCATCCACAAGCTCCTGGATCGGTGTATTTCCTCCCCAGTTGTGATAACCATTCGGACCGTTTGCTAATCCGGGAAGGGCACCATCTTCCCAGCCGCGACTTTTAATGAAGTAGCGAGAGAAGATTGCTTCACGGCTGTCTTTCAGTAAGAACAAGTCAGTGTAGTCTTTGAAAGGATCTCCGGTACTCTGAAGGCTGTAGATGCCCAAATCGATTACGGCTTTAGCAGCATCTCTGGCGGCTTGCCACTTTGCTGTTCTGTTTCCGGTTGAAGAAATCAATTCAGGGTTAGCATAAGCTCCGGCCCAACTTGGATTATTATACAATTCACTGGCAGTATACAAGAGCATTCTTGATTTCAAAGCCAACGCCGCACCACGCGTAGCCCTACCAATGTCATTGCCGCCACCACTGTATTGAAGCGGTAATAAGGAAGCAGCGAGGTCAGCCTCACTCACAACATATTGAATGCTTTCTTCCAGCGTACTTCTGCTGATAAGAAACTCATCATCTAAACTATAAACTTTTGTTACCAGCGGCACACCACCGTATAGCCTGATCATGTTATGATAAAAATAGGCATTCAGGAAATGCACCTCACCTTTCATTCGTTGTCTCCAGCTCTCATCCACAAACGGTACCTCGTCAATATTTTCCAGGAAGAGATTGATCTGTCTGATACGTTGGTAAATAACCGTCCAATTAAACTCATCAAAATCGCCCCGTGAAAATGAACCGACATCGGCCGAAGTTAAATTAGACTGCACAATCTGAGCAGAGCCATAATTGTGAATGAATTGGGATTCATCGGCCAGCGAGCCAAGCATCAATTCCCTTATTCCATGATTTAAACCACGATACATTTCATTTACAAATGCTTCCACAAGCGCAGGGTCCTGCCAAACCGCTACATCACCAAAGCGATCCTCAGGGGCTGGATTCAGGAAATCAGTATTACAAGAAGTAGTGTACAGGAACAACGTAATCCCCAGAACATATTTTATGATATTTTTCATATTCTGATCAGGTTAAAAAGTTAGATTAACACCCGCATTAAATGTTTGCTTCTGCGGGTAGACAGTACCATCCTGGTTGTCGGTTTCCGGGTCAAACACCTTGAAATTATCAAACGTCATAAGATTGATAGCATTCAGGTAAATACGTGCAGTTTTGAGCCCTACTTTGCCGGCAAGCAACGTAGGTATCGTATATCCGATTTGGATATTCTTGAGGCGGAGATAGTCTGTGTTTCTGAACCAGTAGGTATTGGCCTGTGAAATCCAGTATTCATCTTCGCGGTTGAACGTTCTCGGCTTTTCTGAATTTGGATTTTCGGTAGTCCAACGTCCGTCGGCAAAATCGGTGAGGTAATTACCAAAGTCACCAGACTGCGTCCTTATGTAAGACATGGCACCGGTTGCTCCCTGAAACAAAATATTAAGATCGAAGTTTTTATATTGAACATCCAGCGTAACACCTCCCTGAAATCTTGGGATAGTGTTATTCTCAAGACGAATTCTGTCGTCCGAATTGATCTGACCATCCCCATTGACATCCTCAAAAATGATATCTCCGGGCCTTGCACCAGGCCAAGATGGATAAGCATCTACAGCAGCCTGATCCCTAAACACACCAATGGCCTTGTACATTAACCGGGTGTTATAAGGCCTTCCAGTAACGGTTTGCCATGAAAGAACGTTTGGAGGTTCGTCCAGGAAAATAACTTCATTCTTAGAGTATCCACCATTGACCCCTATCTGATATCTAAAGTCACCAGCCTCACCGTTGTAGGACACCAGGAAGTCAAAACCACGGTTTTTAAGCTTTCCAAGGTTTTCGCGAGGAGGACTGAAACCTGCTGTTCGGGGGATTGATGCATTCCGGTTAATCAACATCTGCGACCGCACGTTATTGAAGTAATCCACTTCAAAGGAGATTTTTCCTCCGAAAAGCATACCTTCCAAACCGATATTCGTGTTGTTGGCAACTTCCCACGTGATGTTTGGATTGGCGATTGGGAAAGCGGAAGGTGTAATTGATGTTGTTAAGGTTGTGTAATCAAAGATATACCCCCCGCCAAAGCCAAAGTTATTGGCAAACTGAAATTCATCATTCCGGGCATTGCTTGCGTCCATCCTGTCGTTACCCATTTGACCCCATGATCCTCTGATTTTAAGTCGATCAACAAAACTTATGGGTTGCATAAAATTCTCTTCGGAAATTACCCAACCAGCAGAAACACCTGGGAAAAATCCCCAACGTGAGTTTTCTGGAAAGATGTAAGAGGCATCATAACGCCAGACCATTTCAAGAAGATACTTCTCACTAAAGCTGTAATTTATCCGGCCAAAATAATTCAAACGCGTACGCTTGTAGAGCTTCCCGCTAGCTACATCATTTGTCGCGTTAGTACTTAAATTTTGTGTTCCGGCGAACAACTCGTCTACAGCAGAAGAAATGTACGCATTTCTGAATGCTTGAAACTGATTGCCTTTCAATACTTGTCTTTCAGTTCCAGCCATGAAGGAGAAAGCATGATTACCAAAGTCCTTTGTGTAATTCATATAAGCGTTGGTAGTCGAACCTGATGTTCGTTCAAACTCTTCCTGTAGTTCAGGGGTGTTCAAACCCCGCTGTGATCTTTGCAGTACCGGATCCCCGTTTCCATCGACCGTTGTATAATCCCACGAATAGAGAAACCATGGCGTACGGAACCGTTTGATTGGCCGGAAGGATTCGTCAAATGCGGCGTTGAATATCACGTTTAAACCTTTTACCCACGGCACGTCGATTTTTCCGCGAATGTTACTTTGGAAAACGCTGTTCACATCGTTGACATAACCGGTTTGAGGCGTACTGATAACAACCGGGTTATCACCGTTTTCAATATCCGGACCAGGCATTCCATTCGGCCAATAGGCTGGCAAGTTTGGTTTGCCTCTGATCAACATCCTGAAAATAGTACCTGCCGAGCGGGTTGGGTATGTTCTGTTTTCCTGCCTTCCGGATAAATCGACCGACAGTTGAAAGAAGTCTGTGATCTTGGCATCGATGTTTGAACGAAAGTTATATTGCTTGTACTTCGTGCCACTATTTTTATAGACGCCATCCTCACTCAGACTTCCGACTGAAACGTAGTACTTAACACCATCATTCGTACCACCTGATACAGAAAGTGTTGCCATATCCTGAAGAGTGTAAGGTCTGATCACCGCCCCATACCAATCTGTGTTAGGATATCTCCATGGATCTGAACCATCACGGTATTGCTGAATATCTGAGGGTGAATAACGAGGTGCGTTTCCGCGATATTCGTCGATCTCATTTAACATTGTAGCATATGTTGCGGCATCGGTAACTTCAGGTAGACGGGTCGGCCTGTTAAACCCTACGTTATAATTAAATCCGATTTCAGGTTTTCCGGCTTGTCCTCTTTTAGTAGTAACCAGGATTACACCATTAGCGGCCTGAGCACCATAAATTGCAGCAGATCCATCTTTCAGAATTGTGATACTTTCAATATCTGCAGGATTGAGACGTTCCAGTCCGCCGCTTCTGTTGGCGATACCATCAATAACCACCAGTGCCGAAGGATTACCGGTTGTGTTCGTACCTCTCACTCTGATTTGAGAGCCGTCATTTCCAGGTTCACCGGAACGGTTAATAAAAACAGTACCCGGTAAGCGTCCCGCCAATGCGTTAGAAAGATTGGATACCGGAGCCTGCGCAATAATGTCACTTTTAATTGATGTAACGGCACCAGTAATGGTCGCCTTCTTCTGTTCACCATATCCCACCACCACAACTTCCTGCAAAGACTGAACATCCGTAACCATAGTAACATTAATGGAAGTCTGAGACCCAACCTGTACTTCTTGTGTAGTATAGCCAATAAAGCTAAAAACCAGAACGCTGTTTTCATCTGGCACATCGAGTGCGAACCTGCCATTGGTATCCGTTGTCGTTCCATTGGACGTTCCTTTAACCAGGACGTTGACACCCGGTATAGGTGCCTGGTCTTCATCCAGCACAGTTCCGTTTATCGCAATAGCTAATGATCTTGTTTCCAGGTTTTTTTCTTCCTCAGGTTTTTCGGATGGTATTTCCTTTAATACAATCTGTTTTCCTATCACCTCATATCCAAGTGTGGACCCAAAAACCTGGGCCAGGACATCATATAGAGGAGCATCGGTTAAATCGAGGGAGACTTTTTCCCGGTCTTTAATTAATCTCGGCCTGTACGTAAATTTTACATTGGTTTTCTTTTCAATTTCAGTCAGGATAGTTCTGATATCGGCGTTTTCTGATTGAATTGTCAGTTTCCGCTCCAAAACCTCCTGCCCGCTTGTATCTACCGCATATCCCATCATCACGGAAACACTGGTAATCAACATATGAACTAAAGTGATTTTCATAAAGAATAGCAATGCATTTCGAATAGGTTTAGGTTTATTCTTCATAATTTTGATTGTTTTTGTTTGTTAATAGGGCAAAAACTAGGTGCTACCCCGATATCCATCGGGGCATGCATGACGGGCTGATGATGGTTCCAGCATCATTAGCCCTTTTTTTATGATTGGGGGTTGGTATGGTTATGACATAGGCAAAAAGGGTTTAGTGAAAAAAAATTATTGACAGCCTGCGCTATTTATTACTATCCTGCTATCCACCACTGTATAGTGTGCACCAATGGCCTGGCAGATGATTTCGACACGCTCGAAGAGACCTTCTTCTTCCATCGATGTCGTGAGTGTACAATCCGCTAAAAGCTTTTCATTGAACACGATATCTATTCCATAGTTTTCCTCCAGTACTTCGAAGATTTTTTTCACGGGCGTGGCATCATACTGCATTTCAAAAAGAGTAGGTTTCGCTAAGATGAGCTGAGGTTCAGCAACCAGTTTCTTTGAAAAATTATCATCCTCGGTATTGTATATCGCTTCCTCATTTGGAGTCAATATGATCTCTTGCGCACCGGGATTAAGCACGGGATTATTGGAAGAAACAGAAACCTTACCGGTTTTTACGGCAACGGTTATTTCCCTGGAACCGGAATAAGCTTTTACATTGAAACTTGTTCCTAATACTTTGATGGTCACTTCATCTGTATTAATAACAAAAGGACGTTGTTTATCCTTAGCGACATCAAAGAATGCTTCTCCCGTAAGTCTGATTTCTCTTTGATTACCTGTAAACGTCGCCGGGAATTCAATTCTTCCTTTTGGTTGAAGGTTTATTATTGTGCCATCCGAAAGTAAATGTCGTTCAATGGAATTTGATCCATTGGTAATAGTAACAGGCAATAGTACAACACTAGTCATGTTCTCAACCTGAACGCCAGTAGAATTATTGATGTAGTAAAACGTACCGACGCCGATTAAAACCAGCATTAAAAGTGTAGCAGCAATCTGATAAGATGTCCTGAAAAAGACAGTGCGGGGTTTACCGATAAGAGTATCATTAAAGGAAGGATCATCCTTTACCATCCCTATTATATGCGTTAGCATTTTTGTTTCCAGTTTACTCCGTTCCAGGTCATTGAGGAGACGGTTATCTTCGGGGTTCATTTCATGGGACTGATACCAATGATCTATGAAGGCCGCCTCTTCGGCGGTACACTCACCTTTCAAATATTTCTTGAAAAGTTCGGGGAGGTCTGCGTGTTTCATTTATTGTTTCCATTAGCCTAAATCGAAACTTCAATCGATATAGGGGCTTATAAATGACTAAGTCAGGTTGAAGACCCATTCCCCCCACTCCAGGCTTAAAAAAAATAAAGATTTGTTTGCCGACTTGTCAAACGTAAGAGAATTTCTCTGTGACTCAGGACTGAAGAATGCATATCAGCACCAGAGACGTGAAGTGCTTGAGGTTGATTTTTAACTTTTTAACAGCTTTTCCAAATTGATTTTCAACCGTCTTTTCAGAAATGCCCAATTTTAGAGCAACCTGCTTCATGGTAAGGTTTTCCTGACGATGGAGTTTATAGATCATTTGCCGTTTCGCTGGCAATTTTCCAATTTCTCTTTCAAGCGCCCATTTGAGATCATCAAGTAATACAGTTTCCTCTGTCGAGTTATTCTCCAGAATCTTCTCATGAAGTTTAGCAACGGCATAGGCTTTCCTGGACATTTCCTTTTCGAAGTGGTTGATAACTCTATACTTAACAGCTGTGAACAAATACGCCGAGAGATTTTCAATCGACCCTGTAGACCGACTCATCCAGAGACTTGTAAATATATCCTGAACGAATTCTTCAGAAATTTCTCTGGATTGAACACGTTTATAACACATTGAATAAAGTCTTTTCCAATACCGCCGATAGATTTCTTCAAAAGCATGCATTTTCTGACCCGAAAAAAGGGTCAACAATGTTTCATCTGTATATGTCTTAAACTTATTTTTCATTAAGCTTAATATCGTTCATAATTAACTGATGTTTCGTATTAGGCCAACAATCATAAACTGTAATCTAACATCTATATTACAGAAAAAATCGAAAAGAAAACGATTGCAAATAATACTTTCTCGCTTTTTGCTTAAAGCTCACCATTATTAATACTTGAAAAAAAGCTCATTGTAGCGTTTCTAATAAAAAAAACGAAGTATAATCGTGTATGCATTCACTCCTTTAATGCATCAGTATCTTTGATGAAAAGCAAGTAAAAGCGGTACGAAAAGTCTTCTCAAAAATTAAATCATTTGAAGAAATAAAAAAGCGTCTAATTTTGCGCCCCATTATAAATCAATTATTAACTACAAAGTAAAACATGAACAAAACTGAACTCATTGCAAAAATTGCTGAAGACGCGGGTATCACGAAAGTACAGGCTGCTGCCTCTTTAAATTCTTTTATTGAAGCTGTAACCAAAACGATAAAGAAAGGTGACAGGCTTACTTTGGTTGGTTTCGGTACTTTTTCTGTCGCTAAAAGAGCTGCACGCAAAGGACGTAACCCTTTCACAGGTGAAGCTTTAAAGATAAAGGCTAAGAAAGTGGCAAAATTCAAAGCAAGCAAGGAGCTTTCTTCGAAGATGTAGGCAACCCACATTTTTATGCGTTAAGTCCCTGTAGCTTAAGTGTTACAGGGACTTCGTTTTTAGAAGGTGTTCTTTCAGCTTTGCCCAATTCAGGTCAAGCCCGCTAATTTTTAAAGATGGTGCCGTTAAATTCAAAAACCTGTTTGTGCTGAAAATCAATGTATATACGCAAATAAAAATCAGTTTACACGTCGACACCGCTTCAATTTTGTCCCGATGTGGATGTATTTTTCCTTATCTTTCAATCTCGCAAAAAAAATTTTTAACCCTTCAATTTTATAGCAATGATAAAAAGAAAAGCAACAGCCAACTGGAAAGGATCCGGGAAGGAAGGCAATGGAGATCTTACAACCCAAAGCTCTGTATTAGATAAGACACAATATTCGTTTAAGACCAGGTTCGAAGATGGAATCGGAACCAATCCCGAAGAACTTATTGCTGCAGCTCATGCAGGATGCTTCACGATGAAATTAAGTTTTGTTCTAGGTGAAGCAGGATTTACGCCTGAGGAACTTACTACCGAATGTACCATCGTTCTGGATCCGGGCAGCGGAGTTGTAACACACGCACAACTTGTCCTTAAAGCAAAGGTCCCCGGAATAAGCAAAGAAAAATTTGATACGTGCGCGCAAGATGCAAAAGCAAATTGCCCGATCTCGAAATTATTAAATGCAGAAATTAGTTTGGATGCATCGTTATCTTAACGCATGATACATCAGTACCTCTCTTAAATGAGAGGTACTCTTCTTACTCCTAAGATTTACGTAACTTCTACGTCAAATGATTAATGCACACAGAAAAGTAGCCATCATTGGTGGGCAAAGAATACCGTTTGTGAAATCTTTTCGTGAGTACTCCCGAACAACAAATCAGGAAATGTTAGTTGCTTCGATACAGGGACTGGTAAAAAAATTCAATTTAAAGGGAGTTCTTGTCGGAGATGTATCATTGGGTGCGGTAATGAAAAGTTCCATTGAATGGAATCTCGCCAGAGAAGTTGTTCTGGGCAGTGAACTCGATGCCAGAACACCTGCTTTCAACATACAACGCGCTTGCGGAACAAGTCTGGAAGCCGTTAATCTTATTGCGTTGAAAATCGCAGTCGGTCAGATCGAATCTGGAATTGCTGCCGGTAGTGATACAAACAGTGATCTGCCTGTTATGGCACAGCGATCTTTGTCGTGGAAACTTATCGACGTAAACAATGCGAAAGGATTTGGTGAACGGCTTTCTAAAATCCTCAGCATTCGCCCAGGGGATCTTAAGCCTGCATACCCCGGTATTGTTGAACCCCGAACCGGACTGTCAATGGGCCAACATACTGAAAGGATGGTAAAGGAATGGAAAATAAGTCGTGAAACCCAGGACGAACTTGCTTATTACAGCCACATGAATGCATCCGCTGCATACCGCGAGGGATTCTATGCAGATCTGGTTACCTCTTTTAAAGGTGCAACTCGCGATACAATTGTACGGGAGGACACAACTTTACCGAAACTTGCAAATTTAAAACCTGTATTTGACAAGAGCAGCAATGGTACGCTGACAGCCGGGAACAGTACGCTCTTTTCGGATGGAGCTGGAGCAGTACTGCTGGCATCCGAAAATTTCGCTAAACAACGTGGACTATCCATTCAAGCGTACATCAGTGATTCGGAAGCAGCGGCGGTTCATTATATTAACGGTGCAGGACTATTGATGGCCCCTACCCTTGCCGTTAGCAGGTTGTTACTGCGTAATAATCTTACACTTCAGGATTTTGATTTTTATGAAATCCATGAAGCTTTTGCCGGCCAGGTACTTTGTACGTTAAAAGCATGGGAAAGTGAATCGTATTGTAAACAGGAATTGAATTTAAACGCTGCTCTGGGGTCAATCGACCGACAAAAATTAAATGTAAAGGGAGGTAGCCTTGCATTAGGCCATCCTTTCGGGGCAACGGGTACAAGAGTAGTGGCAACGATGGCAAAACTGCTGGAACAGAAAGGGCGTGGACGTGGACTTATTTCTGTATGCACCGCCGGTGGAATGGGTGTTGCAGCTGTTCTTGAAAGGTAATTAAGGTGTATTGCATAATTCTGCACTTACACCCTCATATTTCTGTTAAATCTTTCCTCTTTCTATTTAAATCATAAATGTTTAATTTTCATCGTGTTGACACGAGATATCTGAGTTACACTTCTCGATTTGATCCCAATATTTAATGCGGGAAATTCTCAAGTAGTTAGACCGATCCAAAAAACATAAGTGACTTTATGAAACGCTGTTACTCCTTTTACATGGTTGTCTCGCTGACTATTCTTGCCGGCTGCAATGAGCAAAAGAATGAAGACAATCAACTTGAAAAATCAGAACTGGCCACGGTAATTGAGAAGCATGCTAAAACGGAGGTACTTGACAAATGGTATCCTCAGGCGGTTGACAAAGAATACGGTGGATTTTTAAGTTCGTTTACCTTCGACTTTAAACCGACAGGTACGCAGGATAAAATGATTGTCACTCAGGGGCGCCACATCTGGTCAAATGCCAGGGCTTCCGAACTTTATCCCGAGACAGAATACTATTTGACAAGTGCAAGGCATGGTTTCTTATTCTTACGTGACGCAATGTGGGATAAAACCTATGGTGGTTTCTATACACTGGTAGATCGTGAGGGAAATCTGAAAGAAAACAGTCTGGGAGAAAAAACAGCATATGGAAATGCTTTTGGTATCTATGGCCTTGCAGCATACTATAAGGCTTCCGGCGATACAGCAGCATTGGCTTTAGCAAAAAAAGCTTTTTACTGGCTTGAGACTCATAGTCACGATAAGATCCATAAAGGATACTTTCAGCACTTGAAAAGAGATGGTACACCGGTACAACGCGATAGCACTGTTCTTTCTACCTCAGAAACTGGCTACAAGGATCAAAACAGTTCCATTCATTTACTGGAAGCGCTGACAGAATTGTACAGCGTATGGCCCGATAGTTTGGTACGTGAACGTCTGCAGGAAATGCTCTTTTTAATCCGCGACACTATCGTCACACCGAAAGGATACCTGACATTATTCCTAACGCCCGACTGGAAACCCGTAACTTTTATGGAATCAGCTGATTCAGTTATTGAAAAGCACCATCGGCTGGATCATGTATCGTTTGGGCACGATGTAGAAACCGCTTACCTG
>JBGTEP010000064.1:0-13264 GCA_041747735.1 Chryseolinea sp.
ATGATACGTCCGAGCCACGCTTCCAAATTAATGATGGGCTATCCACACAACTCATCTTCGGCATTGATGTAGGGGGTATGGGTCCAGGCCAGGAGATCGTAATCGATCATTCTGCATTTGGGTTCCCCAAGCGGAGCATAAAAGATATTCCTGCCGGAGACTACTACATACAGGCACTTATTAATCGTTATGAAACGTTTACGCTTAAAACTGGTCATTCGGTAAAACTTCCTCCGGATCAGGGTGAAGGACAACATTGGGAAAGCAAGCCTGGGAATTTTTATAGTAAGCCCGTGAAAGTAAGTTTTGATCCATCGAAAGACGAATCGTTTGCCATCGTGATGGATCAAAAAATTCCGCCGGTTGCAGAACCAAAAGATACGAAGTACATCAAACACATCAAGATTCAAAGCAAGATGCTTACTGAATTTTGGGGCCGACCAATGTACCTCGGCGCACATGTTTTAGTTCCGGAAGGATTTGAGGAGCATCCGGAGGCAAAGTATCCGCTAATGGTTTTTCATGGTCATTTTCCAAATGACTTTGGTGGGTTTAGTGAAACACCTCCCGATCCTTCGATGGATACAACTGATTATAGCTCCCGCTTCGGCATTTATGGATACAAAAAATTTCAACAACAAGAATCTTATGATTTTTACAAACAATGGATCAGTAAAAATTTTCCTCGGTTTCTGATTATCGAAATTCAACACGCCAATCCATACTACGACGACTCATATGCTGTAAACTCTGCCAACCTCGGACCATACGGTGATGCAATCATGAAGGAGCTGATACCCGAAATTGAAAAGCAGTTTCGTGGAATCGGTGAAGGATGGGCGCGGTTTACCTACGGTGGGTCTACTGGCGGATGGGAAGCGCTTGCCGTACAGATGTTTTACCCAGATGAATTTAACGGATGCTTTGCAGCTTGTCCGGATCCCATTGACTTTCGGGCCTATTGCCTCGTGGATATCTACAAGAACAAGAATGCATATTGGTATGATGCTCCCTTCAAAAAACTTCCGAAACCATCTCACCGTATTTATCTCGGGCAGATCCAGTCTACAATGGAAGAGAGCAATCACTATGAATTGGCGCTTGGTACTCATTCGCGTTCAGGCCAGCAGTGGGATATTTGGGAGGCTGTTTATTCACCTCAAGGTGAAGATGGATATCCGAAAAGAATATTTGACAAAGTCACCGGAGAAATTGATCCAGCTGTTGCAGCTTACTGGAAAGAGAATTACGATCTTCGCCATATTCTCGAACGCGACTGGGCAACACTGGGGCCAAAACTTCAAGGCAAAATTCACTTGTATTGTGGTGATATGGACAACTACTACCTCAACAACGCTGTCTATCTGATGGAAGATTTTTTAAAGAAAACCAATAACCCGTTTTATTATGGTGAGGTTGATTATGGGGATCGCGCTGAACATTGTTGGAATGGAGATCATGAAAATCCAAACTATGTATCGCGTCTGAGATATAATACAATGTATTTACCTAAAATACTTAAACGCCTCGAAGCAAGTGCCCCGAAAGGATCTGATGTTAAAAGCTGGAGGTATTGAAACTAATGTAAACCTCGTATTCACCGCAAAGGTAAACATACAATGGCATCTTCGGGAGTTAAACTCCCATACCAAAGAGACCAGTATAAAGGCAAACGACAATGGCCACAACAATACCCGTAATCAATATTATTTTTCGTTTCATAAACGTAAACCTGAACGTCACCAATTCTAGACACCAAAAGTAGCGTACAGGTTGTAAGCGTAAAATAAATTGTGACGATCTGGTTTATTCCTGCAGTGAAGTGTTCAAAGCGGGTGTTGAATTGTACAAGCAGCTTTTCGAAAATTCCCGTTAGGCTTCAATTTTTCAGACAAAAGCACTTTGACCCGTAATTGCTCTTCCTACTATTAAGGTGTTTATTTCTTTTGTTCCCTCGTAAGAATAGATAGCTTCTGCATCAGCGACGAATCGTGCTATATCGTGTTCTATTAAGATTCCGTTTCCCCCGAACAGCTCACGGGCATGACTTACGATATCCCGTGTGCGTAGTGTACAAAACACTTTTGCAAGCGAGGCATGTTCATCCGTTAGCTTGCCATCGTCCTGCAATTGAGATAGCCGGCACACCATGGTTTGCATTGCCGTTAAATTACTCAGCATCATCACCAGTAAGTCCTGTACCATTTGGAAGCTGCTTATGGTGCGACCAAATTGTTTGCGTTCATTCGTATACCTCAGCGCACTCTCATATGCACCGCGTGCACAACCTACGGCCTGCCACGCAACACCTGCCCGCGTCATACGTAAAACTTTCGCTGTATCTCTAAAAGAATCAGCCATCTGTAACCGGTTTGCTTCGGGAACTTCACAATTGGTGAGTGTGATTAAAGCATTCTGCACAATACGCAATGCCATCTTCCCTTTTATTTTTTCAGCCTTAAAGCCCGGAAATTTTTTCTCAACTACAAATCCCTTTACATTACCATCTCCAAGGTCACGCGCCCAGATGACGATAAGATCGGCAAACGTTGCATTCCCTATCCATTTTTTCTGGCCATTGAGAATCCAACGATCTCCCTCGCGTTTACAAGTGCAGGTAAGTCCACCAGCAACCGCAGATCCTACCTCAGGTTCCGTTAAACCAAAAGCCCCAATCATTTCCATCCGTTGCATCGGGGGCAACCACTTTTGCTTTTGCTCTTCTGAGCCGCAAAAGTATATCGATCCCATGGCCAGTCCACTTTGAACGCCAAAGAAAGTTGAAACAGAACAGTCAACCCTGGCCATCTCCATTGCGAGAAAGCCTTCTAACAAAGATGATCTTCCCGGGCAACCATATCCTTCATATGTAAGTCCACAGATATTCAATTTCGCCATCTGCGGAATAATCTGATGCGGAAATTCATCCTTCAACCAATAACCATTTACAATGGGTTTTATCTCTTTTTGCATGAACTCCCTAACCTGAAGTTGAATCTCCCTTTCCTCCGGTTTTAACAACTGGTGTAAATCGTAAAAGTCACCATCAACCACTGGGAATTCATATTTTCGTTTCCCGCCTTCCATAAATTTCACGAGCTTCTGCAAATCCTCTTCCTTCATGCTGCTCACAAGACCGATCATCTTATTCAGATCAACTTTTTGTGAGAGCTTTCCAATCTTGTCAAGGTCAAGATTTTGCATCAGCCCAATAGTGGATTTAAGTTTTTTGAACATTGACATATGGATCCGGTTAGTGGTTATCTAAAAAAGTTATTTCAGTAATTTATCAAACGTGCTGCTGGCAACAAAATGATAGTTCGGTCTAGCCTTTTCATAGATTTGCAATGCACGCTTTTTTCCTTCCTCAGTTTTCAGAAGTTCAGTATACAATGGGAGCAGAAATTTTCGTCTACCTGTGTGAATCAAAAAATCTTCGAGTTTCTTATCTGCAGGAGTATACTGGTAACGAATTGTCTTTATCAACCATAGTGTTGTAATCTCGGCGTTGCCGGATGAAGTAAACTCCCCAAAAGCATCCAGAGCTTTTAATTGTTGGGGGCTGAGTGAGTCGGGAAGGTTCTTTAGAAAATGTAACCATTCATGTGTCGACCATTGCGCTGCACTTGATTTATCCAGTTTCTGGTTAACAATCCAGGAAGCGATGAATGAGTCAACTTTAGCAAACTTTTCTGACACAGGTTGCGGACAGGTATCAGGCAATCCCTCACTAAAGATCCACTCTTTAAAATCTGAATCTTCTAATTGAAGTTGATAATTTTCCAGGTAATAATTTTTTATGTATACAATGAATCCTTCCGTGTCCATTGCCTTAAATGCATTCCCTGAAAAGTAACTTTTCAAAAACGAATCAAACTTTTCACGTCCATATTTTTCCTCAATTAACCTGAGGAAAAAATAACCTTTATTATATGCAATATCCGTAACCCCGTCATCGGGATTTCTTCCTTCAAGATTCAGCTTGAGGCGTGTATCTTCACCATTGTTTTCACTCTTTAATGATGCTACGGTCTCCCTCAAATCTTGTAACGCCAGTACGGCAAGCATTTCTGAATAATCCACGCCATAAAGTTTCTCCATAATGCGGTGCTCGAAATACACGGTAAATCCTTCGTTGAGCCAGAAGTCATCCCAGGTGGCATTAGTCACCAGATTACCTGACCAGCTATGCGCAAGTTCATGGGCAATAAGTGAGGTCAGCGACCGATCACCAGCCAATATCGTTGGCGTTGCAAAAGTTATTCTTGGATTTTCCATTCCACCAAAAGGAAAACTAGGGGGCAATACCACCACATCATAACGCTCCCATGGATACGCGCCGTATAGCGACTCAGCGCCGGCTACCATTTTCTCGAGGTCGACAAATTCCCATGCTGCTTTGTCAAGCATCGAAGGTTCTGCATATACACCGGCTCTGTCGCTTACCGGTTTGAAGGTAAGATCACCTACCGCGAGCGCCAGCAAATACGATGGAATAGGTTGTTTCATCTCAAAATGATAGGTTCCCGTCTGATTTAATTGTTTTGGATTCGAAGCGCTCATCAACGGCAATAAATTTTCAGGCACTGTAACATCAGCATTGTAAGTAAATCTGATTCCAGGTGAATCCTGACAAGGAATCCAGCTTCGAGCCAGAATCGCCTGTGATTGTGTAAACAGAAAAGGATGTTCCTTACCGGAAGTCTGCTGCGGCGTCAGCCATTGCAATGCCTCTGCGTCGGGAGACGTGTGGTACTCAATATTAACACGTTTCGTAGCAGGTTTTATCAGTACAGCGAGTGCTTGTCCAAAAAGAGAGTCCGGCTCCGCAAGCCGGAATTCAGTAGGTTGACCATCGTCAAGTGATATTTTGTATATTGTTAATCCCTTTGTATCAAAAATAATGATATCAGCATCTGGCGAAACTTCAATATTCCAGGAAGCGGTTGCTCGTATAGTTTTAGTATCAAAATCAACACGTGCTTTCCACTCTAAATGTGTTACACGTGCATCGACAGAATTCGAAAATGAATGAGGATCTAAAGACATACTTTCAGTTACTTTTTTTTCGACAGGATTACAACCTCCAACCGCTATTATAAAAATTAAGATAAATTTTTTCATTGATAATATTGAGATACAATGTAAAGAGATTCTCGATCGATTCTAAATTGACACTCGACCTTCAAAAAGTTGAAGTGATCCTTATTCGCCCAGATTGCATTTTATGACCTGGAAGACGATGTGTTATAGCGATTAAAAAAAGTTAGGCTAAAAAAACGAATATAAAACTACACACACAGGTATAACTCTATGACCAAGGCAGTTGTTCTGAAATGTTGTGGCAACCGGCAATAAACTTTAGAGAAGTGTGTACATTCTCATTAACGCGCTGAATAGCATTGGCTATTTACCAGCCTCTATACTTTCATTCCACTCATACACCTTATCCGATACCTCGATAAGCAAGTTGGGAGATTTTTCTAAAGCATTTCCGATAACAATCATATCCGCTCCGGCTTCCAGAGCATTAATTGCTTTCTGGCTGCTGTTAATTCCTCCTCCAACAATTAGTGGAATGTTCACAGCCTTTCTCACGGTGGCAATCATCTTTGCACTTATTTCTTTTTCTGCACCGCTTCCTGCATCCAGGTAGATAGACTGCAACCCGAGCATTTCGCCAGCCATTGCGGTACAGGCTGCCAAGGAGTATTTATCGTCTGGGATAGGCGTTGTGTTGCTGATGTATGCAACCGAGGTAGTGCGACCTGAATTAATGAGCACATAGCCCGTTGGAATTACTTCCAATTTTGTATTCCTAATAATTGGTGCGGAAATAACATGCTGACCAATTAATAACTCCGGATTTCTTCCTGATATTAGTGAAAGAAATAATAGTGCATCAGCCGTTGGCTCAACCTGCATGGAATTTCCCGGGAAAAGAACGACGGGAATGGTAACATTTTCCTTGATCAGTTTCACCACTGCGGCAAGATTCGACGTGGTTATAAGGCTTCCGCCAACGAAGAAGAAATCAATACAATTTTCACTCGCAAGATTTATGAGTTGGATAAGCTTCGAAGCGTCCTCAGCCTTGTCCGGATCAACCAGTACAGCAATAGACTTTTTGCCTTCCCGATGACGATCACGCAGGGTTTTAAGAACGCTCATTGGATTCAACTGTCTGTTCAAATTGCGCTTGTAAAAATTCTGAAAGTTTTTCTTTTGCAATTCCCAGCAGGAAGATTGCTGCCTGACTAGCCAGTGCAGTTCCAATTTGTGACACAATTCCTGGTGCGGAAGGCTCTTCGAAATCTGTTTCAGGGTCATCAGTGCTGACCTTACGCTTTACTACCTTTAACCGCTGCGGCTTCTTCTTCTTTCTTTTTTTCGAAGATGAAAATTGACGTACCAGGATATAGGTTGCGGCAAGTGTACCTCCGATAATTAAAGCATTTGTTATAATCTTTTCTGTGCGCTCAGAAATAAGATTCACTTCGTCCTCCAATTCCTGGCGGTGCTTTTCGGATTTTTTTAGCAACTCCATTTTCGAATCGTTTGATTGTATCCCCTCCATAACTACTCCTTCTTTTTCTTCATTTTTTCTTCCAGCCGCAATTCGAGTTTTTCTGTGATCGAATCACGGAACAGGTAAATCATCACTCCTGTTAATAAATAAAATGCGGCAACGATAGCAAATCCTCCAAAGGTTCCTCCCACCCATTCAGCCACCTTGTACGCCACGGCAATACTTGCCAGCATGACAAACAACGTAAAGACAGCCACCATAATTACATACACCAACGCCCTTGCAATTCCTTTAGCAACCTCTTCCTTTATTTCTATCTTCAACAACGCAATTCGCGTCTCTACGTAGCCAGTAACACTTTCTATCAGGCTATCCATCTTCAAAAACTTAAGTATCGTTTCTTTCAGCACCTTGTAAAATTTCCGTTTATGCAATATAAAGAGAAGATTCGTAATTATCAGAACATCACTTTACCTCGAACCCAATCAGTCTTTCAATAACTTCCGTTTGATTTTGAGGTGTATACAATTCGTGCCGTAACAGAATTTTGTAAGGTGCACTAAGGTAGTACCTATGCTTGACTGAATCGGGGGACTTTGTGTAGGTTACATCACATACATATACAGAATCAAATGCCTGATTGGCAACTTTAAGGGTTGGCAATATCTTTTCAATGCACGATTTAAAGGTTCCATTTTCATCCTCGCCATCCCAACAGAAGCCTGGCCTGTTAAACAAGAACATCTGCTTGCCCACAAACAATGTATTGTTTTTTACCGACACCGGGTAAATCAGCGAGGGTACCTCTCCAACACCTACAACATCACTGTTAAACCGAGTCCATTCGCCTGACTGAGTTCTGACATTTATTCTTGACACTATTCTATAAGTTTCTGCTCTGCCAGAAAGTGGTTTCTCATAGGTAAGATTTAACGTCTGAATCGAATCCTGATTGAGGTAAATCAGTGAAAAGGGGAAAAAGAAAAAAGCAATAAGGATGTAAACGAACCCTGACAAACGATACTTCAACGTGAGCTTCCCCAATGCACCAGCCAGTTCCAGCGGTAGTCGTCTTAAAACCGGAATCGGAAAAAATATTAAAACCCCAAAAAAGTTAAAGAGCAAGTGTACAATGCCAATGCTAAGGGCACTTGACGTATTAGCATTTAAGATAGCCGCGATGAAAGCGGTAATCGTTGTCCCAATGTTCGCGCCCATAATGAATGGCGCCGCCTGTTTCAAACTGACAATTTTTTTTGCCACAATAGGAACCACAACAGAAGAAGTGATAGTACTGGAACGAATCGCTGCCGTAGTAAGCAATCCCCACGAAAATGATTTCAATTGATTCTTGAAAAAGAACCGGCTAAAAACCTCTGGAGAGCTTGCTTTAAGCAGATTAGAAATCAATCTTCGAAAAATCAGTATTGACGAAAATAATATTACCAGTGAAAACAGCGCGAGAAAAAAAGCACTTGGAATGTTGTTTACCAAAAAATTAATTACCGGTGTAAAGCCGAACCAGAAATGTGTTGCGGTACTTTGCGCCGGCACAAGAACAGGTGTGAAGAATAAGTTTGCTATCCATATTGATATGGAGGACAAAAAGCTGTAGTAATATTCCAACGGAAATAGCACAACGGTAGTCAGGATATTGAAAAAGTCATGATACGTTCCGGCCGCCACCGCCCGACGGAATTCCTTTTTCTTATTTATAAATCCAAGTGATACAATCGTGCTGGTAATTGTTGTTCCGATGTTTGCCCCCATGATGATGGGAATCGCCCCTTGAAGGGTGATGGATCCGGATGCTACAAGCGCCACAACCAGAGAGGTAGTGGTGGAACTACTTTGTATCATCGCGGTGACGAGCAACCCGATAAACAGCCCTGTAAATGGGTTTGAGGTTGCCATAAGAATTGTCTCAGCAACATTCCTCCCCATGTGTTGCAGAGCAGAGGTCATCAAATCAATAGAAAAAAGAAAGAGAAAAAATGCACCCAGGATGTAAAGTCCTACCCGGACGTTATCCCACATTTTCTTTTTCGGATCGGTGACTGGCGGCGTTGGTTCCAACTTTGTTTGTTGTGCGAAAATACTTCTTAAAATGTGGTGGTAGCCTAATTAACAATAACTTAATTATAAAGGTATCGGGTAGTATTTCTAAAGCCTGATTTTTAGGTATTCGTTTTTCAACAACGGACAGATTTTATAACGCTCATCATGCGTGTCGTTAAATAACGCTTCGATTAGTTCATATACGTGTTTGATACCTATACGCTCACACCATTCGAAGGGTCCCCAGGGGTAATTTGTACCCAATTTCATAGCCATATCGACACCTTCTCTCGTTGCAGTTCCATCTTGTACAGCAAAATAGCCTTCGTTTATAATCATACATATCACCCGTGGTGTCACCATCCCTACACGATCTTCTACAAGCAAGTATTCGGTTTCAAGTTCATCACATACTTTTTTTAGATCGTTTGCCTGGTCTGGTTTCAATATACTTACCTCCAAAATCGGTCTGTTCAGAAAGGTCGGTAATCCATTAAAGCCAAATGTTTTTCCCAACGGACTGCCCACCAGATGAATAAGCTCACCCATACTTACTTTACAGGTATTGAGAAAAACCGTTGCCTGATGTTTGCAATAAGTCTTAAACTGATGGGGTTCTTTCTCAATGATAAAATCGAAAATCAGATCATTATGCTGAAGAGACTTTTCTGCTGCATTGTGTTCAGCAACACGGGTGTATTTGTGTTTATCGCCGAACTTCTCCTGACATTCCTGAAGGCTACCTTGTTCACCGATAACTAAAATATTCATTTAGGACGCAAATTCGTTTGATGATTCTTATTTTTGACGCTCCCGTAGATAACTATACTGAAAGAATAAATCTAATCTTTAAATATGTTGTTTAACAGGGTAAAGTATCGGCATTGACCGCTAATTTAAATTTTTAAACTTCATTATCATGTCGAAATCCATTGTTTATTCAGAAAATGCACCTGAGCCGATTGGTCCTTACAGCCAGGCTGTGCTATCCGGAAATATGGTTTTTTTGAGTGGGCAAATCGCGATTCAAAAAGCGACTGGTAAAATCATCACCGAAAACATCGAGGATGAAACCAAACAGGTGATGGCCAACTTACGGGAAGTGCTGCTTGCTGCTGGAATGGATTTTCCGAATGTTGTGAAATGCTCCATATTCCTGAAGGACATGAATGATTTCCCGAAAGTAAACGAAGTGTATGGTCAGTATTTTTCTGAGAATCCGCCGGCGCGGGAAACAGTTGAGGTAAGCAGGTTACCAAAAGACGTGCATGTGGAAATCTCCTGTATTGCTGTGAAGTGATTGCCCTGCATCCACGGAAATCAAAAACGCTGGTTTTAGCGCTCACTGCTGAAGATGTAGAAGATCGTGTAAGAAATATCACAGCGCCGAACGGTGACCGGTCATCTCCACCGGTGCCTTTAATGGGTTGGGTGAAAGAGTTGGATTTTCAGGTAACTTTTAAGGCAAGGCGCACAAATGCGTTCGTTCCAGTTGCAATTGGTCGAATTGAGCCGACATCCACAGGATGTATCCTTTTTCTGGAGTATAAACTTATGCCGTCAACGCGTTCTTACCTTAATTTCTGGAACATCATTAGTGTGGTGTCTGGAGTATGCACTGCTATCTTCGTTAGGGATTTTCTGCTTTCTCTTTCCTTTTTAGGAATAATCTTTCTGATTAACGGAACAGCGTGGGCAAATTTCAGGCTTCATCAAAAGCCTTTGGATGATGCACTATTAATGGCCCTTGAATAGCGTATATTTAAGGGCTTGATTTGGAAATTTAGGAATCAGAATTAAATTTGCACTCCCAAAACAATTACACACCTCACACAAACCAAAATATGCGGGAGTAGCTCAGTTGGTAGAGCACGACCTTGCCAAGGTCGGGGTCGCGAGTTCGAGTCTCGTTTCCCGCTCATTAGACGCCTTCTTCAAATTGGAGGTTGTTAGTCGCGACAAAAGTGTGAGATTAGCCTCACACTTTTTGCTTTTAAATGCCTCACTAGCAACCAGCTTGTGAAACTAGGAGCATTATAATTGCCCGGGTGGTGAAATTGGTAGACACGCAGGACTTAAAATCCTGTAACCCTAAAAGGTTGTGCGGGTTCAAGTCCCGCCCCGGGTACATATCGAAAAGCCTTCAAATTTTAAAAATTTGAAGGCTTTTCTTTTTAACCCCGATGAGACTTCGAACCATTTTCCCAAGTAGTGTTAATGTTACCATTTTGGTAACATTTTTATTATCTTTGTTGTTTACCTAATGAGAGTTATTGCTGTAGAAACGATCAAATATTATTGGGAAAAATATCCTGAAACAAAACAAGCCTTGTTGGCCTGGTATGAGGAGGCAGAGTCGGCTAAATGGGACAAGCCTAATATACTAAAATCACAATACAAAAAGGCTTCAATACTTAATAAGAAAAGAGTAGTATTTAATATTCACGGCAATGACTTTAGACTCATTGTCGATATCGAATATCGGTTAAAAATAGTTTTCATTGTATGGTTTGGCACACACAAGCAGTATGACAAAACTGATGCAAAAAAAGTGAGTTATGATAAAGCCCATAAAAAGTAATAAGCAATATGAAGCTGCGTTAGCCAGGGTTTACATCCTTATGCAGAAAGATATCAAACCTGCTTCAAGGGAATCTGACGAATTGGAAGTGTTGTCCATCCTTGTTAAAGAGTATGAGCAGAAACATTTGCCGATTCCCAAACCTAACCCGTTGGAAGCAATTAAATTCCGAATCGAACAAATGCAAATGAGTGAAGCCGAATTATCATCCATTCTAGGCCACCGTTCACGCAAATCTGAGATTCTTTCTGGCAAGAGGAAATTAAGCCTTTCTATGATCCGGAAACTACATGATCTATTGAATATTCCTGCTGAAATTCTAATTAAGGCCTATTAACATAGGTAATCACGGATGATAGCTTAAAGGCAATTTCAGACAATTAACTAAATTACCTTCGGCAACGGCCGACAGTGACACACAAGTCGGGCACTTCTTATACACGGGTCGTTGTATTACATTAAAACAAGATAAATAACTTATTATGAAAACAGCATTTCCCCTGCTATTGATTGTGTTAATCGCATTCTCGTGTACTCAAAACAAGGGTAAAAAAGAAAATCCTCTGAATTGTCATTAGATTCAATCACTGCGATCGCCAAAGAAGCTTATATCGACGGCTTTCCTCTGGTAGATCACTATCGTATTCAATATGATTATTTTGAAAATAGTGCAAATCCAGAATTTAAAGCCCTATGGAATCAGGTTGCTAATATCGCCCGTGTTTTTACACCCGCAGATATCGCTGTTCAAACTCCAAATTCTGATACACCCTATTCATTTGTCGGGTTAGATTTACGCGCAGAGCCGATCGTGTTAACAGTACCGGAAATTGACGACATCCGCTTTTTCATGATCCAGTTTATAGATGCCTACACGTTTAATTTTGATTATGTAGGTACGCGCACTACGGGAAACAAAGCAGGGAACTATATGGTAGCTGGACCTAATTGGACTGGTGAAACTCCTGAAGGAATAGATAAAGTCATAAAATCGGAAACAGAATTTGTGACTGCCTTTTACAGAACACAACTTTTTAATCCAGCCGATATTGATAATGTAAAGAAAATTCAGGCGCAGTTTAAATCGCAACCCTTATCATCTTATTTAGATACAGGACCACTTACAGCTGTGGAAAAAAATGATTTCATAAAACCTTTGACACCTGAAGAGCAAAGATCATCACTGTACTTTTTTAAGATTATGAATTTTACTTTGCAGTATACTTCGCCAAATCCAACAGAAACAGAACTAACGGAGCGTTTTACGAAAATCGGTGTTGGTGCAGGAATAGAGTTTGATGTACAAAAATTATCTCCTGAAGTAAAAGCAGCCATGGAGAAAGGAATTCAGGAAGCGTGGACAGTGGATTTTGCGGAGCTTAAGAAAAAATTTGATTCAAGAGAGGTCACTTCCGAAGATATATTTGGAACTCGTGAGTTTTTGAAAAACAACTACCTCTATAGAATGTCGGGAGCTGTCATAGGCATTTTTGGAAACTCGGCACAGGAAGCTATGTATCCTTTTTACGGCGTTGATGCTGACGGTACTCCGTTGGATGGAACAAACAATAATTACACCCTGCATTTCGATGAAGGACAACTGCCTCCGGTCAATGCTTTTTGGTCCTTGACTATGTGTAAAATGCCAAAAAGTTTATTGGTAGAAAATCCAATTGATCGGTATTTATTGAATTCCCCAATGATTCCGAATTTTGTAAAAGATCAAGATGGCGGCATCACGCTTTATATTCAACATGAGTCTCCTGGTAAGGCTAAAGAAGCCAACTGGTTGCCAGCACCAAAAGGACCAGTTGTAACGATTATGAGACTGAATTGGCCTAAAGATGCGACATTAGATGGTACTTCGAAAAATTCACCGTTGGAATTGGTGAAAAAATAAATACAGTAATCATTATAGAACAGGAAATTCAATATCAATGAAAAAACTCAACCTGTTAATAATAGCATTGCTACTAAGTAGTGGTTATGCTATTGGCCAAGAAAAGGAGCAAGAACTCGCAGCGGGAGGCGATTTAGCAAGTAAAATCCAAAACCCGATTGCAAGCATGATTAGTGTTCCTTTTCAGAATAATACG
>JBGTEP010000065.1:0-23900 GCA_041747735.1 Chryseolinea sp.
TAATACAGGGGAGGAGCTGAAGAGAAATGGTTATGATGTGCATTACATCATTCAAAAGCCAATATTCGAAATCCCTAATTCAATTCCAGAAGACAGGATTACAGTTCTAAGAACAGCCGAGAGAACAGACAAGTACTATAAATTTACATCCTTATTTATTGGGGTATTTAGAAAGGCCAGAGAGATTAATCCTGATTTTATTATTGCGTTCAGCCGATTCAGTAGTTTTTTAGCTTGTTTTACTTTTAATCGCAATATTATTGCTCGTTTCGATATGAATCCTTTTGAGCTCCAGAGACGACAACGATTATGGGGGCATTGGGTTGTGCATTTTCCTTTTGTTCGTAAAGTAGTGGTGCCCTCTACGGGAATGTTAAATGCATTGGTAAATGCAAAGCCTGCTTTTAAGAGGAAGTTTAAAGTTATACCCAATTCGATAGATGATTCGGTAATACTCAGGCAGGCGAATGCCGAGGTAGCTCCCTACAATTTTGAATATGTAGTTGCCATGGGCCGCCTTTCTAATCAGAAAAATTTCAGGATGTTAATCACAGCGTATGCCTTGAGCAGACTGCGCGAGACTCATAAATTAGTCATAATCGGAGATGGTTTGCTAAGGTCTGAACTTGAGGATTTGGTTGTGAAGTTAGACTTAAAGGATCGGATAATTTTGACAGGGCAAATGAAGAATCCGTTCCCGGTGGTAGCAAAGGCAAAGTATTTAATTAACACCTCTGCACGGGAGAGTTTTTGTAATGTGATACTTGAAGGACTCGCATTGTCTGTTCCTGTAATTGCTACAGACTGCCCTTACGGTCCGGCAGATATGATTCAAAGTAATTACAACGGGATGCTGATAGAGAATAAAAATAAGGAGCAATTGGTAGAGGTGTTAAATCGCATATCAGATAATGACCCTTCGTTTGGTGCTTTTAAAACAAATGCCCGCATTAGTATAGAAGAATTCAGGCTGGAAAGAGTAATTGAAAAATGGATAGAATTAATTGAAATGATAAAACGATGAACTGGCACGTCTATTCTGGCTTTTTTTGCAGTTTACTCTTTAGGGTTTCAACGACCATATTAGAGTACTCAATAGCGCCGTCAAGGCTCAAATGTGTTTTGTCCGCAAACATTCTCTCATTCTCAAATACCTCGGTACAGTCGTTGACTAAAACTCCTCTTTTCCGGATTTCATTTTTCAGGATTGTAAATTCTTTTCTTTCACATACATACCGGGAGAATTCGGGTGAGATATTTACAACAAGCTCAATATTGGCGTCCTGACAGATTTTATGGAAGTCTTCAAAAGATTGAATGAGAATGGAGTCCATCGTCAGGTTCTCTCCGCAGTTATTTTCCTTGTCCGTCAAAGCAGACGAAACTTTCCCCTTCCGAATCATAAAGCCATTGATATCGTTGTCACGACCGCTTGTGGTTCCCCGGTATAGCGTTGCGAACACGGATGAGTTATAGGGCAAGGAATGTGACCATGCAAAGTACTTATAACCAGGACGCACTGTGTTATAGATGGCACTTACATCACCGTCAAGTTTATAATAAGGAAGGAGAGCGCTTAGTCTTTCGTATTTTCTTCGATTATACACGAACTCATCAGCCTGGAGGTCCAGAACGACAACTTTCGGTTTGTGTCGTTTTACTATACATTTTAGCAACGTGGTATGATAGAGTATGCTTTGATTTGATCTTCCTGCATTATACGTTGTCATTTTTAGAGAATCAGAGATGAGACCAGAATGGTAATGGTAGAGGGCTCTTGACGATCCGAAAATTATAATTTCTGATTTATCGCTTTTTATGAAATAGTTTGCTCTCGCTTTTTCCCCTACCGTCATGCGATCGTACAGTGCTCCGAGTATCCGTCCCGTAACCAGGTCAATACCGAAAAGTATGACGATAGCAAACGTGCCAAACCTGATAAGTTTTTTAAGTTCTTTGTTCATTGCTAAAACTGGAAATAAATGAATTGTCCACCGTCAAAAACACCCATCAAAAAAATGGCAAGTATCAGGACGATCATAAAGGTATTATTAAGTGAGAAAAGATGGTTTCTGATTTTTCTTTTTCGGTACACGGTTTCAAAGAATACCTCAAAGATTATAATGGCCAGTATTCCTATGAAAGAATAAATCAATATCTCTGGATCGGGTGGAAGAAAAAGTTTGCCATTCATTGAAAGTATCCTGGAAATAATCATCAATGCATCTTCAAACGAGTTGCTCCTGAAAAAAATCCATGAAAAATTAATCAACACAAAGACGTAAAGAATTCTAAAGGGAGTAAAAAATTTACTTTGAAAAAAACTTCGTACAGCCCTGGCGTGGTTTTCAGCAATGAGATAACATCCGTTTAAGCCACCCCAGATAACATACGTCCAGGATGCACCATGCCATAGCCCGCTTACTAAAAATGTTGTAAGCAAATTCAGAGATACCCTCCCGGAAGTTATTGACCGGCTGCCTCCCATGGAAATATAGAGGTAGTCCTTGAACCACGTTGATAGTGAAATGTGCCAGCGACGCCAGAACTCTCCAATTGACCTGGACAAATAGGGCCTCCTGAAATTGGTCATCAGGTTTATCCCCATAACCCTGGATACACCAATTGCTATCGACGAATATCCGGCAAAGTCGCAATAGATCTGGAAACTGAAGAAGAAAGTAGCCAGTGCAAGCGATGGTCCATCGTGTTTGTCTGCATTGTTATATACTGAATCCACATAGATGCTAAGTCTGTCTGCGACAACCAGTTTCATAAAGAATCCATACACAATCAGACGTAGTCCCCGGTAGAAATTCTGAAATTTGAAACGGTTCTCTCTCTTGAACTGGTGCAGAAGATTTTGTGGTCGTTCGATAGGGCCAGCGACAAGTTGTGGATAATACATCACGTACAGACTATATATCCCGAAGTGTTTTTCTGCCCTCTGCTTGCCCCGGTAAACTTCAATGACATAACTTAAGCTTTGAAAGGTATGGAATGAAAGGCCAATGGGTAATATTATCTGTAATGCTTGAATTGAATAGTTCCAGCCGATAAGGTGTGCTAAGTCATTGAAATTAACGGTAAAAAAATTGTAATATTTGAAAATGAAAAGGACGAGTATTGTGCTGATGACACTGATCCATAGATATTGTTTCTTTTTTTTTCCTGATGTCTTCTCAATCAGAATTCCGGCAAAATAGTCTATGATGATGGTTATGAATAAAATAAATATATAGTGAGGAATAAAAAACATATAGAACACACAACTCGCGATCAGAAGGTGTAACCATCTGAACCGATGTGGTATCAGAAAGTAAATGATGGTGACAACCGGAAAAAAAATCAGGAAACTTATTGAATTGAAAAGCATGAAAAACGTGCGGAAGTGGTAACCATGGATTCTTTTTACAATCTTGCCAAATATAACAATACCTGTTTTGAATTCAAGAATCAGAGTTTTACATATCATTAAATCGCTGGGGAGGGGTGGGGCTGAAATGCTTCTTCCGGAAACTCTAAAGGTCCATCACGAGGACCAATTTGACTTTCATTATGCCTACTTTCTTCCGTGGAAGAACCAAATGGTGGATAGTATTCAGCAGAATGGAGGAAAAGTTATTTGCTTCGATGCAAAGGACAACATTCAGTTAATTATGAAAGTACGGGCTGTCACACGTTACGTCCGTGAAAATAATATTCAATTGATTCATGCCCATCTTCCATGGGCTGGCATTCTAGCCAGATTAGTAGGGAGAATAACTAAAGTACCAATTATCTACACAGAACACAATAAACAGGAACGCTACCATTTTGCGACACGTAAAATGAATTTGCTAACGATGGATCTTTTGCAAGAAGTAATTGCAGTGTCCGATGACGTAGCAGTTTCTATTCGAAAACATAAACCGAAGCTTGATACTCCCGTTCGGGTGATCCTCAACGGAGTAAATACAGATCATTTCAGCAAAGCGTCATTTGTTGATCAGCAGATCCGCGAAAGTCTTAACATACCATCGGATGCGCCGATTATTGGAACCATTGCCGTCTTTCGGTTTCAGAAGAGGCTAGACGTGTGGATGGAACTTGCCGCGCGTATTTTGGAAACACTGCCCAATGCACATTTTATAATCGTTGGTGACGGTCCCCTTAAAGCGGAACTGATTAAAAAGCGGGAAACACTTGCCTTAGCCGACCGAATCCACATGCCAGGACTCGAGACAGAAGTACGGCCATATTTTGCAGTCTTTGATCTTTACATGATGACTTCCGTTTTCGAGGGTCTTCCCATTGCTTTGCTGGAAGCTATGTCGATGCAGTGCCCTGTGATATCGACTGGTGCCGGTGGTATTGCAGAAGTTATTCGCCATGAGACTGATGGTCTGCTATGTCCCGTTGATGAGCCCGAGCAGCTTATCAAATACGCTATAAGCTTGATGAACGACGAAGGTCTTCGTAAAAAGTATGGCGATCAAGGGAGAAGAAGGGTAATGGAGTGTTTTAGTATGGAAAAGATGGTAGAGGAGTTGGAGGCGGTCTATAGAAGTTATCAATAGGGGCCTCGAGGTCCGGCAGGCATTCTCATTTGTCATGTCACGAATTCAGATGAATTGGATTCGCATTTCAGTGCTGAGGGACACTGCCGAAGTGAGTGGGTAAGTGGCGCCTTGAAGCATATGCGCTACGGTTTAACTTTTGCGCTGTTTTCAGAATATGTCAATAAACTAATTTACCACCAAACGTTGCAGGGAAGGCCCACTTGCGCGTTATTTCTCTAAAGTCCAGAAAGGCTGATTTCAGTACGGAAGCTGGTCTAAAAAAACATTTTTGATTAGTAGACTTTATGAGCTTGCCGTTCAGATTTTCAATGATGTTAGTGGTTCAGAACATCCTTACAATCTCGAATGCTTGGCTATCCACTTTGGACTATTTCAGGAACGCAACCCCTGTTTACAAATTGGATTTTCTTCTTTTTCATTTGTAACTGGGTTTATAAAGGTAGGAATTTTAAATGCCATCGATTGAGCTAACGTCTGTGGGTTCAATTTAAATTTTTAGTTTTATCTTTCGAGCCACGTTTGGTGTCAGGCGACAATTACCTATTCTTAGACCCACAACGGCACACACATAAACGTTCGATGCAAATTAAATGAAAGATGAAAAAAGAACTATTAGCATCTATTGGTCTTTTGATAATTTTCTATTTTCCAATCTTAATATTAGGTGAACAAAGTTGGATTCTAATTCATGATAATTTAGACAGCGAGTTCATCTATTTACACCTCCTGAAAGAAAGTAACAATCTGTTTATATTAAATGGTTCAGGGAAAGTCGATCAAGTTTTCAATGGTTTAAGTACCAGATTTTTTCATTCTGAATTCAGTCTTATCCGGTTATTATTTTTTGTATTCCCTTCTTTTTGGGCCTACGTAATTAACTCATTCCTCGTTCGATTAGTAGGGATTGTGGGAATGCATATGCTTATTGATACATATTTTAAGGATGTCAAAAAGTCCAAAATGCTAACTATCCTTATTCCTGTTTCTTTTGGACTTTTATCAATTTATAGCCTGTATGGAATATCCGTGATGGGACAACCGCTATTATTATGGAGTT
The DNA here is from genome assembly GCA_041747735.1 of Chryseolinea sp. Lineage (GTDB taxonomy): Bacteria > Bacteroidota > Bacteroidia > Cytophagales > Cyclobacteriaceae > Chryseolinea. The sequence continues at coordinate 5,620 of JBGTEP010000065.1, forward strand.
TTTTTAACCTCAAATCAAATATTAAAGTTAATGTTAGCTTAATTATAATCTTCCTTTTTCCATTTTACGCGCATTTTGCAATGACTGCACCGTTTTTACTAATTGCATTATTCATATTTGGAAGCGGTCATATTTTAATGAGGAGAGAAATTAGTACAAATTACTTTTTAGGAATAGTGGTACTATTTATTGCATATGTTTTAGCAAATTCCTACACCATTGGAAATTTTATCTCCAATGATGTTGTTTCCCATAGAACTGGATACCATGCAAATCTCGGGAGTTTGCGAGCAAGTTTTGAGACTTTTGTCAACACTTTGCTCTTTGGTCAATATCATTCCTCAACAATCTTTGGTTTACCTATTCTACTATTTGGGCTTTATATAGTCTTTCGAAGGTTAAACCGCTGGAGGGGTATTCAATTAATTTTATTTTCAATAATTGCTATAATTTTCTTTCATAGTATATATGAATACACTTCTATCCTTCTAGAAGAACATTTGCATATTTTGACTTCATTTAAGTTCAATCGTTTTACCTTTCTACTTCCTTTTTTGTATTATTTGATTTTATTGATTAGCGCCACTATATATTCGAGAATAAATACTCCTTTGACTCTATTTGCAATGATATTTTTCTTGGGGAATTTATATTGCAACAATGAAATTAAATTTAATGTGGCTAAATTGATTATGCCAGAATCAAAAACGGTTCAACTAAAATCCTTTTCCAATTTTTTTGCTGAAGATATTTTTAAAAGAATAAATGAACATATTGGTTTGCCACAGGAAGAGTATAGAGTAGTGAGTTTAGGGTTGCACCCCAGTATTGCACAGTTTAATGGATTTTATACATTAGATTCTTACCAAAATAATTATCCATTAAGCTATAAGAATAATTTCAGAAAAGTAATTGAGGGAGAGTTGAATAAACATAGGGGGTTACAAAAATATTATGACAACTGGGGAAGCAGGTGCTATCTTTTCAGCTCGGAATTAAAAAGAACTTGCTATTTAAATTGTAATAAATTTAATTCTGTTGTGTTAACTGAACTCAATATTAATACGGAGATACTTAAAGACATGGGCTGTCAATATTTACTTTCAGCAGTTCGAATTTCGAACGCTAATTCATTAAACCTGAAGTTTGAAAAGTCATTTGAGAGTAAACAATCTTCCATTAAAGTCTATCTATACCAACTATGAATAAACTAGTAAAAATTAATATTATAGTGCCTCTTTATAATGAAGAAAAAGTCTTCAAAAGTCTCCAAAAACGACTGACAGATTTAATGGATAATTCCCTGCTTAATATTTCTGTTATAATGATAGATGATGGAAGCAGTGATAATACAGTAAACTTAATGGAGGAATTATCACTACAGGATAGTCGTTTTACTTCCGTTTTCTTATCCAGAAACTTTGGACACCAGTTAGCCTTATCTGCGGGTTTTTCAGTTGCAAATGCTACGGAAGCAGTATTCGTCATAGATGGTGATCTGCAAGACCCACCGGAATTACTAGAAAAATTCTATGAGTACTTTAAACAAGACTACGACGTCGTTTATGCAATAAGGAAAAAGCGGAAAGAGTCTTTTTTTAAAAGAGCTGCTTACAGTATCTTCTACAAAGTATTAAAAAGAATTTCTTATATAGATATTCCACTTGACTCAGGAGATTTCGCGTTAATTAGCCGCAGGGTTGTTGACGAAATTGTGGGGATGAAGGAAGAATGCAGGTTTATAAGAGGAATGAGAACCTGGGTAGGGTATAAGCAAATTGGAGTGCCATATGAACGGCAAGAACGGCATTCTGGAGATTCTAAGTATTCCTTTAGTAAGCTTTTAAAACTTGCTTTTAATGGAATTTTCAATTTTAGCGAATTCCCGATACAGTTTATCTCAGGGCTAGGTTTATTTACCATCTTAGTGAGTTCATCATACCTTATTTATGCCTTTTTAAAAATGCTTTTAATAGGAGAAGTTCCTGAGGGTTTTATAGGAATAATTTTTATTGTTACGCTTTTTGGAGGCATCCAATTATTGTCAATAGGCATTCTTGGCGAATACATTTTGAGAATATTCTTACAAGTTAAGGCTCGCCCACTGTTTATAATAAAAAAACAAATTCAAGATGGAAAAATTATATTATAAAGAGTATTTCAAGCTGGAGCGTGAGCATTGGTGGTTTAAGGCAAGGTTGAAAATTCTTGACAATATCATTAGATTGAGAATTTATAAAAATACTCCTCTGAAAATTCTAAATGCAGGTGCTGCAACGGGAGCCACTTCAATTATGCTGAAAAAATATGGTGATGTTTTATCTTTGGAATACGATCAGACGTGTTCACAATTATTGTCTGAAATATTAAATGAAGAAGTATTAAACGAGTCCCTAACTGATTTGTCCTTAGAAGATGATTCTACAGATTTGGTATGTGCTTTTGATGTCATTGAGCACATTGATCATCATGATGACGCGGTCAGAGAAGCATATAGAGTGTTAAGAAAAGATGGCTATATTTTTTTGACAGTCCCAGCGTTCAATATTCTTTGGAGTAATCATGACGACATAAATCATCATTATAGAAGATATAGGCTGAAAGAACTGAAGAAAATTTTGCAAGAAAATGGGTTTAAAGTTGAATACAGTTCTTACTTTAATTTTATTTTATTTCTTCCTATATTTTTCGTTCGCTTATTATCAAAACTCCTACCGACAAAAAAAAGTAAAGGGAGTACTGGATCAGATTTTGAAAGATATAAATCCAATAAATTTCTTAGCAGGTTATTGTATAAACTATTTATTAGCGAAATTGCTTTGTTACAGCGAAAAATACAATTACCCTTTGGAGTTTCCGCTATTATAATTGGTAGGAAAAGCTTACTTACGTAGGACAGAGGAGTGAGAATGGCGTTTATAGCTATTTTGTACGCCATGGAGAGCGTTGAGGGGCTTGCATATCATTGTAGAAAGCACGTCATCGAAGCACACAGACATTTACCTCATTCTCTACTATATTTACCGTTGGAAGATAAGTAGATTAACGAAATGGAGATAAAAGAGGCTACGGAACGGGATACGTCGGCGATTGTGAATCTTTTAAAACTTAGTCTTGGGGAGAGTCTGACGCCCAAGTCGGAGCGATACTGGCGGTGGAAGCACCTTGAAAATCCGTTTGGTGTTTCGCTGGTGTTGTTATGTTGGGAGGGAAGTGAGTTGATTGGTGTACGTGCATTTATGCGTTGGGAATGGATTATGAACGGAAAAACATTCCGGGCTGTACGGGCTGTGGATACCGCTACACATCCGGATCACCAGGGGCAAGGTATTTTTAAGAAGCTTACCCTGGCACTGGTAGACCATTGTAAGGACAGGGGAGATGATTTTGTGTTTAATACCCCCAATGAACAAAGTAAACCCGGCTACTTAAAGATGGGATGGGTTGAGGCTGGAAAACTTCCTATACGAATGGGTATTCAGCGGCCTTTTTCGATTGTGAAAAATCTGATGACTGGTGCTAAAGTCATAGGCAGCAATGAAACCAGTGCGATACAATCCTATCTGCAGCATCCTTCTTTGGCCACATTGTTAAGCCAATGTAATCGGGGGAAAGATTCAATCAGCACGAACACGTCGGTTGCATATTTAACCTGGCGATACCTTCGTGTTCCTGTTGCTGCATACGTCGGGATTGCAGAAGAGGAGGGTAATGAACTGACGGGATTGATTATTGGCCGGATAAAACACACGCGTATAGGGAAAGAGTTGAGAGTTACTGATGTATTCATCAGAGACACGACCATCGGAAATGAATTGAAGAAGAAGCTGGTGAAGGCTATTAGAGACTGGAAAGTTGACTATGTTTCCCTTTCTGGTGCACTGGGTGTAGAGGTTAAAAATATTTTGCCGGGGTTGTCGCTTGCTTCATCCGTCGGGCCGATGGTAACAGTAAGACCTTTAAGCAATCCTGATTTGCAGTTGTTAATTAATTTTAAACAGTGGACTCCCGCTTTGGGCGACCTCGAATTGTTTTAAAATATGGTAGGGGGTATCATTCTTATTGTGATCACTGGACTCATTGCATTTTTTGCAGTCGACGCATTGAAGCAGAGATTCCCTTATATTCAAAGCGGGTTGTTAAAGCGACTTTATTTTTATCATCTCTTTCTGTCGTTGATGTATTATTTATATGTGTTGTTTAACCGTTCAGATTCCAAAGGATATTATAATGCGGCATCAGTGGCAGAGGATTGGTTTTCCCTTTACGGCACTAGTACTACTTTTATAAAGTTTTTAGCTTTTCCATTTGTTAAATACTTATCGTTCTCTTACGAGGCTACGATGGCTCTTTTTGCTTTTGCAGGTTATCTCGGTTTCTTGTATATGTATATATTCTTTAAGGAGAATATTAAGTTTAAACATAATTTTTTTGGCGTTGACTTGCTTACTCTAATCTTCTTTTTACCAAACCTTCATTTCTGGTCAGGGTCTTTAGGAAAAGGATCGATAATTTTTTTAGGTATCGGTCTCTTCTTTTTCGGAATTAACCACGTCAAAAGTCGGTGGTTGGCTGTAATGATCGGAGGTTTAATAATTTACCACGTCCGACCACATGTTATGTTGATACTATTGGTATCAAGTGCTTTAGGTTTTGTTTTTTCTTCCAAAGGAATTGCTGTAAGCACAAGAGTAATATTCTTAATGGGTGCGTCCGTCGCGTTTTTCTTTATTTACAAGGACGTACTTAGTCTTGTTGGTATTGATGAAGAGGAATTTATCTCACAGGGCCTGGATTTATCACACCGGGCATATGAACTATCCAAAGCGACGTCGGGAATTGATATTAACAGCTACTCACTACCGGAGCAGTTATTTGCATTTTTATATCGCCCCCTTTTCTTTGATGCGCCCGGGATTTTGGGTGTGATCGTTTCTGTAGAAAATGTTTTCTATTTACTGATAACCATTCGTATTTTATCCCTTAAAGGTCTTAAGTTTATTGTTACAGGAAACTTTTTAATTAAATCAGCCTTCCTAAGTTTTTTTACCATTTCAATCGCCCTGGCTCAGATTTCTGGTAACCTTGGCTTGGCAATTCGTCAAAAAAGCCAGATTATGATCTTATTCCTTTTCGTTATTATTTCTTTTCTGGACAAACAAAAAATGATAGTTTATCAACGGTCTCTCGCACAGCAGATGCGTAAAGCGAGAGCAGCAGTACTACGAAAAGAGAAGGCAGTATAAATTATGAGTAAAGCAACGTTTATTGTTTCCCTCGACTTCGAGCTCCATTGGGGGGGCTTCGAGAAGTGGCCGTTAAAAGATTATAGCCAATATTTTTTAAATACCCGCGAGGTTATCCCTCAAATGCTTCAGTTGTTTCGTAAGCATGAGGTACACGTTACCTGGGCTACTGTCGGAATGTTATTTCATAGTAACCGTGAGTCCTTGTTGAAGAATTCGCCACAGATTAAACCATCTTATAGTGATCAGGAGTTGTCGGCATATGATTTTATTGAACGTCAGGGAATCGGAATTTCTGAAGAAGAAGATCCTTTTCACTTTGCCGGAAGTATTATTCATGAGATCAACAAGACACCGTTCCAGGAACTGGCGTCGCATACTTTTGCACATTATTATTGTAATGAGGAAGGTCAGACGATCGATCAGTTTCGCGCTGATCTTCGGGCAGCGCAGACAGCAGCCGATTTCTACCATAAGAAACTTCGCTCCCTGGTTTTTCCCCGCAACCAGTTCAATGAAGAATACCTGCGGGTTTGTTTTGAAGAAGGGTTTACGGCAGTCCGCGATAATCCCCGTGACTGGTTTTGGAATATTCAGAGTACACAACAAGAGTCATCCTGGAAGCGTTTGAACCGTGGACTTGACGCTTATTTACCGGTAGGGCAGAAGAACACCTATACACAGGAAAGTATACTTTATCGGGAAGGATTACCGTATTGTATTCCGGCCAGCAGATTGTTAAGGCCTTATAATCCTAAGGAATTTTTTCTAAACGATATGAAGATCAGCCGCATCAATGCAGAGATGGAGCGTGCAGCACGGAAAAATGAAATTTATCACCTCTGGTGGCATCCCCATAACTTCGGCAGTTATCCCAGGGAAAGTATGGCAGCACTTGAAAGAATCATCAGCAATTTTTCGAAATGCCGTGAGCGTTATGGAATGAAGAGTGCAACCATGGGAGAGGTGGCAGAAATGATTGACCGGTCAAGGTAAACGAATGGAAAAAAATACCAGACATCGCCCCAGACTCATTCGCATCACTACCGTACCAATATCGTTGCAACTCCTGCTCCGGGGTCAGTTTCGGTATATGATTGATCAGGGATACGACGTACACACCATCAGCGCAGATGGCTCGGAGGTTGCGGAAGTATTGAAAGAAGGCGTCACCCATACCGCTATACCTTTTACCCGCAAAATCACCCCCCTTCACGATCTGCGATGCCTCTACCATTTAGTTAAGGTCATCAAAAAAATTCAGCCCGACATCATCCACACCCACACCCCCAAAGCCGGACTCCTTGGTATGCTAGCCGGATGGATCTCTGGTGCGCCGGTGCGTATGCATACCGTTGCAGGCCTACCGCTGATGGAAGCTACAGGCTTGAAACGCAGCATGCTGGAGGTCACCGAAAAGATCACCTACGCCTGCGCCCACCGCATCTACCCCAATTCCCGCGGACTACAAACCTTCATCGAAACCCAATTGAAAACCAGTCCGGCGCGCCTGAAGATCATAGGCTCCGGAAGCAGCAACGGTATCGATACATTTTTTTTTACCCGCACACCAGCGCTTGAAGCAGAAGCCAGAAATATCCGCACCCAATACGGCATCACCGACAATGACACTGTGTTTTCCTTTGTCGGCCGCGTTGTGAAAGACAAAGGCATCGTAGAACTGACCGAAGCCTTCCGCACAATTTCAGCTAATGTAGACCAGCCACACAACCCCATCGCTACACCCGGTCGCGTATTCCTCATGATCGTTGGCCCCTTCGAACAAGAACTCGATCCCCTTCCCACAGAAGTAGTGACCTTCCTTCACGAAGACAAACAAGTAATCATGACCGGCTTCCAGCACGACGTCCGCCCCTGGCTCATGGCCTCAGATATATTCGTATTCCCCAGCTACCGCGAAGGCTTCCCGAATGTAGTGATGCAAGCCAGTCTCCTAAAAGTTCCCTGCATCGTATCAGACATCAACGGGTGTAATGAAATTATTACCCATAATAGTACAGGGCTGATTGTCCCTCCAAAGAATATCGCTGCCCTCACCGAGGCAATGCAGGAGTTGTTGGTTAACAAAGAAAGCCGCACACGGTTCTCCACCAATGCACACGAGTACATCAGCAACAATTTCGATCGTCAGCACATATGGCAAGCGTTAGAGGAGGAGTATCGTGAGATGATGATTGTAAAGGGAGTACGATAAGCTCGTCATGTCGAGACTACGCGACAACTAGGCACGTACGCCAGAACTCCGAGACGAACGCCTTCGCAAATGCAGAGTAGTGCAAAATTGTAATCCGGCTAATATTGCTACGGCGCGCAGGCACCCCCAGATTCGAGCTTACGAAAATCAGATAACCTACACACTAACTGCAACGAATCTTTCAAGTACACATAACCTAAAATGTCAAATTGATTAGCCATATCATTCACATCAAGGCCCTCTAACCTCATCAAACCCCTCAAACACGGAAAAAACAATACGATAATATGAGACAAGGTGTCCTCCTCACCACATCTTAACCTCGTCCATCAAATCCTTCCACTCCCGATTAAATTTTACTATTAAACTTACTTTCTTTGCTCGTGAATATTTTTTGATTTGTTTTTCGCGAGCGATAGCTTCTTCGATGGAATAAAAGGGTTCGAAGTAAACTAGCTTATACGCCTGGTATTTGGTGGTAAAGCTTTTAGGGAATACTTTTTCTTTATGATCGGTAACTCTTGAAAAAAGATCCGCGGTCACCCCGACATAGAGAACTGTATGGTGAATATTAGTAAGGATGTAAACACAACCACCATGGATCATGGGGAGAATTTAGGAAAAATTTTCGGAGGGATAAACTCTAGCAAGTTCAAAATATGATAACCCCTTTATCGATTTGATATTTTAGGATATATGTTTTTGGAAGATCCGTTGCAGCTAGTTCGTAGGTTATCCAAAATTGGTAAGCTCGAATCTGGGGGTGCCTGCGTGCCGTAGCAATATTATCCATGAACACAATTTTGCACTCCTATTCATCTGCGAAGGCATTCGTCTCGGATTACTGGCGTACGATTTTAAATATTGTGTAGTCTCGACATGACGCACGCCGAGAGTTCGTTGCACAAGAAAAAAAATCAATACAAAGACACTCCCACACCTACCCCCAGCACATGGTTATTCATGCCTACCGTGTCCGCCCTTTGACGGAGAAGGAAAGCCAATTCGGTGCATTGATATTTTCAGTTTGCAGAAATAATAATCTATCACCGACCCAAAAAGTATAGCAGATAAGACTACGCATATCCATTTGTTGTGCGTCAGCTTTTCGAAGAAGATTTCTCCTAATTGATGAAAATAGAGTTTCTATAATTGGAAACTTTCTTTATCTTTGTTTCGTTGAGCTAATGCATGGTTAATGAGATATTTTGATACGAGATTTTTGGAGGAGGCGGACAAGTTCGTAAGCTCCTTAACACCAAAGACTGTTAAGAAAATCCTTTACAACATTGACCTTGCAGAACAGACAAATGACCCAAGACTTCTTAAAAAATTAAAGAATGAGATTTGGGAATTTAGGACGAAGTACGAAGGACTTCAAATTCGACTTTTAGCATTTTGGGACAAGACTGACGACAAAGAGACTTTGGTAATGGCGACTCATGGTTTCATCAAGAAAGTTGACAAAGTTCCCGAAAATGAAATTGCGAGAGCAGTAAGAATTAGGGAAAGATATTTTGGGACTAAAACGAAAAAGTAAATCATTATGGCAAAAGGAATGAAGGCGTACACACTTGCCGAGATGAAAGATAAGTACATCGGCAAAGTAGGGACAAGGAAAAGGGACGATTACGAATATGAACTTCGTATGGATGTTTTGGGAAAAATGATTAAGGCAGCAAGACAAGAGCGTAACTTGACTCAGGAAGAGCTAGGGAAACTTGTGGGAGTTCAAAAAGCACAGATATCCAAGCTAGAGAGCAGCACAAATAGCGCGACAATTGATACAGTAATTAAAGTTTTTAAAGCATTAAAAGCTGAGATAAACTTTAACGTAAAAATTGAAAATAACTTTGTAATAATTGGTTGAAGAAAAGCCGCACGCACAACAAATGCATAATCAATGGCGGGGGACAGTGGAAATTTGTAGTTAGTTTTCAAATTACGTTTGGTTTCGTGGGACAGTGACGCGCTTCGAATTCCCGCCACTGCTTATGCACAAAACGGAGAAGGAAAGGTAATTCAGTACATCCGATATTTTCAGTTTGCAGAAATGATGTTCTATCAAGGCGTTCGTCTCGGATTACTGACGTACGATTTTAAATATTGCGTAGTCTCGACATGACGAGCCATGTGCGAGGCCCAGCCGGCCTGAGAGGCGAAGGAAAGCCAATACGATACCTCATATTAAAGGCTTGCAAAAAGTAAAATTCCAACGACGTCCCCTCCCACACAAAAATTCTATCCACAAATGTTAAAGGTCGGACCACCCATATCATTTTGATATTTTAGGATATATGTTTTTGGAAGCTTCGTTGCAGCTAGTGCGTACGTTATCCAATGTTAGCAAGCTCGAATCTGGGGGTGTCTCGAATGACTGGCGTACGATTTTAACTATTGTGTAGTCTCGACATGACGAGCTTATCCGTTGCATAATCCAAATTTGTGCAACACAAAGCATTTGGGTAGGGTCACACCCACACTAACCCCAGCACATGGCTATTCATGCCTACCTGCCCGCCTTTTTTGGCGGGAGCCAGTCTTTGGCCTGGCATTGGCCTTGCGCGGGCTGGGTTCAGCATGAAGAGCCATGTGCGAGGCCCAGCCGGCCTTAGAGGCGAAGGAAAGCCAATACGATACACTCATGTTAAAAGCTTCCAAAAAATCAAATTCCATCCCAGTCCTCTCCCACACAAAAAATCTATGCACAAATGTCAAAGGTAAGAGTTTTGCATTCCTATTCATTTGCGAAAGCGTTCGTCTCGAACCACTGGCGAACATACTCAACTAACTTGTAGTCTCGACGTGACGGGTCTTCCATGCCAATATGAATTAATTGTTGTGGGGAAATTAAAATGTGTGTGCATGTGTCACAAACAAACACACACACTGCATCGGTTTAAAAGATAGAAAGTAAAGAATTGCCCAATGTATAATCTCCCCTTTAGGGGCCAGGGGGTAGGCACCCAGCTCAATCTTTACCAAAAAAAATCTATTCACTACACGCAAAAGATTAATAAAGAAAACAGTGTCACAGAAAGTGTGAAACTTTACACATCACACTTAACTCTCCCTGTTTCTCCTGTCAAACAAAAATGTCCAGTCTGTTTCCTTTTCGTTAAGGTTTACGAAAACGGTTTCGTAGAAATAAAAATTCGGCACTTTAATTTTTTCTAGCTTCGATAAATTCTTCATTTCGACCCCGCTGAAATGAAGAATCGTTTGTACAAATTTTAACCCCTACTCTCAAAATTTTTATGAAAAAACTCTACAGGAGAATGAGTCTGACGTTGGCATTACTGCCGATGTTAGTCGCTTCAGTCCTTGCGCAGGAGATTACTGTGACAGGAACTGTCGTTGATGCAACCGGCGCAGGCATGCCCGGTGTGAACGTTCTGGTAAAAGGAACACCTCAGGGAACGGTAACCGACGCGCAAGCAAGGTTTACCGTTACTGCGGCTTCGGATGCTACGTTGATTTTTACCTTTGTAGGTTACAAAACTACAGAGGTCGCGGTTAACGGCCGCACAAACATCGATGTAACCATCCAGGAGGATCTTACCTCGTTGGATGAAGTTGTTGTTATTGGTTATGGTACACAAAAGCGATCGGATCTTACGGGTGCCGTAGGACAAGTCGGCGCCGACAATCTCAGGGAACGACCTGCAACGTCCCTTAACCAGGCGTTGTCGGGTAAGATTGCCGGTGTTCAGGTTAATACAAACTCGGGCCGTCCGGGAGGAAGATCAAATGTGCGTGTGCGCGGATTCAGCTCTATCAACTCTTCCAACAATCCATTGTATGTTGTGGATGGCGTTCAGCTACCACAAGGTAATCAGGATCAATTCAGTCAGTCTATCGACTACCTGAATCCGAATGACATCGTGTCTGTTGAAGTTCTGAAAGACGCGTCGTCAACAGCGATTTATGGAGCCAGAGGTGCTAACGGTGTCATACTCGTAACAACCAAACGCGGAAAATCAGGTGAAGGTAAAGTGACCTATGATGCTGACTTTAGTGTGCCAACAGTCGGGCCGAACAAAAGAGAAGTATTGAATGCTGCGGAATACATGGCAGTAGAAGAGCTGGCATGGGCGAATATGGAAAAGTTTGATCCGGTAGGATGGAATTCAGGCAAGTATGTCAATTTAAATCCTGCCTTACGCCGGGTTGATCCCCGCGTTTGGGATGCCAATGGAAACAACTTGTACGATACCGATTGGCTGAAAGAAACAACACAGTCAAAACTTTCACAGAACCACCAGTTAGGATTTTCCGGTGGTAGCGACCGTACGACCTACACTTTGTCTTTGGGCTATCGCAACGATGAGGGTTTACTCAAGGAATCTTATCTGAAACGTTATTCAGGAAGATTTTCGATCGACGACCAGGTTAAAAAATGGTTGAAGCTGGGAGGTACATTGAGTTATAACAATCAATCAGAAAATCTGGTCGATATCACAGATCAGGTAGGTCGCCAAATCGTGGAAGACTTCCCTTTTCTCCCGGTTAGATATGCAGATGGCAAATTTGCCAACAACAGAGACTATCCGAATGCTGAAGGCACGATGAGCTCTATGCACAGACTATTCGGACGGAAATACATCCTCAACACGCAGACTACGCTGGGTAGTGTGTATACCAACATCAACTTCACCAAAGATCTGCAGATGCGTACTGTGTTAGGCGTTAACGTTGTGACGCAGGAAAACAATGAAGCTATTAACAGTACACTAAATGTAAACGGCCAGGGTCAGTCACAGACCAGTAATGAAAAACAAACGTTCTGGTCCCTTGAAAACTACCTGACCTATACGAAAACCTTAAATGATATACATTCGATCACAGCGCTTTTAGGGGTGTCATGGCAGGAACAAAACCGTTTCTTCATCAACCAGGATGTTCGGAATTTTCCTAGTGACTACTTCCAGTACAACAACATGGGCGCAGGAAATGACAATAAAGTGTTAACATCAAGCGCAGATCGTCATGCCCTCAATTCCTATTTCGGAAGAGTGAACTACAGTTTGATGGGTAAGTATTTATTTACCGTTACAGGGCGTGCGGATGGATCATCTAAGTTTGGTGAAAACAACAAGTATGCGTTCTTCCCTTCAGCGGCATTGGCCTGGAGAATTTCGGATGAAGGCTTCATGAGTGACAATCGCTTCATTTCAAATTTGAAGTTGCGTACCAGCTACGGTCTCACCGGAAATTCTGAAATACCACCATACTCATCCCTTTCACTTTTAGGCTCGGGCTACCGTGCAGTGTGGAACAATGCGAGCGTGGGCGGAACAGGCATTAACCGCTTAGCGAATCCAGACCTGAGATGGGAGAAGACTGCGCAGAGTGATATTGGCGTTGAATTAGGATTACTGAACAACAGAATCACCCTCGAAGCCGATGTTTACTATCGCAAAACAACGGACATGCTACTAGACGCACCAGTTCCACAAACCAGCGGGTATGCAATTATCCGAAAGAATATTGGGTCCATGGAGAACAAGGGGTTAGAGCTTACGCTGAATACAGTAAACATTGAAACTGAAAAATTCACATGGCGTACAACGTTAAATGTCTCTATGAACAGAAACAAAGTTCTTTCTCTGGCAACACCTTCGGATGTATTTAATGTCGGAGGACCTGGTATTACTAATCCGACGAGCATCATCAGGATAGGTGAACCTGCAGATTCATTTTGGGGTCTGGTACGCCTTGGAACATGGAGCACAGATGAAGCCGACGAAGCCGCGGCATTTACAAGCTATCGGAATGGACTTACCATGTTACCAGGTGATATTAAATACCTGGATGTAAACGGCGATAAAGCGATTACCGATGCTGACCGTATGATTATTGGTCGTGGTAGCCCTGATGCATGGGGTGCATTTACTAACTACGTGAGATTCGGCCCTGTCGATCTTACAGTTGAACTTCAATACTCCTTTGGAAATGATATCATGGACATGAACCTGCACTCAAGTGAAGATCGTCAGGGACTGGCGAACAGCTATAGAACGGTTCTGAATGCCTGGACTCCTGAAAACCAAAATACAATGATCGCTCAGGTACGTGGCACCAGTGCCGGATATGTAACGAACGTAGACTCACATTGGGTACAAGACGGTTCATTCGTAAGAGGCAGAAATCTTTTACTAGGATTTACATTCCCTCAAGCCATGATGGACAGGTTGAAGTTGGAGAGATTGAGACTATATACCTCCGTGCAAAATTTCTTCCTGATTGTTGACGACGAGGTTATCGGAGATCCGGAGATCACACCAATCCGCGGTAACAACACCAACAATGCCTTCTCACAAGGGATGAAGTGGCACGAGTATCCAAAAGCAACAACCTTCATGTTAGGCTTGCAGCTTGGTTTCTAATTCATAATTAAAAAAACGACATTATGATTAACAGTTATATATCAAAATACGGAAGTAAAGTGCTTTTATGCTCTTCACTTATATTCGGAGCATCCTGTTCAGATTTTTTAGACGAGCAGGATCCGTCGAATCTTACGCCGGAAAGTTTCTTTACCGAACCGAAACATGCCGATGCAGCAATCGCAGCAGTATATGCTGATGCCCGTTTCTTTGGAGATGGTGCCGGAATATTTTCTTCCAACTGGCAGTTGCTCGAAGCTCCCACCGGAACAACGACAACAGAGACAGCACAAAATTCAGATTTAAATAATTTGTATTCGCTTACCTATGATCCAAACACCGGGCATATTCAAAACTGGTGGAGAGGGCTTTACAAGCTTATTGCAAATACAAATCTTGTAATTGAAAATGTGCCGAAGATCACCATGGATGAGGTTGTTAAAAACAAGGTGTTAGGAGAAGCACGCTTCTTCCGCGCATGGGCCTATTTTTACGCCGTCAGAATTTGGGGAGATGTTCCAATGGTTCTTAAACCTCAGGCTTTTACTTCGGAAGATTTTTTCCCGTCACGAACCCCTTCTGAAGAAGTGTACAACCAGATAATTACCGATCTTCAAACGGCGGAAACGGCAGGATTACCCTGGACAGACGCTACCGGTCGCATTTCTCAATCAGCGGCGAAATCATTGCTGGCCAAAGTATACCTCACCATGGCAGGGTTCCCCCTTAACAAAGGTGCTCAATACTATACACTTGCTGCGACGAAAGCGAAGGAAGTAATTGACAATGCAGGAACTATCAGGCTTTTTAATACATACGGTGAGGTACATGATGAGACGCTCAGAAATACAGCTGAACATATTTTTAGTCTGCAGTATACCGCTGACGTTGCAGAAAACCCTATGGGAAATATGTATCCGAACTTCAAACCCGTAACGTACCGTGGTCCATCCGGAACAGGCAGCACAATACCTACAGTACAATTCTACGAATCTTTTGAACCCGGTGATCTTCGTGCAGCGGACCAGCAAGGTTGGTTTTACACCACCTATTATACCAATGGTACCGGTGCGCCATTTGCATTAGGAGCTCCCTACATTTTCAAACATTTCAATGTAAGAGCAAACGGTGGTGCGGGAGTAGTACCTACAAGAAGAGACAACCTGAATGTTCCCATGATCCGTTTTGCCGAAGTACTTTTAATTTATGCTGAAGCGCAAAATGAATCCGGCGCACCAAGCCAGGAAGCATATGATGCTTTGAATCAGATAAGAGACCGGGCGCAATTAACAACCCCGGAACTGGGTACATTTACTCAGGCATCGTTCAGAGAAGCCGTTTGGAAAGAGCGCTGGCATGAGCTGTGCTTCGAAGGCATCACCTGGTTCGACATGGTACGCCTTCGAAAAGTATACAACCACAACACCAACGGATTCGACGATTTCGTTGGACATGTGAACACAAACTCAAATCAGCCATTACAGTCGAAGCATCTTCTTTTCCCCCTCACAAGGCAGGAGATGGTAAACAACCCAAACCTGGTACCCCAAAACCCAGGGTATACCGGAGTTTAGTTTAGAGTTTTAGTGTAGTGTAACAATAAAGAAGCGGCTTGAAAAGGCCGCTTCTTTTATATATAAGCTCGTCATGTCAAGACTACAAGATAGTTAGGTACGTACGCCAGTACTGCGAGACGAAGGCCTTCGCAAATGCATAGGAGTGCAGAACTACGGGGCGCAGGCACGCCCAGATTCGAGCTTACAAGCTTTAGATAACGTATGCCCTACATGTAACTAATCTTTCAAATATAGATATCCCAAAATATCAAATTGATAAACCATATCATTCTCACATCAAGGTCATCTAACCCGAATCATTTTTCACGTTCCGCGCCAAGTTAACCTTTACACCCCGACCAATCATTCCGCTGGCGCGTAGAGAATTGGTGGGAATTCGTTTCTACCAATATAACACCCCTCCGGGGTTAACCCAAAAAATCGATTGGTAAACCATATCATTCGCTTGTTCAAAGATCGTCTAAGCGGAACCTTTCTACAGTTAAGTTAATTTCTAAATCACAACAATCTTAGTTTTACATATCTACCCCTAAATCCCCTAGAGGGGACTTGAATGCGTCTGTGAATTAATCATTGTTTTAAAATGAACAGCTGCTGAATTGTTCTGCTGATTTTTTAATACCGAATCCAACCCAGGATAAATTTCCCCCTTAAGGGGGCCAGGGGGTTGGCACCCAGATTCGGCTTAAGAAGTTTGCATAACGTACACCCTACATGCAACGGCCGGCCCAGTCCATATCCTAACCCGCATCATTCCATACGTTCCGCGCCAAGCTACCTTTTACACCGCGAAAAATCATTCTGCTGGCGCGTGGAGAATTGGTGGGGATTGGTTTCTACCAATATAACACCGCTCTGGGGTTAAGTTTAGCCGTCGAATGTAGTAATGTGCATTTCGCGCCAAGAGGTTGCGTACGTTGTGGCGATAAGCAGCTGGCGCGATTTTTTCTGCTTCATATAAGCCCCCCAGCTAAAGCTGGGGGTTACTATTCGATCAACAACAAAGCCGAATAACCCCCAACTTTAGTTGGGGAAAAAAAGTCAATTTACGTCCCGCGCCACC
The DNA here is from genome assembly GCA_041747735.1 of Chryseolinea sp. GTDB lineage: Bacteria > Bacteroidota > Bacteroidia > Cytophagales > Cyclobacteriaceae > Chryseolinea. Next base: position 22,110 of record JBGTEP010000065.1, read on the forward strand.
TGCGCCTCGTATCGAAGTAGGCACTTCCCTGGCGCGGAACGCACAGGAATTGAGTTCCAAGATCGACTCTGCACTGATGAAAAAGCTATGCGGTGACGATCGAGAGTTTACAACTTAACGACAGATTATTGTGTCTAAATAACATGAATAAAATATTGAAAATCATAATTATACTTTTTCTTGCAGCATTGGTTTCATGTGAGAACGACGACATCCTTACTGATGATGAGTTCCTTGTAATTGTTGACAGTGAAGGTGACGTGGCATGCGGTTTACCCGTTATCAGGTTTCTTGACCAAGCGGAGAATGTTAGAGAAAAGACTTCCTTAGAGACCTTGACATACAACGCCCATAATCTTGATAATAATTTAAACGTAACTGGTACGACGCTTCTAATTAAATTCAAAGAGACAGTACCCGAAGATTTTAGAGCATGTAATACACTTGGAATAAGTTTCCCGTGGATCACCATTACAGACGCGAGACTTAAAAACTAATTTTGTCGAATCTGTTCCGGCGGAAAGTCTGTAGTCTCGACATGACGAGCTAGGCCATTTCATCGTCAAAATAAAGTTTAATATATAGTCACACCCACACCTACCCCCAGCACATGGTTATTCATGCCTACCTTCTCCGCCCTTTGGCGGAGAAAGAAAGCCAATTCGGTACATTGATATTTTCAGTTTGCAGAAATGATATTCGATCACCGTCCCGTCCCACACAAAAAAATATAGCAGATAAGACTACGCATATCCATTTGTTATGGCACATACCCTACCAGCTTACATAATTCTAAACAAATTTGTACTTTTGACATATGGACATTAAAAATAGGCTAAGAAACAACCTAATAAGAAAGATTCAGCAGCTTTCCGCGGACAAGCTAACTGAGATTACTAACCTATTGAGCAAAATTGAAAATCAATTCAAATCAAAGGACAAGACATTGAAGTTAGCTGGAGCATGGAAAGACTTGGATAAAGATGTGTTCAATGAACTGACCGAAAAACTTCATGACCATAGAGGCGAAGACCGACAAATTGATCCCCAGTGACAGAAGCTCTCGTTGACACCGACATTTTATCATTCTATTTTAAAGGAGATGCAAAAGTAGTAGAACGGTTCCGGGACTATTTGAAAGAATTTGATCAGATTAATATTTCAATAGTGACATACTTTGAGATCCTAGGTGGACTTAAGTTCAAAAGTGCCGAAAAGCAAATTCAGGATTTCGAAGAATTTGTGACCAACAATAATATTATTCATATCTCCGAAACATCAGCTAAAATATCTGGAGACATCTATGCAGATTTAAGAAAACGCGGAATTACAATTGGAACGTCTGACCTTTTGATCGCAGGGGTAGCCATTGAGAATGGGTTGACCTTAGTGACAAACAACGAAAAGCACTATGAACCAATTCAAAAACTGTCTATCGAAAATTGGCGGAAGTAGGGTACGCGCCATAACAGTATGTATAAGAAATGCCCGGCAGTCTACAATGTTCTAATATTTTTCTATAAATTTCATTCACTAACGGCTGACAGTGACGCACAAGTCGGGCTTGGCATTCCTTCGCATTTACCAAGGCCTCCTTATCCGGCCACTTCTTATACACAGGTCGATATTTTGGGGTATATGTAACAACTTGCCGAATTATCGGGGACAAATAAGTCGTACATTTCAAAACTTGAAAAAGACTTGAAGGACGTTCGCTTCTCGACACTTCAGAGAATTATTACTGAAGGACTCGGCGGACATCTTGAGATTTCAATAAAGTTTTAATAAGGG
>JBGTEP010000066.1:0-2116 GCA_041747735.1 Chryseolinea sp.
TGTTAATTGGCCTCGAAAAATTCAAGGAAATCAGGTTAGAGCCGATATGGTGAGCAGTGTTGATATTACAGCCACTATTCTGGATTGGGCTGGAGTAAAAATTCCATCATACATGACTGGAAAGTCTTTTATCCGGAGTGATTTCAAAAGAGATTATGTTTTTGGTTCGCGCGATTTGTGGGACGAAATCATGGAAAAATCGCGCAGTGTCAGCACTCCCCAATTTAGTTATATCCGAAATGACATGCCTTGGATCCCATGGGATGCACACCAGACCTATTTGGAATTTTATCGGCCTGCTGTTCATGTGATGCGTAAGCTCAAGCTGGAAGGAAAACTCAATGAGGATGCCCAAACATTTTTATCACCAGGTAAACCAAAAGAAGAATTGTACGATCGCAAAAATGATCCGCACGAATTGAATAATTTGGCTGATACACCCGAATACCAATCGGTTTTACGAGAAATGAGAAAGCTAGCTTCAAAGGAAGAAAAAGCGATGCGCCCGGTTTCAGATATTTTTCAACCGGTATATCCAGGATCCATTGATGTATATGATTTTGTAAAATACATGTACCCAGAAGAATATCAGGAAATGTTGAATGGAAAGGAAATTGGGTTCCAGAAATTTTTAAAGATTTATAAAGAACATCTGGAAAAAATCAATAATCAGAATAAGATTGAAAATTAATTATGTCAATTAGATAAGTAAAAAGATATGACACAATTATACGTGAATTTTCAATGCGAGAAGACGGCTTTCGTATGGATAAATTTATTTTGACAACTTATAAGGAGTATGTACCTTCTATTGCTTACTGATATTTCTTTTTGCGAGTGATTTTCTTTTAGAAAGTCGATTCTAAAAACCGATCGATCTTCTTATACATACTTTCAGCAATTTTTAAGGGTATCTAGACGATTAAATATTTTATTTACGAATTCACTTTGCGCAGTAGATTCGCGAATAATTAACTCGGTTCTCAATACGCGCGCCTCTGGTACATAGTCTTCGCCTTCTTCCATCATGTCAATAAACATTCTGGCTGCGGTTTGCCCAATGCGGTATACGGGCTGGGCAACGGTTGTAAGTGAGGGTTCAATAATCTGAGCCATTGGTTCGTTAGTAAAACCGGCTACTGCAATGTCATCGGGTACCTTTAACCCACTTTTTTTGATTACGTGAATAGCACCAAATGCGGCTGTATCGCTTACGGCAAAAATTCCATCTGGACGATTTGATTTGCTTAACAAATGTCGTTGGATGATTGAATTACTTTTTAAACAAATCAAGCAAAACTTTCCGATTCGCTATTTCTGGGGCAATAGTGAAAATGCCATTAAGATACAGGTGTATTGCGTGTTAATAGCCCAGTTGTTAATGGTTGTAATCCGCAAAAAAGCGGAAACCAAAAAATCATTTGCCAATATGATAACTGTGATCAGATTGCATTTGATGAGCTACGTAGCACTTTTCGAATTTATTAAAGACACATACAGTGCCTGGCGGAAAATCAACGGGCCTCCGCTGCTGACGCCTGCCAAATGAGGGGTCCAACTACCCCTCATTTTCGAGTCCCGTTTTTTTGCATGATTCTCCAACGAAACGTATCTATTTTTATCCTATTTTAGTCGGACAAGAATGTAAAATTAATTGAAATGGTTTCATCGACTATTGTCAGCTATAGCGAAGTTAGGGCAATCAGGAAGTCCGACAAAACTGCCAACATTAAATTACCGCGCAGCTTCATAAGAAAAAGCGCTCAGATAGCTACTAGTAATTACCTTACCTCTTCCACCCTCTTTTTCAGGGGGTAGTACCGTCACTATTGGCATAAACCAGGCACCTCCGTTTCTTTCTAAATCGGGTGAACGTAAGCGCCACAAATGTTTGCCAGTTTCGATATCTACGGCGTGAAGCAGTCCATCTCCGCCACCGACAAAATAAACTACGCCATTCAAATAAGCCATTTTACTGCTTGATCCTGATGACTTCTCTTTCCATAACTGCAAGCCGGTTTCAGGATCTAAAGCGTACAGATATGTGTCTTCATTATTGCCAATGAGTTTATCGTCGGCAACTATGTATCCAGAAAATATAAAGCCTTCTGGGAAA
>JBGTEP010000067.1:0-4893 GCA_041747735.1 Chryseolinea sp.
TAAAATAGTGCCCAAATGAAAACAAAAATATGTACACCCCAAAGTATATAAAGTTCTTAATCCTATTTCTGCTAACTAGTGCTTGCACATCTGAACACCTAACCCAGGAACAGGCAGAATCCGAGATCATAGCGCTTGCTAAAAAACGCTCGCAGGCAGTGGTTAATTCAGATACCACTACCCTCGCCTCTATTCTAAGTAGTGACTTTTGCTATATAAATATCTACGGCGAAGTGCAAAGCCGTAAAAAGTACCTGGGCAATAATGCTTCATTAGGAAGCGACTCATCCAAATGGATTTCACAAGAAATGGACAGCATAACGGTACAAGTACAAGACAACAACGCGGTGATTACATTCAGGGCGTTAGATAAATTTATCTATGAGGGAGTGAAATACCAGAATTATGTCCGGTCCACCTTTGTCTATAAAAAACAAAATGAAGAATGGCGATGCATACTCGGCCATACAACAAAGATTGGGGAAAAAGAAGAGTAGAGTTACAACGGGTCATTACTTATACATTGTTGGGAGCTGGCACTGTGACGTGATCAATCAAATTATCTATTTCTATGTCTGATCAGTCAAATGATCTTTTAGTTCCTCTTTTAACTGATGGAAATATTTAATCTTTCTTTCTAAGATTACCTTTTCTGAATCTCTCTCCTTGATTTCTGATGGCTTGTCAAATTTATCCGATATTACCTGAATCGATATTTTATCTCCACTTTTAAGATCTGTATTCATCCATCTATGTTGTTGTTCGGCTTCTGAATCTAATCCACTAATCTGCATAAAAAGTTCTTCGCTTTTCCCAGATTTTCTCCTCACAGAAGTAATTATGCATGTCAACACATGGTAAGTGTTTTCAAATCCTGCTCGACATACATAGTTGTCGTTGAGATGGATCTCGAGACCGTAATTTTTCATTTTATTTTTCTTGGTTAACTTTTTTGCCATTGCACACCGCGTTTTGCATGTATATCCAGGTACGAATTAAAAGCATTTCATTGTCAGTTGGGTACAGAGTTTTGTTAAAAATACTGAACTTTGATTTTATCACTGCACCCGGTACTGCGACGTAAACGTTGTCACCGCCAGTGCTTCTCATTTTTTCAGCACTTTTTGGGTTAGTTTAATCATTGTCTTAAAAGCAATTTCAGGATGCGCAACCTGATTCACAGTTCCAACTACATATATATTTTCTTCCGGGCTATAATAAGCTAGCGCACCCGACAGTCCGGAGTGTCCTATAAAGTACGGAACAGCACCTGTAGGATTAAAAATCCAGGGCAGTTTAAATAAGTGTATACCTATTCCAGAACGCATTGGAAAAAAGATTTTATTCCACTCTTGCAATTCTGCGATGTAAGACGAAGGAAACAATTTGCCTGTAAAAAAAGCTTCAATAAAAACAAGCATATCGGTTGATGTTGAAACTATCCCACCGTCGGCACCAAAAGATATCATTGCTTTGGGTATATCCAATTCATTGCTCTTATAATAAAGAGTCTTTGGTACTCTGTCTGTAGAGTCTTGATAAAGATAGGTTTTTGTCAAACCAAGTGGTTGAATGATTAAATCATTGCAATTATCGGAATATGATTTTTGTGTTAGTGATTCGATGATTTTACCTAACAACTGAAAATTCGCATCAGAATAATTTGCCTTGTTTTTTGTCCCGGGAGCAAATAGAGCTTTCATCTTTTTTGTTCTTTCAATTGCTTGCTCAAAAGTCCAAAATTGGTCATTACCCGCTGTTATTTCGTCTTCCAAACTTTTTCCGCTTACTCCTTTCCCCTGAAAGTAATCAGGCAAACCGGATGTGTGCGAAAGTAAGTTTTGAATAGTTAGTTCTTCTGAATACTCTTTTTCCTTATACACGTGAAGTCCATTCAAAATGGATTTATCCAGGTATTTACTGATTTCGTCATCAAGGCTTAATTTGCCTTCCGACTTTAAACGTAAAATAATTGTAGTTGTAAATAGTTTTGTAGTACTCGCTATGAAATAGGGTTGGCTTGCTGTAATGTTTCCAGATGTACCAATCCAAGTCGAATCATCCTTTCGTATGGCAAAAGAGGCACCGAAAACTCTCTTTCCGTCGACTGTTTTGTTTAAAATAGACTGTAAATCTGTATTCAGGTCGTTGAGTTGTGCCAAGGAGTTAAGTATTTTACCTATGAAAAAAATGAGAAAAAGAACTTTACGCATAATCTATGCTTAAAAATGTTTGCACAAATTTCTTATTCATTGTAAACATTTCTATTACCATAGGGTAAAATCACTTCGTTCTTCTAATTCTACTTAAACTTTGGGGTGTTATGCCTAGGTACGATGCTATATGATTTTGAGCGATCCTATTTTGAATGTCAGGAAATTGTTGCACCAAAACTTCATATCGTTCTTTTGCAGATTTGGTAAGTAACTCAATTTGTTGCTGCTGCTTGCCTACAAAAGACATTTCAGCTGCTACCAGTCGCAATGCCATACCATCTGGTTGTACGTTAAACAACTCATTTTTATTAGTAGTGATTGGTACAGTTTGTTTGGTAAGAAAATCATAACTATCCGCAGTCATTCTCAACATTTCACAATCTTCCAATGCAACGACCTGCAACGGTGTAACTTGCCTTGTAAGCAAAGACATATAGTCCGAACAGAAATGGTTGTCAAATGCGAAATCTAAACACACGAAATTATTTTCTTTCCACAAGAAAACTCCAACGCTGCCTTTAATAATGAAAGAAAAGTGTTGTTCTGTACAACCTTGAGGTTTTATTATTTCGTTTTTTTTGAAATGGATAACTTCACAATATTTGACAAACTCTTCCCACGCTTCAACCGGAGCATTAAAGAACTGATCAAAAGCAGATTTTAGTAGTAGTACAAATTTTCTGGAGTCATTCATTGTCAACTGGTATTGTACTTATTGTTGTGCTTGCATTGGTGGTAACGTTTGGGTACCCACAGTTTAAGTTATCTCTAAAATACGAGGCCATTTCCATGCATAACGAATAATTAGACAAAGAAAAACGACTTCTACGACGGCACCAAACACCATGTGCATCCAAGCCTCTCCTGCCAAATTAAACAATGTAAAGGGAATAAACACCGCGGCAATAATGATATTTGCCCAGCGATTTACTTTAGCTGGCAGAGCAACAGAAAAGAAAATCATCACTACCGGAATTGTCACTGAGGCGAATGCTGCCAAAAGAAATCCTTGCGTGATATCAAATTCAAAAACCCTCCCTTCTTGAATACTGGCTATCTTGCCTGGCATGTATAAGTGGAAATAATCAAGATAGATAATGAGAAACATCAAACTCGCCCATAGCGAAGCAAGCTTCAGTTTCAAACTGACTTTGATATCTTCCATTGCATTGTGTGTTGTTCTTTGTGTATTCACAAAGTATCCATTAAAAATTAAATCCGAAATGTAGCCCTGGTTCAGGCGTGTATTTTGGCCACTTGTCATCTTTTTCTTTAAATCCATCGGGCATTTCCGTGTGAAAAGCACGACCAGCAATACCAAGAGAAGGTTCTATAAAAAGCTTATCCTTAAAAAGTTTAATGTGATAGCCAACTCGATTAGTGTTGAATATAATGAAACCATTATCCACCTTATCACCGTTTTCATTCTTAAATGTTTATAATACTCCCTGTTTGAAAAATCGCACAGTAGTGACGATAAATCTCAACTTAGCTTTTTGCTGATCAATTTCTTAACATCGAAAATGTATATCTCTATAACACTAAAACACTTTCTATGCCGTTGGTCGGTTTGCTCAATTGATAGTAATCACGTTTTATTTCGTGAAATTCAGTTTTTACAGAGTTTTCAGTTTTCTCCGTTCCTGAATATTTACAAGAAATAAAAGCAATAGTTGTTAATGTTATTACTACAAGTTTTTTCATTGGTAAAATTCTGACTAACATTTTATAACTGACTGATTATCAATTTGCATTTTCCAGTATTTTCGCCTCATTAATCCTTAGAATTTGTTCCCTAACGTTAGCATTGGAAATTAATTTCGGTTTCAGAAATACGGGGAATGGTGTACAACTGTTTCTCTAAGCGTACGCAGAATAAAAGCATCCCTCTCAAACGTTGATAAATAAAGTTACTTGCAGAAATTATGATAACAAAACGACCTGCCTATGATTTATTTTTTTCGCCAATACTGAAATTTCTGTTTTGTCAAGGCTTCTCAGAGCACCAGTTTATATTTTTGAAAACACCTGAAGTTTGTCTAAAACCTTTATCATTTTAAAAAACTTAGCCTGACTAGGAAATGTATATCCATTTGTTACCAATCCTATTGAGCCTGTATTGGTTGTGATCTCCAGCGCAGTTTCTTCTATTCGATATTCTGATATTGTTACTTTGAAATACCTGGCGATTTCTACCTTAACACCCAATTTCAATAAAACCCAAAATGGTGAAAACAATAGTGGAGAAACATCTTCCCGACCTTTCGTCAACCTAATCCCAGTAATCACACTATACGGTAAAGCAATTAACTTTCTTTTGTCACTTTTAAAAGTTCTTAAAAGCAACCCATCTGAGTATAGTTCAAAAATACCCTTACTATCCTCCAATAATTTTCCAGAATGGCTGCGATCCTGGATATGTTTTAAGTAGTAAGTAGTACTTCCTACAACACCTTTTTTTATCGGCTTGCCAATCAATGAAGTAATCTGGCGGATTTCGTTTTCTGATTCGAAGACTTTCATGAAGCTTGCCCCCAACGACACGTGTATAAGAAGTGGCCGGATAAGGAGGGCTTGGTAAATGAGGAACGATCCCGCCTACCGGCAGGCAGGTGCCAAGCCCGACTTGTGCGTCACTGTCGGCCGTTGCCGATGGTAATTTAGTTAATTGACTGAA
>JBGTEP010000068.1:0-6719 GCA_041747735.1 Chryseolinea sp.
GAATTTCACAAAGTGCCGTCAGGCACGACATAAAAAATCACCTGCATAATGCATGATAAGGGGTAGGGTTTTTACCATTGCCGCTTTTATATCGTCCCTCCGGGACTCAGTTAAACTTCCCTTTTAATTTCTACCAATATAGAGTCCCTATCGGGACGATAGATCATCCGCGTGCAGGTAGAATATTTATCACCTTAAATGAATCCTAGTCCCGTGAGGGACGCAATATGGGTAGAGAAGACGAACCACGAATTTCACAAAGTGCCGTCAGGCACGAAATAAAAATCATGCGCATAATGCATGATAAGGTGTAGACATTTACCACCGTAGTTTTTATATTGTCTCCTACGGGACTCGGTTAAACTTACTTCTAGTTTCTACCAATATCGAGTCCCTAACGGGACGATAGATCATCCGCGTGCAGGTAGAATATTTATCACCTTAAATGAATCCTAGTCCCGTGAGGGACGCAATATGGGTAGAGAAGACGAACCACGAATTTCACAAAGTGCCGTTAGGCACGATATAAAAATCACCCGGTTCAAATACATCACATTTCTTCAAAATGAGGTAAAGGTATTTGCCGTAGCGTTAGTCCAATCTACTTCCGCGTTGAAAATTGAAATATCAGTCGTATTTCGGTTACTATGAAAAATCGGATGAGATGTAAAACCCTATTCCAGTTTCAAGTGTGCCGACAAGTCATTGAAATATTGCTTCGACCATATATCAAGCTTGCTGCCATCGGGAATAAATCGAACGGCATCTGCTTTTACTTTTTCCATATTAATTGAATTCATTCGGAGGGTTAACAATGCTCTGAATTGTTGTTCGGTCAGTTTTTCTTCAACAAGATCGCCACTTCCTTGTGCTCGTTCAGCAAAGTGTTTAAGATTCATTGCCACACCTTTCTTTACATACCATTCGAAATCATACCAGTCACGACCTTTCACATTTTCTTTCCATTTGCGAAAAAGTAGCGCGTGCATTTTACCAGCAAATAAGTGGGGCAACGTAAGACACTTCACATAAAACGAAAAAGGTCGCAGCAGTAGGTTCTCTTCTGTTTTAAATCCAATAGGAGGGACGGTATCAACCTCAATTTTAATTTTGATTTGGGCTTGCTGCGATAGTCCGCTTTGTGGAATTATGCCTTCCAATAAAAGCTCGTTCCAAATCGTTTTTGATTTTAAAAAAGCGGAGTCAACGTGGGTATCCTTTGCTTTCTTTTTCTCTTTTATCGATACGTGCATACCCAGCGCCTGAAATTCATTTTGAATAGCTGCCATGTATTTGTCCAGTGAAAAGCCAGCATCGGGCGATAGGAGGGAGAAATCCAGATCTTCTGAAAAGCGATCCAGCCCATGAAATATGCGGAGCGCGGTGCCTCCATAAAATGCAGACTTCTCAAAGAAGCCACCACGATACAATCCTGCTAACGCCACTTCCTGCATGATCTCGCGAAGTGCTGATTGTGCCTCGTCTTTGGTCAAAGGATTATATTCTGCCAGCCAATCTTTGATCATAGTTTCTGAATTACGTTAACGATCATTGACAAACTTTCTTCTTTCAAACTTCCTTTTATCCAGGTAATCATTTCTTCTGCGTTGAGTTGTCTCAATTCATCTTCATCCATTCGCATGTTTTCCAGAAGGAATTCTCTTGCCGATTTCCGACTGCGAAATAACAAGCCTGAAGTGGTGATAACTTTATCAAACAATGCCTTCTCCGGAGACGCGACCATCGCATATTGATCATCAGCAAGTTGTTCGGATCGAATTCCAAATGCATAATAGGGCAAGGGAAGTCGGGTGTAGGTAAAGGTACCTAATGGTGTATTGAATTCGCGAGCAGCCTGCGTAGTCATTGACGCGATTTCATAAACACGCTCGGGGATAAGGCCATGATAAGATAACGCAGTCTCTAACGATACATAGCTAGGACCTAAAATATGATTCGCCAGTAGGAAGGGTTCTGGTTTACGGTCCATATTCAATGCAGGACCAACTACATATAGTCCTTTTTTGATCGATAGAATTACACCTTCTTTTGCCAACTGATAAATTTTATCATTAGGGCGTTCGTAGTCCTTAAATATGGACACCAGCAATTGATGTGACAATGGCTGGTTCGACAGCCGCATAAGAGCAGGTTTATAGTCCATATTGTAATATTTTTTAAAGATAAACGAAAAAATTCAGATTATCTTGTTATTATTTTACAAATTTGACCGTCTCAGAAGTTCAAGGAATAATTGTTTCATTCTAGTGAGCAGCTAATTCGTAAGGCCTATTAAAAGCCTCCTGTGAAACCTTGAAGTAATCTAATAGGCTTCGAATAATGTCTTTTGAAAGGCCTTTCTTATAATTAAGAATATCTGAAATGAGGCCTTTGTTCACGTCAAGAATTTCTGCTAAATCCTTCGCCTTCAAATCCCTTTCCTTCATAAGCGAATGAAGAAGCGTTATTGGATCAACATCATCAAAGGAATTATTTTCCTCATCCCATTTTTCGATCAGGAGTGTGAGCAACTCGATCTCATCCTTCATCTCTTTGTTCTTGAAGTCAGCGGTAGCTAACGCGTCGAGCATTTTAGAATACTCCTTGTATTGCCTTTTCGATTTGATCACTTTGTACTTCAGCGCTACCATACTAATAATTCCTTCACTCAAATATTCGGATGAAGATAAGAACTTCACAGAATGTGAACTTCTAACGTTGATGTGCTGGGCCGTTGCTCCGGTGTGAGGTGTTTAAATTCTGTTACATAGACACTCCCACACCAACCCCCAGCACATGGTTATCATGCATAAGCCAGTCTTTGGCCTGGTAGTGGCACGTGCGGGCTGGGTTCAGCATGAAGAACCGTGTGCGAGGCCCAGCCGGCCTGTGAGGCGACAGAAAGCCAATTCGGTACATTTATATTTTCAGTTTGCAGAAATGATATTCTGCCACCGTCCCCTCCCACACAAAAAATCTATCCACAAATGTTAAAGGTAAGACCACGCATATACATTTGATATTGTATGTCTTTGAAAGATTCGGTGCATATAGTGTGCGCGTTGATCAGCTCTCACAACCCCCTGGCCCCCTAAAAGGGGAATTTAACATTGTGCAAAATTAAGCTCATACCAGAATCATTTCCATACGTTCCGCGCCAAGCCAAGTTTTCACCACGAACGACCACATCTGTGGCGCGTGGAGAATTGATAGGAATTCGTTTCTACCAATATTAAATCCCTACGGGGTTATGGATCCTGGAATGATATAGTTTATACACTCCCACACCAACCCCCAGCACATGGTTATTCATGCATACCGTGTCCGCCTTTTGGCGGAAGCCAGTCGGCGCTTGTCCGCCCTTTTTGGCGGAGCCTGGTCGTGGCCCTGCGAGGACAGGGTTCAGCATGAAGAGCCATGTGCGAGGCCCAGCCGGTCCGCCCTTTGGCGGAGAAGGAAAGCTAATTCGACGCACGAATATTAAACAGCTTCCAGGAAATGTTTTTCTACGCGCGTCCCATCCCACACAAATCTCTAGCAGCAAGTTCAAAATATGACCACCTATATCCATTGATATTTTGGGACATAGGCGTTTGGAAGATTTGCTTCTCTAGTAAGAAGTCAAATGATAAATTTTTAATTTAATTACTAGATCACTATCCAAGTTCTGGTTTCCCAAGCTTATGACAAATAATCTCCACCTGAACGATAGTATAAAAATGCCCAATCCTCGGACCAAGTTCGGATGTAAAAGGCTTTAGCCATTTCCTAAGAGTCTTGGAATGGACGCCGTAATGAACGGCTAGTTCCCTAAGCGTGTAGGGACGCAAAATAAAATTTGTGTTCATAAATTTTTCAGACAACGTGTAGTTCAAATTTAAGGGACTTTTTATTTTTTATTGATAGGGTTGTAATATTCTAAATCACTTTACAATATTTTTTTATGACCTGTTAACATCTGGTAAGCTTCTGTTTTACTTACGTTAAAACCTCAATTAACAATGGGTAATTTTTGGTTGATCGAATGTTATGACACTGTATTTGCAGGCATCTTTCTGCATGATTTGTTTTTACGTTGGATGGAGAGGACGTATGTATGATTTTATAATTTCCTGTTGTACAGATCATCGAAAAATTTGAGCCAATTTTAGACGCAGTTTTACGTCATCAAGGGCGTTGTTTTTTTTGCATTTTTTCTTCCCGGGTGTGTCCAGTCCTTGTCCAGTCCTTGTCCAGTCTCGGGGTTGACTGAAAAACAAAACAAAAACATACGCTGAGTAACCATCAAAAAATCCAATAAAACGATGCCATGTTTAGGTGTTAGATATTCACAGACGCACGATTTTATTTTTTTGAGAAAAATCGGGAAAGATTGGGAATGATCAGGAAAGATCAGGACTGATCGGGAAATGTGGAGAACTTTGCACTATCCCTTCCGTTGGGTTGGTCAAGCATCGCGGACACGTAAACCGGTGTACGGCGTCATGACGGTGTGATACTTTAAATAAAATCGTTATGAGTAAAATTCAAAACAACCCCGTATTGAAAGGGGCAAGCGGAATGCTTGGAGATGTCGTTGTGTTCAGAGAAATACGCGGCACACTTATTATGGCGAACCGACCAAAGAAACCGAAAGGGCCGCAGACAGAGCAACAGAAACAGTTTCGGATGCGATTTTTGCGGGCTGTTCAGTATGCCAAAAAACAAGTTGCCAACCCGGTAATGAAAGCGGAGTATGCTACAGGTGTTACGCTGAAGAAGTTTGCGCCATACGTTGTTGCTGTTACCGATTATCTGACTCCACCTGAAATTCACGAAGTGACGACTTCGGGTTATACAGGTGTTGTAGGTGACGCAATTCTCGTTCGTGCTACGGATGACTTCAAGGTTGTTGGTGTTCATGTCTCAGTGGTTGCACCGCAAGGAAACCTGATCGAGTTCGGGGAAGCAATACTTCAACCGGACACGTACGATGACTGGCGTTATAGCATTACCGTTGAAAACGGTCCTGTTCCGCCCGGTACTACCATCGTTGTAACTGCCCGCGATCTGGCAGGCAATGTCACGACGGCTGAAGCGGTGATGTAAGCAATTCTGGCACTGCGTCACAGCAGTAAACCGGAGCCTCTCTCCGAAAGGGGAGGGGCTCTCTTTCAAAAGATGTTTCACGATGAACATCGAATTTTTCAGGTTTAGGTAAGGCGAGATTTGTATCGCTGAAAGGGTGATATTTTATCAGCTGAATTTCTATCTGGAGATTTTTACAGAATAAAATAAAAACACATGAAAGGTTTTATAAAAGAAATCCTAACCGGCGGAAGACTGCTGGAGAGTGTAAAGAACATCATTGACGAAATTGTTACCACAAAAGGAGAGAAGGCAGAACTGGAAATCAGACTTCGTGAGGTTATTCAGCAACATGAGTTAAACCTTATCCGTGCAGAAGTTGAAGACCGGAATTCAGCACGACAACGGGAAACAGAGATTATCAGGTCGGGTTCGTTGAACCTTACACAAAATATTCTGGCGTATGTCGCTATCATTGCGTTTTTTATTATTACAGGTTATATTATTTCGTATGGCCTTGGTCGCATGGATTCTGAAGAAAGTTTTATTGTAGGTAATCTTACCGGCATGGCCGGTGCTATTGCCAAGGATATCTATAGCTATTATTTCGGGAGCAGTAAAAATGAACAAGATGCTGGAAAGGCGGGTGTCAAAAGAAAGTATGGCATAACTCCGTAACGGAGTTATTTCACCATGGTACTTTGTTTTGCAAAACGACATTGTTAAAAACGAAAGCCTGGATTCTTTATGGGTTCAGGCTTTTTATTTTTTAAGCTCGTCATGTCGAGACTACACGATATTTATAATCGTACGTCAGCAATTCGAGACGAACGCCTTGGCAAACGAAGAGTAGTGCACAATTGTAATCCTGGGTAATATTGCTACGGCGCGCAGGCACCCCCAGATTCGAGGTTACTATCAATGGATAACGTACACACTAGCTGCAACGAAGCTTTCAAGTACATATACACCAAAATATCAAATGGATGGACATAGTCTTATCTGCATAGATTTTTTGTGTGGGAGAGGACGTCTTTGGAATTTAATTTTTTTTGGAAGCTTTTAATATGCGTGTACCGATTTAGCTTTCCTTCGCCTCCAAGGCCGGCTGGGCCTCGCACATGGCTCTTCATGCTGAACCCTGTCCGCACATGCCACTGCCAGACTCCGCCAAAAAGGCGGACAAGCGCCGACAGGCTTCCGCCAAAGGGCGGACACGGTAGGCATGAATAGCCATGTGCTGGGGGTAGGTGTGGGAGTGAGTACTGAATATTGATTATTGAACATTGTATATAGTTGTCAGTGTGCATAGAATGGCACAAGTGAACCCCCCTCGCGACAACCCACAACACTTGCGCCAGCTCAGGTATTTAGTATTTGGTATTGAGCATTGAGCATTGAATATTTGACCATGCCTGAATGACGTTGACCGATTTCAAGTTTAACATTCAACTACTATCGTTATCACGGTGTTGGAATGTGGGTAACTCTTGACTGCAAATTCAATTACGAAGATGGCACTAATTTTAAGAGTTATCCATATTTCAACATTTTGATTTTCCGGTGATCATAGATCTTCACTTTCAGATTCGATTTATTATTCTGTAGTGACTTTTCGAATGTAATCGGGCTCATTTTCATGGGTAGATTTT
>JBGTEP010000069.1:0-5111 GCA_041747735.1 Chryseolinea sp.
AATCAAACGTTCTTTTAATTTGTATTCTGAAACTTATTCGTCATTGACGACTCTGTCCACCGAGCCACCCAATTGTTGCCAACGTTTATGTTTATGACGGCTTGGGTTTAAGAAATGCGTCACTGTCCCACGTTGCTAAACGAAATTAAGAAAACAAAACTTCAAATTTACACTTCCCCCCAAGCTGGCATAAACATTTTGTTGCCAGCCGTAGGGTCATTCTCCTAACTCTATTTCTTGGTCCGTATTCTTGTCAGCCGAGATGGTTTTCAATTTAGTAAGGATTTTTAGATCTCTCTCGTCATAAATAAATTGAACTTTGCTTGGATTTAGCAACTGAAAGTTTCGTTGTTGAATTTTATAAACTCACTTAGCCTTTATCACACGAAACAACGCACACTGGAATACTGCCACTATCGCCAGATTATAACAACCCTTTGCTTTCAATCAAAGCGAAAAAGTCTGACTTGTAGGTATTGCTAATCGGAATAAGCTTATCGCCAATTTTAACTCTTAGTCTCTCAATATCTACTATTTTGTCAACGGCAATCAGAAATGATTTATGTACTCTGATGAAATTATTTTTGGGTAAGACGGCTTCGAACGATTTGAAGGTTTGCAGACTCATGATTTTCTTATTGTCAGTGGTATGAATTCGCAGATAATCACTCATGCCTTCGATATACAGAATGGTTTGAATGTGAACCTTCTCAATTCGATATTCAGTCTTCACAAAAATGCAATCGTGTGCTAACTCTACCGTGTTAATACGGAGTGAATGCTCGTCATAAACCTTATCCACAGCTTTCAAAAACCGGGCAAAGGAAAATGGTTTAAGCAGATAATCACTTACGCGAAGTTCATATCCTTGCAACGCGAATTCCTGATATGCGGTAGTGAAAATTACAGATGGCTTTTTAGATAAGCCCTCCAGTAACTCTATGCCTGTCAACGAATCCATTTGAATATCGAGAAAGATAAGGTCTAGCGTATTTTCTTTTAAATATTGAAGACCTTGTACACTGCTTCGAAAGCTCTCCTTTAATTCAAGGTAGGGTACTTTTTTAATAAAGACTTCCAACTTTTCAGCCGCCAGGGGTTCGTCTTCAATTATGATACATTTCAGCGTCATGCGATTTTAATACTGAGGTCTACTACAAATAAATTGCCTGTCATTGATATTTGCAGATCAAAATGATCCGGATATAATAGTTCGAGTCTTCTACGAGCATTGACCAGACCTATCCCACCTTGTTCTTGATGCGTATTTTTTACTTTTGGTACGAAGTAGTTGTGACATGTTAATCTCACCAAATTACTTTCAACAATAAGCTTAATGGTAATGGCGGGCACTTCTTTTGGATTTGAAACAAATTTAAAGGCATTTTCAATAAACGGCAGAAATAAAAGAGGCGCAATTTTTAATTCAGGACAAGAATTTTTGATTTCCAGGTGAATGAAGTTCTCCGCTTCAAATCGTAATTGCTGCAGCTCTGTGAGTTGTTTTATATATTCAATTTCTTTGGCGATGGAGACTTCCTTACTTTCACTTTCATATAACATGTACCTGAGCAGTCCTGATAGCTTAATCAAGGTGGCCGAGGCTTCATCTTGTGATTTATAAATTAATGAATCAATGTTGTTGAGCGTATTGAAAAGGAAGTGTGGACTAAGTTGTGCTTTGAGCATTGCCAGCTCATTGCGGAGAGACTGATTTTCTAATGCAGTCTTATTTTGGAGATTTTGGTTCCAGCTAATAAACCCTCTCAATAAACTGCCACATTGACTAATCAAAAACGAGCCACCTACCCCTTCAAAAAATTTCTCCAAGGCATACTCATGAAATGATGGGTAGACGAACCAAAAAATAATAATAAACACCAACGTCATTGCCACACTTGATGCCACCGATACTAGAAAATAAGTTACGTATTTTTTAGTATCCAGAAACCTTGGCTGTATATAGTAGTAAAAACTATAAAAATTTATTACGCCCCAAGTGATCATTAAAAGAAATGCCTCAGGATGAGTTTTTAAAAAATCCAACTCCATCGCATTGCTGCTTATACTCATCCAGGACAGCGCAAAAAAGGTAGCCCAAAACAAAAAATGTACGATGAAATATACCAGCCTCTGCATTCCGTTTTGGATTAAAACACCAAAATTACAACATATCGCACCCTTACTAATCAGGCAAATGAGGGATTACCAGAAGGTATTTTGCTTTTGTATTTATCCCATTGCTTACCGATTATTTTTAACATCACCGGATAGACGATATAATGTCTAAAAGGTTTGATTATTTGCATATAGATTTCGCCTAAAGGTCCTTTCGGCTTCACATAAATAGTCATGTGTATGGCGTAAGTATTCTGACCCACCATTACTTTACCTAAATGACAAGCCGCAAGCACCGTTTTGTTTTCTATCTCTGCGAGTGTCTCCAAACCTAAATCATAAACGGGCATAAAATCACCAAAGCCTTCGGCCATAAAATCTTTAGACTCCATAGATTCCTGATCGGCATATCTGGCCCTGATACTTCCCGCTGGTAAAGAGGAGATAGATTTAACTCCATCTTCCCATCCAAAAACTCTACCTAAGAATAATCTAAATTTGAATAATAATCCTGCAACTCCTGTATTGGCAGTTTCTGCTAAAGACTGCGTAAAAACAGCTTGTACTTCACCAATAGTTTGAATCTCATCTAACTTTATTGGGAGTAGCCAGGTGTCTTCTATTTTAAAGTCTGGAAGGAGGCGATGTACTCGCCATGGATGTTCGAGATGTTCTGCCTTATTGATTCGCATGACTGGGAATTTTATAATTAAAAATAGGAATAGCAAAAAGAATAACTGTGACAAGTAAGATTGCCGCAAACACAAGACTACCCTCAGGAAAGTAAAACTCCATAGCCAATCTTGCCAGATACATGGTGGACAACAACCCAAGAAAAGCACGCCCTATCGCGCTTGATATAAATTCCAACGGCCTGAAAATTAATAGAGCCGCTGTGTATAAAAAGAAAACAATAGTAAAAAGGTTGAGCATTTGCATGATGTTACTATTCACTACACTCAACTTTATAAGTTCTACGGGCCAATCAAAAAGACTCCAAAAAAATAAATGAAGTACTGCGGCCAGTATGTTAATCACCCCGCCAAGCCTGATAAATAAAACAGAAATGTTCATGTTTGTTTCTTTATACAAAGAATCATGAAACACCTTTGCCTACAAAATGAAATCTGTGAACTTCAGAATTGTCTCGGTGAAATAGGGTTCTTTCCACTTAATGGCGAACGCGTTTTGTTTGGAAACTACTTTGTCCGACCCTATGGCTGGCAACAACGACATAAACGACGTTACTATTCCGGCGCTGAGTTCAGGCAGCGCGTTTATAAAAGCGAGCTATTATCATTTGATGGACAGGTTTCTTAATACAAACGGTACAAGCATGTCGGGAAAAGCGCCTAAGATTGGGCCAAACTGGTATGTATTATCGGGCACACATAATGTCGGTTCTAATGCTACGGTGGTTTCAAGCGTAGGCGGATTTTTCGGTCTGGATCAGGGTGAAGATGATAACTATGCGTTTGAAGCGGCGGTAACCGTTACGTCCGCAGTTTCCGCAGTAAGGCTTGACGTTAGATTAAATGACGATTTAGGCAGCGCAAACAATAGAATACTTTTGGATTGGAACGGTACGAATTTAAGGCTTCGTGAATTCTTTGCGTCTGCAACAGCGACGCAAACATGGACTACTCCTTTCACTCAGCTTAATACAATATACCCTATAAGAATTGAAGTCAGAGGTGCCAACATAAAAGTATTCGTATCAACGTCCGGAGTATGGGCAGAATATTTTAACGTAACGACTTCATTACTTACCGGTTCGCGGATTGGCATATCCGGGCAATCAGGGGCGCAACTTGTTTACGCATTTAGTTATCCGATAACTTAAAGTAAGCCTTCAAATTTTGCCCGTTAAAAGTACCCTTAAACCCCTAGTTTAAGAGCTTATCGGCACTTTGGAGGAGTTAGTTCACGCAAAAAACGATCACATTAAACGTCTCAAATGAAAACTTTAATCATCCTGCTCACGCTCGTATCAGTTACAGCCTCAGCCCAAGTAAAATGCAAGTTCGGAAAGAACGAAGTAGACGAGTTTACAGGTAAGGTTCGCCGCGAGCTGAATATGTCACCCATCGGAAGTTATGTTGACAGACAAGAAAATAATTTGCGGTAAATGGACAATTCCGATTGACACAATCTCAACGGCTCAGTTATTAAAAATCAATTCTTTATTTGGTGCTGGACAAGTTTTGAAAGTACAGACCTCGGACAACAAAAACTTCCAGTTCGGAATGCAACTAAATCCCGAATGGACAAATCAGCAACTACTTCCATTGACGCTCGAAAAAGGACAAGTAAAGAATTCAGCTTTTAGTATTGTTGTGAGAACAATTGCAATTGGTTATTTAATTTACTGGCTTTATGAACGCTTCTTCGCCAACTAAGACAATTATGTGGACTGACACAGTTGACGAAAGAAAAACGCCCTATAACAAAATATATAAATCATATGCAGGTTCGTTTTGTTATCTTAGGTTCTGCAAGTAACTTCATTCATCAACGGTTGACAGGGTTGATTTTTTGAGCTGCATACGCTTTATATACAAACGTTGTAAGTAATGCCCAGCTATTGGGACGTTGTTAGATGGAGAGAAGAAGGATTGAGCTACTGGCATCTTCACTTAAATAGTTTGAGGCAACTCGGCCGCGCTCGCTGTAGGAAAGTGTGCAGCATTTCATAGCCACTTTAGCGAAAGACAGGTTTGTGAGCTCCCTGCCTATTGGCGTCTTGTGCGACTTCGACGCGCATAGTGTTTTTTTCATAGGACAGCTTGACTGACGAAGGAACGCGGTTGACAGCTTGTTACTTCGTAGGACGTTGCCTCGGCACAACTTACAACATATAAGGCTTAAACGAAGCCTCGCCCATAGTGAGTTTGGCTATGAAGAGTTGGCCTTCATGGCGGGGGTTCGATGTAAGCCTCGGTTGAACTGTAGCTTCGGTAGTTTCTGCCGGCCCCTATGGGATTTTAATAGAG
>JBGTEP010000070.1:0-10883 GCA_041747735.1 Chryseolinea sp.
ATATTGGTAAATGGAACCTTGGTTTGGAATCACCTAATCTGCCCAATCAGAAAGGCTTCGACTTATTTCATGGATGGCTGGAAGATATGATGGATGATTATGTGCTAAAAAGACGTCATGGAAAAAATTTCATGCGTTTAAATAATGAAATTATCGACCCGCCCGGACATGCGACAGATATCTTCACAGGTTGGGCTGTAGATTACATAACCGAACAAGCAAGGGACGCGCGACCATTTTTTCTTTACCTCGCTTATAATGCTCCGCACTTCCCGGTGCAGCCGCCTAAAGAATGGGCGGATCGTGTTAAAAAGAGAAATCCAGGATTACCAGAAAGGCGGTCGAATCTTATTGCATTCATTGAGCACCTGGACAATGGTATCGGGAAAGTAATAGCTGCTTTAAAAGAGAGCGGACAATATGAGAATACCATAATTATTTTCACCAGCGACAATGGAGGACATCTTCCAGACCTGGCAAATAACGGTCCCCTAAGGGATGGAAAACAAAGTATGTATGAAGGAGGATTGCGGGTTCCGACAATAGTAACCTGGCCTGGGTACGTTACTCCTGGATCTTCCAGCGATCAGGTGAACTTGTCAATGGACGTTTATCCCACCTTACTACAATTGGCTGATGTGAAGACATCCCACACTATTGAAGGAAGAAGTTTTCTGAATACGCTCTTAGGAAAAAATCTTACAGAGGAAGAAAGAGTACTCTATTTTACTCGTCGCGAGGGAGGAATTTCCTATGGTGGAAAAGCCTATCATGCACTTCGAATGGGGGATTGGAAACTTTTACAGAACAGTCCTTACCAACCGATGGAATTGTATAATCTCAAGGACGATCCCCGGGAAGAAAATAATTTGATAAAGACGGAACGTGAAGTTTATGAAAAAATGAACAACCTGCTAATGCAACAAATCCAGGAGGGAGGAAAAATACCGTGGCAGAAGCCAGAACTCGAAACGAAGTAAATTTCTAAACGCAATAAAAAGTAATGAAGAAAATAAAGCACCTTATCCTGATTTTGTTTTTTGGAGTTTCAATTCTGCAGTCAGGTTTTACTCAACACTACCTTAAGATCAGCAAAAACAATCGGTTTTTGGTTACCAGTGGGGAGAGCCCATTCTTTTGGATGGGAGATACAGGGTGGGAGTTATTTCACAAATTAAATCTTGACGAGACACAACATTATCTAAGGAATCGGGCAGGTAAAGGTTTTACTGTTATCCAGACCGTTGTTCTGGCAGAATGTGACGGACTAACTAAACCAACTCCCGACGGATTTCTTCCCCTTATCGACAACGATCCGGAAAAGCCTAATGAAGAATATTTCACTCATGTGGATAAGGTAATAGACATGGCTGCCGGTTACGGGCTTTACATGGCGGTCTTGCCAACTTGGGGAAGTCATGCTGAAAATAAGCCGAGCTCTCTCTTTAAGAACATGCATATTTTCACTCCGACAAATTCTTACAAATATGGCAAGTACCTGGGCAACCGTTATAAGGACAAATGGAATGTGGTTTGGATTGTTGGGGGTGACCGCTCGCCCGAAGGGAATGAAAATATATGGAAGGAAATGATCAGAGGAATAAGAGAAGGATGCGGAAACAAACAATTGATTTCATATCACATTAATGGAAGAAGATCGATTACAGAAGTACCTGAAATTGCAAATCTTCTCGATTTTTATATGATGCAGTCTGGTCATGGCAACGTAGCAACTCCAAACTTCAAAATGATTGAAATAGATTATAATCATAAGCCAGTTAAACCGGTAATTGATGGTGAACCGGTATATGAAATTATCCCTATTGGATTTAATCCGGTTAACGGCTACACCTCAGATTATGAACCCAGGAGGGCCATGTACTGGTCGGTATTTGCGGGTGGATTTGGTGTTACGTACGGGAATAACTCTGTATGGCAAATGAATAAAGATGGCTACCCGCCTGTCTTATTTCCAAAAAGTACGTGGGAAGAAGCAATAGATGATCCCGGTTCATTTCAGGTCAGGCATCTGGCAGATCTTATGTTATCAAGACCGTTCTTAACAAGAATACCTGATAATTCTTTAGTAGACTCTGATAATTATTCTGAGGCAGATTACAAAGTAGCGACAAGAGACGGTACATCAGGAAAAAATGATGCAACGTACATCATGGCATATTTTCCTATTGTGCGAAGACTTCAAATAGATACTTCATCGATAGTAGGGAAGAATATTACAGCGTGGCTTTTCGATCCAAGAACAGGTGTAGCATATAAGATGGGAGAATTTAAGAACACTGGCACTTTCAATCCACCATGGGATTCACGTATTAGAAAAACAATGGGAGGACCTGATTGGGTAATTGTAGTGGATGATGCAGATAAGGATTATCCTGCGCCGGGGGAAAAATGAGAAAATTCGAAAGTGCATGCTTACGAAGTTTACATCCGGTATGCGAAAATTGTAAACTTAAGACATAAGTTAGCCCGCTGAACCCCAATTCGCGTCCAGCCTTATGGGTTATAAAAAAAGGCTTACGTGGTACCTGTAACCTTTCGTTAAAGGCACAGCGACTGATATTAAAAGTTCGATTTCAGAGATAACTATAGCAGCAAAAAACAAATAATGAAGACTACGTTGTTTGTCGAAGTAGACTCCATTAAATAATATACGAAAAACCAAAGCTTTATGTCTTATTTCAAAAGCTGTGAGTCTTACTTCTCACCAAATCGGCTGGCCGTAATTCTGATCCTGCTGATTCCTTGCTGGGGGTGTAGGGATGAAAAGGCACATGAAAAAGAAAGACCCAATATCATCCTCATCATGGCCGACGACATGGGATTCTCTGACTTGGGCTGTTTTGGCTCAGAAATTAGCACCCCCCATCTGGATCAGCTGGCGGCCAACGGCTTAGTAATGAGTCAGTTTTACAACACTTCCCGCTGCTGCCCCAGCCGTGCTGCCTTACTCACGGGCGTGTATCAGCACGAGGCCGGCGTGGGCAATATGGTTGGTGACATGGGGCACCCTTCCTATCAGGGATTCCTGAACGACCAAACGGTCACAGTGGCCGAGGTGCTAAGGGAGGCAGGTTACAAAACCATGATGTCTGGCAAATGGCACGTGGGAAACCAAAAACCACATTGGCCCAGAGAAAGGGGGTTTGATCGGTTCTTTGGGTTGCCGCAGGGTGGAGGCGTTTACTTTTTTCCAATGCGGGAGGGTAGAGACGTTATTTTAGATGACGAACCGGTGGCGGTGGACACCGCGAAGTTTTATTCTACCGATGCTTTTAACGCATATGCAGTTCAGTTTATCAAAGAGCATTACGAGGAAGCGCGTAAGGGAACAAATCAACCTTTTTTTCTCTTTCTTGCTCATGTCGCTCCCCATTATCCGCTGCAGGCGCTGCCGGAAGATATAGCAGGGTACCGGGGTAAATACATGGAAGGATTTAAGGCTGTTCGCGAAAAACGATTTAAGAAGCTTAAAGAACGACAAATAATCGGAAATGAATTTATCCTTACGCCGGAAGATGACGCGGTGTTAGTCTGGGACAACCTGAGCGCGAAGGAAAAGAATCTGTATGACCTGAAAATGGCTGTGTATGCGGCCCAGATTGAGAGAATGGATAAAGGCATTGGCGACCTTATAGCCGTATTGAAGGAGAAGGGCGAACTGGACAACACTTTAATTATATTCTTATCTGACAACGGCGGAACTCACGAAAACCCAACAGCTAAAGAAATATCCGGTGGAGAGATAGGCTCCCCCTTTTCTTTCACCTCCTACAGCCGGTCCTGGGCCAACGTTAGCAACACTCCCTTCCGGATGTATAAGCACTGGGTGTACGAGGGAGGGATTTCAACCCCATTTATCGCCCACTACCCAGAAATGATTAAAGGACACCGGGTGGATAATCAAGTTGGGCACATTATGGATATCATGGCCACCTGCCTTGATTTAGCTGGAACCAATTATCCCGACACCTATAAAGGAAAACAAATAAAGCCGTTAAAAGGCAAAAGCCTGGTACCTATATTTAGGCACAAAGAAAGGGAAGGATATGATGCGCTGTTCTGGGAGCACCAGGGGAATAGGGCGGTCCGGCAGGGAAAATGGAAACTTGTGTCGAAGCATGGCAAAGATACCTGGGAACTATATAATATGGAGCTGGATCGGACAGAAATCAAAAACTTAAGTGAAATCTACCCGGAAAAAGTGAAGGAGCTCTCCGCCCTTTATGCTCAATGGGCAGAAAATACGGACGTACTGCCCTGGGATCGAGTATTAAAAATCGCTCGATCGAATAAGTAAATTTTACCCCATTTCATTACCTGATATCATTGCAATAGCTTTTTCTACTGACTAGATGCAGAACAGAAGTACGCCGAAAAAAATGAGACAATCGAAAAAAGGTGAGGCTATCTTGGGCATCTCAGCGTATTACCATGACAGCGCAGCAGCCCTTTTGTTAGATGGCCATATCGTTGCCGCAGCCCAGGAAGAGCGGTTTACCCGCAAAAGACATGATGCTTCTTTTCCTGCGAATGCCATAAGATACGTGCTCTCAGAAGCAGGGCTTACTTTGGATGATTTGGATGCTATTGTATTTTATGAGAAGCCCTTTCTCAAATTTGAAAGGTTATTGGAAACCTATCACGCATTTGCTCCTGCAGGGTTTGTAAGTTTTCTGCAGGCCATACCGATTTGGATAAAGGACAAACTTTTCATGAAACGGAATATTCAACATGAACTGCAAATTCTTGGATGTGGTAAAGCACCATTACTTTTTACGGATCACCATCTTTCTCATGCTGCAAGTGCGTATTATCCTTCCCCATTCGATGAAGCCGCTGTTCTGACCATCGACGGGGTAGGTGAATGGGCTACACTTACCATTTCTCACGCCAAAAAAAATGAAATCACATTGTTGAAAGCACAAAACTTTCCGCATTCAGTCGGTTTGCTTTATTCGGCTTTTACTTTCTACGCAGGCTTTCGTGTAAATAGCGGAGAATACAAACTCATGGGACTGGCTCCATATGCCGATCCGAATTCGCATGAGGTGCATCAAATGGTAACGAAAATAAAAGCAGAATTGGTCGATATTAAGGAAGACGGATCCATATTACTTAACATGCGCTACTTCAAGTTTGCCACGGGTCTTAGAATGACTGACGATTCCAAGTGGAAAAAGCTGTTAAACTTTCCGAGAAGATTGCCTGAAAGCGAAATTTCTCAAGATATTATTAATCTGGCTCTTTCTGCCCAACTAGTAATTGAAGAAATAGTAATTAAGCTAGCCAAAACAGCGAAGGACCTCACTGGCTTAGATAACTTATGCCTGGCAGGCGGGGTAGCCTTGAACTGTGTTGCTAATGCTAAAATACAACAGTCACAACTTTTTAAACAATTGTGGATACAACCGGCGGCAGGTGATGCCGGGGGAGCGTTGGGTGCTGCTTATGCAGGGTGGCACATAGACAAAAATAAACCCAAAATTAAAAACTCGGAAGAAGACAAAATGGATGGTGCTCTGCTGGGGCCCGAATTCACAGACAAGGAAATTCATAAGGTCTTGAAAAGATATACCGATAGATACTTTTATCATGATGATTTTCAGGTGATATGCGAAAGTGTATCCGCGTTAATAAAATCAGGTAAAGTGGTCGGATGGTTTCAGGGAAGAATGGAATTTGGTCCAAGAGCCCTGGGCAGTAGAAGTATATTGGCAGACCCTGCCAACCCAGAAGTTCAAAAAAAGCTGAATGTAAAAATAAAAAACAGAGAGAGTTTCCGTCCATTTGCACCATGTGTATTAGAAGAAGATGCGGCCCTGTATTTTGATATCAAGGGAAAGTCTCCATACATGCTATTTACATATCCGGTCAAAGAAAGCGTTCGGTTTCCTGAACCAGAAGGTTACAAGTCTTTCTCTATGATGGAAAAACTTTATCAACAGCGATCACAGTTTCCGGCCATTACCCATATAGACTATTCAGCAAGAGTGCAAACAGTCAGCAGTGCTTCTTGTCCATATTTATACCAACTGCTGGTTTCATTTAAAAAAGTAACGGGTTATGGCATGTTGGTTAACACCAGCTTCAATGTAAGAGGCGAGCCTATCGTTGCGACACCAGAAGACGCCGTCCGATGCTTCCTGAATACTGAGATGGATGTATTGGTAATAGGCAAATATATTTTGGAAAAGAATGGGCAAATTTAATGTAACCATTCATAAGATGAATTCACATTTGTTAATTAACGAACCGTTTTTATTGACTTTCATTTTACTTGTTTAATTATTTCTATTGCTTTTTCTAGCAATTCGTCTCGACCTTCTTTAACTCCCTGAATAGTCGGTTTGATTT
Source organism: Chryseolinea sp. (assembly GCA_041747735.1). Lineage (GTDB taxonomy): Bacteria > Bacteroidota > Bacteroidia > Cytophagales > Cyclobacteriaceae > Chryseolinea. The sequence goes on from JBGTEP010000070.1 coordinate 6,376, forward strand.
CAATGTCGGGTACAATGCCTATCCGTTGCGTCTCTCTTCCGTCCGGGTAGTAAACCCCAATTCCACTTATCATGGTATTTATTCCTCCGGGCAAATAAAATCGTGATATATCACCATCAGCACCTGCAGTTGTTGACCCAATTACTGTCGCATTGGGATGAACTCTATAGGCCATTGCGTGAAACTCCGCCGAGCTTTGTGAGGTTTCATTAACAATAATTATGACTTTACCTTTATAAGAATCTTGATTTTTCTTTCCAACAGTAAGGGTTTTGGTAAAAGTAAAAAGTCCAGGGCGTTCTACGCTTCCATTGGTAAACTTCACAAAATGGCTGATATCAGGCATTAAATAATAACTCAGCTCATAAATCGGAAAGTCAGAAGGGTAATTTCTGATGTCGATAATCAACCCCTTGGTGTTTTTTATTTCTTTCCATATTTCAGGTAAGTACTCACGTTTAAGAGAACCATTATTAAGGTAAGCTATCTCATTATTCACCATCTTAAAATGCGGCTCTTTAACCTTATATCTACTGTAGATATCGATTTCGGTTTCAGAAAATGTTTTTAAGGTTTTGTTATCTATTTTATTATTTCTTGAAAATGATACGTTGATCGTTGGTTCATTTGTTCTTAAAAGATTTTTGGCGATGTCTCTTAGTTTGGTGGGATAATTTGAGGCCGGTGTGTATTTTAGTTTCTCATTTACAATTTCTTCTATAGGGCGATTATTGATAGTCGTTATGATATCGCCTATCAGTAAACCGGATTCCTTTCCTGATTTTTCATTAAAATAGGATGTTACTATGGGTTTGTTCTCAATAAAAGTGACTGCAACAGGAGCATACTTGAGTCCGAAATGGCTCCGTAAAATCGGATTGCTATACCAGATAGTTGCGTGTGTGTCGTGCACCTTTTCAATAAGCTCTAAAACTGCCAGCGTATAGTCAGTCGCATTGTCCGCGCTCAGAAATTTTGGGATAAATTCTTCCAGGACATTCTTCCAGTCTTCTTCAATCAGATTTTTATATGGAAAGTAATATTGAATAATATTCCAATATCTATACAATGCAAGTAGTCGAAAGCCGGCATCGGGGTACTCCATAGATGAATACGGATTTTCATTTTGGAAGTCAGGATTTCCTGCTCCTGGTTGTAATCCTATGTAATAGTGCTCAGTGGATCTATCTGCATTTTTGATCTTAAGTAGTAAATTGATGAGGTCGCGAGAGAAACCGGAGTTTTCAATCCAATCCAAATCAGGTTCGAATTTCACTTCGATCGATGTTGTGGTGGATTCTCTGTCTTGAGAAAACTGACCAAACTTGTCTATCCATTTTATCAGGATTTCATCGTTATTTTTTGGAGCAGAATTCAGGATCTTGGGTAGTATTCTAAAGAGTTCATAATCCCAGTTATAATCGCCTTTGGCAATATTTGGATGATAATATTTTAAATAGCCCCAGATTAATCCAAGAGTTTTTAAATTTTTAAATTGCTTTTTGTCAATACTTACAATTTTGGAACCCTGATCGAATTCATTGTCTACATCCGCTGGGAATATTTTTTTTTCGAGAGGCTTAATGTCTTTAATACTTTTGCCATCGATAGAAACCTGCAAGTCATCTAGCCACATTTTCCCTTTCCCTACTAGTAATCCGCCAATGACAATCTGTTTTGTCTTTTCCGGATTCATATCGAGTGTTATCTCATACCTGGTCCAGTCAGTTGTGCCTTTAATGCCATTTTGATTCATGTTGTCAAAAGCAATAGCGGGGTCTATCCGCATCCACAGACCGGCATATCCGTCTGTCACGTGCTCAGTTTTGATGTAACCGCTAAGGGATATTTTCTTACCTCCGTAATTTTCTGGAATTGCAAATGCCCTCGCCATGAAGTTGGGATTCTCACCTATAAACTCAATTGACGATGAATACTTCCCACTCTTTGCAATGGTAGAGTCGAGAGAAAGAATGTAATTGGAATTCGCAGGGTCGTTCCAACCAACCGGTCTTCCGTTTTCAGTGGTTTCAAAATCTAAGTTTAATTTTGAAGCTGTTTCTTTTGGCTGGCTGTAAGTTGTTATTACAAATAGCAAACATAGAAATGTCATCATTGATTTTTTCATTGTGAGAGGGTTTTGAAATGACTTTTTAACGGCTGCTGGTACTCGGTATTTTATTTCTTCTATATTTCTTTCACTCTTTCGATAATATGTTGCTCGACGAGATATAATTAGTTTTTAGCCTATTTTATTCTGGCGACGTTTCTTTCATTATATTTTATGAGGTACTCGTGAAGTTTTTTGCCTTTCCGCTGTTGCCCCATAAATTCTGTCAATAAATCCGGATCATCAGTTTTTAAAATGACCTTTAATAATTTTTTTGATAGAATATAAGTCTTTCCAGTGTTGAAATTGATAATCAATTCATCAGTATAGGGAAGAGGAAACGGTACGAAAAAAAGTGGAAACCCATGCCCAATGCTTATAATTCTTATCCCTTTTTCCTTAAAGTAGCAGTACCTACCTTTGTCCAGTACCTCATTGTAAGTATTCCAGCTAACAAATGTTTTTGCTCCATCGCAAAAGCCCCATATATCTTTTCTGTTAACTTTTTTAACCTTTCTGGCGTTGGCGTCTGTTAACCAGAGTTTGTTTTTTTCAAAGACATAGTTCTCAGTAATCGAAGGATTATTGTATTTGAATTCTTCGAACGTTTTGTAAATTCCCTTTCTATGACTTATTGCGTTTAAAATATAGTCATCGGAATTTAATAGGCTGTCAACAGTACTTTGTGCTTTGACTTCGTGTGAAAGGAATAGTATTAATCCCAGAAACAACTTGTGCATCGATGTTATATTAATTTTTTGAGGACAATGTTTTTTTTGAATCGTTTATAAGAATCAGGATGGCCAACAGGTATAGCATTCAACGTTCTCTCCTAATTCAATTCCGGCGATCGCACTATTATCGGCCGTTGCTAAATTTAAATTAGTTTTTTCAGTTCTAATTGCCAAAGTCAACAGTCTTAAATTTAATTATTTCCTCAGCCGCACTTAATACCAGCTATAGGTTACTGGCTCTTAGCAGATGTTTCAAGAAACGCCATAAGATCTTTTACATCACTCACGGTAAGATTAGATTCAAGCCCCGAAGGCATGAGGGACGTTTCGATCATTCCATAGTCGGTGATGTCTTTTTTGGAGAACGTTTTGAAACCTGACGTGTGTGTATAAAGTTCGATGTTCTCCTCGCCTATATCAATCTGCCGCCCCTGCACTTCTTCACCATTGGCTAATCGGATAAACCATCCCTGGAATTCGGGACTGATCTCACTAGACGGGTCAATGATTGCTCTCAACAATTGAACGCGGGTTTTCGATTGCGCTACTTTCGTAAGGTCCGGTCCTAGATCTCCACCAGTGGCGTTGATTGCATGACAGGTAGAACACATTCCTTGCTGTGAATAAAAGACGCGTCGGCCGCGGGCAGCATTGCCGCCCGATTCCACGAGATTGAACCATTCGTCAACGGTCCCTGGGTGACTGGTTGATATTTTTTCAGTTTTGTTTACGATCATCTGCAACTGTTCCTTCACCTCAGGACTTTGCCTTGTATCGGTGACAGATTTCTTTGCGATCTGAATCGCGTCCGAAGAAGCAGACCTTGAACGCAAGTAGCGGGCTGCTTCGATCCGAACATCTTCTGAAGTATCTGATAGCAAGGTGGCCACTTGAACGACAAAGTTGCCGGGTTGTCGGGAGAGAGCAATCAACGCATCTGCCCTTAAAGGGGAGTCTTCATGCAGATCGAGCGAAATGCCAAGTAAACGATCTGTCATTTCTCCCCGGATAACGTTTGACAATAACCGAGTCGCTTCCTTACGCAGGGCAGGATGTGCTTTATTCGATAAGGCTTCTTTAAGTAGTGATGCTTGCTCCTCCGGGTTTTCAACGTGCTTCATGGCCATAGCACGGACCGTGGGTGAGTTCGTTTCATCGCGGATCAGGGTGGCAAGGAAGCCGGTTGGCAATGGCCGTGGTATTGACTTCGCATAAGGCTTGGCGCGCATCTTTCGAGATGCTATAAAGTCCGGCACGAGGTGTCTTACTGTCTCAAGATAAACTTCGAAAAGCGCAGGCGAAACGTTCGCATACTTTAAAACGTCGGCTATATCCTTCCGGTAGCCCTCAAGTGATTTCTCGCCAATCCAGATAAGCGCCTGAATGCGGATTACTTCTTCCGGATCGTTGAGCAGCTTGCGCATCAAAGAATCCGGGATTGCATATCCTATCCGTTGCATTGCCAACATTCCGCCGAGCCGTACGCTGGAATCTTTGTCGGTGATCGTTGCCAGTAATATTTTCTCATTAGCCGACTCACCTAAACCCATTACTGCGGCATGGCGCTCGAATGGATCTTCTGAAGTCAATCCCTTCATGAAATCTTCCTCGGATGGTCCGGTTTTGGTTTTGTGAATTCCCTTTTTAATCGATGTGGCATCCCA